>NZ_CP102772.1:5047500-5687190 GCF_026020075.1 Bosea sp. NBC_00550
TGCGAAACTCCGCTTTGCGGTAGTAATCTCGACGATCGGCGGTGAGGACGAAAGCGCTCGCCGCAAAGGTCCACTCGCCGTGGAATCGTCCCTGGCGGTCGAGTCAATTGCAACTCGCCAGCGGAGGTTTGACCGAGGCGACGCGGGCCTCGGCAAGGGCATAGGCTGCGCGCAGGCAGAGATCCTCGCGCCAGGGAGCGGCGATGAGCTGAACGCCGATCGGCAGGCCGCCTCCGAAGACGGGTACCGCCGCTACCGGCAGCCCGACGCAGGAGATCGGCTGGGTGAACAATCCGATATTGGGCCTCAGCGGCACGGTCTCGCCCTTCAGCATCATGGTCTTCTGGCCGAGTTCCGGCGCGACGCAGGGAGTCGCCGGCGCGACGATCAGGTCGACGGTCTCGAAAAGCCGTATCATCTCGTCGTGGAACCAACGCCGCGCCCGCTGCGCCTGGAGATACCAGGCGGTCGGCTGCAGGGCCCCGGCGAGAAAGCGGTCGCGGGTCTCGGGGTCGAAATCATCGGCGTGCTGCCGCAAGCGCTGAAGGTGAAAGGCGGAGCTCTCTCCATTGGTGATCAGGAAGGCGGCCGCGCGCGCTATGCCCGCCCCGGCGATATCGATCACTTGCGTCGCGCCGAGCGCCTCGGCGACCGCGGCAACGGCAGCTTGCGCCTCCGGCATCGAATCCGTCGCGAAATAGCCGCCCGCGATCGCGATACGCAGGCCGGACACGCCGTCCTTCAGCGTCGGCAAGGTCGGCTCTATCGCCCGGACCGCACAGGCTGGATCATGCGAGTCCCGGCCCTGCATCAGGTCATAGGCCATCGCGAGGTCTGTTACATCGCGGGCGAAGGGGCCGAGATGGTCGAGCGAATCGCAGAATGGAAAACTGCGCGTACGCGGCAGCCGGCCATAAGTCGGCTTCAGTCCAAAGACCCCGCAGAACGAACTCGGCACCCGGATCGAGCCGTTGGTGTCGGAGCCGAGCGAGATGGGCGCCAATCCCGCGGCGGTCGCGGCGCCCGAGCCCGACGACGAACCTCCAGCCATGCGGGCGAGATCATGCGGATTGCGGCAGGGTCCGTCATGGGCGTTCTCGCCGGTGAAGTCATAAGCGTATTCGCCCATGTTGAGACCGCCAAGCAGCACCGCGTCGGCCTGGCTCAGGCGCTCGATCAACAGGGCATCGCGTGCGGCCGGCGCGTGCGCGCGGTTGATCTTCGAGCCGGCGCGGGTCGGCAAGCCGCTGATGTCGAACAGGTTCTTAGCGGCGAAAGGCACGCCTGCAAGCGGCCCGAGGGCCATGCCCGCCGCGCGACGGGCGTCGATGGCCGCCGCTTGGGCCAGTGCGCGCTCGGCGGTGACATCGGTGAAGGCGTTGATAGTCGGGTTGAGCTCGTCGATGCGCTTGAGAAAGCCGCCCACGACGTCCTCGGCACTGATCGCGCCATCTCGGATATCGGCGGCGATCCGGTGGGCCGGTGCGAAGGCGTCGAAACTCACGCGAGCTCTCCGTTGCCGGATTTCCCGGCACGGAAAACGCCGGCCGGCTCGAAGGCGGCCTCGTCGAGCGGAGCCTCGAAGACGATCGTCGACATGGTCTCCGCGATCGCCAGGAACTGCAGGACCGCGGGGCGCTGATTCCCAGTGATCGTCAGACCGAGCGTGGACGCCATCGCATCGCAATGGCGCGCTGCGTCGAAGGCGGGCTTGGTGTCGCTCATTCGGCGGGCTCCAGCTTGCCAACCGGTACGGCGGCCATGATTCTGGGCGCCCTTGCACTCGCAGGTGCATGCGCGCGGCCAAGCCGGAAGCCGCCGATCCTCGCGATGAAACTCTGGACGAACATCCGGTTCACGCCGCCTTTTCCTTTGGGGCAAGCGCCTCCAGCACGCGTCCGTGGTCGATACCCAGCCGAAGATGCCGCCCTGGGCCGCGATCATACGCAAGCCAACCTCGTGGAATTCCGGGAAATACGAGGCGCAGGCATCACCAAGCACGAGGCAGCGATACCCTCTGTCGTTCGCTTCGCGCACGGTCGTATGGACGCAGACCTCGGTGGTGACGCCGCAGACCAGCAGCGTCTCGATACCGCGATTGCGGAGCATCAGGTCGAGATCGGTCTGGTAGAAGGCGCCCTTGCCGGGCTTGTCGAGCACGGGTTCGCCGGGCAGTGGCGCCAGCGCCGGCACGATCTCGTGACCCGCCTCACCACGGATCAGGATGCGGCCCATCGGCCCTTCCGCACCAATGCGCTTTTCCTTCGGCCCGCGCTGTAACTTGGCCGGCGGCGCGTCCGAGAGATCGGGCCTGTGCCCCTCGCGGGTGTGGATCACCAGCATGCCGGCGGTTCGCGCGCCCTCCAGCACGCGCCGGCAGGGCGCAACTGCCTTGACGAGCAGCGAGACATCGTTGCCAAGCGAGGCGCCGAATCCGCCCGGTTCGAGGAAGTCGCGCTGCATGTCAATGATGACCAGCGCCGTGCGGGCGAAGTCGACGGGCAGCGCGCCCGGCTTCGCGGCGATTTCGACGGCTGGCATCTGGCGCTCCTCCCGCAAAGAGAACGGAACGGGCTTTGCAAGGCCCGTGCCTATACCGGCAGGCAGCGTGCTGCCGTCGGGGTAGGAGTGGCACGTCTGCCGCGCAGCAGCTGACCTGGAAAGGAAAAACGCGGTCCCCAGCCATCCCCCTTCAGGACTCTGAAGATAGTCGCGCTACTCCTTTGCAGAACTCTCCCAGCAAAGCGCCTTGCATAATCTTTGCATGCAATCGCGCTGAGATTGCTCACTTAATAGCCAATTAGCCCATGCCACCGAAACGGAAGCCGGCCAGTGCAGACTCTGAGTGAAACCCTCTCTGCCCATCGCGACGGAAGCCGCACCCTCGCGCAGACCGTCGCCGGGAGCTATGCCCGGCTACGCGCGCTGGACGATCCGGCGATGTTCATTGCGCTCAAGCCCGAGTCCGAGGCGCTGGCCGAGGCGGAGCGGTTGCAGGCGGAGGGAGCGCGCGGCCGTGCGCTGTGGGGCGTTCCGGTCGCCATCAAGGACAATATCGATGTCGTCGGGCTGCCCACCACCGCGGCATGCCCGGCCTTCGCCTATGTGCCCGCGCAGGATGCCGCCGCCGTCGCCCGTTTGAGGGCCGCCGGCGCCATCGTGATCGGCAAGACGAATCTCGACCAGTTCGCCACCGGGCTTAACGGAACGCGCTCGCCCTATGGCACGCCACGCAACGCGCTGCGGGCGGATCTGGTGCCCGGCGGCTCCAGCTCCGGCTCGGCCAGTGCAGTCGCTTCCGGCGTCGTCCCCATTGCGCTGGGCACGGACACCGCCGGCTCCGGGCGTGTGCCGGCCGGCCTGCAGAACCTCGTCGGGCTCAAGCCGAGCCTCGGCCTGGTTCCGACAGCGGGCGTCGTGCCGGCGTGCCGCACGCTCGACTGCGTCTCGGTTTTTGCGTTGACGGTCGATGACGCGATGGCGGTGCTGGAAGAGATCTCGGGTGTCGATGCCGCCGACCCGTTCTCCCGGCCCGTAGCGCTCGGGCGGCTCGGCGCATTGCCGCCGCATCAGAGAATTGCCATCCCGCGACCCGCCGATCTCGACTTCGACGGCGATGCGGCGGCAGCCGCGAGCTTTGCGCTGGCGGTCGAGCGCGCGCGGGGGCTGGGCGCGACCATCGTCCCAATCGATATGACGCCATTCTACGAGACGGCCCGCCTGCTTTATGACGGCCCCTGGGTGGCCGAGCGCTTCCTTGCGGTCCGCGGACTGCTCGCACGCGACCCCGAAGCGATCCTGCCCGTCATCAGGCAGGTCATCGCCGGCAGGCCCTTGCCCGATGCGGCCGACACCTTCGCGGCGCAATACAGGCTGGCCGAGCTCGCTCTCGCCGCCAGTGCCTCGCTGAAAGGCATCGATGCGATGATGGTGCCGACTGCGCCGAGGCCGGTGACGCTGGCCGAGATGGCAGCCGACCCGGTCGGCAGGAACTCGCTGCTCGGCCGCTACACCAATTTCGTCAATCTGCTCGATATGTGCGCGCTCGCCGTGCCGGTGACCCTGGCCGGGGACGGCACGGCGGCGGGGGTCACCTTCATCGCGCCGTCCGGCCGCGATGCAGCGCTGGCCACGCTGGGCCGCGCCTTTCATCATGCCGCCGGCTTGAGGCTCGGCACTCTGGACGCGCCGATGCCGCCGCTCGCGGAGCTCCCGATCGTCGCCCCGCCCGGCGCGATCGAGATTGCGGTCGTCGGTGCCCATCTGTCGGGCATGCCGCTCAACGGCGAGCTGACCGCGCTGGGCGCTACGTTTCTGCGCGCGACAACCACGAGCGAGGACTACAGGCTCTTCGCTTTGCCCGGCGGCCCGCCCGCCCGGCCCGGCCTGATCCGCGTCCGCAACGGTGGAGCCGCCATCGCGCTCGAGGTCTGGGCGCTCCCTGCAGAAGGCTTCGGCCGCTTCGTCGCCGGAATCCCCACGCCACTCGGCATCGGCACGCTCGCGCTGGCCGACGGTACGCGGGTCAAGGGCTTCCTCTGCGAGCAGATCGCGACGGAGGACGCGCGCGACGTGACCGAATTCGGCGGCTGGCGGGCTTTCGCGGCAGCCCAGATCGAGCCTCAGGGCGCTCGCGCGTAACTCCTGAAGGCATCGCGCACGATGCCGATATGGGCGCGCATCGCCTCTGCCGCACCGGGCTGGTCGCCTCGCAGGATCGCCTGCACGATCAAGTCGTGCTCCTGGTAGGAGCCTCCCAGCCGACCGGTCGTCCGGAACTGCGCCCTGCGAAACGGCGCGACTCGCGCACGCGTCATCAAAGTCAGTTCGGCGAGGTAGCCATTATGCGTGCCCGCATATATGGCGGCGTGAAAAGCCTCGTTGGTCTCGTGATAGCGCAGGGGATCGCCCTCATGCACCAGCGCGCGCAGCGCCTGATGCAAACCCTCCAGGCCGCGCCGTTCGGGCACGGTCATGTTGCGGGCGGCGAGCCCCGCACAGAGAGCTTCGAGTTCGGCCATCGCCTCGAACATGTCGTCGAGCTGCGTCGGTGTCGGCAAGGCCACCACCGCGCCGCGATGCGGCCGCACGCTGACCAGGCCTGATGCTGCGAGCTGGCGGATCGCCTCGCGCACAGGTGTGCGCGAGACGCCGAATCGCGCCGCCAGCTCCTGCTCGTCGAGAGGCGTTCCCGGTTCGAGCACGCCCGATATGATCTCGTCGGCGATCTGCAGGCGAAGGGCTTCGGTCCGCGTCCGCGGTGGCGCTGCAGGCTTGGATATCGCTAAGGCGGCGGCGGGGTGGGGCGGCATGATCAGGTTCGGAGGGAAGGCGGAATTGCCGATGCCTGCATAGCAGCCAGAGCGATGGTGGTCATGCCGTCACGCAGCATGTGCTGCCGCCAGCTGCTCATTCGGGGATGACGCTGACATGAGCGCTGACGACGCGCCAGCCTTCCGCGAACTTGATCCAGGTCTGGCTCTGCCGACCGACCTTCCCGACCATGCTGTCGCGCCGGAACATGGTGTTCGCCGTCGCCGTGGTGTCGCCATACGTTGTGATGACGGTGCGCTCGATCGCGCGCATCACCCCAACCGGCGAGCGGGCCGAGCGGAAAGCGGCGATCTCGCTGTAGCCGTACAGGTTTTCGGCGACCCCGTAGCGCAGCGTATGCGGGCTGTCCTTGAACAGCTTGTCCAACGTCGCGACGTCGTTTGTGGTCAGCGCCTTCTCGTACTCAGCGAAGGCGGCCTCGACTTCGGCCAGCACCGTGGGGTCGTTGATCTTCATCGGCAGGCGTCTCCAGAGGCGTCGGGCAGGAACCGCTCATAACGGCGGGTGCGGAATCGCGGTCAGCAATTCCCTCGTATACTCCGCCTTGGGATCGCCGAGCACCTCCTCGGCTGTGCCTTCCTCGACGATCGAGCCCGTCTTCATCACGATCACCCGGTCGCAGAGCAGCCGCACCACGTTGAGATCGTGCGAGACGAAGAGGTAGCTCATGCCGAGCCGCCCCTTCAGCTCTTCCAGCAGGTTCAGCACCACCGCCTGGACGGAGACGTCCAGCGCAGCGGTGGGCTCGTCGAGAATGACCAGATCGGGGTCGAGCGCGATCGCACGCGCAATGCCCACACGTGCCTTCTGCCCGCCCGAGAGCTGATGGGGAAACCGGTCGATCAGCTCGACCGGCAGGCCGACGAGCCGCGCCAGCTCCTCGCAGCGTGCGCGCAAGGCATCGCGTCCCTTGATCGTACCCATCCGCATGATCGGGTCGGCAATGGCCCGCTCTGCGGTGAAGCGCGGATTGAGGCTGTCGGTCGGGTCCTGGAACACCATCTGGATGCGCCGGCGATGCGGCGACGCGGCGAATTGCTTGGCGGGAATCGCGCCGATATCGGTGCCGTCGAAGACGATCCTGCCGCCGCTGGGGTCGATCAGCCGCGTGAGCATCATCGAGGTCGTCGATTTGCCGCAGCCGGATTCGCCAACGAGCCCCAGCGTCTCGCCCCTGGCGACGCTGAAGCTGATGCCGTCGACGGCGCGGAAGGGCGCTGGCGGCTCAGCCGGACCCTTGCCGAGCAGCTTGGCGAAGAGGCTGCCGCTCGCCGGCCGCGGATATTCCTTGATCAGGTTCTCGACCTGCATCAGCGGGCCGGTCTTGGCCACCGGTTTCAGGGCAGCGGCGGCCGTTCTGGCCTCGCCGGGCACTGTTTTCGGCGCTTCGGGCAAGAGATCCGCGAGGCTGGTGTCCAGCCGCGGCGTCGCCTTCATCAGCTTGCGGGTATAGGGGTGCTGCGGGTTGCGGAAGATCTCGCCGGCCAGGGCGGTCTCGACGACCTTGCCCTTCTCCATCACGACGACCTTGTCGCAATAGGCGGCGGCGAGGCCGAGATCGTGCGTGATCAGGATCGTCGACATGCCACGCTCTCGGGTCAGTTCTACGATCAGGTCCATCACCGCCTTCTGGGTGGTGACGTCGAGGCCCGTCGTCGGCTCGTCGGCGATCAACAGCTGCGGCTGGCAGGCCAGCGCGAGCGCGATCACGACGCGCTGGCACATGCCGCCCGACAGCTCGAACGGATAGGCGTCGTAGCGCTCCTCGGGGCGGGCGATCTTGACCTTGGTCAGCGCCTCGACAGCCTTCTCCTTGGCCGTCGCACGCGTCGCCTGGACATGCTGCAACAGCACGTCCTCGATCTGCTTTCCGACCTTGCGGATCGGGTTGAGCGCCGCGCGCGGGTTCTGGAAGATCATCGAGATCTCCCGCCCGCGCAGATCGCGCATCTGGGTCTCGTCGGCTGCGACGAGATCGACGCCCGAGAACGAGATCTTGCCTTCGGCGACGCGGCCCGCGCGATCGAGAATCCGCACCACGGCATAGGACGTGACCGACTTGCCCGAGCCGGACTCGCCGACGATCGCCACCGTTTCGCCCTTGGCGACGCTGATATCGATCGATTTGACCGCCTGCACCGCGCCGCGCCGGGTGGCGAACTCGACGGTGAGGTTCTTTATCTCGAGCAGCGGCACCGCGGTCATGTCAGTTCCTCCGCTGCGGGTCGACGAGATCGCGCACGCCATCGCCGAGCAGGTTGAAGCAAAACACGGCGATCATCAGGGCGAGGCCCGGGAAGAAGGCAATCCACCACTCGCCGGAGACGATGAAGCTCGCACCCTCGGCCACCATGATCCCCCATTCCGGCGTCGGCGGGCGCACGCCCAGCCCGATGAAGGAGAGACCTGCCGCATTCAGGATCGCGTAGCCCATGGTCAGGGACATCTGCACCGCCATGATGGGCATGATGTTCGGCACGATCTGGGTCAGGAGCAGCCGCCAGTCGGAATTGCCCGAAAGCCGCGCCGCCTGCACGAAGCCGGAATCGCGGCGCACATTCGCCTCGGCGCGCGCGACGCGGGCATAAAGCGGGAAGTTGATGATCGCGGTCGCCAGCACGATGTTTCCGACCGAGTTGCCGAGCGCGGCCACGATCCCCATCGCCAGCACGAACAGCGGAAAGGCCATGATCGTATCGGCGATGCGGCCGACGACCTTGTCGACCCAGCCGCCATAGAATCCGGCCATGACGCCGGCCAGTCCGCCCATCAGGAAGACCAACGCCACCGAGAAGATCGCGATCGAGAAGTCCAGGCGCGTCGCCGCCACCACGCGGCTGAAGATGTCGCGGCCGAGCTGGTCCGTGCCGAACCAGTGCGCCCGGCTCGGCGCCTGCAGGGCGGCGTTGGTGTTGCTCGCCAGCGGGTCGTAGGGAACGATCGAAGGGCCGAAGATCGCCGCCAGCAGGATCAGCGCGAACAGTCCGAAGGCGAGCCCGGTGACCGGGTTCTCGGCCACGATGTGGCGCGCATGCGTCCACAAGCTGGTGGAAGGCGGCGCTTCGAAGCGCAGCGCCGGGGCGGGTTCGACTGTCGGGGCGGGCGCCGGCTCGACGTTGGCGATGTCGTTCACGGGCTTCACCCCTCCAGCCTTACGCGGGGATCGATGACCCCGTAGAGCACGTCGATCATCAGGTTCAGGGCGACGTAGAGGATCGCCATTGTCAGCACGAAGCCCTGGATCGGCGCGTAGTCCGACGCGATCAGCGCCTCGACCGCGTAGGAACCGACGCCGGGCCAGGCAAAGACCTTTTCGACCAGCACGTTGGCACCGAGCAGGAAGGAGAACACCATGCCCAGCGTTGTCACCACCGGCAGCATGGCGTTCCGGAAAGCATAAGTGCCGATGACCTTGCGGTTCGTCAGGCCGCTGGCGCGCGCCGTGCGCACGAAATCGGCGCCGAGCACGGCCAGCATCGATGCCCGCGTCATGCGGGTAATCGGGGCCAGCGAGAAGATGGCGAGCGTTACCGCCGGCAGGATCAACTGAGCGAAAGCCCCCCGGAAGGTCTCGAAATCCCGCGCTACCAGGGTGTCGATCAGGAGCAGGCCGGTAACGCGAGGCGGCTCGGAGGCGAAGACGTCGAGCCGCCCGAGCGGCGCCGGTGACCAGCCGAGCAGAAAATAGAAGACGTAGACGAGGAGAAGCCCGGTGAAGAACACCGGCAGCGAGACGCCCGCGGTCGCCACGACGCGGCAGAGATGGTCGATCCAGGAACCCTGCTTCACAGCCGCCAGCACGCCGAGCGGCAAGGCGACCGCCATGGCGAGCAGCAGCCCGGCCAGCGTCAGTTCGGCGGAGGCTGGCAGGCGCGCGGCGAGGTCGGCCGTCACAGGCTGGCCGGTGGTCAGCGAGGTCCCGAGATTACCCTTCACCAGCGCGGTGACGTAGGACACGAACTGCACGGGCAGCGGCTGGTCGAGCCCGAGCTTGGAGCGGATCTCGATGATCGCCTGCGGCGAGGCGGCAGGGCCAGCGAAATAGGCAGCCGTATCGCCCGGCAGCACCCGCGTCAGCAGGAAGGTGACGATGATCACGCCGATGACCGACGGGATCGTGGTCATCAGGCGCTGGCCGATCATGCGCAGCATAGCGTCTTTCCTTCATCCAAACGCGCGGTCATTCGGGCGGAGCGAAGCGGAGGCCGGAATCCATCGTAGAAAGTCGCGCCTTACGATGGATTCCGGATCGGCGCCGCTACGCGGCTTGCCCGGAATGCCGGTGAGGTTCCTCGGCCAGAACCGCTCACCCCTTGGTGAGGTAGCGGAAATCTGGCTCGCGGCAGGGCTGGAACTGGTAGCCGCCGATCGACTTCTGCAGCGCCACGTCATGGGTTGGCTGGTTGATCGGCACCATCGGCACCTCGTTTTCCACCAGCTTGATGAAGTCGATCACATTGGCGTCGTAGGCGGCCTTGTCGGGCGCGAAGCGGGCGGCATCGACGAGCTTGTCCAGCGCCGGGTTCTGGTACGCGGCGATGTTGAAGATCGAGTTGTTGCCGTGCATCGTCCAGAACAGATAGTAATCGGGATAGTCGAGCCAGCCAGCGAAACGGTTTAGCACCATCGGGTTGGTCTTCTTGGCGATTTCGGTGCGGAAGTTCGCGCCTGGAACCTTGTTGATCTCGACGGTTATGCCAATGCCGGCCAGCGCTTCCTTGATCAGCACAGCCATCGGCTCGGCGACAGTCGCATTGCCCGCGTCGAAATACAGCGTCGTCGAGAAGGGGCCGCCTGCGGCATCGACGAGGGCCTTGGCCTTGGCGACGTCGCTCTTATAGGGGAAGGGCTGCGGCCAGGCGACTTTCGGCTCGGTGCCGCCCGACATATCGACGCCGCGGCCGAAAAGCGAGGCCTGCAGAATCTTCTCATAAGGCATCACCCAGGCCACGGCCTGGCGCAGGCGGACATCCTTGAACGGGCCGACCTGCGTGTTGAGATAGCAGCCCCAGACGCCGTTGGGGATCGGCACGCCGACGACATTGACCTTGCCCGCGTCGAGCAGGTCCTTGAAGTCCTTCGGCGGCAGACCGTATGAGACGTCCGCATCGCCGCGCTCCATCAAAGCCCTGCGGGTCGAGGGCGAGGCGATGTCGCGCGCGATGATGCGGCGCAGCTGCGGCAGCTTTCCGCATTTCCAGTCGTCATTGCGGACATAGATCGTCTCGACGCCCGGCTTCCAGCTCTCGACCTTGTAGGCGCCGGAGCCGGCGACGTTGTTCTTCAGCCATTCCTTGGCATGGGGGTCGCCACCGCCATTCTTGATCGCGAGCTCGGAGTCGAAGACGAACGGGATCGTGACCGCGAGGTTCGGCAGCGTCATCTTGTCCTTGCGGACGAAGTCGACGCGAAAGGTCTTCTCGTCGACGACGACGAATTGCTCGGGCTTCTCCAGCGAGCCGGCATTCATCTGCGTCGTGGAGAAGCCGCCGATCGTGCAGGCGCGATCGAGCGACCATTTGACGTCGGTCGCAGTGACCTTGCGGCCCGAATGGAAGGTGGCGTCGCGGAGCTTGAAGGTGCAGCTCATGCCGTCCGACGCGACCTGCCAGCTCTCGGCCAGCTCCCCCTCGAGCTCGCCCATCGAGATGGTGTTGCCGCCGCCGCCGGAGATCGGCACCGGCTTGAAGCGCAGCAGGCGGTCATAGCAGTTTAGCGCGACGCCATTGACCGGCTGCGACGAGCCGATGCCCTGCATGTCGAGGCTGTTGGGCCCGTACTCCTGAACCAGCAGCAGGGTTTCAGCCCGGCCAACGGCCTGGGCTTGCGCCTGGCTACGCGCGACGAACGGCGCGGCAAGACCTGCGGCGATGGCGGTGCGGCGTGTGATCATCGGTTGGAGACCCCTCGTTTTGCCAGTCGGATGTCGCGGCGCGCCGGATGATGGGAAGCGCCCCCGCAGACCGCGCGTTCGGCCGCAGCGCGAGCGCTGTCTCGGCGCGCGGCGGCTCGGGCTGGACTCGGACGAAGATGCGGTTTGGCGTCGGCGCACATGGCGCTTTCAAAGCACGTAGCGTGCCAGCGGGTAGGGAACTGAAATGCTTTCAAAAAGGCGCGCGTCGCCGAATGCGTACGCCGCATTGTATGCAATGCGCAGAAAGATGCCTAAAAAATTGGCCGATATACTAGATGCCCTAGCCTGCGCCGCTTAGCGCGGCGCGGATCCCGATCTCAGCCGAATCGAGAATGCCGAAGTCGGCGGCGGGTTCGCTTAGCCGAGCAGCATAGCCCGACAGATTGGTGCTCCAGAACATGACGGTGTCGAGCGACGACCGGGCGGCCAGATCCCGGGCCTTCGCCAGCAACGTGTCGCTACCGACATAGGCTGCATCGAGATTGTCGACGATGCCGAGCCAGCTGTGGTCGATGATGTCCACGCCCTGTGAGCGGAACCTCTCGAGGATATCGAGGGATTCGATCTCGTCGCCCTGAGTGACGAACCCGATCCTTTTCTCAGCCGCCGCCGTCAGGAGCGCGACGGCCGCGAGCGACGTTGTGACCGCCGGGATTCCCGTCCGGTCCTCGATCCGCCGGCACAGCTCGCGATCGGCGTCGAAGCCCAGCGCTGCCCCGCGCGTCGCGTTCCAACAAATCACATCGACGCCAGCATCGGCCAGCAGCATGGCAGCGCCGTCGAACGGTTCGAGCCTGTAGCCGGGCGCTGTACCGGTCTCGACGATCCCGCCATAAGGCACGCGCGCGATGCAGCAGTCGATGTTCGGGTGGCCCGCAAGCATCTGGCCCGCCACGCGCTCGACGACCCTGTTGGACGACGGGACGATCAGGCCGATGGCGCGGCGCGAACAAGCTGTCTCGGACATGGCAGGCCGCGTGCTCCGGCTGATAGGGGCGCCGGATATGAATCCAGCTGGCATATCGCTTTGCGATCAATAGCCTTCATCTGTCGAGTGAATGCGCCCACGCATGCAGTGGACGACAGCATGTCCATCTGTCCGCCTATCGACCAGGCACCACGCCGCTCCGACCGAAATGTCAGATCCCGCGGTTTCTCGATGTACGGGATCGGCGCATTTGCCCATTGCCGCTTTGGCCCATGCCCAAGAGCGTTTTCAACCGGCCGTATGTTGCTCGTTGGCTTTGGCGCTTCTCAAGGAAGCGACAATGGTCCAGCCAACGATTGCGATGGTGATCGCGGCGAGGACGGCAGCGATCGGGCGGTCGACGAGGCCGATCAGCCTGCCGTCGGATTTGATCATCGAGTTGATGAAATACTCCTCCAGCAAGGGCCCGAGCACGACGCCGAGGATGACCGGCGCGACGGGGAAATCGTTTTCCTCCAGCACGAAGGCCAGCACGCCGAAGGCGAGCATCAATCCGACGTCGAACAGCGAGTTGTTGATCGCGTAAGAGCCGACAATGGCGAACAGGAGAATGATCGGCATCAGCATCCTGCGCGGCACGCTGGGTGACGTCTCAACGTCAGCTCCAAGCGAGACGCTGCCTATCAGCGCAAAACTCTCGCCATACGAGCTCACGACCAGATGCATTTGATGCCGGCTCGATTCTTAATCCCTCACGGGGTTCGGCTGCATCGTCTCGACGTTGTCGAGCACGCGGCGGAGCAGCCGAACCAGGGTCGTGACCTCGGCATCGGACAGCCCTTCGGTCATTTCGGTATTGGCTTGTCGCAGCGCTTGACGCCCTGCCGGCAATTTTTCAATGGCGGCGTCCGTGAGTGAAACGAGGCTGCTGCGGCGGTCTCGCGGATCGGGATCTCGGCGGACGAGCCCATCCCGCTCCATACGCCCGAGAAGCTGCGCCATCGTCGGCTGCTCGACCTTGGCGAGACGGGCGAGCTCGGACTGAGCCAATCGTTCTCCGTTCCGCAACATCGAGAGCACCGGCAACTGCGCGGTGGCGAGACCGAGCGGGCGCAGCCGCGCATCGCCGACGCGCGTCAAACCCCGCGCGATGCGGCTCAGATAATGTCCGGGGTGTTCGAGCGGTTGCCAGCCATCGTCGTCGAGCGCCATTGCATAGCATCCTATGTTTAGTTATATAGTATCCTATCTAACTAAAGGAACGGCTTATGACAATGATGGGAACGATCGGCATCGTTGGCGGTGGACCGGGCGGACTAATGCTCGCCAGACTGCTGCAACGGCGCGGGCGCAAGGTGGTCATTTTCGAACGCGACGCCAACATCGACGCGCGGCCACAGGGCGGCTCGCTCGACATGCATGCGGAAACCGGCCAGCGCGCGATGCGGCAGGCTGATCTCGAACACGCATTCGCAGCGGAGGCTCGCCCGGAAGACCAAGGCGACAGGTTGTATGACCAGCATGGCACGCTGCTGTTCGACCGCGATGGCTCGGGAGACGACCGACCCGAGATCGACCGCACGGCATTGCGTCGCATCCTCGTCGACTCGCTCGAACCCGGCACGATCCAGTGGAACGCGAAAGTGGCAACGGTCGAGTCTGTCGATGGCGGCGTGCAAGTCGTCCTCGACCGCGTCTCCCACCGCTTCGCTGCCGTGGTCGGTGCCGATGGGGCGTGGTCGCGGGTTCGCCCGTTGCTCACCGATGCACGACCCGCTTACGAAGGCGTGACACTCGTCGAGCTCGGGTTCGACGTCGCCCGCCACCCGCATGTCGACCGGCTCGTCGGGAGCGGCAAGATGTTCGCGGTGGGTGCCAATCGCGTGCTGATCGCGCAGCGAAACGGGGACGGTCATATCCGCGGTTACGCCGGGCTACGGATGAAGGAAGACGAAGCACGTCGCTGGGCGCAACTCCCTGGCGATGAGGTCCGGGCTCACGTGCTGGATGCCTTCGCGGAATTCGCCCCCGCCTTGACCAAGCTGATCATCGACGGCGATCTTCTCGCGGTACGGCCTCTATATGCGCTCCCCATCGGGCTGAGCTGGGCTCCGGTACGGGGGATCACAGTGATCGGCGACGCGGCGCATCTGATGTCGCCGTTCAGTGGCGAAGGCGTGAATCTCGCGCTCGCCGACGCAGTCGATCTGGCGGAGGCGCTGACTTCGGGTAAAGGCTGGGATGCGATTGCGGCGTTCGAGGCGATGATGGCCGGTCGCGCCGGGGAGGCTGCGAAAGGCGCGGCTGCCGGACTCGACAGCGCCGTCTCTTTGCAAGGGGTGGCGCCGGTGCTTGAACATTACAAGGAGCGTGTCATCGCTTCGAGCGACCGACTCTCGGTTTGACCTGCCTGTGGAAGACCCTTCCGGCAGGAGCGGCATCGGTCGATCCAGGCGCTCGGATCATCCTGGATCGCACCCCGGCGAAAGCGTCGCAAGGACGTCCGCTGTTCGGCGAGCGGTCAACGTCCGCGACCGACCCAGGACCAAGGCATCGCCCTTATGAGGGCCCCGCTCTTCAAGAAGATGCCTTATGCACGATCAGGCATAGCGTTGGACATTCGCCAATGAGGCCGAATGGATCAACGCTGGTCCAGCTCACATTCGAAGGGCGGACAACGACCAGGTCACCTTCCAGGACCAGTTCCACTGCCGCCATTCACGCCCCCGATTTGAAACTGGGTAAGCTTGACGCCTCCGCGCTCGGCCGTCGCGGCGATATGATCCATCATGGCCTGCGCACTCTTGACGAAGCAGCCGGTTTCCAGCGCCTCAACGATGAGCCGGTGCTCGGCGGCCGTAAATTCCAACGTTTCCATGCGACTCATGGGAATGCGCTGGGCCTCGAGGATGACCCTATGCGCGCTCATGAAGCTCCCGATAAGCACCGTATTTCCGGAGGCCTCGACGATAATGACATGAAATTTCCGGTCGTTTGATGCCAGAGAGACGAGGTCTTGCCGCGTCGCCGCCTCGACCATCGCGGCAAGGCACGCCTTGAGCTCCTCCATGATGGCTGACGTCATGCGTGTGGCCGCCAAGCCCGCAGCATACCCTTCCAGACTATAGCGAAATTCGTAGACTTCCTTTGGCGCAGCAAGCCCGAGGTGACGCCAGTGCGGCACCCTGGCTTCCGGGGCCACCACGAATACACCTTTCCCGACCTCGACTCGCAAAAGGCCGATCGTCTCGAGAATCGAGATCGCCTCGCGCAGGGACGATCGGCTGATTCCAAGCTGCTCCGACAAGATGCGCTGTGACGGCAGCTTTTGACCGGGTTCCACCTGCCCCCGCTCGATCATCTCCTGCAGTTTTCTAACCGTCTCGTGAGGCACCATGTGGCGCTCGGGAAGGTGTGACGATTGCATTTCGGCTCCGACGGCAAACGAAGAGCGCACTCCCTGAGAAGCCCGCGATTGACACAGCATTGCTCGGATGCTTGGTTCTCAGCAAGTGGTCAGACCGGTCGGATGTCTTGGAGGTTTAATGTCGTCGACGCAGCCTGCAAGGATCGTTCCGGCAACCTATTGGGGTCAGCGCTTTGCCGTGCTGCTGCTTTGCACCGTTGTCGGCTGGCTGCTCGTGCAGGTGGCGCGCACAGACAACGTGAATTGGTCGGTCATTCCGGAATATCTGTTCAACGCTTCGATCCTCTCCGGCATTCGCCTGACGCTTTTGATGACGTTCCTCGCCGTGGCGATCGGGGTCGCCGGCGGCATCGTCTTGGCCGCGATGAAGGAGTCGCGGAACGCCATGCTCTCGACCGCGGCGGGCATTTACATCTGGTTTTTCCGCGGCACGCCGCTGCTCGTTCAGCTGATCTTCTGGTTCAATATCCAGCTGTTCATTCCGTCGGTCGGCGTCGCGGGCTATTCGATCAATACCAACGCGCTTGTGTCGCCGTTTACGGCAGCCCTGCTCGCGCTCAGCCTGAATGAAGCAGCCTATATGGCCGAGATCGTGCGAGGCGGGCTTCTGGCGGTCGACAAAGGGCAGTCGGAAGCTGCAATGGCCTTAGGATATACGCCTGGGCAGACCTTTCGCAAGATCATCCTGCCTCAGGCAATGCGTGTCATCATTCCACCGATCGGAAATCAAACGATCTCGATGCTGAAGACGACGTCGCTGGTTTCTTTCGTGGCAGCCCAGGATTTGCTGACACGGGTTCAAAATATATATGCAAAGAACTTTCTGGTCATCGAGCTGCTGTTCGTTGCGGCTATCTGGTACTTGGTGATGACGAGCGTTGCCACGGTTATACAAGGTTGGATCGAGCGCAGGTTGAGCCGCGCTTCGACCAAACGGCCCGCGCGGTTGTCTCCGAGGCAGCTCGCAGCAAGCGCAGGGCAAGCATGATGACCGGGCAAGAATTCGTGGTTCAGGCCGAAGGGGTCCGCAAATCCTACGGCTCGATCGAGGTGCTAAGCGGGATCGACCTCAATCTCAAAGCCGGCGAAGTGGCCTGCATCATCGGGCCTTCCGGAAGCGGCAAGTCGACCTTTCTGCGTTGCATCAATCATCTCGAAAAAATCGATGCCGGACGGATTCTCGTGAACGGCAAGCTGGTGGGCTACCACCAGCGTGGCGACACGCTCTACGAGATGAAACATGCTGAACTGGCTCGGCAACGCCGGGACATCGGGATGGTTTTTCAGCGGTTCAATCTGTTCGCGCATCTCGATGTGATGACCAACATCACGCAAGGTCCCATGCTCTTGAAGGGCGAAGCGAGGGACGTGGCGGTCGAGAACGCGCGACGGCTTCTCGCTATGGTCGACCTTCGCGAGAAGGAGCATGCCATGCCGGCAGAGCTTTCCGGCGGGCAGCAGCAACGTGTTGCGATCGCACGCGCACTCGCCATGAAACCCAGCTTGATGCTGTTCGACGAGCCTACCTCCGCGCTTGATCCAGAACTGGTGGGCGAGGTGCTGGCGGTGATGAAGCGATTGGCACGGGAAGGCATGACCATGCTGATCGTCACACATGAGATCGGCTTCGCGAGGGAAGTCGCGGATCGCGTGGTCTTTATAGACGGGGGGGTGATCGTCGAGGAAGGCCCGGCTCGGGAAGTTCTGCAGAATCCGCAAAAAGATCGGACGAAGAGTTTCCTCAGCCGGATCAACAATCACAATTGACAGGGGAATTGTTCAAATGACGAGCAGGCTCAAAGCGGTCGTCCTGGCCGCCGCTATCGTATGGACGGGTTCGGCGGCTGCGGGAGAGCGCATTGCCGGCCTTTATGACATGTTGCCCGAGCGTATCCGCAACGCAGGTGCGATCATGGCCGCCAGCGATCCGCAGCAACCGCCCTACGATTTCTACGATGAGGACAACAAGACCCTCATCGGTGTCGAGCAGGAGCTTCTGGCCGAAGTAGCGTCGCGCATCGGAATTCCAATCAAGGTGTCAGCTGCTCCGTTTCCCAGTATCATTCCCGGCATCCAGTCTGGGCGCTTTGATCTCGGAGCGTCTGCGTTCGGGGACTTCGTCGAGCGCGAAAAGATCGTCGATATCATCGATGTGAACTATGAGGCCGCCGGTCTCGTGGTCGTTGCGGGCAATCCGCTTGGCATCAAGAAGCTCAGCGACATGTGCGGGCACCGCGGCGCCGCCCACCAAGGCTCGACCCCGCTCAAGCTCTTCGAACTGCAGGCTCAGAAATGTCCGAGTTCGAAGCCGCTTGAGATCATGGAGTTCCCAACCAGCGATCAGGCCCAGCTCGCGGTGAAGAGCGGGCGCGCAGATGCCTATATCGCCAATGTAGGCGTTTCAGCCTATTCGACTGCGAAGCAGCCCAAGGGCGGCATCCAGCTCGAACTCATCACCAGCGGCCGCTACGCGGTTGGTTATCAGGGGTGGATCGTCAACAAGAACAGTCCGGGCCTTCGCGATGCGGTGATCAAGGCTTTGCAGAGCATGGTCGACGATGGTTCTTACGCAGCGGTCTTCAAAAAATGGAACCTGTCGCAGAACGTTCTGCAAAAGGTGACGTATAACGATGCTGCTCGTTTTGGGGCAGATTACTTCAAGATCGAAGACTGAGAGTGCTTCATTCGTTCGGGCGGGGCGACGTTCCGAGCGGAGCGGCGCCTCGCCCTCTGCGCGACCATCAAAGAGCAGCCCTCGACGTGTATCCGAAACCGTCCGGCGCTTTCCTCCGCAATCCCATCTCTTGACAGGCAGGGCCGGCTTCACCAACGCCTGTGCCGTCATCCGGCCGGTTCAAACGGCACCGTATCCACCTGCGGTGGACCGGCATCTACAATGCGTGGAGGCCTCGATCCCGGCGGCCCCTTGAGGAACACCTATGCAAGACGATGAGCTCACGCTCGGGATTCCTTCCCCCCGGACTCTCCAAGTTCAACCGGTGACGAAGGCCTCGTTCGAGCCCTATGGATGGATCGTGGAAGCTGGCGAATCCGATCATGTTGTCAACAACGGTACGGCTCTGCGACACGACATCCACGCGCACGCAGCCTCCGATGTCCTGCCAGGAACCAGGCTGGTTACATCGATCTTCGAGGCGAAGGCGCAGCATCCGGACCAGCCGATCGAAATGCTGGAACGGCATCCAAACTCGATCCAGCTCATCGTTCCGCTTGGCGGTGCGGGCCATATCGTGGTCGTCAGTCAAAACAAGGCTGACGGCACCCCTGATTTTTCGACCTTCGCTGCCTTTTGGTTGTCCGCTGCGCAAGGATTGATCTACCGTCGGGGACTCTGGCACCACCCGATAATGGCCATTGGAGCGGATGCGCGTTTCCTCGTCCAATCCTGGCAGAACGGCACCGAGGCCGACTGCGAGACAATCGCTATAGAAGCCAGAGCGGTATCTCAGGGCGGCCCGGATTAGAGTTCCGCTGAGCAGCTCGGCTTCGGTCAGGAGGCTGCCAGCCCTCGACGCCCCGGCGATCCCGGTTGTGCGGCAGCTGATATACCTTTTTCCGGGAACGTCCGGTTCTCGGCAGTGGGTGAACGTCTGCAAATGGCGCGTCAGGACATGTCTGGTTGCAACTGCTACATCGCCCCTTCCACCACCTCGTCGGTCCAGACCTTGAACCCTGTCAGCGTGTTCGGCCCGAATGTGGTGGCGATGGCGACATCGGCCGCATCACGCCCGCGCGCGATCAGCACGCGGCCGATGCGCGGCACGTTGTTGCGCGGATCGAACATCTGCCAGCCGCCGTCGAGATAGGCTTCGAAAGACGCCGCGAAATCGCCTGGCGGATAAGGCGGCGGCGTGCCGACATCGCCGAGATAGCAGGTGCAATAGCGTGCCGGGATGTTCATCGCCCGGCAGAAGGCGATCGCGAGATGAGCGTAGTCGCGGCAGACGCCGCGGCCTTCACGATAGGCGTCGGACGCTGTGCGGGTCACGCTGGCATCGTTGTAGTTGAAGGCGATGCGCTGGTTGACGAAATCGCAGATTGCCTGAACACGTAGCGCGCCCGGCTGGGTATGGCCGAAGAGCTGCCAGGCGAGGTCGAGCAGGCGGTCACTGTCGCAGAAGCGGCTCGCCAGCAGGAAGACGAGACTCTCCTCCGGCAGCCGTTCGACCGGCACTTGGCCGGCACTGCGGTCATGGCTTTCGGGCAGGCCGCTATCGGAGATGATCGCGTCGGCGGTGATCCGCATCAACCCCTGTGGCGCCAGCAGCCGAGTGCACCAGTTTCCGAAGCCGTCCCGATAGGCACTGACGGGAACCGAAGGCTGGATGCGGATATGGTCGGGTTCGGCCAAGTCCGATACCCGGCTGAAATGCACGTTCAGCATCAGGATGACCGGTGTCGGTTGCGGAAAATCGTAGTCGAGCGCGTAGCCGATCCTGAGTTTCACGCGATGCCTTCTGCGCGATGATTGCGCGCGAACACTGGCTGGCCGGCGGCCAGTCAGACCATCATGCATGTTCCCGGCCAAGGCGATATAGGTTCCGGCCAGGGATCACTTGCTGCCGAATGGGAAGATCGTCTTCCAATCGTTCTTCATGTCGACGACTGTCCAGCCGTTCACGGCGGCGACGTCCAGCGCCTTGTCGAGCATCCCGATGGACGACGTGCGATCGTAGGCCCATTCCCGCACCGGGTCGGTGTGGTGCACGATCAGGCCGAAGCCCGGGCCCTGTCCCGAGGTGGTCCATTGCAGCATCTGGAGATCGCCGTCCGAGTTGCCGAAGGCAGCGATCGGGCGCCGCCCGATATGCTGCTGGATTCCCGACGGGTTTGCCCGCCTTGTCGTCGATGAAGCTGATTTCCGGTAACCGCATCAGCACGGCCTTGCCCTCCCGCATTTCGAACTGGGTCTTGCCGCTGCTGCCAACCACCTGTTCGGGCGGAATGCCATAGACCTTCTCGGCCCATGGCCGCATGAAATCGATCCCTCCGCCGGAGACGATGAAAGTCTTGAAGCCGTTCGCGCGCAGATAGATCATCAGCTCCAGCATCGGCTGATAAACCATCTCGGTGTAGGGGCGCTTGGTCACGGGATGCCTCGCCGTGGCGAGCCAGTCTGTCACCAGCTTGCTGAACTCGGTCGTCGTCATGCCGGAGTGCGTGGCCACGACGATCTCGCCTGCGGCCCGTTCTCCACCCGCCAGCGCAGCCTTGACGTCACCCTTGAGCAACGAGGCGAAGGGCTCCTGGCTCTGCCATTCGGGATGTTGAGGAGCGAGTTCCTTCACCCGGTCGAACGCGAACAGTAGCTGGAAATAGAGGGGCTGCTCCGCCCACAGGGTGCCGTCGTTGTCGAATGTTGCGATGCGCTCCGGGACCGGCACGAAATCCGGGGTTCCCTCCCTGGTCACCTTTCCGACAAATGCGACGATGGCTTGCTTCGCGGCAGTGTCGTTCCATGAAGGCAATGGATCGCTCTGGGCATAAACCGGCGTGATGCTCACGATCGCAACCCAGCAGCCAAATGCGAGACGCTGAAGCAGCCGATAGAAGGAACTGGCTAGCATAGAAGCCTCCATCGCGCTGGCGCGCAGGCTGCCGGGGATATCGTCAGCTTGGCGGAACCGATCAAAATCGCGCGGTCACACCGAGTAACGGGCCATGCTGAACCATGTCGTAGCTGAAGCGGGCGCTCTTATAGTCGACGCCGATCGCGCGATAGCCCAGCGACACCGACCAGGTCGGGCTGAACTGGTATCCGACCGCTCCGAGCAGATCCCAGTGATAATTCGATCCACCGGCGCCGGCCATGGCCCATCCTGTCAGGAACCAGTCCGGGCTGAGGTTGTAGCGAGCCTTCACACCGAATGTGGCGTCGACCCAGGACTGGGTTTCGCTACCAATCAGAACGGGCAGCGGCGCAGCGGCGCTCAGCACGACCCTGTTGGAGAAGCTGAAGAACTTCGCGCCGCCGATCAACTCGATGTTGCCCCAGTCGCCCTCGGCCACACGATAGGTGCCTGCAGCCAGGCCGAAGAACGAGGTCGAGCGAAGCTTCAGCCCGACAAATCCCGCCGGCCCCCTGTCCTTGTCCGAGATCTTGACGAAATTCGCCTCGCCGACGAACCCGTACGTGCCGTTACTGGCTTCCACGATACCCGACGCGGCGAAATCCAATGCCGGAAGGATATCCCGGAATTTCAGGTTCACATCGATGTCGGGCAAGCCGAACAAGCCCTGCTTGCCGTTCAGGCCCGACATCCAAGTATAGGCTGTCACGGAAACTGCCCAATCGCTGGCCGTAACCATCGTCATGCGGGGAGCGGGGGCAAGATCGGCAGCTTGCAGTACAGACGGCAGCAGAGCAGTCGAAGCAATGACGACGATGTGCTTGATCGACATGGTAGGGTCCAATCAGTAACGGCAGACTCGTCGACCATTGACGATGGCGCACCCGTCGCAGCCTGAGACAATCTTTCAGTTCAATTGCCCGTCGGTGCTCCAAGCCTGTAGTTTCGCTGTAGTCGTCGATCGGTCGATGGATAGAGCGACTGGCACTCTCCGTAGTAGAAGGAGCCAGTTGCTCGATTGACCGGGTTCGCGCAGATTTGCGCGAGTTCGGCCTGTCTGGACTGCGGGGTCTGGCAGGCCGACAGGATCAGTCCCAGCGAGAAGGTAAGTCCAACTGCGACATATGTGGTTTTCATGATGCCCTCCCAGATTGTCGTCTCGACTGCGGGAAAGGTCACGGCGGGCAGGTGTCGATGAGCCCGCCGTGATGTGGGCTCTTCATTAGCCCATAGCGGCTCGCGCGGCCTCGATCTTCGCCTTCACGGCGTCGAGGTTGAAGCTCGCGCCCTTCTGCATCGGCGGGAACTCGACGGCCGTCATCGCCAGCTTGGCAACTTGCTGCTGGACGAAGACGAAACGCCAGAACTCGTACTGGAACCATGAAAAGTAGTTTTGCGAGCCGGACTTCGTGCCGTTTTCGGGCCAACCGGTGCGCTCGAACGGGTCGAGACGCAGGTTGGTCAGGTAGGGCACGTCTGCCTTGGTCTTGTCGCCGAGCCAACCGCCGGGCTGGTCGATGAAGCGATACTTGTAGTCGCCGATGCGTACGGCGCCGAGCTCGCTTTCGCCGAAGTAGAAGATCTCCTCGCGGTTCGACGGGCCCTTGCCGGTGATCAGGTCCATCTGGTTGTAGCCGTCCAGGTAGACCTTGTAGCTGGTGCCGCCGATCTGCTTACCCTTCTTGAGCTCTTCGGCAATGTTGGGATTGCCCGCTGCGGCGAGGAAGGTGGGGAACCAGTCGAGCCCGGAGATCAGGCCGCTCTCGACCTTGCCTGCCGGCACCCGGCCCGGCCAGCGGATCATCGCCGGGGCCCGGAAGCCGCCTTCCATGATCGTGCCTTTGCTCTGCGCGAAGGGCGTCTGCCCGCCATCGGGCCAGGTGAAGACCTCGGTGCCATTATCGGTGGTGAAGACGACGATGGTGTTGTCGTCGACCCCCATCTCCTTGAGCTTGTTCATGACCAGGCCGACATCGTCGTCGAGCTGCGCCATGCCGGCTTCGTGGATGGTCCAGCCGTTCTTCGAATTGCGCATCGCCTCGTATTTCGGCGAGAGATGCGTGACGATGTGCATGCGGGTCGGATTGAGCCAGAGGAAGAACGGCTTGTTGTCGGCCTTGGCCTTGTCGAGGAACTTGAAGGACAGGTCGCGGATTTCGTCGTCGACGGTCTCCATCCGCTTCGGGCAGAGCTCACCCGCGTCACGGATCGTCTGCTTGCCGACCTTGCCCCAGCGCGGGTCGACGGTGGCGTCGTCGGCATCGGCTGCCAGCGAATGAACCATATTGCGCGGACCGACCTGCGACCTGAGGTCTTGCGGATAATTCGGATGGCAGGGGTCCTCCATCGCATCGAGGTGATAGAGATAGCCAAAGAACTCGTCGAACCCATGCACGGTTGGCAGGAACTCGTTCTTATCGCCAAGGTGGTTCTTGCCGAACTGGCCTGTGGCGTAGCCCATTCCTTTCAGTGCGGTGGCAATCGTCACGGCCTCCGCAGGCAGGCCGGTCGGTGCTCCCGCCTGGCCGACCGTCGTCATGCCGGTGCGGATCGGCAGTTCTCCCGTGATGAAGTTGGCGCGCCCGGCCGTGCAGCTCGCCTCGGCGTAATAGTCGGTGAACAGCATGCCCTCGGCAGCGATCTTATCGAGATTCGGCGTGCGGCCCGCCATCATGCCGCGGTGATAGGCACCGATGTTCCAGATGCCGATATCGTCACCCATGATGACGACGATGTTGGGCCGTTGCGGCTGCTGCGGTGTCGGTGCCTGCGCATGCGCCGGCGCGCACAGGGTCAGCGACATCAGCGCGGTCGCTCCGGCGAGGGCGGCGCGCGAGCGCCCCTGCCAGTCCGCGACCATCTCGCACAGGGCTGCGCCGCGAGGCCGCATTCGTCCCATTGGCATGACGTCAGACATCTCGTTTCCTCCCTTGGGATGCGTCGGAACCTCCGCGCGTGATGCTTCGGAGCCAGGCATGGCGGATCGGCACGGCAGATCGGTTGTCGGCCGGCATCGCATCGAGGCGCCGGACGGTAGCGGGCGCGGCTTGTGAGTTTGCCGCCGCTCATGGGGCTGGGGCCGGATACCGGCCCGGGAAGATTTCCCCGCCTACCGTCCCCTTTCCTGCTTGATGACGAAATCGATCGCCTTGATGACGGTCTTCCCCGGGTTCGCCTTGCAGTGGACGATCACCTCGTGGACCCCCTTCTTGGCGCGGGGCATGTTGATGGCGTGCTTCTTCGCCAAGCCGTTGTACCAGCCGCTGTACCAGACCCCCAGGAAGTCGGCGTCCTCCTGGAACGTCCCGGCGAGCTGGGCGCATGTCAGTTTCTGGACGTCGATATAGCCCTTGGAGTCGGCGTATGTATTCAGCTCGACCTGTGCCTGGGCGGCCGAGACCGTTCCGACGAGCGCTGTGATGAAGATGAGCAGACGGCGCATGCGGTATTCCCTTCGTTGCTGAAGTCGCGATCCGCTGATCTGCACGGCATCGCACGCGGGTTTCGGTCTCGTTATTTGGCGGCTTAATTGTCTCTCGCAGGCCGCTGTCGCAGCATGTCGAGGATGGCATTCTCCAGTTCTTTCAGGGTCGCCTTGTATTCACGCTGTCGGTCTGCATTTCCGTTAGCAGTCCAAATGACGAGGGCAGCGTTGGCGTCGTTGAAGTCGCGAACGAGATCGCGAAAGCTCTCGCTGGCCATGTAGAGGCGCCGAAGGTCGCTTCCCCGGTCGGGAAATTTCAGAAGCAGGCCGGCCGTTTCGTCGATGACGTGGCCCATGGGTGTTCCTAACCAGCCAGCAATGGCCGGGCTTTAGCCAAATAGCCAGCCCGTAAGGGTGTGTTACGGTATTAATGCCAATTAATTCAATAGCTTACGACGCTACCTCGTAATGGCCCGGAAATAGTTCGCCGGGGGCGAATTGTTCGACTAGGGTCGCGTTCCGAGTTGTGGCGGAAAGGCATGGGAAATGCCGAATGCCGTAGCGTCCACCTCTGCAAGAACTGTCGGATCTGCCGATATTAGAGAGCAGATCGAGCGGATTCTGGCCTCGCCGGAGTTCCGCGCCACGCCGCGGCGGCGTGAATTCCTGAAGTATATTGCCGAGGAACTAGCGGCCGGGCGCGTGGGCGGCCTGAAGGGCTATTCGATCGCGGTCGCCGTCTATGGCCGCGACCCGAGTTTCGATACGCGCATCGATCCCCTTGTCCGCATCGAGGCTGGTCGCCTGCGAGCCGATCTCGAGCATTATTACCTGACCGCGGGGATGAATGATCCGCTGTTGGTCGAGATCCCAAAAGGCGCGAATGCGCCCAAATACACCTGGCGCGATGACCAGGTACTCGCCGGGAAAGGCCGCCCGGAAAACTCGACGGTTGCCGACATCCCCCGGTCGGGGCCCATAATCGAAAGGTCGCGGTTTCCACGCACGAGTCTCTGGCTGATATGCGTGGCTGGCCTCTGTGTGATCGCGGTCGTGATCGCCCATGTGATGCAGAGCGGGCGGGGGCTGCCCGTCAATACCAAGATCGCGTCGATTGCCGTGCTTCCATTCACCGTGCAGGACGGAGACAGCCAGCAAGATTATTTCGCGCGCGGGATCAGTCAGGAGCTGGCCAAAAACCTGTTCCAATTTGCCGATCTGTCGGTGACCCCCCCCAAGCTCGATCAACCTCTCCCAGCAATCGGATCCCTACCTGTTCCGCCGATCCCTCGGGACAACGGCGTTCGTTGAAGGCTCGGTACAAAAGAGCGCGGCCAACATCAGGGTGTCGGTCCGCCTCATCGATACCCGGACCGGCGCCCTTCTCTGGAGTGAATCTTATCGGCGAACGCTTCAGGCGGATCAGATTCTGGAGATCGGAGACGAGATCGCGGAGAAAATTGCAGCCACGATCGCTGGCAATGCCGGCGTGCTCGCCCGGGCGGCCCTGAAAACCAGCCTCGCGAAAGAGCCGAATAGCTTGAGCGCCATCGACTGCGTCCTGCGGTTTTACCAGCACCAGATGAGCGGGACGCCCGAGAGCCATCGACTGGCGCGCGACTGTCTGGAGGCGACAGTCAGATCAGAACCAGGGTATGCGGAGGCTTGGGCCAGCCTGTCGCAGATCTATGCTCAAGAGTATCGTGTGGGCCTGAATCCGCGCGCCGACGGCGTGGCAGCGGTCATCAGGGCGCGTGAGGCAGCCGAACGGGCTCTCGAACTGGCGCCCGGCGACGCCAATACCATGATGGTTCGAGCCGCCACCATGTTCGATGTTGGCGACTTCAGCGGATTCCGGCAGCTCGCCGAAGCTGCAATCAAGACGCGCCCCGGCGATCCCGATCTGTTGGCTCATTATGGCCTTCGCATAGCCGCATCCGGAGATTGGCGGGCGGGTGCCGCCTTGGCACGACGCGCGATCGATATGAACAGCCTGCATCATCCGAGCTGGTACAGCATCCCCGTGATCCTGGAGCGCTACCTGGCGGGGGACGATCAAGGAGCTCTTGCCGCGACCAAGGGAATGACGCGCGTATTGTTCATGAGCGAAGATTTCTTCGCGGCGATGATCCTTGGGCAATCGGGACAGCTGGATCTCGCGCGCTTCGCTGGGGATAGGGTCAACCGGGAATCGCCTCACGTCGCGGAGCAATTCTGGCCGGTTTTCCGAGCATGGAAGATATCCGAAGACACCCTGGATCGGTTCGCCGACGGGCTACGGAAGGCCGGGATACATATCGATCCAGCGGCAGCGCCCCCTCGCTAGACACTGCGCGCCACGGCCCTTTTTGACAGTGCCACATTCGAAGTAGCCATGGCTCGGGCAGCGAGGCTCACCCACCCATCTGCGGTACATGCAGCGGCTTGGGCACCAGTTTGATGCCGTTCTCCGCCAGCGTGATCCGCACCTTGGAAAGGATCGCCTTGCGTATTTGGAATTGACGTCCAGCCCGGGCTTTGTATTTGCCGCGGATCACCAGAGTGCCCTCCTCGAGGGCGGCAATGCCCTGGCTCTTGAACGGCTCGAGGAGATCGGCGTTCAGTTCCGGATCCGCCTCGACCTCCTGCCCGATCTTCTTGAACAGTTTTCGCACGGCTTCGACATCGGTGTCCAAAGCAACCCGGAACAGCATCTTCTCTATGACCCATTCGCGGCTGAAGTTCTGGATCTTCCCGATCTGCCCGAAGGGGATTGTCGCAACCGGTCCACGCGGATGCCGCAGGGAGACCGATCGCAATGAGATTCGCTCGACGGTGCCCTTGGCTCCCGAGGTCTCGATGTATTCGCCGTGACGGAAGGCATCATCGACGAGGAAGAACAGGCCGGCCACCACATCCTTGACCAGTGTCTGGGAGCCGAGGCCGATCGCCAGGCCGAAGATCGAGAGGCCGGTGATCAGAGGCCAGACATTGATGCCCAGCATGACCAGGACGGTCAAAGCGCCCAGCGTCAGAAGCGCGGCCTTGGTGAGACCCACGAGCAGTGGGCCGACGGTGGTCAGCCGCGTACCGACCACAGCGGTGGCGACCTGCGGATCGCCCGGGGCACGAGGTCTGATGCGCGCGGCCATGATGGCCACCCAGTTCCAGCAGAAGGCAATGATCAGCACGAGCATCAGAATCTCGGCCGCTTTCAGCAAGACAGTGCCCCGCGAAATGCCGACGACATCCAGAATGGGCAGGAGCCAGAGGATCGCCAATACCGCGAGAATCGATGAGGCGATCACGATGCGGAAAGTGCGCCACAGTGCGCCTGTCAGTTCGCCTCCCTGCGATCGAACCGCCTGCCAGCTGCGTCTTTCGATGGCGACGTCGAGATGAGGCCCGGCGAGAACGAGAAGAAGCGACAGCAGCAACAGCCCGCCCCGCGTCGGCCGTCCGATCGTCAAGTCCAGTTGGATGAAGACGAAGGCGAAGGTGACAACCGCCACCACGAGCCACGGCCAGACTGCGGCCAGCTTCCGGCGGAGCGATCCTGCCTTGCTGCCGAAGGACAGAGCCCTCGTCACCAGCCGGCGATGACGAAGATATGCCGCTGCGACCAGAACGGTGAACGGCAAGGATACCGCGAATGTTGCGAAGAGATCGCGTAGCGGATCAGCCGCATTCCATACGCGCAGACAGGCAAGCACCACCAAGCCGCCGGCCGCGATGCCGATGGCGAGCGCGAGATCGCGTCGCCAACGCCGGAAGATGGACCTGCGACCTGCGGTCAATGGGAAACATATCATCGTCGCCACGGCCGAGATGACGACGCAGTTCAGCAAGGCGCGGCGGAGCACTGAATCGCCGATGAGACTCAGAAATAGAATCCAGGACGCCAGTATCACGAGCAAGGCAGCCGCGAACCAGGCGGCCGCAGACAGAAAGGGCTTAGCCTTCAATCTGCTAATGATTGAGCTGGCAACCGCTGCCGTTGCAACAATGGCAATCAGGCAAATCGCTGCAATGCCGAGAGCCAGTAGCGCGGGATTATAACCGGCGGTTTCGAGCCCTTTGATGAAATCGTGCCACGCGCCACCGGAAGAGAGCCAACCGGACAGCCTTGTCGTCAGCCCATCCTCGATCAACACTGAGAAACGATGGAGCATCGCGGAAGCAGCATCGAGCTCGTCGGTCCTTGAATCGGCAGCCATGGTCTCGGTCTCTTGTCGAAGTCAGCGACACTAATCTGTCCGCGCGAACCGGTTGTCCAGCATGGAGTAAAAGTGTTGGACCTCTGGCACAGGAGGCGCGGCCCGTTACTGCCCGGGGCAGAACGGCGCAAGCGGGCGGCCTTCTACGATGCGGGCTGCGCCTCCGGCAGCTTCCAACGGCCGTTCAGGAGCTCGGGACGGGGACGGTAAAGCCGGAATGTGTAGTTCCATCCCTGCGTGATCGGCAGGCAATTCGCGATCTTGCCGTCGCAGCCGCCGAACTGGATGTCGATCGCGCCGTCAGTGCTCTTCTTGCCGGTGATGCTGTTGACCGAATAGGCGTCGTATTCGTTCTTCTCGAAGAAGCCCTTGTCGTTATAGACGCTGATCGACCAGAACGCGTCGACGGGAACGTCCTTGACCCTGAGCTTGTAGACCGTGTTGCCGTCGTTCTTGGCCGGGGTCACCGAGCGGTAGGATGCGTCCTTGTCGGGGTTGCCGCCCCAGCCGGCGGCCGTGCCGATCAGGTGCATGACCGGATCGACCTTTCCCTTGGGGCCGAAAGCGTTTGTGAAGCTGCCGGACGCTGCAGACAGCGCTTCGAGCGCGTCACGGATCTTCTTCTGTTGAGCCAGGTCCCAATTCGGCGCCTCGAACCTGCCGACCGCCTTCTGCTCCACCTTCAGCGCATCTTGCAAAGCGTGAACCTGCGCGAGGTCCTTGGCGTCGTTGGGATCGACAAGGATACGGACCGCGACGAACACATAGCGGGTGCCGACCTTGTCCTTGGTGAGCGTCGTGCGACCGGGCTTGTAGACCACCATCGGGGTGTAATGATCTTCGCTGATGACCTGCATCGATACGAAGCGCTTGCCGGCATCGGGAAGGGTGATGGTCACCGGGCCGGCGTCTAGGTCGAAGAGCGCTTGGGAATAGAGCGTATCCCGGTTCATCCGGACCACGGGCTGCTTGTCGATCGGCGTCGGCGCCCTGTTGTGGACGAACTTGCCGAGGGCACCGTCGCTGGCCGTCTTGGCCATATAGAAATCGGACTCGGCTCGCTTGAAATTGCCGACATTGACCGGAACCGGCTGCGCGGATGCCACGCACGGCGCGAGAACCAGAAAGCTCAGGCTGCAGACCAACGTCATGCGCATCGAACGGTACCTCATTGGCGTGTTGGATCGATTTGTTCATCGGGCAGGACCGAATGGGTCCGCGCATCCGCCCAGCTAGGAATGTCCGGGTCCGGGGCCCGTTACTGCACCGACAGAGCCGCGGCCTCCGCGGCGCAATCGGGTGCCGGGTTTGCCCGCTTCGCCTTCGCGGCCTTTACCTCCGCCTTCGCGGCTCTGAGGTCGGCAAGAAAGGTCGCGTTGGTCTGCAGCCGCGCAACTGTCGCCGCGCCCATGATCCGCCCCGCATCGACATCGCTCTGCCAATGCGCGTCGCAGATCACGCGGCTTTGCCCGAATTCGATGCCGCGCTTGAGCAGCTCGTTCGAGCGCTCGGGATTGATCTGCGCGAAGACGAGCGCCCAACCCCAGCCTGCGGCCGTGTGGCCGGACGGATAGGAGCCGTCGCCCCGCAGAATGGCCTCCTGATCCGCCCGGCAGGTCGCCTCGTTGTGGACCACGAAGGGGCGAACCCGATTGTACTTGTTCTTCACGCCATAGGTGGAGAGTCCGAAATCGGACAGCATCTTCTGCATCATCGCATAGAGGCGCGGGGTCTGCTTGCTGTCGATCCTGACACCCATCGCGCAGGAGAAATTGTCGGCTGCCTGCGGAAAGGCGAGATCGGCGTCGGTATAGGCGAGCTTCCAGCGGCTGGTGTTTCGCAGGGGGAGCGTCGCCTTGCGCGCTTCCTCGTCCCGGGCGAGCGCAGCCGAGTCCGTCTCGGGCGGCGGGCCGAGCAGCATCAGGCTGTTCGGCAGGTCGGACTGCTTGAGATAGCCCGGTGCGATCTTGAAATGCGGGTCTGTGACCTTCGGCTGGGCTTCACCCGCCTGCGCCAGGGCCTGCCCGCAGAGCGCGAGCAGCGCAATCAGCGAAACATGCGCGGCCCGAACCGCATTCTCGGTCATCGACATTTCCTATTCCTTCGACATTGCTGCCGTCGCGAGCATTTCGTGCATGGGCTGCCTGCCCGTCTTGCCATTTCGCGCCAATCGGGAGCGGCTATTCTGCATCCTCGCCGATCGCGAATTCCCCGGGATTCGGCCTTGTAAAAGCGTCAACGCGGTGATCGCGGCGAGGTCTGATGGCTGATATCCCTTTGACGCGCGGCCAGTTCCTGCTGCCCTTCGTCAGCATTCTCGACGATATCGGCGCCCCGACGGAGATGCTCCTGGAGAGGTCACGGCTGCCATCGTCCCTGGCCGAAAAGACCGAGCTCTACCTTCCGCTTCTGCCGGCTCTGCGCTTTGTCGAGACCGCCCAGAGAACGCAGGGCATCGAGGATTTCGGCTTTCTCGCGGCCCAGCGCCTGCACTTCTCCCATATGAGGGAAAAGACCCGCGCCCTGATCGCTCATTCCCCGACCCTGCTCGTCGCGCTCCGGCATGCCTGCCACTGGGCGTCGCGGGAGGACACCATTCTGAGCATGTGGATCGAGCACGGCGCGGATCATGTGCGGGTTTGCAGCAGGCTCGCCGGGACAGGGCTCCTGCATCTGAAATACGCGCAATGGATCCAGAACATTTTCCCGGTATACATCATCAGGCAATTCGCCGGCCCGGACTGGATGCCGACGGTGATCGCTTTCGAATCGTCTTATGCGCCGTGCCCGGCGACGCGATCCTGCTGGCCGAATGTGCGGTTTCTGTCGGGCCAGCATGCTGCATGGATCAGCCTGCCGGTCACGCTGCTCGGCCTGCCCAACCGTTCGGCCGCCTCGTTTCCGCCGCCGCGCGACAACGAGGATGGGCCTTCCGCCTACGACATCGTCGAACTCCTCAAACTGATGCTGCCGGCCTATCTCGACGAGGGAACAACTGCGCTTGCCGACGTCGCCGAGATCGCGGGCGTCAGCACACGGACGCTTCAACGCAAGCTCGCCCACGTCGGCCTGTCCTATTCGGACCTACTCGACACGGTCAGGTACGAGAATGCGAGCCGGCTTCTCCGCGACACCGATTGCAGGATCATCGACGTCGCCTTTTCCTCCGGCTACACGGATCCGGCGCATTTCAGCCGCGCCTTCCGACGGATGACGGGCGTCACGCCGCGCCAGTTTCGTGAGCAGTCGCAGCTCGGCTGAATGCGTGTCGCCGCGCGCCACAAACCGCCCAACCAACTGCTTGAGCCAGGATGCAGCAACCTTTTGGCTGGAGTGGAAGCCGAGCTCGCGGCCGAAGCGGATGCTTCGCGAGCGCCTTGCGTTGCTGACCTCGCATGCGCCTGTCACGATGCCCGACGGAGGATATACCATGAGCCTTGACGTCGCCCAGATTGATCGGCGCATTCGGGAGAGCTTTGCCAGGCAGGGGTTGATGCAAAGCCTCGGCGCAATGCTCGGCGAGGTCTCGCCCGGACAGGTGGAGGTATCGCTGATCCCCAGGCCCGAGGTTTCGCAACAGCACGGCTTCGTGCATGCGGGAGCGGTGAGCGCCATAGCCGACAGTGCTGCCGGCTATGCTGCCCTGAGCATGATGCCGATGGATCGGGGCGTGCTTACCGCCGAATTCAAGATCAACCTGCTGGCCCCGGCGGCGGGGGAACGCATTGTCGCCCGAGGCAAAGTGGTCAAGTCCGGCCGGACGCTCACGCTTGCCCAAGCCGAAGTGTTCGCTGAGAGCGATGGCAAGGCGCGATTGATCGCACTCCTGACGGCGACACTGATGGCGATCGAAGGCCGGGACGGAATCGCTGACTGAGTTCGGCCTAATGACCTTTCCAGATGCAACGCTGCAGGCCCAAGGTCGCGAGCGGCCTTCGAATGAGGCGGGCCGCAGCCGGCCTCTTCACATTCACGGTCCGCTAGCATTGTCCCCGGAAGAGACGGCATAAATGCCAGGGCCCGGCTTGAGTCTGGTCGCGTTGCATATGGCCTTGTGAAGATCGGCCTGCCAGAATGGCTTGGCGAGGCGTTCCACTCCGGCCAATACCGTTTCAGGTATTTCAGCGTATCCGCTTGCGAGGATAATCGGAATATCCGGCCACCGGCTGGTTACCTCGGCGATCAGCTGGCCGCCGGTCATTTTAGGCATTGCATGGTCGGTAATAAGCAAATCGAAGCTTTCCTCGGACTCCAGTTTTTCCAGCGCTTCGGAACCGGAGTTGGCTTCAACCACCGTATGGCCGAGGTCTTCCAGGAGCGCGACGGTATTCATCAAGATGAGCGCGTCATCGTCGACGGCCAGTATTCTGAGAGAACTGCCCGGCTCTTCGACAGTTATCGTCTCCTCAGCCGTGACCGTCGAAGGGATTGCGGGTTCCGCCGCCGGGAGCCAAAGGATCGCGGTCGTCCCCTTTCCCAATTCGCTCTTGAGCTCCAGCCGCCCCCCCAGCTGCTGTGCAGTTCCAAGAATCATCGGCAATCCCAATCCAGTGCCTTTCCCAATTCCCTTGGTCGTGAAAAAGGGCTCCACCGCCTTCGCCAGAACGTCGGGGGCCATCCCGACGCCCTCGTCCACCACGATAATCTGGACGTAGCGTCCAGGTTTCAGCTCCGCGGGGCCGCTCATCTCCGCGTCGATATTCTTTGCGGAGATGGTGATTCTGCCGCCCTCAGGCATGGCGTCGCGCGCATTGACGGTAAGATTGAGAATGGCAAGCTCAAGCTGATTTCGATCTACGAGGATGTTGTCGAGGTCAGCCGGCAACGAAAAATCGAGATTTACGGAGGGGCCGAGCGACCGGCGGAGCAAGTCCGACATCGCACCCATCAGATCGAATACGCTTATCGGAGTAGCCTGGAGTTCCTGCTTGCGCGCAAACGCCAGCATTCGCTGTGTCAGGGAGATTCCACGTGAGGCGCCTTCCATCGCGTTATTGATCAAGCTCATCTGCCGGTCATCTGTGAGTCGTTTCCGAAGCAGCTCGAGGCTGCCAACAACTGCATTCAGGAGGTTGTTGAAATCATGGGCGATGCCTCCGGTTAGTTGGCCGACGGCTTCCATTTTCTGGGACTGATACAAGGCCTCGCGTGCCGTATCCAAAGCGATTTCTGCACGCTTGCGTTCGGTCATGTCGCGGGTGATTTTGGCGAAGCCCATGATCGAGCCGGAGTCGTTATAGATCGGATCGATCGCAACGCTTGCCCAGAAGCGTTCGCCGTTCTTGCGGACGCGCCATCCTTCGGTCTGAAATCCGTCGTTGGCGCGGGCCTTGGCAAGAGCTCGCTCCCACTCTCGTCTGTCGTGATCCTCCGGCGTGTAGAACACCGAGAAATGCCGACCAATGATTTCGTCGGGCCGGTAGCCTTTGATCCTCTCCGCCCCCGCGTTCCAGTTCGTGACGAAGCCTTTTTCGTCGAGCATGAAGATGGCGTAGTCGGTCACGCCCTGGACTAGGAGGCGAAATGACTGCTCACTTTCGCGCAGCGCTCTCTCTTGCTCTCTGCGTTCGGTCAGATCACGGGTGATCTTCGCATAACCCAGCACTTGCCGCGTCTGGGGATCGATGACCGGATCGATGACGACATGCGCCCAGAACTGGGATCCGTCCTTCCGCACGCGCCAGCCTTCGCTCTCAAATCGTCCCTCCGCCCTCGCCGTTGCCAAGGCCCGGCTCGGAAGGTCCGCCTCGATATCGGAGGCCGTGTAAAAGCGTGAGAAATGCTCGCCGAGGATTTCGTGGTCCTGGTAGCCCTTGAAGCGCTGGGCGCCGGGGTTCCAGCTTGCGACCAGCCCTGCAGCGTCCAGCATGTAGATGGCGTAGTCGGTAATCGCATCCACAAGGATTCGATAGCGGCTGTCCGAAAGTTCGTTTTGTGGAGCCATGCCCAGGGACAGTCCGTTCAGCCAACACCGAAGAACCCCGCGAAAGGCATTCGGTTCCACGACTTCGACATGAATTTTCCTGCGGATACACGATCGTGCGCGGTGATCGGCTTTGCCTTCATGCTCAGCGCATTGTTCGAAGGTGCAATCGAGCTACTTGCCGGCGCTGCATGAAGGCCTTGTCGAGGACAAGCCGATCGGCGACGGCACAGGTCGAGACGGCCAGCTGCCCTGCCAGAAAAGCTGATCCGGGACGCCTTGGATTTGCCCTCCATCAGGCAGGCGCACCGAGTGGCGGGCTGACTGTCCCGCCGGTAAGGAGGCGAGGGGCGCCTTGACCGCCCGGCAGGAACGCTGCCTAGTCCTGACGGGCTGTCGGCATCATTCCCGCAGATCAAGACGATCTCGGGGTGTACTGCGTCAAGATCGGGGGCGAGGTGAGAATGCGTGTTGCGTTTCTCCACAAGGCCAGGCTTCGGCTTTTCTGTGCCGGAGCGGCGGCCTTGGTGCTGACGGGCTGCGCGGGGGACGTGAAGGGCGTGCTCCTGCCGGTAAGCTCATCTGCTTCCGACACCAGCAAGGTCACCATGCTGGTCGCGACGACGCGCGCGCCTGACGAGGATGCGGGCATCCTGTTCTCCGGCGAGCGCGGCAAGCCGGCCTTCGCCGAAATCACGGTGTCGCTGCCGCCGGCGGCGCGTCGCAAGGTCGGCGAGGTGCAGTGGCCGAGCCAGCTGCCCGGCAATCCGGAGACTGACTTCGTCACGCTCAGGGTCGATAAGCTCGACCGCGCACAGGCGGTGTCGCGCTTCCACAAGGCTGTGATGAAGGTGCCCAAGCGCAGGGTGATGGTCTTCATCCACGGCTTCAACAACCGCTTCGAGGACGCGGTCTACCGCTTCGCCCAGATCGTTCATGACTCGACCGCCGACGTCGTGCCGATCCTCTTCACCTGGCCCTCGCGCGGCTCTATCTTCGCCTATGGCTATGACCGCGAGAGCGGCAACTATTCGCGCACGGCGCTGGAGAGTCTTTTGCAGGACCTCGCGCGCGATCCGTCGGTCGGAGAGGTCTCGATCCTCGCCCATTCGATGGGGAACTGGGTAACGATGGAAGCGCTGCGCCAGATGGCGATTCGGAACGGGCGCATACCACCGAAGATCGCCAACGTCATGCTCGCGGCGCCGGATGTCGATGTCGATGTTTTCCAAAGCCAGATCGGCGATATCCAGGGCAAGTTGCCGCGCTTCACGATGTTCGTCTCGCAGGATGATCGGGCGCTGGCCGTTTCGCGGCGCGTCTGGGGCAGCACGGTGAGGCTCGGCGCGATCGACCCGGACGTCGAGCCTTACCGGACCGAGCTATCCAAGGCCGGTATCACGGTCGTAAACCTGACGAAGCTGCGCTCCGGCGACAGCCTGAACCACGGCAAGTTCGCCGAGAGCCCGGAAGTAGTGCAGCTGATCGGCACCCGGCTGGTCGAGGGGCAGCCGATCACGGATTCGCGCGTCGGGCTGGGCGAGCGCCTGATGCAGGTGACTGCCGGCACCGCGGCGGCTGTCGGCACGGCCGCAGGCCTCGCGATTTCGGCGCCGCTCGCCGTCGTCGACCCTCATACGCGCCGCAACTTCAACGATACGATCGAGGAGGTCGGGCGCACGGTCAGCGATGTCGGAGACGCGACGAGCAATGCCGTCGCCGCGCCGCTGGCAGGAGCGGGGCTGCCGCGCCGCTGAGAGGGGAGGACGCGTCCGAGGCCTATGTCTATTGCTACGGTCCCGGACAATCTCAAGGCCGCCATGGACCATGCCCCCGACCATTCCGACATCCGCGACGCCGTTGCGAAGCTCTGCGCGGATTTTCCCGGGGAGTACTGGCGCAAGCTCGACCGCGAGATGGCCTATCCGACCGCGTTCGTGGCCGCACTGACCGAAAGCGGCTTCCTCTCCGCCCTGATCCCGGAGGAATTTGGTGGCGCCGGCCTGCCGCTCTCGGCCGCCGCGGTGATCATGGAGGAGATCCAGCGACAGGGCTGCAACGGCGCTGCCTGCCATGCCCAGATGTATGTGATGGGCACCGTGCTGCGACATGGCACGGCCGACCAGAAGCAGCGCTACCTGCCCAGGATCGCCTCGGGCGAGCTCAGGCTGCAGGCCTTCGGCGTCACCGAGCCAACCAGCGGCACCGACACCACTGCGCTCAGGACCACGGCACGGCGCGAAGGTGATCATTACATCGTCAACGGCCAGAAGATCTGGACGAGCCGTGCGGCGCAGTCCGACCTGATGCTGCTGCTCGCCCGCACCACGCCGCGCGACCAGGTCGCCAAGCGCACCGACGGGTTGTCGGTCTTCATCCTCGACATGCGCGAGGCGTTGAAGGCCGGCCTCACCATCCGGCCGATCCGCACGATGATGAATCACGCCACCACCGAGGTCTTCTTCGACAATGTGAAGGTGCCGGCCGAGAACCTCGTCGGGGAGGAGGGCAAGGGCTTTCGCTACATCCTCTCCGGCATGAACGCGGAACGCATCCTGATCGCGGCCGAATGCGTAGGCGATGCGAAATGGTTCGTCGAAAAGGCCTCGAATTACGCGAGGGAACGCCATGTCTTCGGCAGGCTGATCGGCCAGAACCAGGGCATCCAGTTCCCGATCGCCAAGGCCTACGCCAACATGCGCGCCGCCGAACTGATGGTGCGCGAGGCGATCCGGCTCTACGAGGCCGGCGTCAATCCGGGCGCGGAGGCCAATATGGCCAAGATGCTGGCGGCCGATGCCTCCTTCGAGGCCGCCAATGCCTGCATCCAGACGCATGGCGGCTTCGGCTTCGCGGAGGAATACGACGTCGAGCGCAAATTCCGCGAGACGCGCCTCTATCAGGTCGCGCCGATCTCCACGAACCTGATCCTGTCCTATCTCGCCGAGCATGTGCTGGGCATGCCGAGGTCGTACTGATGATTGCTCCCGACGCACCCAATCTCGACATCGATCATCTGCGCGGCTGGATCGGCCGCGAGGATGTCGGCGTCGAGATCGTCAGCAAGGACCTTGCGCGAAAATACCACGCGACCTTCGATTATCCAGGTGAGGCCCCGAAAACCGGCGAGGTGGTTCCCAGGCTCATCCATTTCTGCCTGGCGCAACCGGCAGCCCCGACCAGCGGGCTCGGCCGATGGTCACCCCGCGCGCGGCGGCTTCCTGCCTCCCGTGCCCTTGCCGCGCCGGATGTGGGCCGGCGGTGCATTCTCCTTCCATGGCGATCTCAAGGTTGGCGATACCGCAAGGCGTGTCTCCCGCATCGCCGATATCGTGTTGAAGGAAGGGCGCACCGGGGGGCTCTGCTTCGTCACGGTCGAGCATCGTATCGAGGCGAACGGTACGCTCGTGCTCGAGGAGCGACAGGACATCGTCTATCGCGGCCTTGAGACCGGTACGGGTGCGGCGAAGACGCCTCCGCTGGCCGAGCAAGGCATGCACCAGCGCCCGATGAGGGCGGAGGCGCCGCTGCTGTTCCGCTATTCGGCGCTGACCTTCAACGGACACCGCATCCATTACGACCGCCGCTATGTGACGGAGGTCGAGGGCTACCCCGGTCTCATCGTCCATGGTCCCATGCAGGCGGCCCTGCTTTGCAACTACGCCACGGAACTGCGCGGTGCCCCGCCGAAGCGCTTCAGTTTCCGCGGGCTGTCGCCGCTTTTCGACGACGACGCTTTCGCGCTGCATGCCATCGAAGATGGTGACGGTTTGAGGCTCTGGACGGCCAAGCAGAGCGGCACGTTGTGCATGACGGCCGACGCTGCCTGGTCCTGACGAGTCGTTCGGCGCTCTCGTTTGCGAGCGGCCGCGGCAGGCTGCCAGATCAGGGACCGGCGAAACCGTCTACAGACGGCGATCACCGAGAGGATCGCGATCGAGCGATAGTCCTGCGCGATCTCGAGCCGGATGCGCGTGAAAAATTCGACGCGGCGATGAGAAGCTCACGCCTTATGGTCAAGCCGCGCCAATGTCGAACGACGAGATTCCAAAGACAGTTGGCGCCTTAGTTTCGTTCCGCCGCCAGCCGGACGATCATGCGCGCCGTCTCATAGGACTTCACGAAGGCCGGGACAGGCAGGAACTCGAAGCGCGAGTGGAAATTGCACCCGCCGGTGAAGAAATTCGGCGTCGGCAGGCCGCGTGCCGAGAGGGCAGCGCCATCCGTGCCGCCGCGCATCGGGATCAGCTTCGGCTCGATCTTCAGCGTATCGAGCGCCGCGAAGAGCAGGTCGACCGAGCGGCGGTCATCGCCCAGGCTGTCATGGATGTTGCCGTAGGTGTCGGTGACATCGGACGAGACCCGTCCCCTCGGATAGCGCTGCGCGATCAGTTTGGTGACCTCGCCGATGCGGCGCTTGCGCTGTTCGAACCGGGCCTTGTCGAATTCGCGGATCATTACCTTGAGCCTGGCTTCGCTCTGGCCGGCGGCGATCTCGGTGAACCAGAAATAGCCCTCGCGCCCTTCGGTATTCTCCGGCGTTTCCGCGCGGTCGAACTCGGCGATGAAATCCATCGCCATGAGCAACGGGTTGACCAGCACGCCTTTGGCCGACATCGGATGGGCGCTGATGCCGGTGAAGCTGATCTCGCCCTGTGCCGCGTTGAAATTCTCGATGACGACCTCGCCGAGTTCGCAGGCATCGATGGTGTAGGCGAAGTCGCAGGCGAAGCGGGCGAGATCGAGCGCCTTGGCCCCGCGCAGGCCGATCTCCTCGTCGGGCACGAAGGCGACGACGATGTCGCCATGGGCGTCCTCGGGCCTGAGCTCGGCGAGCAGCGTCATGATAGCGGCGATGGCGGCCTTGTTGTCGGCGCCGAGCACGCTGGTGCCGTCGCCGACGATGACGTCTTCGCCGACCCAGGGCTTGATCTGCGGGTTCTCCGCGACGCGCAGCCAGACGTCCTGCTCGCGATTAAGGCAGAGATCCCGCCCTTCGAAGCGCAGGATCTGTGGGCGGATCACCGGGGAGAGCCCGACATCGACCGTGTCGAGATGGGCGATGAAGCCGATGCGCGGCGCGCCCGAATGGGTGCCGGGCTTGCGGGCGGTGACGGTGGCGTGGTCGTCGATGACGATGTCGGCGAGGCCGAGGGCGCGCAACTCCTCGGCGAGAAGGGCGGCGAGGTTTTGCTGGCCGGGCGTCGAGGGCAGGCTGGTCGCCCGCGCGTCGCTTTGGCTCTCGACCGCGACGTAGCGCAGGAAGCGCTCCGTCAATTCAGACGCAATGGACATCTCGACCTCGCTTCGCATCTCCTGCCCTGCCAGCTTGCGGGGGCAGGGCACAGCGAGAGCTATCGCGCCGGCGAGCGCTTCGGCAAGGCCCGCCGAAGCAACGCGGTCACGCCGCCTTGGCTAGGAAGTCCTCGGCGTAGTGACAGGCGACCTGCCGGCCGTCGATCTCGCGCTTCTCTGGGCGCTCCGCCCGGCAGCGATCGGTCACATAGGGGCAGCGGGTCGAGAACACGCAGCCCGTCGGCGGATTGAGCGGGGAGGGCAGTTCGCCGCGCAACACGATGCGCTCTCGCTTGGCCCCGCCGACACGCGGCGTCGAGGCCAGCAACGCCTGCGTATAGGGGTGCAGCGGCCGGGCGTAGATGCGCTCCTTCGGGCCGTGCTCGATGGCATTGCCGAGATACATCACCATGACGTCATGGGCGATGTGGCGGACGACGCTGAGGTCGTGCGAGATGAAGAGATAGGCGAGCTTCAGCTCGTCCTGCAGATCGGCCAGCAGGTTCAGAACCTGCGCCTGGATCGAGATGTCGAGCGCCGAGACCGGCTCATCCGCCACCAGCAATTTGGGCGAGAGGATGAGAGCACGAGCGATCGCGATGCGCTGGCGCTGGCCGCCCGAGAACATGTGCGGATAGCGGGCATAGTGCTCCGGACGCAGGCCGACCTTGGCCATCATCGCGCGGGCCTTCTCGGTCCGCTCGGCCTTGGATAGGTCGGTGTTGATCTTGAGCGGCTCCTCAAGGATCGTGCCGATCTTCTTGCGCGGATTGAGCGAGCCGTAGGGGTTCTGGAAGACGAGCTGCACCGTGCGGCGCAGGCGCCTGCGCTCGCTCGCAGGCGGCGAGATGGCGTCGAGACCGTCGAGGGTCAGATGGCCCGAGGTCGGCGTCTCGATCAGCGTCGCCATCCGCGCCAGCGTCGATTTTCCGCAGCCGGACTCGCCGACGACGGCGAGGGTGCGCCCGGCCTCGACCGAGAAGGACACCTTGTTCACCGCCTGAAGCTGCGCCGGCGGGCGGAAGAACCCCTGCTTGACCGGATAGGTCTGTGTCAGCTCGCGGGCTTCGATGACGGTGCTCATCGCGTCGCCTCCGTCGTCAGGCCGGCTTCGTCGCGGGCGCGCTCGGCGTCGCGATTGGGATCGCCGAGCGGATAATGGCAGCGCACACGCCCGTCCGCCCAGTTCCTGAGCTGCGGCTGGACATTGCGCGAATGCTCGGTCGCATAGGCGCAGCGCGGGCTGAACAGGCAGCCTCTCGGCCGGTCGTTCAGGCCGGGCACCATGCCGGGGATGGTGGCGAGGCGGCTCGCATGCTCGCTGCGCTCCGGCAGGGCGGCGAGCAGCGCGGCGGAATAGGGGTGCTGCGGATCGGCGAACAGCGCGTCGACCTTGCGCTCCTCCATGATCTGCCCGGCATACATCACCATGATGCGCTGTGCCGTCTCGGCGACGACGCCCATATTGTGGGTGATGAGGACGAGCGCCATGCCGCGCTCGCGCTGCAGCGACATCAGCAGGTCGAGGATCTGAGCCTGGATGGTGACGTCGAGTGCGGTCGTCGGCTCGTCGGCGATCAGCAGGCGCGGATTGCAGGCGATCGCCATCGCGATCATCACGCGCTGGTTCATGCCGCCGGACATCTGATGCGGGAAGGCCGTGAGGCGGCTTTCCGGCGCGGGGATGCCGACCTGTTCGAGCAGCTCGATCGAACGGCGCTTAGCGGCCTTGCCGTCCATGCCTTCATGCTTCTTCAGCGTCTCTGCGAGCTGGAAGCCGATGGTGAAGCAGGGGTTCAGGCTGGTGCTCGGCTCCTGGAAGATCATCGCCACGTCCTTGCCGGTGAGCTGCCGGCGCTCGCGGGCGGACATGGTCAGGAGGTCGCGGCCGTCGAAGCGCAGCTTGTCGGCGCGGACGCGGCCGGGATAGCCGACGAGGCCCATCAGCGCGAGCATGGTGACTGATTTGCCGGAGCCGGATTCGCCGACGACGCCGAGCACCTCGCCCTCTTCGAGGGTGAGGTCGATGCGGTCGACGGCGCGCAGCGTTCCTTGGGAAGTCGGGAATTCGACGCTGAGGTTTTCGATTTCGAGAAGGGGCATGGGATCAGCGCTTCAGCTTGGGGTCGAGCGCATCGCGCAGGCCGTCACCCAGCAGGTTGAAGGCGAGCACGGTGATGAGGATGGCGAGGCCCGGGAACGTGACGACCCACCAGGCACGCAGCACGAACTCGCGCGCATCCGCGAGCATCGTGCCCCATTCTGGGGTGGGCGGCTGGGCGCCTAAGCCCAGGAAGCCCAGCGCGGCAGCGTCGAGGATCGCGGTGGAGACGCCAAGCGTCGCCTGCACGATCAGCGGTGCCGCGCAGTTCGGCAGGATCTCGGAGAACATCAGCCGGACCGTCTGCGCGCCGCTGACCTGGGCGGCGATGACATAATCCTTGCTGGCCTCGGTGATGACGGCGGCGCGGGTGATGCGGACGTAATGCGGCAGCACGACGATGGCGACCGCGAGCATCGCGTTCATCAGGCCGGGGCCGAGGATCGCGACGATGACGATCGCGAGCAGCAGGCTCGGCATCGTCATCAGGATGTCCATCAGCCGCATGATCGCGATATCGGCAAGGCCCTTGAAATAGCCCGCGATGAGGCCGAGGACGATGCCGACGATGATCGCGATCGCGACCACGAAGATGCCGATGACCAGCGAAAGCCGCGCGCCGTAGAGCAGGCGCGAGAGGATGTCGCGGCCAATCGCGTCCGTGCCGAGCGGGTAGGAGAGCGAGCCGCCTTCCTGCCAGAACGGCGGCTTCAGGAAGACGGCGTTGTTGGTCAGGTTCGGCTCATGCGGCGCGATCAGCGGCGCGAACAGCGCGCAGAACAGCACCACAACGATGACGACGAGCCCGGCCACCGCGCCGCGATTGGCGCTGAAATAGGTCCAGAATTCGCGCGCCGGATGGGGCGGGACACCGCTCGGTGCGGCGACGGCGGGGGCTTCGAGGGTCTCGGCGCTCATGGGCGAGGGCTCCGCTGGGAGCTGAAATGCGAAAGGCGGTTCATCGGGCGTGCCTGATGCGCGGGTTGATCAGGCCGTAGAGCAAGTCGACGAAGAGGTTGACGCTCATGACGACGATGCCGAGCAGCAGCGTGCCGCCCTGCAGGACGGGATAGTCGCGCCGGCTGATCGCCTCGATCAGCCATTTGCCGACGCCGGGCCAGGAGAAGATCGTCTCGGTCAGGATCGCGCCGGTGAAGAGCGTGCCGACCTGCAGGCCGATGACGGTGACGACCGGGATCAGCGCATTGCGCAGCGCGTGCAGCGCGACGACCCGGATCGGCGCCATGCCCTTGGCCCGCGCCGTGCGGATATAGTCCTCGCCGAGCACCTCCAGCATCGCCGAGCGCGTCATGCGGGCGATGACGGCGAGCGGCACCGTGCCGAGCACGATCGCCGGCAAGACGAGATGTGACAGCGCCGACCAGAAGGCGTCGATGTCACCGGCCAGCAGGCTGTCGATGGTGAGGAAGCCGGTGACCGGCTCGATGAAGTACTGCACCGCGATGCGGCCCGAGACCGGTGTGATGCCGAGCTGCACCGAGAACAGCAGGATCAGCAGCAGCCCCCACCAGAAGATCGGCATCGAATAGCCGGTCAGCGAAATGCCCATCACGCCATGGTCGAAGATCGAGTTCCGCTTCACCGCCGCGATGATGCCCGCCGGCAGGCCGATGAGGAGCGCGAGAATGATGGCGCAGAGCGCGAGCTCGATGGTGGCGGGGAAGAGCTGGCCGAACTCGGTCAGCACGTTCTCCCGCGTGACGATCGACTTGCCGAGATCGCCCTGGACGACGCGCTCGATATAGCGGCCGTACTGAACGAATAGCGGCCGGTCGAGACCGTACTCGGTGAGGAGCTGCGCATGGCGGGCAGCATCGATGCCGCGCTCGCCGGCCATAGTCTCGATCGGGTCGCCCGGCACGAGCCGCACCAGGAAGAAGGCCAGCAGCGTGATCCCGATGAAGGTCGGGATGACCAGGCTCAGCCGTGTGAAGATGAAGCGCAGCATGGTTCTGCCATTCTTGTCGGCCGGAGCGTGTCGTTCCACGCGGTGGCCTGTTTTGTCGTTTTATTGAATTTTGAATTCCGGCGCAGCGCAAACACCAGAATCCCGGAAAGATCAAGAACGCCGTGACGAAAACCGTGGATCGCGATGGTGCTGCGCGGGTGGAACTCGGATGCCCGACGAAAGACTTGCAAAACCTCGGGGGCACCAACGAAACAATGCGAATAAAGCCGGCGCCGACGAAGCAATGAATGCTCCATCGGCGCCGATGACTATCGGGGGCGAGCCGTCACTTGGTGATCGACACGCCGTAGAAGGGCTGGCCGCCGAAGAAGTGGATCTTGTAGTCCTTCACTTCCTTGCGCACCGGCGTGAAGGCCTGCGCATTGGCGAAGAGCAGGCCCGCAACATCTTCGTGGAAGAGTTCCTGAAAGCGCTTGTAGAGCTTCGTGCGCTCGCCCTGGTCGGTGATCGTGTTGGCCTTCGCCAGGGCATCCGAGGCTTCCTGGTTGCACCAGCGCGCCCGGTTGGCGCCGGTCTTCACGCCTTCGCAGGTCCAGCCCGAGAGCAGGATCTGGCTCGGATCGGGATAGTCCCAGGTGTAGCCGAACATGCCGACCTCGTGCTCGCCGGCGCGGCCGCGCTTGAGGTATTCGCCCCATTCGAAGGTCTGGATCGTAGCCTTGACGCCGATCTTGGCCCAGTCGGCCTGGATCAGCTCGGCGGCGCGCCGGCCGTTCGGCATATAGGCGCGCACGACGGGGATCGCCCAGAGCGTCGTCTCGAAGCCGTCCGCGAGGCCGGCCTCCTTGAGCAGCGCCTTGGCCTTCTCGGGATCATAGGCGCGCGGTTTCAGCTCGTCGTTGTGCGACCACAGCGAAGGTGGCACGGCTGCCGCCGTGGGCTTGCCGGTGCCCTGATAGACCGCGTCGATGATCGCCGGGATGTTGGTGGCATAGGCCAGCGCCTCGCGCACGCGCTTGTCGCCGAAGGGCTTCTTCTGCTGGTTGAAGGCGAGGAAGCTCTGATCGGCGATGCTGCCCTGCAGCAGGTTGATGCTGGCTTCCGTCTTCATCGCCGGCAGGTCGCCGGGATTGGGGTAGCGCGCGATCTGGCACTCGCCGGAGCGGACCTTGGCGAAGCGCACGGCGGCATCGGGCGTGATCACGAAGATCAGGTCGTTGACCAGCGCCATGCGGTCGCGGTTGCCGACAGCCGTGGTCCAGTGGTCCGGCACCGCCTTGAAGCGTATGACGGCGTCCTTCTGATAGGCGAGCAGCGAGAACGGGCCGGTGCCGATCGGGGCGAAATCGACCTGCTCGGGCGTGCCGGCCTTCAGCATCGCGGCCGCATATTCGGCTGAGAGGATCGACATCGGCTCGACCGAGAGCGCCGAAAGCAGCGGCGAGTTCGGCTTGTTCAGGGTGAGCTTCACCGTGTAGTCGTCGACCTTCTCGACCGACTTCAGGCTCGGCTTCACGATCTCGCTGAAGAACTGGTAATTGCCGCTGCCGACCTTGTTGTAGGGGTTGTTGGCGTCGAACATCCGCTCGAACGAGAAGACCACGTCGTCGGCGTTGAATTCGCGCGTCGGCGTGAAGGTCTTGCTGGCGTGCCACTTCACGCCCTTGCGCAGCTTGAAGGTGTAGGTCAGCGCATCGTCCGAGATCGTCCAGGACTCGGCGAGGCTCGGGATGATCTGCGAGCCGCCGCGCTCGGTCGCCGTCAGCCGCTCGTAGATCTGCGCCGCCACGTCATAGGCGGTATTCTGGCTGCTGAATTGCGGATTCAGGAAATCGGGGCTGGCTTCGGAGCAGACGACGAGCGCCTGGGCGCCCGCGACGGCGGGCAGAAAAAGGGCACTCAGCCCCAGCGTCAGAGCGAAGGAGCGGGCACGAACCGACATGGCGTTTCTCTCGGATAGGCGGGGAGACGGATCGGGCGCGGGGCGTCGTGCCCCATCGTCTCCACCTCCCGAAACGCGGCCCCGAGGGGCCGCGTCGTTTGGCATGCATCGGCCGCGCCAGGACGGGCGCGGCCGGCGCTTCGGCTCAGTTGCCGATGTCGACGCCGTAGAAGACGTGGCGGCTGAACGGCGAGAGCTTGAAGTCCTTCACTTCCTTGCGGACGGGCTTCAACTGCACCGCATGCGCGATGGTGAACCAGGGCGACTGCTCCTTGAAGATCACCTGAGCCTGCTGGTAGAGCTTCTCGCGCTCGGCCTGGTCGGTGACCGTCTTCGCCTTCGTCACCAGATCCTCGAAGGGCTTGTAGCAGAACTTGGCGACGTTCGAGCCGTTGGTCTTGGCCGAGTCGCAGCCGAGCAGCGTGTGCAGGAAGTTGTCCGGATCGCCGTTGTCGCCGGTCCAGCCGAGCATGCCCGTCTGGTGCTCGCCCGCCTGCATGCGCTTGCGGTACTCGCCCCACTCGAACGATTTGATCTCGGCCTTGACGCCGACCTTGGCGAGGTCCGCCTGCATCAGCTCGGCGATGCGCTTGGCGTTCGGGTTGTACGGGCGCTGCACCGGCATCGCCCACAGGTCGATCTCAAGCCCGTTCGGGTAGCCGGCCTCGGCCAGCTCCTTCCTGGCCGCCTCCGGATCGAAGGGGTCGTCCTTGATCGTCTCGTTATAGGACCACATCGAGGGCGGGATCGGGTTGGTCGCCGCGATGCCGCTGGAGAGGTAGACCGCGTCGATGATCGCCTTCTTGTTGATCGCCTTGTTGATGGCGCGGCGCACCTTGACGTCGTCGAAGGGCTTCTTGGTGGTGTTGTAGGCGAGATAGCCGATGTTCAGGCCCGGCTGCTCCAGGATCTGGACATTGGCGTCCTTCTTGATCGCGTCGAGGTCGGCCGGGTTCGGATAGGGCATGACATGGCATTCGCCCTTCTGGAGCTTGGCCCAGCGCACCGAGGCATCCGGCGTGATCGCGAAGATGAGGTCGTCGATCTTCGCCTTGCCGGCCCAGTATTCCGGGAAGGCCTTGTAGCGGATGATCGCGTCCTTCTGGTACTGCACCAGATAGAACGGGCCGGTGCCGACCGGGTCCTGGTCGAGCTTCTCGGGCGTGCCCGCCTTCAGCATCGCATCGGCGTATTCCTTCGACTGCACGCTGGCGTATTGCATGGCGAGGTCGGAGAGGAATGGCGCCTCCGGCTGGTTCAGCGTGATCTTCACGGTGTAGTCATCAACCTTCTCCACCGACTTCAGCAACTTGGGCATGCCCATGTCGTTGAAATAGGAGTGGTTCGAGCTAGTCACCTTGAAGAACGGGTGATCCTCCTTCCACTGCCGCTCGATCATGAACATCACGTCGTCGGCATTGAAGTCGCGTGTCGGCTTGAAGGCGCGGTTGGAGTGCCACTTCACGCCTTTGCGCAGGTGGAAGGTGTAGGTCAGGCCATCGGCCGAGATGTCCCACTTCTCCGCGAGGCCGGGCTGCACCTTGGTGCCGCCGCGCTCGAACTGGACGACGGTGTCGTAGATCTGGGTGTTCGCGTCGAAGGAGGTGCCGGTCGTGTTGACGCTCGGCGCGAAGTTCTCGGGGCTGCCCTCGGAGCAATAGACCAGCGTTTTCGCCATCAGGGGCTGCGCCGCCATCAGCGCGGAGGCCGACAGCGTCGCCAACAAAATCTTTTTCATGGATGTCTCCTTGAACGCCTCTCCGCCGCCTGCGGCGGAAGATGGCCCCGTTGCATCGGAAGCTTCATCGGCGGAATTCCCCGAGCCGCCTTGTCAACAGCTTATTGAAAGTCGAAGGAGGCGAATAGTCGTTTCCGCAGGCGTTCTGCGACCCGAGAATGGGAGGGTAAACGATTGCGCTGCGCGGTTTCCGTCGCCTCGCAAGGTCGCCTGCTCGGGCCGGAATGAGCGTCCGGCTTGGCTATCAAAGCACCTCGCGGACGCGCAGAAGCGTGGTGTCCATGTGCCGGCCGATCGCTTCCGACAGGGCGTCGGCGTCGCGCTTGAGCAGCGCCGCGATCATCTCCTCGTGCTCGGCTACTGCGCCCGCCCATTTCTCCGGCCCCTCATTGCCGACGAAGCGCAGCCGCTTGATGCGCGACTGCAGGGTAGTGTGCATCTCGGCGAGAACCGGATTGCCGGAAGCGGCGACGATGGCGCTGTGGATCGCCTGGTTCAGCTTGAAATAGTCGAGCCGGTCGCGCGTCGCGTAAAGCGCCAGCATGTCCCGGTGCAGCTTGTGGATCGCCTCGATGGTCGCGTCGCTGGCCTGCGCGCAGGCGATCCGTCCGCCGAGCTGTTCCAGGCTCTTGATGACGTCGAGGATGTCGGCGAGATCCCGCGCTGAGAACTTGCGCACGACCGCGCCCTTGGCGGGCAGGATCTCGACCAGACCCTCGCTGGCGAGCGTCTTGATCGCCTCGCGCAGTGGCGTCCGCGACACGCCGAGCTGCGCACCCACCAGCCCCTCGTTGATGCGCTGGCCGGGGATGAGCTGGCCCTCGATGATCATGTCGCGCACCCGCTCCAGAACCTCGTCATGGAGGGTCCGTCGCGTGATCCGGGGATAATCGGTGGCCGTCTCGCTCATCGCTGTTCCATCGTTTCCGGCGCCTCCGTTACGGCATGCGGCGTCTGTGCTGTCAAACGACGGCGGCCGCCTCGGTGGCAAACAGCGCGTCCTGCCGGTGGCGCATCGCCAGCAGCCCGGAATCGCCGGGTATCTCGACATCGCCGAGGCGGATCGCGTCGCCGGCCCTGACGTTTCGGACGAGGGTCCGGTTGGCGACGAGGTAGAATGGGGCAGGGCGTTCGGCAGCGAGCGGCACGGCCGGCCTGATCTCGGCCCCGACGCCGTCGATGCTGTGATGGTGCCCGCCCATTACGAGCGCGGTGCCGGCGGCGAGGTCGCGTTGCGCCACCGCGACGAGGTCCTGTCGTGGCCGATAATCCTCGCCATAGCCGGAGCGGCCGAGGCCGGCGGCATCGAGGATGGAAGTGGCGACTTCCACACCCAGAAGGTGGCGCGGCAGGTAGAGCGCGGCCGTTTTGCCGCTGCGGCTGACGACATGGCCCTTGCCGGCCAGCATCTCCCAGGTCTCGGCGTTGTCGCAGCGCACGACGATGAAGACGCCGCCGGCGAAGCTCGCTTCCTCGGGCAGGCGCAGATGGTGGAAGACGTCGATGCAGCGCGTGCCGCTCATCAGCCCGCCCTCGCTACGCTCGGCGAAGAGGTCGGCGATCTCCGGGATGCGGGCCGGCGGTGCGTGGAAGCCTGCCGCATCGGCCGAGAAGCCGAGCGCATTGGCGACGAGCGTCATCTCGCAGAGATCGGGCACGGCCCGAAGCGGAAAGGCCTCGCCCAGGATGCGCGCGCGCTCGGCCGCGTTGGCGACGATCGAGCGAGAACCGGGCAGCCAATGCTCGCGCAGCGCCGGCAGGGCGTGTGTCGCGCCGTTGCAGGTGACGTTGCCCGTGGCGGCGTCGAGCACGAAATCATATTCGCTCGACTTGCCGGCCGCGATAATCTCCAGGCCGAGCACCTCGGCCCAGCTCGCCAGCGCGATCAGCAGGCTCGGCTGGTCGCCGTCGACCGGCGTCACTACGACGCCCTTCTGTTGGGCGAGGCGCGCCAGCCCCGGTCCGACGACGCTGTCGGCCTCCTTCGAGACCAGCGCGACATGGCGGCCGGCCTCGAGGGCGGCGAGGCTGTATTGGGTCGCTCCTTCCGGGCTTCCGGTCGCCTCGACCAGCAGCTGGAACGGCAGGTCGATGACGATGTCGAGGCTGGCGGCGGCGACGCATTTGCCGCCGTCCCAGGCCGCGCGCGCCTGGGCTGCGGTCTCGCACAGGGCGATCTCCGATGGCGCAAAGCCGGCGGCGGCAAAGGCGCGCCCGGCGGCTTCAGCCGTCATGTCCACCGCGATGCGCGCATTGACCAGCCGCGTCCGCCGCGATTGCGCGAGATAACTGCGGCCGAAGCTGCCGCTGCCGACGAGGCAGGTTTCGACCGGCTCGGTGACCCCCGCGTAATGCGCGTGAAAATTCATCAGGCTTCTCCCCGCGCGGCCGATGACGGCGTGGCTCGTTCGGGCCCGCGCTTTCGGAAATGACTACAGCAATCTCGTTATGCTGCATACAGCATACTTGAGGCGATGGGGTGCTTGTGGTAGCGAAGAGGCAACAGGGATGAAAAGGCAGCGGAGTGCGGCCATGAATGAGCGGACGAATGACGCCTTGCCGGTGATCGCCGCGGCGATGGGTGATCCCTCCGGCATCAGCCCGGAATTGATGGCGCGCATCCTGGCGGAGCCCGATCTCCGGTCCGCGGCGCGCTATGTCGTGTTCGGCGACAAGCGTTTGCTCGATCTCGGCATCGAGGACAGCGGCGTCGATCCGCAGGTGCAGGTCGTGAAGGACGGCGAGGCGCTGCCGCTCGGCGACAGGCTCGTCTTCATCGACCTCGGCAACCATGATCCGGCCGATCTCCAGCGTGGCAAGGCGACGCTCGCGGGCGGCAAGGCCGCGACAGAGAATTTCCGCCGCGCGCTCCAGTTCGCCGCCTCCGGCAAGGCCGATGCGGTCTTCTTCACGCCCTTCAACAAGGCGGCGATGCGCTTCGCCTATCCCGGCTACGACGACGAGATCCGCTTCGTGCGCGATGCCATCGGCTTCGAGGGCCCCGCGAGCGAATTCAACGTCCTCGACAAGCTCTGGAACGCTCGCGTCACCTCCCACATCCCGCTGTCCGAGGTTGCCAGCAACATCACGCAGGAGCGCATCCTGCGCGCGCTGACGCTGGCTGACGCCAATCTGCGCGCTGCCGGCTTTAACCCGCCGCGCATCGCTGTCGCGGGCATCAACCCGCATGCCGGCGACGGCGGCAATTTCGGGCGTGACGAGATCGAGACGATCGAGCCGGCGGTGAAGGCCGCCAAGGCCAAGGGCTTCACTGTGGAGGGGCCGTTCCCCTCCGACACCGTCTTCCTGAGGGCGAAGAACGGCGATTTCGACGCCGTCCTGACGATGTATCACGACCAGGGCCAGATCGCGATGAAGCTGATCGGCTTCGACCGTGGCGTCACGCTGATCGGCGGCTTCCCCTTCCCGATCTGCACGCCCGCCCATGGCACGGCCTATGAGATCGCCGGCAAGGGCATCGCCAATCTCGGCGCCACTCGCGCCGCGCTGTCGCTGGCCATCAAGATGGCGCAGGACGGGAAGACGAAGGCCCGCGCCGCCGCCTGATCCGGTTTCGTTTTCAACAAGGCCGCCGGCAAGAGTGGCCCTTCAAATTCAAAACCCTAGGGAGAGACCTCATGAAGACCATTGCCATGACTGTCGCGCTCGCCGGCGCGTTCGCGCTGGGCGGCGTCGGTGCGGCGCAGGCCTGGGAACCGACCAAGCCGATCGAGTTCGTCGTGACCTCGGGTGCCGGCGGCGGCACCGATAATTTCGCCCGCGTCATCCAGTCGATCATCACCAAGCACAAATTCACCGAGCAGCCGATCGTGGTGGTGAACAAGGGCGGCGGCTCCGGCGCGGAAGGCTATGTCTACGGCAAGGGCGCCAAGGGCGATCCGAACCGCGTCATCTTCGGCACCAACAACGCCTATCTGCTGCCTTACGTTGCCAAGCTCGGCTACAAATACACGGACCTGACGCCGGTCGCCGCGCTGGCGCTCGACGAGTTCCTGCTCTGGGTGAAGGGTGATGCTCCCTACGCCGACGCGAAGGCCTATATCGAGGCGGTCAAGGCCAAGCCCATGGGCTTCAAGATGGGCGGCAGCCAGTCCAAGGACACCGACCAGACGCTGACCTCGATGATCCAGGACGCTTCCGGCGTGAAATGGATCTACGTCCCGTTCCAGGGCGGCAGCGCCGCTGCCGTGCAGCTCGCCGGCGGCCATATCGACTCCAACGTCAACAATCCCAACGAGAATATCGGCCAGTGGAAGGCCGGCCAGGTGAAGCCGCTCTGCGTCTTTTCGCCAGCCCGCCTCGCCAAGAGCGATCCGGTCTTCGAGGGCAAGGGCTGGGGCGACATCCCGACCTGCAAGGAAGCGGGCCTGCCGCTCGAGACCTTCCAGATGCCGCGCACCGTCTGGCTGCCCGCCGAGGTTCCGGCCGACGCCGTGACCTACTATGCCGGCCTCATGGAGAAGGTCTCCAAGACGCCGGAATGGCAGGAGTTCGTGCAGCGCACCGCCCAGACCGGCAAGTTCATGAAGGGCAAGGAACTGACCGACTTCGTCGCCAAGGACGAGGCCGCGAACAAGAAGGTCTTCGAGAACGAAGGCTGGGTCGCGAAGTAAGGGCCTACTCGACAAGACGCAGCGACCTGGACGTCATCCCGGGCGGCGCTTGGCCGACCCGGGATCCATCGAAGGCCGCTACGCCCCATGATGGATTCCGGATCTCCGCTTCGCTGCGTTCGGAATGACGAGGCGCTTTTCGGCGGCCCCCGCAAGGAGGAACCCACCCCATGATCACCCGCTTCTGGGCCGAAATCGGGACCGCGATCCTGACGCTCGTCTTCGGGCTCGTCATCGTGAAGGGCTCGCTGGAGTTCGGCATCGGCTGGGATACGTCGGGCCCGCAGCCCGGTGCATTTCCTTTCTATGCCGGGGCGCTGATCGCGCTGGCGAGCCTGGGCACGCTGGCGATGACGGTGGGTCAGCGCGTGGCCGGCAAGGCTGCGCTGGCCGAGGCGTTCCTCGATGCCGAGCGCGGCAAGCGGGTGCTGTCCTTCCTGCTGCCGCTCGTCGGCTTCGTGGTGCTGAGCGCCACGCTCGGCATGTATGTCGCGACGATCCTCTATCTCGTCTTCGCGATGCGTTTCCAGGGTGGCTATGGCTGGCTGCCGAGCCTTGCGACCGCCTTCGTGACGGCGGCGTTCTTCTATTTCGCCCTAGAGAAATTCTTTCAGATCGGCCTGCTCAAGGGCCCGATCGAGCCGCTCATCGGCCTCTAGAGGCGGCAGGGAAACGCGCATGGACAACGTCGCCAACCTGATGCACGGCTTCTCGGTCGCGCTCACCACGCACCATATCCTGCTGATGATCGCTGGCGTGCTGCTCGGCGTGCTCGTCGGCGTGCTGCCGGGGCTCGGCGCCCCCAACGGCGTTTCGCTGCTCCTGCCGCTGACCTTCTCGATGGACCCGGTCTCGGCGATCATCCTGCTGACCTCGCTCTACTGGGGCGCGCTCTTCGGCGGCTCCACCACCTCGATCCTGTTCAACATCCCTGGCGAGCCTTCATCCGTCGCGACGACCTTCGACGGCCACCCGATGGCCAAGCAGGGCAAGGCGACGGAAGCGCTTTCCTTCGCTTTCCTCTCCGCCGGCTTCGGCGCCATGGCCGGCGTGATCCTGATCACGCTGTTGTCCGGCTGGGTCGCGAAATTCGCGCTGCGCTTCTCCTCGCCCGAGTACTTCGCCGTCTATTTCATGACCTTCGCGAGCTTCATCGGGCTCGGCGGCGCCTCGCCCTTCAAGACGGTCGTCTCGATGGCGATCGGCTTCGCGCTTGCGACGATCGGCATGGACTCGGTCTCGGGCAATGTCCGGCTGACGTTCGAGTTCGATGTGCTGCTGGCCGGCGTCAGCTTCCTGATCGCGGTCATCGGCCTGTTCGGCATCGGCGAATTGCTGCTGACGATGGAGGAGGGGCTGCGCTTCGAGGGCGTCGCCGCCAAGGTCCGTATCAGTGACGTGCTGCGCACGGCGGCCAAGCTGCCGCGCTATTGGCTCGCTCTGCTGCGCTCCTCGTTGATCGGCATCTGGATGGGCATCACGCCGGGCGGGCCGACCGCGGCGTCCTTCATGAGCTACGCCATGGCTAAGCGCTCGTCGCGCAACCCCGCCAAGTTCGGCAAGGGCGAGCCCGAGGGCGTGATCGCGCCCGAGACCGCCGACCATGCCGCGGGCTCCGCCGCCATGCTCCCGATGCTGGCGCTCGGCATCCCCGGCTCGGCGACGGCGGCGGTGATGATGGGCGGCCTGATGATCTGGGGCCTCAACCCCGGCCCGACGCTCTTCACCGACCGCCCCGATTTCGTCTGGGGCCTGATCGCCTCGATGTATCTCGGCAATGTCGTCGCGGTGGTGATCGTGCTGGCGACGGTGCCGCTCTTCGCCTCGATCCTGCGCATCCCCTTCTCGATCATCGGGCCGATCATCGTGGTGATCTGCTTCATCGGCGCCTTCACCGCCGCGAGCAAGGAGTTCGATATCTGGCTCGCGCTGGTCTTCGGCCTCGTCGGCTATCTCTTCAAGAAGCTCGATTACCCGATCGCGCCGCTCGTGCTCGCCATGGTCATCGGCGACAAGGCCGAGGACGCCTTCCGCCAGTCGATGATCTTCAGCCAGGGCTCGCTCTCGATCTTCTGGTCGAACGCCCTGGTGGCGACCTTGATGACGATCGGCCTCGCTTTGCTGGTGCTGCCGGTCATCGGCAGCATCGCCCGTCGCTTGCGTGGCACCAAGGCCGCCAGCACGGTCTGACAACCGTATCGCCGTTCGCTTTCCGCCCCGTCCGCCATACGAGATGACGCCATGACCGAACCCTACAAGGGCATCCTGCCGATCGCGCCGACCATCTTCCACGACAATGGCGACCTCGACATCGAGGGCAACAGGCGCGTCATGGACCTGATGGTCGACCAGGGCGTCGACGGCATCTGCATCCTCGCGAACTTCTCGGAGCAGTTCCTGCTGACCGACGAGGAGCGCGATCAGGTGATGCGGCTCTCGCTGGAGCAGATCGATGGCCGCGTGCCGGTGATCGTGACCACCTCGCATTTCTCGACGCGCATCGCCGCCGCCCGCGCCAAGGCCGCCGCGGATGCCGGCGCCAAGATGCTGATGATGATGCCGCCTTATCACGGCGCGCTGCTCAAGGCCGACGAGCAGGGCATGATCGAGCATTTCAAGGCGGTGGCGGATGCCTGCGGTATCCCGATCATCCTGCAGGACGCGCCGCTCTCGGGCGTGACCATGACCGTGCCCTTCATGATCCGGCTGGCCAAGGAAGTGCCGCTCGTCCGCTACTTCAAGATCGAGGTGCCCGGCACGGCGAACAAGCTGCGCGCGCTGATCGAGGCGGGCGGCGACGCCGTCGTCGGCCCCTTCGACGGCGAGGAGGCGATCACGCTGATGGCCGATCTCGATGCCGGCGCCACCGGCACCATGACGTCGGCGATGATCCCCGACCTGATCAAGCCGATCCTCGCCGCGCATGCTGCCGGTGACCGCAAGCAGGCGGCGGCGCTCTATGCCCGCGTCCTGCCGATCATCAACTACGAGAACCGCCAATGCGGCCTGCGCTCGGCCAAGGCGGTGATGAAGGAGGGCGGGGTCATCAAGTCCGAGGCCGTGCGCCACCCGCTGACGCCCCTGCATCCGAAGACGCGCGAGGGGCTGATCGAGCTCGCCCGCGAGCTCGATCCGCTGGCGCTGCGCTGGGGCAAGTAGGTCCGACGCCGCGAGCCCGTGCCACGTCGTCTTTACAAAGCCGGGAGGGGCAGCGAGAACCTCACCTGACGAGCCGGGCCTCAAGGGCGGCTACAGAGGGAAGATCCCGACGATGAGCGAAGCTTTCATCTGCGGCTATGTCCGCACGCCGATCGGCCGCTTCGGTGGCTCCCTGTCCTCGGTCCGCGCTGACGATCTCGGGGCAGTGCCGCTGAAGGCTCTGCTCGAGCGTCATGCGGGCGTCGATTTCGCTGCCGTGGACGATGTGATCTTCGGCTGCGCCAATCAGGCGGGAGAGGACAACCGCAACGTCGCGCGCATGTCGCTCCTGCTCGCCGGCCTGCCCAAGGAGGTGCCGGGCACCACGATCAATAGGCTCTGCGGTTCCGGCATGGATGCCGTCATCGCCGCCGCCCGGGCGATCAAGGCCGGCGAGGCCGAGTTGATGATCGCCGGCGGCGTCGAGAGCATGTCGCGCGCGCCCTTCGTGCTGCCGAAGGCCGAAAGCGCCTTCTCGCGCCACGCCGAAATCCACGACACCACCATCGGCTGGCGCTTCGTCAACCCGCTGATGAAGCAGCAATACGGCGTCGATTCCATGCCGGAGACCGGCGAGAACGTAGCCGCCGATTGCAAGGTCAGCCGCGCCGATCAGGATGCCTTCGCTGTGCGCTCGCAGCAGAAGGCAGTCGCTGCCCAGCAGAATGGCCGATTGGCCAGGGAGATCGTGCCGGTCCTGATCCCGCAGCGGAAGGGCGATGCGATCCGTGTCGAGATCGACGAGCACCCGCGCGGCGACACCACGCTGGAGAAGCTCGCCAAGCTGGGGACCCCGTTCCGCAAGGAGGGCGGCACCGTCACGGCCGGCAATGCCTCGGGCGTCAACGACGGCGCCGCCGCGCTGATCGTCGCCTCGGAGAAGGCTGTGGCGAAATATGGCCTGACCCCGCTGGCGCGCGTGCTCGGTGGTGCTGCAGGCGGCGTCGCGCCGCGCGTGATGGGCCTCGGGCCGATCCCGGCCACTCGCAAGCTCTGCGAGCGCCTTGGCCTCAAGCCGACCGATTTCGACGTAGTCGAGCTGAACGAGGCTTTCGCGAGCCAGGGCATCGCGGTGCTTCGCGAGCTCGGCATCGCCGAGGACGGCGCGTATGTGAACCCGAACGGTGGGGCGATCGCACTCGGCCACCCGCTCGGCATGTCCGGTGCCCGCATTGCCGGCACGGCGGCGCTCGAACTGTCGCTGACCGGCAAGCGTCTTGCCCTCGCGACCATGTGCATCGGCGTCGGCCAGGGCATCGCCATCGCACTGGAACGAGTCTGACAGCTCGGCTGGCGGCGCTAAGCCCGGCTCCACGCCTGATTGAGACAGGTCAATTCCAGGGGGCGGGCTCCATGCGGGCCCGCCCGAGGACCATCACGCGATCGACCTGGAACCCCGAGCGCTGCAGGGCATCGTGATCCTGCGGCCAGGCGGCGGAGCGTTCCAGCGAGATCGCGATCCGGGGCAGGTCGAGCTCGACCGCGAGCTGGTTGGCGAAGCGCAGCAAGGCGTCGACCAGATGCGTTCCCGGCAGGCGCAGCATCGCCAGTTCGAAAATCTCGAGCGTGGTTCCTCCGCTGATCGTTTGCGCGACACGGAAGGTGAACAGGGCATGGGGCGTGCCGCGCACATCGCGCAGCGAGAAGACGCCGCGCGGCCGCGCCCCGTCCTGCGAATGGTCGCGCACGAAGGCGGCCCAGTCGTCGGGCGTCACCTCCGGATGCAGCATGGCCACGAGGCCGTAGACGGCGTCGGCTCCGGCCGGCGCGATGCGCGCGACCTCGAAGATGTCATCGCCTGTCACGTGCGGCTTCTCCCGAATTGCAGGCGCGCACGGTGGTTGGCGGGCCTGTGTTGTCGCATTGATCTGGATCAATTTCGCCGGCTGCGACGGCAAGCGTGCTTTGTGACCCTGTCCGCCTCGGTTATGGTCGCCATAGATCGCAATGCGTCCTCTTGGACGCGAGGTTGCGATCTACTCTTTAGTTTGGGCATCGGGCTTTTTCCGAAAAGCGGTTTCCACTTTTCTCGGTCCGATGCTCTAGCGGGAAGATGCGATCGTGAACTGTCACCCCTCGGCCTGTAGCGCTACGAACCGCGGCGATGGCGGCTGTCGCAACTGCATGGTCCGCCTGGTGAGCGTCTGCGCCTCGCTCTCGGATGACGAGTTGGCCCTGCTCGAATCCCTGGCCCATCCCACGCATTTCTCTTCCGGCGAGACGCTGTTCACGCAGGGGCGCGAGGCCCATTCCGTCTACAACGTCACCGCCGGCGTGGTGCGTCTCTACAAGCTGCTCTCGGATGGCCGGCGCCAGGTCGTCGGCTTCGCCCTGCCGGGGGATTTCCTCGGGCTCGCCATGCGCGACGCCTATGGCTTCTCGGCCGATGCGATCGGCGAGGTCGCGGTCTGCGCCTTCTCGCGCGGCGCCTATACCGCGCTGGTCGACGCCAAGCCGCATCTGCTGAAGCGGCTGCACGAGTTCGCGACGCATGAACTGACGCTCGCCCATGAGCAGATGATGCTGCTCGGCCGGCGCACCGCCGAAGAGAAGCTGATCTGCTTCCTGCTCGGCATGCAGCAGCGCTGGGCAAGGCTCGGCAAGCCCTCCGTCACGGTGCCGCTGCCGATGACGCGGCAGGACATCGCCGACTTCCTCGGCCTCACCATCGAGACCGTGAGCCGCACCTTCACCCGCCTCGCCAAGGACAAGACGATCCTGATCGTTCCCGGCGGCGTGCGCGTGATGAATCCCGAGCGGATGAGCGCCGTCGCGGCCTGAGGCCTGCGCGCTCTCGCCGCAACCGCCTGCCCGTTTCCTTGACCTGAATCAACGCCCGGCTTCCGGCCGCTCGCTAAGCCTCCTCTTCATGGCGCGCTCATGCGCCGGACGAAGCGGGAGTCGGATGTGACGGCAACGGCAAGCCAAGTCAGGCAGGCGACTGTCGGCGAAATGATCGGCATGCTGATCGCGGCGGCCTGCGTGCTGCCGCTGATCGTCGTCTCGGCGCTGACCGAAAGCTCCGGCTACGCCTTCCATGCGGCGCTCGGCGTCGTCGCGGCCGCGGCTGCCGTGATCCTGATCGCGAACCGCTGCTTCGACGGCTCGCCCGCGGTTTCGCCGCAAGAGATCGACGGCAAGCCGAACTACAACATGGAGCCGGTGAAGTTCGCGACGGTGGCCGCGATGGTGTGGGGCATCGCCGGCTTCACCGTCGGGCTGATCATCGCGCTCCAGCTCGCCTTTCCCGTGCTGAACTTCGACCTGCCCTGGATCAATTTCGGCCGGTTGCGCCCGCTGCACACCTCGGCCGTGATCTTCGCCTTCGGCGGCAACGTGCTGATCGGCACATCCTTCTATGTCGTTCAGCGCACCTGCCGCGCGCGTCTGGCGGGCATCCTGTCGCCCTGGTTCGTCGTCCTCGGCTACAACTTCTTCATCGTCATCGCCGGCACGGGCTACCTGCTCGGCATCACCCAGGGCAAGGAATACGCCGAGCCGGAATGGTACGCCGACCTGTGGCTGACCATCGTCTGGGTCACCTATCTTCTGGTCTTCCTCGGCACGGTGATGAAGCGTCGGGAGCCGCATATCTATGTGGCGAACTGGTTCTATCTCGGCTTCATCGTCACCATCGCGGTCCTGCATATCGGCAACAACGTCGCCGTGCCGATCTCGATCCTGTCGCCGAAATCCTACGGCCTCTGGTCGGGCGTGCAGGATGCGATGTTCCAGTGGTGGTACGGCCATAATGCGGTCGGCTTCTTCCTCACTGCCGGCTTCCTCGCGATCATGTACTACTTCGTGCCCAAGCGCGCGGAACGGCCGATCTACAGCTATCGGCTCTCGATCATCCATTTCTGGGCCCTGATCTTCATCTACATCTGGGCCGGCCCCCACCATCTCCACTACACCGCGCTGCCGGACTGGGCGCAGACGCTGGGCATGACCTTCTCGATCATGCTGTGGATGCCCTCCTGGGGCGGCATGATCAACGGTATCATGACCCTGTCGGGCGCCTGGGACCGGCTGCGCACCGATCCCGTGCTGCGGATGATGGTGGTCTCGCTCGCCTTCTACGGCATGTCGACCTTCGAAGGCCCGCTGATGTCGATCAAGGCCGTGAACGGCCTGTCGCACTACACCGACTGGACCATCGGCCATGTCCATTCCGGCGCGCTCGGCTGGGTCGCCTACATCTCCTTCGGCGCGATCTATTGCCTCGTGCCCTGGCTGTGGAACCGCAAGGGCCTCTACTCGCTCAAGCTGGTGAGCTGGCACTTCTGGATCTCGACGCTCGGCATCGTCTTCTACATCACGGCGATGTGGGTCTCGGGCATCCTGCAGGGCCTGATGTGGCGCGCCTACACCGCGCTCGGCTTCCTCGAATATTCCTTCATCGAGACCGTCGCGGCGATGCACCCCTTCTACGTCATCCGCGCGATGGGCGGGGCGCTGTTCCTGATCGGCGCGCTGATCATGGCCTTCAACCTCTGGATGACCGTGCGCTCCGAGGCGGAGGCAGACATGCCGCGCTCCGAGGTCCCCTCGTCGCTGCTGGCCGTGGCCGCCTGAGAAAGCTTCCGCAATGACGAGCATCGAACACAAGCCCGCGCGCCGCTCGCTCTGGGCCAAGCACAAGATCTTCGAGACCAACTCGATCGTCCTGGTCATCGGCACGTTGCTGGTGATCTCCATCGGCGGCCTCGTCGAGATCGCGCCGCTCTTCTATTTGAAGAACACTATCGAGACCGTGCAGGGCATGCGTCCCTACACCCCGTTGGAGCTTGCGGGCCGCGCGATCTACGTCCGCGAGGGCTGCTACAACTGCCACAGCCAGATGATCCGGCCGCTGCGCGACGAGGTCGAGCGCTACGGGCATTATTCGCTGGCCGCCGAGAGCATGTACGACAAGCCCTTCCAATGGGGCTCCAAGCGCACGGGACCGGACCTCGCCCGCGTCGGCGGCAAGTATTCCGACGAATGGCAGCGCGCGCATCTGGCCGAGCCGCGCGCGGTGGTGCCACAGTCGATTATGCCGGGCTATCCCTTCCTGGCCAAAACCGAGCTGTCCCATAGCGACATCGCCGACGAGCTGCGCGCCAACCGCGCCGGCGGCGTGCCCTATAGCGACGAGATGATCGCGCAGGCGCAGAGCGACCTGAAAGCGCAGGCGACGCCGGACCATCTCGGCCAGTCCGATCTGGAGAAACGCTACCCCAAGGCGCAGTCGCGCGATTTCGACGGCGACCCGCATCGCATCACCGAAGCCGACGCCTTGATCGCCTATCTGCAGGCGCTCGGCACGCTGGTCGACTTCAAGCTCTACGACGACAAGGCCAACATCCGCTGAGCGAGGCCACCATGCAAACGACCTATCACTGGCTCGCCGGCTTCGCCCAGTCCGCCGGCCTTCTCTACTTCGTCGCCGTCTTCCTCGGCGTCTGCTTCTACGCCTTCTGGCCGAAGAACCGCGCCCGCTTCGAGCAGGCCGCGCTCAATCCGCTGCGCGAGGACTGACCATGGACCAGCGTCACGACGCCCCCGAGATCGACCCCGTCACCGGCCACGCCACGACCGGCCATGAATGGGACGGTATCCGCGAGCTCAACACGCCGCTGCCGCGCTGGTGGCTCGGCATCTTCTACGCCACCATCATCTGGTCCTTCGGCTACTGGATCGTCTACCCGGCCTGGCCGCTCCTGACCGACGCGACCAGGGGCGTGATCGGCTACGCCACCCGCTCGGACATCACCGTGCAGATGAACGAGCTGAAGGCTCAGCGCGCGGCGCTGGCGGCCGGCATGACTGAGGCCACACCCGCGCAGATCAAGGCCGATCCCAAGCTGTTCCAGATCGCGACGGCCCAGGGCAAGGCCGCCTTCGGCGACAATTGCGCGGCCTGCCATGGCGTCGGCGGCGCCGGTGCCAAGGGCTATCCCAACCTCAACGACGACGACTGGCTCTGGGGCGGCTCGCTCGACACGATCATGCAGACGCTGCGCCACGGCATCCGCGTCGCCGGCAATGACGACACGCGCGTCAGCCAGATGCCGGCCTTCGGCCGCGACGGCCTGCTGAAGCGTGGCGAGATCAACGCCGTCGCCAACCATGTCCGCGAACTCGCCGGCCTGCCGACGGAGCCGAAGGCGGATCTGGCACTCGGGCGCAAGCTCTTCGCCGACAACTGCGCCGCCTGCCACGGCCCGGCCGGCAAGGGCAACCAGGAACTGGGCGCGCCGAATCTGACCGACGCGATCAGCCTCTACGGCATGGACATGGCCTCGCTGACCGAAACCATCGGCAACAGCCGCAACGGCGTGATGCCGGCCTGGGGCGGGCGGCTGGACGAGACGACGCTGAAGGCGCTGACCGTCTACGTCCACTCGCTGGGGGGAGGGCAGTAGCGTGAGCACCGCCGGGACCGATCCCGACGACATGCCGCTCTTCGCGGCGTCGCGGAAGGTCTATCCGCAGAGCGTCTCCGGCCCTTTCAGGCGCGCGAAATGGCTCATCCTTTTCCTGTGCCTCGGCATCTACTACCTGCTGCCCTTCCTGCGCTGGGATCGCGGCCCACATCTGCCTGATCAGGCGGTGCTGGCAGATATCGCCAACGGCCGCTTCTACTTCTTCTTCATCGAGATCTGGCCGCAGGAGGTCTACTACTTCACCGGCCTGCTGATCCTGGCCTCCTTCGTCCTCTTCCTGATGAATGCGGTCGCCGGCCGGGTCTGGTGCGGCTATCTCTGCCCGCAGACGGTCTGGACCGACCTCTTCCTCGCCGTGGAGCGTTTCTTCGAGGGCGACCGGCGCGAGCGCATGCGCCGCGACGAGGCGCCATGGAGTGCCGACAAGCTCTGGCGCAAGAGCGCCAAGCACGCGGTGTGGCTCGTCATCGCCTGGTGGACCGGTGGCGCCTGGGTGCTCTACTTCGCCGATGCACCGACGCTGGTGCGCGAGCTCGCGACCTTCACGGCGCCGATCTCGGCTTATGTCTGGATCGCGATCCTGACCTTCACCACCTATTCGCTCGCCGGCATCATGCGCGAACAGGTCTGCAAGTTCATGTGCCCCTGGCCTCGGATCCAGGCCGCTCTGACCGACGACGAGGCGCTGAACGTCACCTATCGCTACGATCGCGGCGAGCCGCGCGTCTCGGTCAAGCAGGCCCAGAAGCTCAGGGCGCAGGGCGCGCCCGCCGGCGACTGCATCGATTGCCATCAATGCGTCGCGGTCTGCCCGACCGGGATCGACATCCGCGACGGCGCGCAGGTCGATTGCATTCAGTGCGGCCTGTGCATCGATGCCTGCGACACCGTCATGGCCAGGATCGGCCGCCCGACCCGCCTGATCGCCTATGACACCGAGACCAACGTCAAGCGGCGCATGGCCGGAAAGCCGGCGATCTATCGTCCGCTGCGGGTGCGCACGCTTATCTATGCGGCGCTGATCGTCGTCGTCGGCGGCGCCATGCTCTGGCAGCTCGCGACGCGCCGGACCGCGGACATTTCCGTGCTGCACGAGCGCGCCCCGCTCTTCGTGACGCTGAGCGACGGCTCGATCCGCAATGCCTATGCCGTCCGTCTGCTCAACAAGCGCCCGCAGGTTCGCCCCTTCGCGCTGACTGTGGCCGGCCTGCCCGGTATCCGCATCGATGCGGTCGGTATCGCGCCCACTGCGGATCTGCGGCCGGTCGTCACCGTCGATCCCGATTCCTCGCGCGAGGTGCGCGTGCTCGTCACCGTGCCGGCCGGCGTGCCGCTGGAAGCGTCGCAGGCCATCACCATCACCGCCTCGGATCTCTTCGCCGGGGAGACCGTGCGCGCGACCGACCATTTCATGGCGCCCGGAGCCAAACCATGAGCTGCTGCGGAGTTTTCCTGATGTCCTGCGACGCCCCTGCCGCCCGGCGCCCACGACGCCCCTTCGAACTGACCGGGTGGATGGTCGCGGCGATGCTGGTGCTGTTCTTCGGCGTCATCGTCTCCGTCAACGCGACGATCCTCACGGTGGCGCTGCGCACCATGCCGGGCGTCGAGACGCGCAGCGCCTACGAGACCAGCCAGCATTTCAACGAGGAAATCGCCCGCCAGCACGAGCGCGACGCGCGTGGCTGGAAGGCCGCGGCCACGCTCTCCCGGCAAGGCGAGGGTGCGACGCTCGGCGTGACCCTGGCGGACCGTCTCGGCCAGCCGCTCTCCGGCTTCACCGCGACGGCGCGATTGCGCCACCCAGCGACCTCCGCGCGCGATCACGCCGTCACGCTGAACGAGGGCCAGCCCGAACGATACGACGCGAATTTCGACCATATCGAAAGCGGCGCCTGGATTCTCGAATTGCAGGCGCGGCGCGGAGATGAGGTCGTCTTCGTCTCCCGCAGCCGCATCACCTTGCCGGAGAGATGATATGGCCGGGCAGGATCTCTCCGTCTTCGTGCGTCGTCGCGATGGCGGCGTCGCCAGCATGGAGCTGGCTGTCGACGGCATCCGCTGTGCCGGCTGCATGCAGGCGATTGAGAGCGGGCTTAGCCGCGAGCCCGCCATCCTCGGCGCCCGCGTCAATCTCGCGCTGAAGCGCGTCTCGGTCGAATGGCGGGAGGCGCTGCTGCGGCCTGAAGCGGTCGTCGACAAGCTCGCCGTGCTCGGCTTCAAGGCCTATCCTTTCGTGCCGGAGCGGCAGGAGGATGGCGCCGTCGCCGAGGAGCGCAGCCTGATGCGCCGGCTCGGCGTCGCCGGCTTCGCCTCGATGAACATCATGCTGCTCTCGGTCGCGGTCTGGTCCGGCAATAGCGGCGACATCGACCCGACGACGCGCGACTTCTTCCACTGGCTCTCCGCCCTGATCGCCCTGCCGACCGCCGCCTATGCCGGCAGGCCCTTCTTCGAAAGCGCGCTCCGGGCGCTGAAGGCCGGCGCGGTCAATATGGACGTGCCGATCACCATCGGTGTGGTGCTGGCGTTAGCCATGTCGGTCGCCGAAACCTGGAGCCATGGCCGCCACGCTTATTTCGACGGCGTGGTGATGCTGCTCTTCTTCCTGCTGATCGGACGCTATCTCGACCAGCTGATGCGGCGGCGCACCCGCGATCTCGCCGGCAATCTCGCCGCGCTCAAGGCCGAGACCGCAACGCGGCTCGCCCCGGACGGAAGCTGGACGATTACCCCCATCGCCGCGATCGAGCCCGGCGATTGCGTCCTCTTACGCCCCGGCGAGCGGGTCTCGGTCGACGGCATTGTCGAGACGGGAAGTTCCGAACTCGACCGGAGCCTCATCACCGGCGAGACCACCCCGGCCGCGATCGGCCATGGCGAGCGCGTCCATGCCGGCACGCTGAACCTCACGGGCGCGCTGACCATCCGCGTCGAGGCGGCCGGGCAGGGCACGCTGCTCGACGAGATCGACCGCTTGATGAGCCAGGCCGTCGGCAGCCGCTCGCGCTATGTCCGCCTGTCGGACCGCGCTGCGCGGCTCTATGCGCCGGTGGTCCACACGCTGGCGGCGGCGACCTTCCTCGGCTGGCTCGCCTGGGGACTCGCCTGGCCCGAGGCCCTGATGATTGCCGTCACCGTGCTGATCATCACCTGCCCCTGTGCGCTCGGCCTCGCGATACCCGCCGTGCAGGTCGTCGCGGCCTCCGCCCTGTTCAAGCGCAAGATCATGCTGAAGGAGGGCGACGCGCTGGAGCGCCTTGCCGAGGCCGATATCGCCGTCTTCGACAAGACGGGAACGCTGACCCTGCCCGAGCCCGACATCCTCAATCCCGACGCGCTCCCGCCCGAGCGCCGGGCCGAGATCGGCGCGCTTGCCGCTGCCAGTCATCACCCGCTGGCGCAAGCATTGGCGCGAGCGCTCGGCGTCACTTCCGCGAAAACCGATGTCCGTGAAGAGCGCGGCCAGGGCCTCTCGACTGGCGCGGGCGAGGATGAGCAGCGGCTCGGCAGCCTCGGGTTCTGTAATGCCGAAGCGGAGGCCGCTTCGGTCAAGACGCAACACCCCGGCGCCTCCCTCATCGCCTATCGCCATGGCGCCTACCGGACCGTGCTTGCGCTGGGGCAGAGCCTGCGTCCGGAAGCCCGAGAGACGATTGCAGCCTTGCGCGCGGCGGGGCTCGAGATCGCGATCCTCTCCGGCGACCGTCCGGAAGCTGTCGCGCCGATCGCGGCCGAGCTGGGGATTACGCATGTGCAGGCTGGCCTGCTGCCGGGCGACAAGCTCAACCTGCTCGACAGCATGGCGGCGAATGGCCACAAGGTCCTGATGATCGGCGACGGCCTCAACGACGCGCCGGCGCTGGCGGGCGCGCATGTCTCGATCTCGCCGGTGAGCGCCACCCATCTCGCGCAGGCGGCGGCCGATGTCGTCTTCCTCGGCGACAGCCTCGCTCCGGTTGCCGCTGCGCTCGACATCTCACGCAAGGCGCGTGGGCTGATGCTGCAGAACCTATGGTTCGCCGTGCTCTACAATGCGGTGGCGGTGCCGATCGCGATTGCCGGGCTGGCGACGCCGCTCGTCGCCGCCGTCGCCATGTCCGGCTCTTCCCTGGTGGTGACGCTCAACGCCCTGCGCGCCCGCTCGGCGGCTTCGGAGGCTTAGGCATGAACATCATCGTGATCCTGTTTCCGTTGGCGCTGGGGCTGGGGCTGGCCGGACTCGGCGCCTTCTTCTGGTGCATGCGATCAGGCCAGTTCGCCGATCTCGAAGGGGCGGCGTGGCGCGTCCTGCAGGATGACGACGCCGACGACTGAGGTCCGTCGGCTCGTTTCGCGTCACTTCGGGAGCGCTCGATTCATGGGGCCTTAACCCTGCCCGGCTAGTCCTGCGGGACAGGTTAACGAGTTGTCGTGTTCGCCCAAGCCCATGCATAAAACGGATCGTCACCGCCGCGCGAACCCCATCGTTTCCGAGGGTTTTCGTTCCGATCAGCCCGAGGAGCCGGCGCAGGCTCTGGTGCTGCACAGGTCGGCCCGCCGGCCTGCGGCAGAGCCGGCGGAGCCCTCTTTCACGTGGCCCGAGAACGTGCGTTTCACCCGCACGCCGGACAGGTTGCGCAAGGCGGCGCAGGCCGAAAAGGCTGCCTCCTCAGTCGAGCTTGGCGACGGCGACGTTGCCAGCCCGTTGGCCGAGCCGGCAGCCGGCGCGAATCGCGTCCGCTTCTGGCGCACGCCAGACCATCTCATCAAGGAAGTCTGGGGCACGCCGTCGCTGGCGGGCATCCCGCACAGCCCTGCGGATCTGCCTGCCGCCCTCGATGCCGAACCGGACGAAGCGATGGCTCCGCTTATCGAAGAAGCCTTCGAGGTGGTGGAAGAGGTCGTCTGGCCGCAGCTTGAGACCGAGGCCGAGCAGGCGACCACCCCGCTCGCCTTCATTTCCGATCATGCCTTCTGGGAATGCGTGCCCGCTGCCGAACGGGACGACGCCGAGTTTTCGTTCGAAACCATCCCGCTTCCCGCAGATCGCGCGGGCGTTCCGGATGTGCTGGACGCCTTGCCTGACGAAGAGCCTCGCGCGCGGCGGACAGATAACGTGTCGCTTCAGCCTGAAACGCCGCATGTTTCCACCTCCGTTGGCGTTCCGGCCTGGTCCGGTCTCGGCTGGAGCCAGGGCTATCAGGTGAGCCTCCAGCTCTCGGGCCAAACCTGGCTCGCTCCGGTCGCGAAGGAGCGCCCGGTCGAGACCGTCGCTGCCGTCCAGCCGGAGCGCGAGATCGTGGCGAAGCCTGGCGTAGCGGTGGCACGCGGTACGCGGCCTCATGTCGATCCCGAGCCCGTCAGGCCCAAACCTGTCCGGCCGAGGGCTCGCGTCATCGAGGTCCTGCCGGCGCCGGTGCAGGATGAGGGCTTCCAGCTTCCGCCGATCGAATTCCTGGCCGAGCCGCCGCTGACGCAGGATGAGGAACTGCCGGTCGAGGTCCTCCAGCAGAATGCCGGCCTGCTCGAAGGCGTGCTCGAAGACTTCAATATCAGGGGCGAGATCGTCCAAGCCTGCCCCGGCCCCGTCGTCACCCTCTATGAGCTCGAACCGGCTCCCGGCATCAAAAGCTCCCGCGTGATTTCGCTAGCCGACGACATCGCGCGTTCGATGAGCGCGGTATCGGCGCGTGTCGCGGTGGTGCAGGGCAAGAACGCCATCGGCATCGAACTGCCCAATGCCAGGCGCGAGACGGTGTTCCTGCGGGAGCTGCTCGCCAGCCAGGATTTCGAGGCGACCAAGCACAAGCTCGCGCTCTGCCTCGGCAAGACCATCGGCGGCGAGCCGGTGATCGCGGATTTGGCGCGCATGCCGCACCTGCTCGTCGCCGGCACCACCGGCTCGGGCAAGTCCGTCGCGATCAACACCATGATCCTGTCGATCCTCTACCGGCTGAAACCGGAGGAGTGCCGCCTGATCATGGTCGATCCCAAGATGCTCGAGCTCTCCGTTTATGACGGCATCCCGCATCTGCTCACTCCCGTCGTCACCGACCCGAAGAAGGCGGTCGTGGCGCTCAAATGGGCGGTGCGCGAGATGGAGGAGCGCTACAAGAAGATGTCGAAGCTCGCCGTGCGCAACATCGACGGCTTCAACGCCCGCGTCGGCGAGGCCAAGGCCGCCGGCGAGGTTATCACCCGCACCGTCCAGACCGGCTTCGACAAGCACAGCGGCGAGGCGATCTACGAGGAGGAGGTCATGGACCTCGAGCCTCTGCCCTATATCGTCGTCATCGTCGACGAGATGGCCGACCTGATGATGGTCGCCGGCAAGGAGATCGAGGGCACGATCCAGCGCCTTGCCCAGATGGCGCGCGCCGCCGGCATCCATGTCGTGCTGGCGACGCAGCGCCCCTCGGTCGACGTCATCACCGGCACGATCAAGGCGAACTTCCCGACCCGGATCTCCTTCCAGGTCACCTCCAAGATCGACTCGCGCACCATCCTCGGCGAGATGGGCGCCGAGCAGCTGCTCGGCCAGGGCGACATGCTCTACATGGCCGGCGGCGGCCGCATCACCCGCGTGCACGGCCCCTTCGTCTCGGACAACGAGGTCGAGAAGGTCGTCGCCCATCTCAAGACGCAAGGCCGGCCGCAATATCTCGACGCCGTCACCTCCGAGGAGGAGGAAGCCGGCGAGGACGAGGACGGCGCCGTCTTCGACAAGACCGGCATGGGTTCGGTCGAGAGCGACGACCCCTACGAGCAGGCCGTGGCGGTCGTCTTGCGCGACAAGAAGGCCTCGACCTCCTACATCCAGCGCCGCCTCCAGATCGGCTACAACCGCGCCGCCTCGATCATGGAGCGCATGGAGAACGAGGGCATCGTCGGGCCGGCCAATCACGCAGGCAAGCGCGAGATACTCGGAGATGCTGCCCGTCCGCGCGATGAAGAGGACTGATCGGCGGCAGCCGAGGCAGTGCGGCGTTCAGGCCAGTCTGCACGCGAGTTGAAGCGCGCCAACTACGATGATGCCCGCACCGAATGCCTGGCCGACCGGGCCGCTTCTCGGCAAAAGCCGCTCCGCGGAGATCGCCGCCGTGACGAGCGCCATGAGCCTTAGGTCCATGATGCCACCGACGATCAGAGCCGTCATGGGAGCGATGCAGGACGCGCAGCAGCGGAAACCGAGGCGCAGGCCCTGAGCCCAGACCGCAGCCTTGCCAGCAGGCAGCCCGATCTTCCCCGGCGCTTTCCCACAGGCAGCTAGAAGTCGCTGTCTGGCTAAGGAGAGCTGAAACGCACCGGCGGCGATGAGGGCCACGCCTCCCCCGCTCGGAAGCGAGCGCGCCAGCGCCGGAGCCTGGATCGCCGCCGAGGCCAAGGCGCCACCGAGCACGAAGAGGATCGCGCCCAGCCCGGTCCAGATGGCGAGGTAGCCGGCTGCCATGACTGCCGCCAGGAAATCGGGATACGGACAGCCCGCCGTCGCAAACGCCTGCCGGTACTTCCACAGCGCCGGCGTCAGGGCGGGCAGCATCATCGCAATCGTCATCGCCAGCCACATCCCGAGGAAGGAAGCGGCAGCATCGGGCCATGACTGGCCGCACATCGGCAGCCAGACGCCCGACATCCACCAGCCGCCTGCCATCGGCACTTCGGGCATCGCGGCCATCGCGTCGCTTTGGGCGATCGTGATGCCGGTCGCAGCCCCGAAGAGCAGGGCGAGGGCACCGAGAAAGACGGCTCCCGCGAGGGGCGCGGCGGCTGCGCCGCGTCCCTCTCCCTTGCCGAAGCCGGTCTCGATCGCCGTCACGCGGAGACCTGCCGGGCGCCATAGCGGTCATGATGGCGCCACCAGGGGCCCTCCGCCTCGTTGCGCCCCTTGGGAGCGCGATCGAGCCAGGGATACATGCCCCAGATGCCGTCGACCCCGCGCGAATAGGTCGAATAGGTGTGGTAGATGGCGCCGCCCTCGCGGATGAAGGCGCTCATGCCCGGCCGGTCGCGGTGATAGGTCGGGACGTCCGTTCCGGCCATCGTGGCGAAGGCACGCTCGACCGCATTGCCGCCCGAGCGCCATTCGAATTTCGGCGTGTGCTGGAAGTTGTAATCGACCCCCTTCGTGCGCTCCTGCTCCTCGGTGAAGGAGACGTTGAAGTCGAAGTTGAAGTCGCTTCCGCCCGAGGAGGCCCAGGGGAAGCTCCAGCCCATCCGCTTGCGGAAGCCGAGCAGCTTGGCGAGCGGTGCGCGCGACACCGCCCAGAGCATCACGTCATGGTTGGCGAGATGGGTCGTCACGCCGTTGAACCCGTCCGCGATCGCCGAGCAGGAGGGGCAGCCGGCCTCGTAATCGGGGCCGAACATGAAATGGTAGACGAGGAGCTGCGAGCGGCCCTGGAACAGGTCGGCGAGCGCGGCCTCCCCCTCTTCGGTGTCGAAGCGATAGTCATTGTCGACCCGGACCCAGGGCAATCCCTGCCGCAGCTGCGCCAGCTCGTCGCCGCGTTGCGTGTGCTCCTTCTCGGCCTGCAGCAGCTTGAGCCGCGCCGCGAGCCATTCCTCGCGCGTTCCGATGGTATGTGTCGTCATCGTGCTTCGCTCCTGTCGTCGGATGTGATCAGCGCCGCCCGTTCTGCTCTCGATGCGGCGTCCCGGTCGGTGGTAAGGCGGAGTGACAGAGGGGTGGGAGTGACAAGTTTGGCGGGATTCGGATGGACTCGCTGATCACGGCCGCGGCGCGGGCGCTCGCCTCGGGCGATCCGCTCGGCGCGCTGGACCGGGTCGCGCTGCGGGACGATCCGCCGGCGCTGGCGCTGCGCGGCATCGCGATGGCGCAGCTCGGGGACTTCCCGCGCGCCAAGATATTGCTGCGACGCGCGGCCCGCGGCTTCGGCAACAGGGAGGCCGCCGCCCAGGCGCGCTGCGTCGTCGCGGAAGCCGAGATCGCGCTGGCTTCGCGCGATCTGAACTGGCCTGTGAAGCGGCTTGCTGCTGCAGCCGCGGTCCTGTCGACGCATGGTGACCGGATCAACGCCGCCCATGCGCGCTATATCGAGATTCGCCGTCTCCTTCTGATCGGGCAGCTCGATGCGGCGGAACGGGCGCTCGCGACGATCGAGCCTGAGGAACTGCCGCCGGCGCTGCAAGCGGTGCATTGGCTGGCCGGCGCCGGGATCGCGCTGAGGCGGCTTCAGGCGGCGGCCGCGCGCTCGGCGCTCGCTGCCGCATCAGGAGCCGCGCGCCGGGCCGGGATCCCCGCCCTGATGGCCGAGGTCGACGGCGCGCAGCTCATGCTGGAGGCGCCGACGGCGCGGTTGCTTGCGCGGGGCGAGGAGCGGCTCTTGCGGCTGGATGAGGTCGAGGCCCTGCAATCGACCGAGGCGCTGGTCGTCGATGCCTGCCGCTATGCCGTGCGCGGGCCGGACGGGGCTGTATCTCTGGCGACGCGACCTGTCCTCTTTGCGCTGGCGCGCGAGCTGGCCGAGGCATGGCCGGCCGATGCGCCGCGGGATGCCCTGATCGCGCGGGCCTTCCGCTCGAAGCTGACGGATGAATCGCATCGTGCCCGGCTGCGCGTCGAGATCGGCCGGCTTCGCGCCGCCATCGAGCCGCTGGCGCGGGTGAGTGCGACGCCGCGCGGCTTCGCGCTTTCGCCACGCGCAGCTCCCGAGGTGGTCGTGCTGGCGCGGCCGGTCGAGGAGAAGCATGCGGCGGTGCTCGCGCTCCTCGCCGATGGCGAGACCTGGGCGAGTTCCGCGCTGGCGGTTGCGCTCGGCAGCAGCCAGCGGAACATTCAGCGCGCGCTCGACGCACTGGCCGAGGGCGGCAAGATCCAGTCCTATGGGCGGGGCCGGGCGCGGCGCTGGGTGATGCCGCCGACGCCGGGATTCGCGACCGCCTTGTTACTCACCGCCCTATGATGGGGCAGACTAGATGGACGGCATCGCATCCACCGGAGTGAAGCCATGACGACATCCAACGCCGACATCATCCGCGAATACGGCCCCTTCCCCGGCGTCGAGAAGGTCGGCGGCGTCAGCTTCGACGGCCGGCGGGTCTGGTTCGCCTCGGGCGACCGGCTGAACGCGCTCGATCCCGAAAGCGGGCAGGTGGAGCGCGCGATCGAGGTGCCGGCCCATGCCGGGACCGCATTCGACGGCACGCATCTGTTCCAGATCGCCGAGGATCGCATCCAGAAGATCGAGCCCGAGACCGGCCGCGTCGTCGCGACCATTCCGGCCCCCGCCGGTGGCGGCGATTCAGGTCTGACCTGGGCGGAGGGCACGCTCTGGGTCGGGCATTATCGCGAGCGGAAGATCCACCAGATCGATCCCGATACCGGCAAGATGCTGCGCACCATAGAGTCCAACCGCTTCGTCACCGGCGTCACCTGGGTCGACGGCGAATTCTGGCACGGCACCTGGGAGGGCGACGAGAGCGAGTTGCGGCGCATCGACCCGGTTTCCGGCGAGGTGCTGGACAGTCTCGTGATGCCGGCGGGAGAGGGTGTCTCCGGGTTGGAGTCGGACGGGGGAGACCTGTTCTTCTGCGGCAGCGCCGGCAAGGGCACCGTCAGGGCCGTACGCCGGCCGAGGCGGGCCTGAGCACTGCGCCCCGCCGAGATCGGCGAGGGAGCGCGATCACCACTCCGGTGAAGCTAGCGCCACGGCCGGATGCATCCCGGGCCGTGGCGTTTCGACGAAGTCTTATCGGATCGGCGGCGCGTAGTGCAGGCCACCGTCCTTCCAGGACGCGTTCAGCCCTCTCGCGATCTTCAGGGGGCTGTCCTTGCCGACATTGCGCTCGAAGATTTCGGCATAGGAGCCGACCTTCGCGACGATGTTGTAGGCCCATTGCCTGGGCAGGCCGAGGCCGGGCCCGAGTTCGCCCTCCTTGCCGACCAGCCTGAGGATGTTGGGGTTCGCGGTCGTCGATGCGGCCTGGTCGATGTTCTTCGAGGTCAGGCCGAGCTCCTCGGCGGAGTGCAGGACGTGCAGCGTCCATTTGACGATGTTGTACCAGGGGTCGTCGCCCTGCCGGACGGCCGGGCCGAGGGGCTCCTTCGAGAGCGTCTCGCCAAGCACGGCATGCTTGTCGGGCTCGGTCAGCTTCGACCGGAAGGCGTAGAGCACCGAGCGGTCGGACGAGAAGGCGTCGCAGCGCCCCGACTGGTAGGCCTGCGCCGCTTCCTCCTGCGTCGCATAGGCGACGATCTCGTTCTTCAGGCCGTTGACCCGGAAGAAGTCGGTCAGGTTGAGCTCCGTCGTGGAGCCCTGGTTGGTGCAGATGGTCGCGCCGTTCAACTCCTTGGCGTTCTGGATGACGCCGGAGCGGACCATGATGCCCTGGCCGTCATAGTAGTTCACGCCGGCAAAGATGATGCCGTTCGTGGTCTCCCGGCCGAGCGTCCAGGTCGTGGTGTTGAACAGGATATCGACTTCGCCGGTCTGGAGCGCGGTGAAGCGGGAGGCCGGGGTTAGCGGCACGATCATGACCTTGTCCGGATCGCCGAAGATCGCCGCTGCGACGGCCCGGCAGACATCGATGTCGAGGCCCCGGTATTTGCCGCTCGCGTCTGGGATGGAGAAGCCGGGCGTTCCGGCGGTCGAGCTGCACTTCACCGCGCCGCGCTTGGTCACGGTGTCGAGCGTCGCGGCCTGGCTGGCCGAAAGCGTCGCAGAGCAGATCAGGGTGGCGATTCCGATTGATTTCAGCATGTTCTCCTCCGGTTTTTATCGTTGGGAAGGGGCGATGGCACAGCTCCGCCGGGCATCGCCTTCGGTGGCCGAAAGCGATGTCGCGGAGAATGCGAGGGGGATGGCTCAGGCGGCGGGCAGGCGCCGACGCACGATGGCGGCGTGGAAGCCGGCGCCGTAGCGCAGGCTATCGTCGTTGAAGTCGAAACCTGGGTTGTGCAGCGGCGCGGAGTCCTCGCCATTGCCGATATTGGCGAAGCAGCCGGGGACAAAATCGAGGAAGCGGGCGAAATCCTCCGAACCCGTCATCGGCTCGCGCGCGACGGCGACGTTTCCATCGTCGAACACGGTTCGGGCTGCTGCGAATGCCTCCTGCACCAGGGCCTCGTCGTTCACCAGCGGCACGAATTCGCGGGTGTAATGCAGGGTGGCGCTGAGATTGTAGCTCTGCGCCGTACCCTGCGCGATGATCCCCATCTGCCGCTCGATCTCGGCGCTGACCTCGGGCCGGAAACTGCGGGCATCGCCGAGGATGCGCGCGGTTCCGGGCAGGACGTTGCGCGTGCCGTCGGTCAGAAGCTCGGTGACGGAAACGACCGCGATATCCGCCGGGCTTAGCCGTCGCGAGACGATGGTCTGGAGACCAGTGACGAGCGCGCAGGCGGCGACCAGCACTTCGTTGCCCGTATGCGGCCGCGCCGCGTGGCTGCCGACCCCCTTGAGTACGATCTCGAAATTGTCCTCAGCCGACATGAAGGAGCCGACCCGTGTCTGGAACTTCCCGATGGCGAGGCCGGGCATGTTGTGCAGCCCGTAGATCTCGTCGAAGGGAAACCGCTCGATCAGGCCATCGGTCAGCATCGCGAGCGCGCCCTTGCCCCACTCCTCGGCGGGCTGGAACAGGAAGCGCACCGTGCCGTCGAAGCCTCCCTCCGTCGCCAGCAGCTTGGCCGCGCCGAGCAGCATCGCCGTATGCCCGTCATGGCCGCAGGCATGCATCACGCCGGGCGTCTGCGAACGATGAGGATGGTCGCCTTGTTCGGTGATGCGCAGAGCGTCCATGTCGGCACGCAACGCGACAGCCCTGTTCCCGTTGCCCCGCTTCAGCGTGCCGACGACGCCGGTGCCGCCCACGCCTTCGACCACCTCGTCGAGCCCGAACTCGCGCAGCTTCGCGGCGACGAAGGCGGAGGTCACTTTTTCCTCGAAACCGAATTCGGGATGGGCATGCAATTGACGCCGCCATGACGTCATTTCGGTCTGAAGGGCATCAGGATCGAGTTCTGGCATCGGTCGCGGCCTCGTTTGCATCTCCGGCCGATGGATAGTGCTTTCGGCGCGAAAGAGGCGCTGCAATCATGTGCGCGGGATGCAAGTTTGTTGCGCAGGGCCTCAGCGGGCCTTGGCGGCTTCGCTCAGCCATCGGCACACGGTTGCGATAGGCTCCGGGTGCCGCGGCCGGCGCGGCGAGACGATGTAGAAGCCCGCCTCGGCCACAAGCTCGATCCCGAAGAGGGGCACCAGGCGGCCGCGCGCGATGTCGTCATCGGCCAGGAAGCGGCTCGTCAGGGCCAGCCCCTGCCCGGCGATGGCCGCTTCCAGCGCGAGTGCGGTCTGGTTGAAACGGATGTTCTGGGCGGGCTTCGGTGCCGTGCCCGGGAAAACCCTTTCCAGAAAGGCCGGCCAGAAATCATGACCGTCGTGCAGGAGCGGGTAGCGCGCGAAATGGCCGGGATCTCGAGGATCTCCGATTCTCTCGAGAAGCAGCGGGCTGCCGACCGCGATGATCGCCTGCTCGTACAGCAGTTCGGCGTTCAGCCCCGAGCCGAAGGGCGCCCGCCCGAGCCGGATGGCGAGATCGACCGCATCCGTCCGGAAGTCGGAAAGGCGATCGGTCGCGACGATGCGCAGTTCGATCCCGGGATGCGCGGCCGTGAAATCCGGCAGGCGCGGAATGAGCCAGCGGGAGGCGAAGCTCGGCGTCACGCTGATGGTCAGATGCAGTGGCGCAGGTCTGAGATTCTCCGTCGCATCGGAGATCAGCTCGAAGGCGCGCCGAACCGAGGCGACGTAGCTGCGCCCGGCCTCGGTCGGCACGAGGGTCCGCGGCTGCCTCTCGAACAGCTTGAGCCCGAGCTCGGCTTCGAGCTGGCGGATCTGCTGGGCGACCGCGCCCTGCGTCACCCCAAGCTCCTCGGCGGCGAGGCGGAAGTTCAGATGCCGGGAGGCGACTTCGAAGACGCGCAGGCCGTTGAGCGAGGGAAGGCGATGGGTTTGGCCGTTCATGCGATAGTTTTTCTACAGGCAGACGCGAACGGAACTCGTTCGTCAGGTCCGGGCCGGAGTGATAAGAAGGCCTTCTGACCTTTTGGAATGCGCAACTCGATAGTGCTGCGCAGCGACGACGGAGACAAGCATGTCGGCAGAAAAAGTGGCTCTGGTGACTGCGGGCGGCAGCGGCATGGGCGCTGCCGCGGCCAGGCGTCTGTCCGCGGACGGTTTCCGGGTCGCCATTCTCTCGTCCTCCGGCAAGGGCGAGGCGCTGGCGAGCGAACTCGGCGGGATTGGCGTGACCGGCTCCAACCAGTCGAACGACGATCTGCGCCGCCTCGTCGATCTCGCGATGGAGCGCTGGGGGCGCATCGATGCCCTCGTCAACAGCGCCGGCCACGGGCCGCGCGCGCCCATCCTCGATATCACCGATGAGGATTGGCACCGGGGCATGGACACCTATCTGCTGAACGTCATCCGCCCGGTGCGGCTGGTGACGCCGATCATGCAGCAGCAGAAATCCGGCGCCATCGTCAACATTTCGACGGCCTGGGCCTTCGAGCCGAGCGCGATGTTCCCGACCTCGGCGGTGTTCCGCGCGGGTCTCGCATCCTTCACCAAGATCTTCGTCGACACCTATGCGGCGGACAGCATCCGCATGAACAATGTCCTGCCGGGCTGGATCGATAGCCTGCCGGCGACGGAGGAGCGCCGCCAGAGCGTGCCGATGGGGCGTTACGGCACCAGCGCGGAGATCGCAGGCACCATCGCTTTCCTGGTCTCGCCGGATGCCGCCTACATCACCGGCCAGAATCTGCGCGTCGACGGCGGCATCACCCGGTCCATCTGAGACCAGGCGCCTCGTCGCCTCGGACTTCAGCCGGCGGGCATGTCCGCGAAGACCGCGCGGTCCCGCCCGGCATTCTTCGCGCGGAAAAGCGCGAGGTCGGCGGCGTTGACGACGCTCTCCGGGTTGTTTTCGCTGTTCGGCCAGGCGGTCGCGACGCCGGCGCTGATCGTGACGCGCCCCGAGCCATGGGCGATGTTCAGGTCGCGCACGCCCTCGACCATGCGCTCAGCGACAAGCACGGCGCCTTCCTGCGATACGTCTGTCAGGATCACCACGAACTCCTCGCCGCCGAAGCGGGCGGCCAGGTCGGTCGCGCGGCAGGCGCCGCTCTGGATCACGCCGGCAACCTGCTTGAGGACATCGTCGCCCGCGAGGTGGCCGTAAGCATCGTTGTAGCGCTTGAAATGGTCGACATCGATCATCAGCACGGACAGCGGATTGCGAGTCCTCGTGCCCCGTTTCCACTCGGCTGCGAGATATTCGTCGAAATAGCGGCGGTTGCCGAGCCCGGTCAGCCCGTCGATCCGCGTCAGGCGTTCCAGCTCGAGATTGGCGCGCATCAGCTCGCGCTGGCTCTCGCGCAGGGCCCGATAGGCCTCGTCGCGCTGGACGTGATCGAGATAGGCGCGGGTGTGATAGCGGATTCGGGCGATCAGCTCGACCTTGTCGGGCAGCTTGACCAGATAGTCATTAGCGCCGGCCTGAAAGGCTTCGCTCTTGATCGCCGGGTCTTCCTTGGTCGAGAGCACGATCACCGGGACAGCGTGCAGCGAGGGGTGCTGGCGGTAGCGCCGCACCAGATCGAGCCCGTCGACGCCGGGCATCACCAGATCCTGCAGGATGACGGTCGGCTTGACGCGTTGGGCGACCTCGATCGCCTCGAGCGGATCGGTGCAATAATGGAAGTCCAGATCGCCATGATGGGCCAGCGCCCGCCGGACCGCTTCGCAGACCATCACTTGGTCGTCGACCAGCAGGACCATCGAGAGGTAGCTGTCGGCCGGGGAGGGCACATTGGGCGCGGATGGAGATGGTTCGCCTGCCATGGGAAGCCTTTTTATGGGGCCGGCTGGCCGCAGGCCTCGACAAGGCGCGGCGCGATCGCGGTCAGCGGCAGAATTTCGGCGGCAGCGCCGATTGCCGCGGCTGCCTTGGGCATGCCGTAGACGGCGCTCGTCGCTTGGTCCTGTGCGATTGTCAAATGATGCTTGTCGCGCAGAAGTTTCAAGCCGCGCGCGCCGTCCCTCCCCATGCCCGTGAGGAGCACGCCGACCGGCTCGCCCCGCCACTGCTGTGCGACGCTCTCGAAGAACGTGTCGACCGAGGGCCGGTACGGGTAGTCGCGCGGCTCGGCTCGGTAGCCGAGCTCGCCTCCCGCCTTGAGCACGAGGTGGTCGGCACTCGCCGCGATCAGCACGCTTCCCGGCACCGGTCGATCGCCTTCCAGGGCAGGGCGAACCGCGAGTCCGCATTGCTGCTCCAGCCAGCTGGCGAAACCCGGCACGAACTGGGCGTCGAGATGCTGAACCAGGATGATGGCCGCCGGAAACCCGCGCGGCAGCCCCGCGAGCAATGTCGCGACGGCGGTGGGGCCGCCGGCCGAAGCGCCGATGGCGACAAGCTGTGCCGAGCCGAAGCGCCTGGCCGGCATGCGGGCCCTGCGCGCCGGCGGCAGATCGCGGGAGAGGCGGGCGATGGCGGTCATGCGCGCCAGCAGCGCGTCGCCCTGGCCGGAAGCGATGCCATTGGTGCCGACCGAGGGGATGTCGACGGCATCGAGGGCGCCGTAGCCCATCGCTTCGTAGACGCCGGATACATTCGCATCGACGCTGGCCGTGACGAGCAGGATGGGGCAGGGCGTCTCGGTCATGATGCGCCGCGTGGCCTCGATGCCGTCCATCACCGGCATGTTCAGGTCCATCAGGACCAGATCGGGGCGATCGTGCCGGCAGGTCTCCACGGCTTCGCTGCCGTCCCTCGCAATCCAGGCGACCGTGTGCTCCGCCGTCGAGGTGACGATCCGGCGCAGGACTTCGACGGCCATCGGCAGATCGTTGACCAGACCGACTCTCATGAGAAGCTTCTCATCTGGTCGCGCAGCCTCATGGTTCGCCGATAAGATCTTCGACGGCGTGAATCAGAGTCTCGTCGTGGAAACTGCTCTTGGTCAAATAGTAATCCGCACCGGCATCGAGCCCGCGGCGCCGATCCTCCTCGCGGTCCTTGTAGGAGACGATCATCACCGGGGTCTTGCGCAGCCCGCTGTCCTTCTTGATCAGCGTCACCAGCTCGATGCCGTCCATGCGCGGCATGTCGATATCGGTCACGACCAGGTCGAACGAACCGGTGCGGACAGCATTCCAGCCATCCATGCCGTCGACGGCGATCTCGACCTCGAAGCCGCGATGGTCGAGCAGCTTCCTCTCCAGCTCGCGCACGGTGAGCGAGTCGTCGACGACGAGGATGCGCTTGCGCTGCTTCTGCCCCGCGCGAACCGGACGGTGCTCCAGCGTCTTGATGGGGCCGCTGGAGACCAGTTTCTCCATCGAGCGGACCAAATCGTCCACATCGAGGATCAGTACGGGCGAGCCGTCCTCCAGCAAGGCGGCGGCGCTGACGTCCTTGACCTTGGCGAGGCGCGCGTCCAGCGGGCGCACCACGAGTTCGTGCTCGCCGAGGAAACGGTCGACTACCAGCGCGTAGGTATCGCTCCCTTGGCCGACGACGACCACGGCAAGATCGGATTCGGCGGATTGCGGCTCGCCGCGGCCGAGAATCTCATGGGCGGTGATGAGCCCGACCTGCCGGTCGTCGAAACGAAAATGCGGCCGGCCTTCGAGGGAAGCGATGTGCTCCCGCGGCAAACGCAGCGCTCGCGCGATGCCCGCGAGCGGAAGGGCATAGGGTTCGCCGTCGATCTCGACGAGGAGCGCTCGGATTACCGAGAGCGTCAACGGCAACTGGAGCTGGAAGCGGGTGCCGCTCCCCAGCTGCGAGCTGATCTCCACCTGGCCGCGCAGCTGGCGGACCATCGCCTGAACGGCATCGAGCCCGACGCCGCGCCCTGAAATATCGCTCAGCGTCGACTTCATCGAGAAGCCCGGCAGGAAGAGGAATTCGAGCAGCTCCGCCTCGCTGAGATCGTGCACCGCCTCGGCCGTGGTGAAGCCGCGATCGACGGTGGCTTGCCGCAAGGCGTCCAGATTGATGCCGCGACCATCGTCCGTGACGATGATCTGCAGAAGCCCGGCGTGATGGCGCGCCTCGATCCGGATGATCCCTTCGGCCGGCTTGCCGGCGGTTTCGCGTTCCTCCGGTTCTTCGAGCCCATGATCGATCGCATTGCGCAGCAGGTGGCCGAGCGGCGCGTCGAGCTGTTCGAGGATGTCGCGATCGATGCTGGTCGCGCCGCCGACGATGTCGAGCCGCACCCTCTTGCCGAGCGCCCGCCCGATATCGCGGACGGTTCGGGAAAAATGGCTGACGCCATCCTCGAAGGGCCGCATCCGGCTTGCCAGCGTCTCGTCGTAGAGACGGCTGGCAAGGTCCGTCGCCTGCCGGTCGACGGCATCCAGCTCGTCGAGCCGCTGGCCCAGGATCGCCTGGCTTTCCTGCAGCTTGAGCTGCACGGCATCCAGCGCCAGCAGGGCGCGGGGATCGCTGGTCGCGGCCGGCATTGCGGCCTGCAGGGCATCGACGCTCCGGACGAGATCGGCATGCACCCGCCGCAGCCGCAGCAGACCGTCGTTGAAAGGCCGCAGGCGCCGTGACGCCATCAGGGACTCGCCGGCGAGCCCTAGGAGGCGGTTCAGGCTCTCGGCCGTGACCCTGACCATCCGGCTGCCCGGCCCATCGCCCGGCAATGGCGCCGGCTCTCCGGAGGATGGAGTCGTGGCTTTCCGGTCGATGCGGGCGGGAGCAGCCTCCGCGTCGCTGCGCACGAGGCTATTCGCGTCGCCCGTCGCGGAGGCCTGCTGAAGCGCATGCATGAGCCGATCGATACGGCGCTCGGCCTCGGCCTCGCCCGGCCCGCGCTCGGAAGACAGGGCCGTCAGCAGGTCGATGCCCTTGAACAGCGCGTCGATATGGGCGTGGTTCAGGCGCAACGTTCCGCGCTGCGCCGCGACCAGGCACTCTTCCATCTCGTGGGCGACCCGCACCGCCGGCGTCAGGTCGATGATCCGCGCCGCGCCCTTGAGCGAGTGGGCGGCCCGCATGCAGGCTTCGAGATGAGCTGCCGAGACCGGGTCCCGTTCCAGCGCGAGCAGTCCGGTCGTCAGCGCCTGCGATTGCGAGGAGAGCTCGGCGCGGAACAGCTCGAGCATGGAGAGCTCGCTGAAGTCCTCGCCGCTCATGCGATGCTCCGGTCGATCAGCTCGGTCAGCCGGGTCTCGTCGAGGCAGCCCACCGCCCGATCGTTCCACGGGAGCACGCTCGTGACAACGCTGGCCGCGGCCCTGCCGATCGTGGCGGGAACGGCGCCCAGGCCGTGCCGGTCGAAGGTATGCAGCCCGTGGACTTCATCGACCTCGAAGGCCGAGCGCCCGCCCGCGGTGCCGATCACGACGAGTCGGCGGAAGGCGGTGATCCGCTCGCCGGCCCGCGGTGCCGCCTCGGTGTCGATGCCGAGGAGCTCGGACAGCGAAACGCAGACGAGCAGCTCCCCGCGGACATTGACGATGCCGCGCACCGCGCCGCTGCGGCGATGAGGCAGGGAATGGATCGGGCGCGGCTCCGCGATCTCCTGGCAGCTCGCGGCCGGCAGGCCGAGCCATTCCGTCCCGAGCCGGAAGATGAGGACACTGGTGAGCGCGTCGTGATCCACCTCCTCGCTCGCGGGCCGGGCGAAGAGCCGCGTCCACTCCTCGCGATAGCCCGGCGGCAGCGGTCGATCCAGCAGCCGACGGGCGATCTGCGCGTGCGAAGCACCGTTGCGGCCAGGCCGCGACGTCTCGGTTTCCGGACCGGGCTGGCCCCCGTTGTCGAGGCTGCTTGTGGAGTGCGGTGTGTTCACGTCGGCTGTGGCGGACATCAGGCTCCGCTCCTCTTCGTCAGCCGGTCGAGCCGGTCAGCCAAGGCCCGCGCTCCCGCCTCGTCTCCCCGGCGCTGCAGCAGCAACCGCAGATGCGCCAGCGCTTGGCGGTGGTCCGGCGCGAGGTAGAGGGCCTTGCGGTAGTTGCCCGCCGCATCCTCTTCGGCATCGTCCGCGTCCTGCGCGAGGCCGAGCAGATAGAAGACCTCGGCCGACGGGCCGAAGGCCGCGATATGGCGCTCGGCCGCCGCACGGGCTTCGGCGAGGCGTCCGGCATTGGCCGCGCTCTCGATGGCGGCAAGACCCGCGGCCTCGCTTTCCGGTGACGAAGCCGGAGCGCTCGGCGCCATGGTCGCTCGGCTTGCGAAGGGGCGAGGCTTCGGTTTGGGGGGAGCGCTCGAGGCGGTCGATGCCGGCAGCTTGCGAATTGCGGGCGCGTTCGCTTCCGAACGCGATCTGGCCGTGGCGCCCGGCGTGGGCGCTTCCTTCGTGAAGGCGAAGGCGCGTGGCAGCCTTGCCGATGTGAAACCATGCAGGGAAGGCAGGCCCGACTCGCCCGGCCCGACCAGAAGCAGGCCTTTGCCAGACAAGGCCTGCCGGAGCGCTGCGAGGGCGGATGCCTGCGTCTCCCGATCGAAATAGATCAGCAGGTTGCGGCAGAAGATGATGTCGTAGGCCTCGCGCTCCATTGGCCTGGTGGGGTCGAGCACGTTGCCGAGCGAGAAGCGGACCGGGCGTCGCACGATCTCGTGCGGCCGGAAGCCGCCTTCCAGCGCCTCGAAATAGCGCTCGCGGAAGGACAGATCGCTGCCGCGGAAGGAGTTCTTCCCATAGATCGCGCGCCCGGCCAGGGCGAGGTTGCGGCTGCTGACGTCGAAGGCGTCGATCGCGAAATCCGTTGGCCCGAAGCCGGCATCGAACAGCGCCATCGCCATGGAATAGGGCTCTTCCCCGGTCGAGCAGGGCAGGCTCAGCAGCCTGATGGGGCGGTCTGTGAGCTTTGTCTCGCGTGCGTGCCGGACCATGGCGGCGAAGGCTTCGCGATCTCGGAAGAACCAGGTCTCCGGCACGATGACCGTGTCGATCAGCTCCTGGCGCTCGCTCTTGTTCCCGGCCAGATAGCTCCGATAGGCGTCGAGGCTGGGCAGTCCGCAAGCGGTCATGCGCCGTGTCAGCGCGTGGCGAATGACGGAAGCTCCGACCGTTTCGGTGCTCAGGCCGATCATGTCCCGCAGCATCTGCTCGAAATCGCCGGTGGCTGCACTGTTCTCCATCACGGCTCTGCCGTCAGTTGCCGGAACAGGATGTCGCGGATTTCCGGCGGCAGCAGAGCCTCCGGCTTGATCCATTGGATGAGCCCGGTCTCGTCGGCAGCGACCGGTCCGAGATAGGGAGGCGTTCCAGCCTCGACGCCGGAGGCGACGAAATCCGCGGGGTCGCGCTTGGTCGTCTCGATGGCCCGCTCCGCGACCAGCCCGAGGAGCTTATGCTCTCCCGGGCCCGTCGGATAGCGAAGCAGGAGGATTCGCGTGCTCAGCACCGGCGCGGCCGGGCGCCCGAGCGCCAGCAGGGAAAGGTCGATCAGCGGCACCGGCGTGCCGTGATAGCTGATCGCGCCGATGACCCCGGCGGGAGCAGCCGGCAACTGCTTTGCCGAGAGCAGCGGCAGCACCATTTCGACCTGCGCGGCATCGAGCACATAGCGATCCTGCCCTAGCTGGAACATCAGGAACAGCATCTGTCGGCCCCGTTCCGGTTTCCGCTACGCTCGCAGCTTGAAGCGCGAGATGCTGCTGCGCAGCCCGCCCGAAACCTGGTTCAGCTCGTCGATCGCGAGGGTGGATTGCTGCAGGGATTCGACGGTCTGCTGGGCGGCCTCGCTGAGCTGCCCCAGCGCTTCGCTGATCTGCCCCGCGCCGGTCGCCTGCGCCTGCATGCCCTCGTTGGCGACCTCGAAGCGCGGCACGAGGCCCTGCACCTGCTCGATAATTTCCGAAAGCTGGCCGCCGACCTGCTGGACGTCCTGCATGCCGCGCCGCACCTCCTCCGAGAACTTGTCCATGCCCATCACGCCGGCCGCGACGGCCGACTGGATGTCCTTGACGATCTGCTCGATGTCGTAGGTCGAGACCGCCGTCTGATCGGCGAGGCGGCGGATTTCGGTCGCCACCACGGCGAAGCCGCGGCCATATTGTCCGGCCTTCTCCGCCTCGATCGCGGCGTTGAGCGAGAGCAGGTTGGTCTGGTCGGCGACCTTGGTGATGGTCGTGACGACCTGGTTGATGTTGCCGGCCTTCTCGCTGAGGATCGCGAGCTTGGCGTTGATCGCGCCCGCCGCATCCATGACCTGCTGCATCGTGGTTTCCATCCGCGCCAGCCCGGCCTGCCCGCCGCCGGCCAGCGTCGCGGTCTGCTCGGCGACGCCAGAGACCTCGTCCATCGTGCGCACCAGCTCGTTCGAGGTCGCCGAGATTTCCTTGGCGGTAGCGCCGATCTCCGTCGTCGTGGCGGCGATCTCGCTGGCAGTCGCCTGCTGTTCCTTCGAGGTCGCCGCGACTTCCGTGATCGAGGTGTTGACCTGGATGCTCGACTTCTGGATCTGGCCGATCAGCCCGGCCAGATCGTCGGCCATCGCGTTGACGCCATCGGCGACAGTGCTGAACTCGTCGCGGCGAGATAGCGCGAGCCGTTCGCTGAAATCGCCGCGCCGCATCATCTCGACCATTCCGAGCAGCTTGCCGAGCGGCACGGTGATCGCCCGGAACAGCAGGTAGCCGCACAGCAGGGCAAGGCCGAGCGCGACGATGAATGCGACGATCAACCCGAACTCGGCGGCGCGGACGATGCGGACGATATTGCGGGTCGATTCGTCGGCCTCGGTCTTGTTGAAGTCCATCATCGTCCGGAGCGCGGTGCGCAGCCGGGCGGCGCGCGGCTCGATCTCGTTCTTCACCGTCGCGCTCTGGTCGATCGCCTGCCCGTTGCTGGCCGCAAGCTTTGCGGCCGCGATCATCGCGTCCTCTACCGGAACGAACTGCTCGAACAGGCGCTGCGCCTCGGTGTGGTTCTTGCGGTCCTGCTCGGAGTCGATGGTGGGCTCGTACGACTTCAACAGCGAGCGCATCCGCTCCCTGCTCGCCAGGATGGCATCGCTCACGCGGCTCCTTTCCGCCGCCGTGTCCGAAAGATGGAATTCATGGCTGAGGCCGTCGGCCTCCGCCCATGCCGTGGTCAACTGGGCGCTGTAGTAGAGGCCGGGGACCGTCTTGGTCTCGACGGCCAGCGCCTCGCGTTCAGTTTGCAGAAACCAGACATAGCAGAGCGCCGCGATAGCGGACATCACCGCGAGAACTGCGGCGAAGCTGAGCAGGATACGGCGGCGTATCGTCAGGCTCTTCATGATTCATTCCATCGTCGGGGCACTGTGAAGCGCGTTTCGGCCGCAATACGGGCGTGCGAACGGAGCGCTGCCAAATCATCGTTAGCGCGGAGTTATTTCCCGACTGTTGAAGAGCGCCGTTACGATTCGACCGACTATCTCAATCCAGACGCGGCGAAGCTTGCCGGCGCTCCCGCAGGAAATCGGCCGCCTGATAGCGCCAATAGGTCAGCTGGACGGCAGCCGTGCCGAACGGGCCGCCGTTCCAGGCGAGGCCGAAGGGCGCAAACAGCTTGAACCGGTCGCTGTCGCCCCGGATCGCCTCGGCAATGACGGTCCCGCCGATCGCCGTGGTGTTCATGCCATGGCCGCCGAAGGCCGTGCAGTACCAGACACCCGGCCGATGCTGCCCGATCTGCGGCATCAGATGGCGCGCATAGGACATCAGGCCCGACCAGGCGAGTTCGACCTTCAGCCCCGAAAGCTGCGGATAGGTCGTGACCATCTCGCGGCGCAGCAGCGCCGCGACATCGCGCGGCTCTGTCGTGCGTGTCGTGATCCGGCCGCCCCAGAGTATGCGTTTGCCGCCTTCGACGAGCCGGTAATAGTCGCCCGCACGCCGGTCGTCGCCCACCCCGGCGCCGGTGCGGATGGCCTCGCGGATCAGCTCCGGCGCCGCCTCCGTGAGCAGCACATAGGTCGCGATCGGCAGGTAGGCGTGCTTCAGCGGGGCGAACAGTCCGCCCGTGTAGCCGCCCGTGGTGAACAGCACCTGCTCGGCCTCGATCGTCGCCTGCGCCGTGCGCAGGCGCTTCACCGGCCCGGCGAGGTCGCAGGACAGGACCGGCGATGCTTCGTGGATCGCGCCGCCGAGTCGCACGATCTCGCGGGCGAGAGCGCGGGCATAGTTGAGCGGATGGAAGTGGAAGGCGTCGTCGTCCGCAAGCGCGGCGTGATATTTCGGCGAGCGCAGCAATTCGCGCGTTTCCTCGCGCGAGAGATAGCGCAGCTTGCGGCCAAAGCGCCTCTCCTGAGCGTCGCGCTCTGCCTGAAGCGCGGCGCCCCCGTCATAGCGTAGGGCCCGCATGATGCCCGGCGAAGGCGCGGCGTCGTCGATGCCGAGCCTTTCGATGTTGCGCCGGACGATGTCGACGCCCTCGATGGTCAGGCGATAGAGTTCCTCGGCCTGCTGACGGCCTGCCTGGCGCTCGATGGCGGAGAGCGACGTCGCATATCCCGCGCTGACGAAGCCGCCATTCCGTCCCGAAGCCCCCCAGGCGACACGTTCCGCTTCCAGCAGCACGATGGAACGCCCGGCCCGCGCCAGCTCCAGCGCCGCGGTCAGACCCGCCAACCCACCGCCGACGATGCAGATATCTGCTTTGATCTGCCCGTCAGCCGGCGGGTAGCTTTCACCCGAAGCAAGGGTACGGCGATAATAGGTGTCGATATAGGACGGGGACATCGGTCTCGCGCGGCAGGCTGAAGGCAGGTTCGGCGGGCAGCTATCGCGCGATCCGCCGCCGCCTTCCAGAGGGCCGGATCAGATGGCGCTCATGCCGCCAGCACCTACTCAGCGGCCTCCGACACGGACGAACCCGGCGGGTCATAGGCCTGGATCGGCGGCAGGTTGCCGTCGAAGCGCTCGACCTGGACCGTTGTCAATTGCCCTGTGCAACCCTGCGCCAGCGCCGAGGTGCCGATATCGCGCGTCAGCACGTTCGGATTGCCGTGGACGCAGAGCGGCTTGTCCTCGGTCGGGTCGACGGGGTCGTACCAGGCGCCGGTCGGCAGCTGGATCACGCCCCGGCGGATGCCGTCGGTGACGTGGACAGCGGCGAGGCACGCCCCGCGCTCGTTCGACAGGCGGATGATGTCGCCGTCGGCGATGCCTCGCGCGGCGGCGTCCTCCGGGTGCATATGCGCGACCTCGCGGCCGCGATGCTTAGCATCGCTGCTATGGCCGCCGAAATCGAACTGGCTGTGCAGGCGCGTGCGGGGCTGGTTCGCGACGAGCACATAGGGGGTGGCGGTGTCCGGAACGTTCGTCGCGCCAAGCCAGGCCGGATGGCCGAGACAGTCCGTCTCTCCGAAGTTCGCGATGGTCTCGGAGAAGATTTCCAGCTTGCCGCTCGGGGTCGGCAAGGGCGAGGCGGCCGGGTCCGCGCGGAAGGCGCGCAGCTTGCCGCCATCGTCGGTTTGCTGCGGCAGCTCGTAGCCCTCGCTCGCCCAGAATTCGGCGAAGCTCGGCGCCGGCAGCCCTTTCGCTGCCAGAGCCTCGCGGGTCGGAGCGTAGAGATGTTCGAGCCACTGCCGGACGTCGCGCCCTTCGGTGAAGGCGTCGGCGGTGCCCAGCCGCTCGGCGAGGCCGGCGAAGATCGCGTAGTCGTCGCGCGCTTCGCCATAGGGCGCGACGACGGGATGCATCGGCACGAGCAGCGGATCGTTGGAGTTGCCGCCGATATCCTCGCGCTCCAGCGTCATCGTGCAGGGCAGGACGACATCGGCGTGGCGGGCCGTCGCGGTCCAGGCCAGTTCGTGGACGACGAGCGTGTCGAGCCGGGCGAAGGCCTGCCGCAGCCGGTTCAGGTCCTGATGGTGGTGGAACGGGTTGCCGCCGGCCCAGTAGACCAGCTTGATCTCGGGATAGGTCCGGGTCTGGCCGTTGTAGCGATAGGTCGTCCCCGGGTTCAGCAGCATGTCGGAAATGCGCGCGACCGGGATGTAGTCGCTGACCGGATTCCGGCCTTGCGAGAACGTCGGCATGGGCACGGCGTTGTAACGCCGCCCGTAATAGGCGATGGCGCCGAGCCCATAGCCATAGCCGCCGCCGGGCAGGCCGATCTGGCCGAGCGCTGCCGCGAGAACCATGCCCATCCAGACCGGCTGCTCGCCATGCGCGGCGCGCTGCAGGGCGTGCGCCACGACGATCAGGGCCCGCTTGCCGTGCAGGCGCCTGGCCAGCGCCATGATCTCGTCGGCCGGCAGCCCGGTGATCGGCGCGGCCCAGGCCGCGTCCTTGGGCTGCCCGTCGCTCTCGCCGAGCAGGTAGCGCTCGAACACCGGCCAGCCGGCCGTGTAGCGGTCGAGGAAGGCGCGGTCATGCAGCCCGTTGACGACGAGCGTGTGGACAAGTGCGAGCATGAGGGCCGTGTCGCTGCCCGGCACGTTCGCCACCCACTCGGCGCCGGCCTCGGCAGGCAGGTCGCTCCGCAGCGGGCTGACCAGCACGAACTCGCAGCCGCGCTCCTGCGCACGCTCCATTGCGCCGCGCTCGACATGGCGGCTGATGCTGCCGCCGGCGACCATGCTGTTCTTCAGCGCCATCCCGCCGAAGGCGAGCACGATCTCGCTGTGCTCGGCGATCTGCTCCCAGGAGACGTTGCGTTTCACGAGATCCTCGTAGTCGCCGATGATATGCGGCACGAGGACGGAGGAGGCGCCCGAGGAGTAGCTGTTGACCGAGCGCACATAGCCGCCGGTCGAGGTGTTGAGGAAGCGGTGGATCTGGCTCTGGGCGTGGTGGAAGCGCCCGGCGCTGGCCCAGCCATAGGAGCCGCCGAAGATCGCGCCGGGGCCGTGATCGTCGCGCACGCGCCGCAGTTCGCCGGCCAGCCTGTCGAGCACCGCCGACCAGGACATCGGCACGTATTCGTCGCGGCCGCGGCGGTCGTCCGGGCCCGGCCCGTCTTCGAGCCAGCCGCGCCGCACCATCGGCTGCGCGATGCGGGCGCGATGGCGCAGGGCCGCCGGGAAGTTCTGGATGATCTCGTTGGGGTCGGGATCGCCGGCATGCGGGCGGACTTCGAGCTGCCCGTCCTTCATCCGCGCCGAGAACACGCCCCAATGCGAGGTATGCGGGCGAAAGGCCTCGTTTTCGGTCGAAGCCTCGGGTGCCTGGCCGGCGGGGCTCGTCATCGCCGCGATCCTCGTCAAGTGAGCTGGGAACGATGATCCGTCATCCGCCGGTCCAGGGCGGATCGCAAGAGAAATCGGGGCTTGATCGATGCGTTGGAGGCAGACCCCTTCTGCTGGAGTTCATGGTCCCGGCAAGTCAGAGTGGGCGGCGGCATTGCATGGAGAGTGACGGGACTATGCAGAATATCTCCGAGGAGATGGTCGTGATCGAAAGGCAGGGCGCCGTGCTGACGGTGACCATGAACCGGCCCAGGGTGCTGAATGTTCTGGACGAGGCGCTGGCGGACGCTCTCTTGGCCGCTTTCGCGCCCATCGCGGCGGATTCGACCATCAAGGCGGTCGTCCTCGCCGGAGCCGGCCGTTCCTTCGTGGCAGGCGGCGATCTCTCCCGTTTCCACGCCGATCTCGCGAACGCGCCCGCAACCGCCGGCCTGCTCATAGACCGCTTCCATGCGCTGATGCGTCTGATCAAGGCCATGCCGCAACCGGTGATAGCGGCGGTCCAGGGGCCGGTAGCGGGCGGCGGCGTCGGTCTGGCGCTGGCCTGCGACATTGTCATTGCTGCGCAGGGCGCGAGCTTCCTCTCGGCCTATGCGAAGCTCGGAACCAATCCGGACGGCGGAACGACATGGTCGCTGGCGCGGCTGCTCGGCCCCCGGCGCGCGCTCGAATTCGTGCTGCTCAACGAAGCGATGGACGCAGAGACCGCGCTGCATCTCGGCCTCGTCAACCGGGTGGTGCCCGACAGCGAGCTGGCGGAGGCGGCGCTGGCTATTGCCGGGCGCCTGAGCCAGGGCAGTTTCGGTGCCAACCAGTCGAGCAAGGCTCTCGTCCAGGCAGCCATGGAAGGCACTTTCGACGAACAGCTGAATCTGGAGAAACGCGCCTTCACGGCCAATGCCGGAACGGCGGATTTCAGGGAGGGCATTCAGGCCTTTTTCCAGAAGCGCGCGCCGCGGTTCTGACAGGTGTCACCTTGAAAGCGGGAAGGCCCCGAAAATCGTTTGCAACGCCGCCTTTGCTTGACATTTATCATGTCCAGCGGTGTCATGAAGGTGAGTTGGTTGACCCTGATCGGAAGGTTTGCACCCTCGGTTCCCGCGCCGCGCGCGGATGGTCGGCTTTCACATGAAACCTACAGTCTCAGACTATGCCGTGGCGATGCCCTGGTACGAACCAGAGGATTTCCCGCTGCTATGGGAACTCGCCCATGATCGCTCCGAGATGCCGCCGCGCTATGAGGACTGGCGCAGTAACGCGGAGGCCGTGATGAACGTCTGGCTCGCCAGAGGGCGAGCCTTGCAGATCGTCACGATTCGGCCAGGGCCCTTCCTGGCTTGGCTTGAGGCTCGAGGCCTGCCGAATACGGCCGAGAACCGCCGCCGTTATGTCGAGGATCTCGTGACCAGCAATCATGATGCGGCCTGATGGGCCGGCGGTCTGATTTCATCCGGCATCAGCGCCACAGGCGCCGCGTCAGGAGCGCGCGGCAGTGACCACGACCTCGATCATGGCGCCACCCAGATCGGCCACGCCGACGGTCGCCCGGGTCGGCATTTCGTCACCGAAGAAGCCGGTCCAGGCGGCGTCCATTTCCTTCTTCCGGGAGAGGTCGGTGACGAAGATCTGCGCGGCGACGATCGCCTTGCGATCGAGCCCGACCTCGCCGAGATAGCCTTCGATCTTGCCGAGGATGTTCTGGGTCTGCGGGCCCATGGACTGTGTGGTGTCGTCGGCGACGACACCACCGACAAAGACGAGATTCCCCGTTTCGACGATGCGGTTCTGGATCGGTGTGCGGATCGAACGCTTGATGGTCATGGGTCTTCTCTCCCGTGTGATGGTGCGTTCACCTGCGCCACAAGCAAGGATGCTATGGGGCCACGTATCTGAGATTCGGGACTCTGCCGGAATGGAGTCGCGGATGCCTCGTCATCGCAGGCTTTGGTTTCGAAGTGACTGGCTTGGCTTCCGCAATCGGGGCGCGGATCGCCCGTGCAGCCCGCTGTCGACCGCGAACGGCAGCGCGACCTGCTGGCCGCTCGCTTCCGCCGCGAGCTTTGCGAAGCTTGATGCTGAGACGTTCTGGCCGGCCTTAATTGGCAAAGGAGCCGGCATCAAATGGGCGCTGACATGAAACCGTTCTGTAAAAACGGGTGTCAACCAAACCCTTGTTACTGCACCACTCTTTGACGCCGAAGCGAGAAAGAGTGGTGCCCAGGAGAGGCTGCTAATTAAAAGATTAAGTAATTGAAACATAAGATAATTAGAAATTACACTTCGGTAAAAGGCCAACAGTTAGGCCAACTTTGTCATTTTCGGACGCCAGCGCACGGCGATGAATTGTGGCGCAGGGTTGGCAGATTGTCGCACCCTCAGATTTGTGTGGTTTCGATCGTCGCAGTGGCGTGATCGTCCTGGCCGGCCTTGTTGACCTGCGCAGCCGGGCCGGCACGAGATCTATCGCCAGCCGTCCGGCGACAGGCCGCCGCCGGGCGCGATGATGTGGAGACCTTTCGCGAAGGGCCAGAAGAACGACTAGAACGACGCCGAGGCCATCGCGGAGGCCGCGCTGCGTCCTAACCTGCGGGTGGTGCGGGAGAAGACACAAGATGAACTCGACCTGCAGGCCTATCACCGGTCGCGGCTGGTCTCGCGCCGGACCGCGACAGTCAACCAGATCCGGGCGTCCTTGATCGAACAGGGTATCGCCATCCGCCGCGGGTTGCGGGCTCTTCGCACAGCTTCAGCTATCGGGGGGAACCGGATGAGCATCCACAGGAATTCCCGACTGACGCGGCCGCTCTGCGATGGCGCACCCGACGTCTTGGCCTATTAGATTGATGCGTTCGCATTCGCGCGCAGACTTGAGCAAGGACCCCAATATGATCCGTTCGATCACAGTCGCCGGCTTTATCGGCCTCGGCCTTTTACTCGTAGGCTGCAACCCTGAGTCCCAGTCGCACCGCACGCTTGGCGGCGCCGCCATTGGCGCTGGCGGTGGTGCGCTCATCGGAGGGATCGCGGGCGGCGGACGGGGGGCCGCTATCGGTGCCGTTGCAGGTGGCGTGGCCGGCGCGGTGGTCGGTCGGGCAACGACCCCGAACAACTGCATCTTCCAGGACACGAGCGGTCGCCGTTTCACCGGTCCCTGCCCGTAAGGCGCCTGAGGGCAACTGTCGGGCCAATTAGCGAGGCGACCGGCAGCATATGGTTTCATACACAGCCGCTCCGCTCGGGCGGCTGTTGCGCGTGAGGATCAACCGGGCAACACTTCCGGGAACAGACCGTGTCCAGCGACATTCTGAACTGCCCTCTTTTCGTCATGAAGAACTGCCCCCCATGCCGACTGCCTTTCAGGCGGTTGCGGGTTGAGGCGTCGGCGGCCTTTTGCGAAAGGCCGCTGCGACGATTTTCGCGGAGCCGATAGCTGTCTCAGCGGATGGCGGCGAAGACTGAAATTTGCACGGAGATAAGGAGTGGCCATTGGTATCAACCCAGTGACCCAAATGCCACTCTCAGTGATTTTCTGGCCCCTCGATCAGCCAGCGTCACCAATCATTCAACTTCGCAGCTGAAAACATCGTACGCTACGGATCGGCTAATGAAATCACCCTAGGAGAGTATTATGCGTCTAGGCCTCGTTTCCACTGCTGTGCTGGCAACCTGCCTGGCAACCTCGGCCTTCGCGGCCGATCTTCCCAGCCGCCACGCCCCGCCTCCCGCTCCCGTCTACGCGCCCCTGTTCACCTGGGCTGGTCTTTATGTCGGTCTCAACGCCGGCGTGGGCTGGGCTGACTCGGGCGAGATCGGCGTCAACGGACCGACGGCCGCCTCTTCCGGCGTCCTGAGCGGTGTTGGCGGTGGTGACGGCAGGTTCGTCGGCGGCGCCCAGATCGGCTATAACTGGCAGTCCGGCGCGATCGTCTACGGCCTCGAGACCGACATCCAGTATGTCGATGCAGGCGGTAGCGTGGCCTGGGGCCGCTATTCCTGGTGGGATGGCCGCGGCGGCGGTGACGGCGCCTATTTCGGCACTGTGCGTGCTCGCATCGGCTACGCCTTCGACCGAACCCTGGTCTACGTCACCGGCGGTCTGGCCTATGGCGGCCTGAACACCAACCCGCTGACCGGCAACACGACGAGCAACGCCGGCTGGACCGTCGGCGGCGGTGTCGAATACGCCTTCACCAACAACTGGACGGCCAAGATCGAAGGCCTCTACGTCGATACCGGCGAGGGCCGGCGCGCCCGATCCTTCGACAATGCGGCGGGCGGCGTGCTCCCGGCCGGAACCTATACCGCAGTCAGCAATGGCGGCGGCGGTGCCGGGCTCGTGCGCGTCGGCGTGAACTACAAGTTCTGAAGCGACAGCTTTTGACCTGCGAGCAGCCCGGCGCCTTGCGCCGGGCTGTTTTTGTAAGCCCAACAGAGTTGGCTCGCTGGTTTGCCGGTCACCGGACCGGAGGCGGGGCGCCAGGGATCGTGTGAACCGTCTCAGGCCTGCCTCGTCGGAGACCGGCTTCATCCTCCCGCGTGGCGATCCTGAAGCGGATGCTGGCGGTCCGCCGCTTCACCAAGAGGGAGATATCGGCGGCACTGGCTGTGGAAACTCCGAGGATGATGTGGGCGCTGAGTCCGGCCCAGGCGCCTTGGCGATGGCGCCCGGATCCGGCACGGCCTTCGCCATTGCGATGGCGTCGCGCTCGATCGCGGCCGCAAGGAGGCAGTAATCGTTGAAGGAAAACAAGGCGCAGTGTTCGGCCTGGGACCACCTGCCGATCACCTCCCAGACGAGGTCGTACTCCTCGCAGACGCCGCCAAACCTTCCGCCCCGCAGTCGCGCGAAGCCCTGGCGGAACTCGGGGAACCGAAGCATGAGACGGGCAAGCCCGCGTTCTTGGGCCGACATCAAGCGCTCACATGAACCAGGGGGACATAGGCAACAGCGTATAGCAACGGTGGGTGCAGCGACTATGCCAATTAACGCCATTCCCTTGGGGAAGATAGGCGCGACGCTGCGTCGACAGCGCACAATGCGAAGCGCCGCGCCGTCCAGTGCTTTTTGGGCCACGCCCGGCGCTTAAAAATGGACCGTCTGCGGATTGCAGATTGCGCTGATCAATCTCGCGCTGAAGTATCACGCGTAGGCAGTGAGTTCCGACATGAGTACATCAAAATCGTCCGAGGCCGAGATGGCGCGAGTCAACGGCCTTTTGATCCGGACAGCTATCGTGATCGTGGTCGGCGCGATCGTCATCATTCCGCTCATCAGGTGAGCGAGGTCGGCCGCTGCAGTAAAGGCCATCAGTTCGGTGAAAGCTGCCGTTCAATGACGGCTCGCGCGGCGGAGAAGCTGGCCTGCGCATGCGGCGCAGCGGCCTGTTGCTGTTCCAGAAGCAGGAGGGCGACCTCATACATTTCTCTGATGTCGGCGGCCTGCAGAACGCCCTTTTGAACGAGGCAGCGCAGCAACCCGGCCATCGTCGCCGAGGAGACCAGAGTGCTGGCCGCCATCGCATCGGATGTGGTCATGTGCAGGCCCTCACTGAGCCGGATGCGCCGGCTCGGGCACATCGTAGCCATCGGCGGCGTATGAGCCGATCTTGTTGCGCAAGGTGCGTAGCGCAATGCCGAGCACGCTGGCGGCATGGGTGCGGTTCCCGCCCGTTTCCCGCAGGGTTGCCAGAATCAGCTCTCTCTCGACATAAGCAACGGGCTGGCCGACAAGCTGATCCATGACGGTCTGTTCAAGCTGGCGATCGTGCATGGGCATGGTCCTTTCCGGGCCCCAGGCCCCGTTGGACAGAGTCCGAGTGGGCGCCCCCATGGTTAAGAAATGGTAAATGCAATGGTATGCCGCGAAATGCCCGCCGTGCGGTGACTGCCGAACTCGTGGGAGCGGCATGGCTGCTGAGATACGAGGCGATGAGCCCGACGAAATCGATCGACGTTACGATTGCCGAAAATCCCGTCCCCTTTGAGATGGTATGGGAACGCCGACATTTATTTGTTCGTATGGGCCGCGTGGCGCAAAAGCTTCTTCCCGTAACAGCGTAAATCAGGCGGGCGTAAAACGGCGAGTGTAATCGGCGAACCCAGCGCCTTCTCGTGCTAAAGCAGTGATTGTCCGGCCGCCAGCACGCGGTTACTGCCGCAATTGCCTTCACCCACGCAGGTGTCAGGAGCGAATTCGACTGACATCGTAATAGGTAGTGGTTTTGGCTGAAAGTCTCAACAAGGAGGCACTGGAATGGGCCTAATGCGCTTCATCATGCAGCACTGGCAGGACCGCCAACGCCAAATCGATATCGAAATTCTCTGGCCGGCATGTTTCCGAAATTCCCGCGACATTGACTGTGCCCGGCTTGCCTTTGCGATCCACGCCCAGAATGACCCGGCATGGACGGTGCTCGGCACCGGCGAGATCCTGCGTCAGGTTGCCCTGCTGCTCCCACCGAGGCCCCCCGCTGAACCTGAGATACCTGCCGCTGAACCTCGAATACCTGCGCGCATCTCGCCTGCTGTCAATCGGCCTCGTCATTGAACGCTGTCAATGTGTCGGCTGCCCGCCTCGCGCGGATGCCGGCGACGACGATGGATACAAGTGCACTCCGCAGCCGTTTGCAGACTTACTGCCTCGACATCTCAGATCAGAAATCGCCGAAATGCTTTCTGCCAGCAATAAGTTCACGCTATCAATTCACAGCGCGGCCGCGCCTTTCGCGGCCAAGGTAAAAATTCGGAAACAGTACTGAGAACGATAAGACGAGTCCGCCGAACGCGAAGCCGAAGGCGGTAATGAACATTAGACCAGGCTTCGGTTCTTCGGCCGCAACAATGAATGCTATCAGGGCGCATCCCAACACGACGGTACAAGAAGCACACCAGCCGCCGTGCCTTAGTCATGGGCTTCGGCGCGTCCGGGTCGTTGTAGATTATCGGCCCGTCCGGGGGGCGTTGTCGTTGATTATGAACTGGGGTTCGGGACTTTCATAAACCGGGACCATGGGTGACCGGCGCTCGCGCGTCGATGCGAATGGCGGCCAATCCCTTGTCATTCCCAGCCAAGCTCCACTTTAACAGCCCCGAAGTCGGCAAAATCACGAAACCAACCCCAGGTCGGCGACCGAGGCAGGAAAGCACCCGCTATCCTACCGATCAGCGCACCACCGCAGCGCCAATGGCAGCACCGCCAAAGTGTGCGCTGCGAGGGAGACTCTGGGTTGCAGCCTGCGAGCAAAAGCCGAGGCCGATAAAAGCAGAGCATGCAGTTGCACGCGTTTTCGTAAGATCTGTGGCAGCGGCGCACAGGCGTGATCGGCCCCGTGCTCCTGTCGTGGCAGCGCTAACGCAATCTTAACCATAACGGTCTGAAGAATTGATCGGTCCGGCTCAGCGAGGCGATGACCGATGCTCAAAAGACTGGCGCAGTCACTATTGGGCACAACGGTATGTGCGGCGGGCATGCTCGGAGCGCCTGCCAGCGCCCAGACCCCCACCTGTCGCCCCAACACGTCAAACAATGGCGTGTTGCAGAATGGTCTGCCTGCCTGCGTGGTCGACGGAGATATCTCTGTCAACAACGGGACAGCGATCACCGCGACCAATAGCGCCAATGTCACGGTCAACGGGGCCGTAACGGCCCATGGCTATGGTACGGGCGTCGATTCCAACACCAATTCACTGACCATCGTGAATGGCACGGTTCGCTCCACCAGTGTTGGCGCATTGGGACCAATCGTTGCGAGTGGGCTGGGGCTCACCGCCAGCACGCGCGGACGCATCGAGGCGAACGGTATCACCCTGAGCAACGACGGCGGTGGCGGAGCCGTAGCGATACGCGCGGACAATGGCACCATCATTGCCCGGGGCGTCACGATCAACTGGTCAAGGGGCGGCGGCCAAAGTCTTGTGCAGGCCCAGTCCGGAGGGCTGATAGAGTTCACGCCCCGCTCCTCGATAAACAACGCATTTGGTGGCATTCCTTCCGCGCTGCTGGCCGCTGGGGTGGGAAGCCAAATCAATGCCGATGGTCTGGACGTTTCCACTGGCAGTTCCGGCGGCATTACCGGAGCCAGGGCAGAAAATGGCGGCAGCATCAGCCTGACCGGGGGCAGCAGTATCACCATTTCAGGTGGCGGTGGAAACAAGGGTCTGGTGACTTCTGGCAGCGGCAGCACGATCAACGCTCGGAATCTTACAATCTCTGCCACCAATGTCGGCGGCGGCGACATCGGCGCCCTCGCCGAGGCGGGTGGCCAGTTAGATCTCGTCGACAGCACGGTGAATGTCGCGGGTGGGGGCGGCGGCGAGAAGGGGCTGCAGGCGTTCAAGGCGGGAAGCGTGATCTCCACCCAGAACACCAACGTTAGCGTCAGCGGTAGCGACAACGACATCGGCGCCCTCGCCGAGGCGGGTGGCCGGATACGTCTCGTCGACGGCACGGTGAAGGTCGCGAGTGGGGGCGGCAGCGAGAAGGGGCTGCAGGCGATCAGCACGGGAAGCGTGATCACCACCCAGAAGACCAACATCAGCGTCAGCGGAAGCGCCGGCAGCTCAGGTTTGAATGCCTTTGGTGGTGGCCGCATCGAAACGACGGACGGGGTGGTTATTGTCATCAACGGAGCCGGTGGCCGGATCCAGAATGGCGGCAGCGTCACCATGACCGGCACCAATGTGACCGCCTCTGGCACTGGCGGGGTCGGCTTCGCCTTCGACAGCGGCGGAACGAACCTGTTGCGCTACAGCAACGCCGCGATCCAGGCGAGCGATGCCTCGTTTTCGGTGCAGGCGGCGATTGCGGACATCGGGCTCGTCAACACGATCGCGATCACGAACAACAATACCATGCTGGCGACAGGCGGGGGTGGCACCACCACGTTCGACGCGCAAGGGTCGACGTTACAAGGCGTCATCACGACACCCAGCGGCAACGCCAGTGCCGTCACGCTTCGTCAGGCCACCGTCTGGACGATGACGGGAAACTCCACGGCAACATCAGTCACCAACGATAACAGCCAAATTATTTACAGCCCCCCGACGGGAGACCTGTCGCAACTCGCAAGCTATAAGACGCTGACGGTCAGGGATTATGTCGGCAGAGCCGGCTCAATCGCGTTGAACACATTTCTCGGGACGGACGGTTCACCGTCCGATCGGCTTGTCATCCTCGGTGGGCAAGCCAGCGGGACATCCTCACTCCTGGTCTCGAATACGATTGGCGCCGGAGATCTGACCCTCCGCAACGGCATTCTCGTGGTCGACGCGCAGAACGGCGGCACCACCAGCTCGGGAGCCTTCTCCTTGGGCAAACCTGTGGTTGCCGGCCCCTACGAATACTATCTGTATCGCGGCAGCGCAGACGCATCGGGTCCCCAAAACTGGTATCTGCGTAGTACCCTCATGGGCCCCATTGACCCGGGCCCGGGCCCCATTGATCCGGGCCCCATTGACCCGGGCCCAATTCCACCGACCCCGACCCCCATTCCGCCGAACCCGGGCCCCGTTCCACCGGAACCGACGCCCGTTCCGCCCACGCCTACGCCAAACCCGCCAACTCCAACGCCGGGCCCGACGCCGCCGGCGCCGGCTCCGATCCCCAACTACCGCCGGGAGGTCTCCCTCTACTCGGCTCTTCCGTCGATGGGGCTGATCTATGGACGCACGATGATCGACAGCCTGCATGAGCGGGTCGGTGAACAGGGCATGCTGGAGGCGCCGCCCGTCACCGAGGAACGCACCATCTGGTGCAAGAACCCCGAGACGAACTTTCGCTGCACCACGACCCTGCGCCTGCCCGTCAGCGCGGCCGCAGCCGGCAGCTCCAACGCCGTCGGTTGGGCGCGGATCATCGGCACCCACGGTAACCAGAATGGCGCTCCGGGCGGAATTTTCGGTGGCGGTCCGAATTTCGACTACGATATTTATGGCTTGCAGGCCGGCCTCGATCTCTATCGCGCCTACAATAGCGACGGCAGCCGCGATCACGCGGGCGTCTATGGCGCCATCGGCCGCATTCAGGGCGACGTTCGGCACTTTAACGGCATCAACGCCGGCACCAACACCATCGACGGCTATTCGATCGGCGCCTACTGGACGCATTTTGGCGCCTCTGGCTGGTATCTAGATGGTGTCGTCCAGGGCACATGGTTCGATGCGCAAGCCGACTCCAGGCGCCTGATCAAGCTCAACAGAGAAGGCTTCGGTTTCGCGGCCTCACTGGAAGGCGGCTACCCGATCGCTCTTGGCAATGGCTGGTTCATCGAGCCGCAAGCGCAGGTCATCTACCAGACACTGGTCAACGGCTCCGGCAATGACGGGGCGGCTCTGGTGCGCTTTTCGGAAGTCGAGTCGCTGGCCGGACGGATCGGCGCTCGCCTCGCCAGAAGCTGGGCGCTCGAAGAGGGGACAACCACTTCCAAACCGCGCATGATGACCGCCTGGCTGAAGGCGAGCCTCTGGAACGAGTTCCTGGGCAGCCCCAAGACCTCGTTCTCGTCGGCGACCGGCTTTATCCCCTTCCGCTCGGATCTTGGCGGAGCCTGGGGCGAGATCAAGGCCGGGATCGATGCGCAGATCACGAGGAACACCGCGATCTACGCCTCCGCCGGTTACTCGATCGGCCTCGATGGGCGCTCCCATGCCTATGACGGCCGCGTGGGCCTCAAGTTTTCGTGGTAGCGGCAGAGGCCGGCCGATGAGAGCAGACGCCAAGCCCACCCCGGACGCGAAGGTTGCACGGGCAAGCTGGACACCCGCACGAACCTGACTTTCATTCACAGCGTCGGCGGCAGTCCACAGACGATCAGATATTCAGGCGAGCGCTTGGTCAAGAAGCTGCCGCCGCGCAGATGGACTTCCAAGCCTCGCATCTGGCCGTCCGCTAAACCCTAGCGCGAGGGGCCGAGGCAGTCTTGGAATTCGCTCAGAACGCACGCCTACGAGCGATGCTCGCATGTTGCAAACTGTAACCTACTTCCTTCCGCGCCATTTGCGGCTTTGATTGCTTCACCGAGCGGGCTCGCGCTCCCACACCCGCCGGCACAGGCGGGATGCATGGAAGCCTACTATTACATGCCTACTCTCATCTATATCGTCGACGGCGACGCTGCATCTCGGGCCGAAAACGACAACATGCTCCGGGCCAGCGGCTATAAAACCCGGAGTTATGGCAGCGCCGAAGAGATTTTTAGGCAGCTGCCGGATGATAAGAATGCAGGCTGCATCGTCATCGACAGGCAAGCTCGCGACACAGCTCCATCCGACATTCTAGATCGCTTGAGCAAGGCCGGCTTTGGTCTGCCGGTTATCTTCCTGGCCGAGCACAGCGACATTCGGGCGTGCGTCAACGCGATCAAGGCGGGAGCCGAAGACTTCCTTACCAAGCCAGTCGAGCCCCAAGAATTCCTCGAGGCGATCGACCGGGCGATCGCACGACATCGGCTCACCATGGAGCAGGAAGTCTGGGCGCGCGCGGGTATGGCTCGACTGAATCAATTGACTCCACGCGAGCGGCAGGTCTTTGACCGCGTCGTACGGGCCAAGATGAACAAGCAGGTCGCATTCGAACTCGGGACGACGGAGCGCACTGTGAAGGCGCATCGTCAAAAGATGATGGAGAAGATGCAGGTCCGCTCTGTAGCCGAACTCGTATCCTGCGCGGAACGGCTGGGCCTCGTCCGCCCCCGAGCGTTGCGGGTGCCCAGCTAACCCTTTCTAGCGTGTCTTCCCCTCTTGCTCTCGCAAGCTGCTGCCCCAGATCTGGGCTTCCAACTCCAGGGAGGCCATCAGGTCTCGATAGTCTGCAATCATCTCGTCGCGTAACGGTGCGTCTGACCTGGTCCAGTAATCCAGCCCCACATACGCCAATTCGTACGCCTCGCAAACGTCGAGAAAGGGTTCGCTTGCGGCCAGATCAAAACGGGCCCGCCAATCAGGAAAACGCAGTTTCAGACGGGCGCGCCCGCGCTCCTCGATCCGGGTCATGATGCCGACCTCGATATGTGAGGGCGGGTCGATGCACTCCTTGCCCTTCACTGATTTTGGGCATGGCGCAGCGATCCCTCAATTGACCTTAGGGACAGCAGGGGCGAGAGTTTGGCTGACGGGTTAGCGCTCTGCGTGTCACCGCGCTGTTGCACTAATTTCTCCATCTGTTCGAGATGGTGCGTGGTCACGCGGCCGGAGTGATTGATGATGCCGACGAGTTCCAGCAGTGGCTCAGTTTCCTGCGTTGTTCCTGGGATCTCTGAAGACGATATTCGTGCCCAACTGGGTCGCATTTTAGCAAGTGACGACTTTAAGGTGCCCGAGCGGGTGCGCCGGTTTCTGTCCTTTGTGGTTGAAGAAGTACTCGCTGGCCGGGCAGACCGCATCAAGGCCTATGCGATCGCAGTCGAAGTCTTCGGTCGGAGGGCAGATTTCGACGTTTCGAACGATCCCGTCGTTCGCATTGAGGCGGGGCGGCTCAGGCGCGGATTGGAGCGGTATTACCTGCTCGAAGGCAGTACCGACCCGCTTGTGATCGAGATTGCCAAGGGGGGCTATGTGCCCAGCTTCCGCTGGCAATTGAACGATCAGATCGACCCTGCGCCGCTTTCACCATCCGATCCCGCGCCCGACGAACCATCCCGCCCGCAAATGGGCGCGCGGTTGAGGCGCCCTTGGCTCGTCGGCGCCACTTCAGCGCTCGCGATCAGCTCGTTGGTGGCCTTCCTGGCGATGGCGAACCGACCGGTCCCGGCTGCGCCAGTGAGCCCGGTACGGCTGTCACTCGTCGTGAAGCCGTTCTTCAACCTCACTGAGAATGCCGAATTCGAGGTTTTCGCGGCAGGACTTGCCGACGATGTCATCTCGCAGCTCGTTCCGAACGAAGAGCTGACGATCTTTCGCAGTCAGACTTCAGCTGCCTTGGGATCTTCCGCGTCCGCCGCACAAATCGATCGCCAGCTTGGCCGGCGGCATATCCTGGAGGGCGTGATCCGTGCAGGCGACGGCAAGCTCAGGATCACAAGCCGCCTGCTGGATGGGCAAACGACCGCGATCATCTGGTCGGGCATCTATGAAGCGGACCAAAATGCGGGCAGCGGCTTCGATCTCGAGACAAACATAGCGGCCAAGATCGCTGCGTCCGTGAGCCTGCGCTTACGACCGCCGGCGAAGATTGCAATGGGCAGACACTAAGCAGTTGATCAATGCATTGTTTAACTGGTTCTCTGTCGCTCCACCGCCATTGCCCCGCCAGGAGGACGGTTCGATCCTTCTGCAGGCGAGAGCGGGGACGGTGAAGGCGCAGGTCGTGTCAAAGTTCATCGCACTCTGATGTCCTGACCGTTCGGACGACGCCGCGGATTGGCGAATCTGGAAGGTTCATTATGGACGATGCGCATGAGCATGCCCGGATCATTCGGATCGCGCGGGCCATGTGTCGAGCGAAGCGATTGGATCCCGACCGCCCGCTCGACGGGGCGATACCCGCTGTCACTGGCGCTAGGCCATTCATTGATAGCCTGCCGAGCAGCGATGTTCCGACGTGGCTATTGTTCGTGAGCGAAGCAAAGAAATTTGTCGCCGCGAACCAGGACGGCACGTCACAATTGTGAGCATCTGGCGTTGAATGAAACGCGGGCGGAAAAATGCAAACGCACCACGCTCGCGGTTACAGCTTCCCGATCGGCGGGAGAAGGGAGCCGAGGGCTGGGGGGCTGTACCGGCTCCCTGCGGTAGCCATCTGGGCAGGTGGCCAACACCACCATCGCGGGTCACGTCGCGACAATAGCCCTGCCAAAACGAGGTAGCCGCAGCGGAGTTCCGCCGCGGCAAAATGCTCATGCCACGAGGGAGCGTCGAAATCGCTCGATCGCCCGTAGCGTCAGATCGTCCTCATCTTCAGCTACGGCGACCAAGCTCGCGACGATGTAGGCCAGCTTCGTCCGCACTTGCTCGTCATCGGCATCGGGGACGGTCGATCGTATTTCGGACCAGGCAGCATCGAGCGCGGCTTGCGCGCGGGCCAGGTCGACGGGGTCGCTCGACGATGAGAATGGCATGGCTCCTTCCTCCGCCCTGGATACGGGCGAGAATCTATGCATCTCGACTGGAGGCAATATATTTTGACATCAGAAAATCCCCGCCTGCGCACGCAAGCGGGGTAGTTCGCTCAAACCGAAAGGAGACCTTTGGCCAACCGCGACGCGAAGCCAAGGTTCCCGGCCGGAATGGAAAAGCCCGGCCCGCCGTAGCGCCGAGAGCGGATCACGGGCGTCCGTAACCAGACTGAACTGGGAGGCGACCATGAGTAGGACGACCGCCATCATCTTCGGCCTGACGCTCGCAGCTCTGGCGGGCGATGCAGGGGCGCAGCAGTCGGAGCAGACCTTCCGCGACAGTTCCGGGCGCGTCACAGGCCGCTCAACGACCGACAGCCAAGGCAACCAGACCTTCTACGGCCCAGATGGCAGGACGACGGGGCGCGCCTCGACCGACAGCCAGGGGACGACGACATTCCGCGATTCCAGCGGTCGCGTGACCGCAACCACAACCAGCCCGCGACGCTGATCGGCCTCAGCGGAAATTGAGTTTTATCGTTCGATAGTGCGCTCGAGAGCTGACGTTGTTTGGGACAGCCAGGGGTGGAGTGCCGACGTTTGATCGGTGACGCATATCGTCTGCTCACGGTCTAGTGGACCTCCCTGGAATCTTCCGGCTTCAGCGACTTCGATTGGTCGAAGGGCGGGCTTCGGCTTCATTGTCGAGCCTGCCTTCGAACGTCGGTGGTCCCATCTTCGTAACGAACATCGCGACCATGCCACTTTTGCGCACTGCCTGACATTGACCGGGCTTGCGCCGGGATTGAAGATGGTCGTCGAGAACGGAGGCAATCGGCATGGGCGACGTGCTTCTCCAACTCTGGTATTCGGATTGGGTTCTGCTGGCGTTCACGGTCCTTATCTTCGAGGTGCCGCGCTATACCTTTTCCCTGGTTTCCCTGACCGCGCTGACGTTGGGCCGACAGCGGCCGCATTCCGTTGCGCCAGCGCTGCGGGTCAGCGTCGTGATGCCCGCCTTCAACGGGGCTGATGGTCTGCTCCATTCGATCGCGTCGCTGCGCGCCCAGACATACCCGCCCTTCGAGATCATCGTGATCGATGACGGGTCGGTCGATGAAACCCTCGCCATTGCAGAGCGGGCTCGCGCGGATGGTCTGATCGACCTCGTAATCCATCACACGAACCGCTGTGGGCGTAGCGCCGGCGTGAATGCGGGAGCGCGTTTCGCGCGCGGCGACCTGATCCTGACGGTCGACCCAGACACCGTCTTCGCGCCCACTGCGCTGGCCCTTATGACGGCAGCGTTCTCAGATCCACGCATGGCCGCGGTGAGCTGCAACATCAGCGTCAAGAACGAGAGCGCATCGATCTGGACCGAGCTTCAAGCTCTTGAATACCTGATGTCGATTAGTGCCGGAAAGGCATTCCTCCGTCAGTTCGAGGGCATCTCGTGCACCTCCGGTGCCTGCTCGCTCTATCGCCGCGACATCTTTCTCTACCGTGGTGGACTTGATGTCGGGCCCGGTGAGGATATCGAGTTCACCCTGAGACTGCGGCGCTTCGGATACCGGATCGGCTTTGTTCCCGAGGCTTGGGCCGCGACAATGGCGCCGGAATCGTTCATCTCGCTCGCCCGCCAAAGGCAGCGCTGGGACAGGGATGCCCTGCGCGTGCGCCTTATCCAGTACCGCGAAGCCTGGCCTTTCCGGTCCGAAAGCCTGGCCGATACGCTGCAGCGTCTGGACTTCCTGATCTTCGATCTGGTCCCGACACTGTCTTTGCCCTTCTATCTTGCCTATTGCGCCGTGCTCTTCGGACCGGCCACGCTGACGTTCCTTGCCGGAGTCAGCCTGCTGCTGCTGGCTCTCAACCTGTTCAATATCGCGTTGGCCGGCCTGCTGTTCAATCACAAGCCGCGCCTGTTCAATGTGCTGATCGCCCCCGTCTTTCCAATTTACCAGGGCCTGCTGATGAAGGCGGTTCGCTTCTGGGCCTTCACGAGCGAACTGCTCTTTTCTGTCTCGCGCCACGACGACTTCGTGCCCCCACGCGTCCGGCGCGCCCTGCTGACGCCCGATCTTTGACGGAGCGATCGCCATGAACCGCGAGATTGAACGCCTCGACACCCGGGTTCCAGACCCAGTCGAAAGTCGCCGAGCGGGCGCGGGACGGATTGTCCGTTTCATCTACGCCGCCCTGGTTTTCGGTGTTCTCGGCTTCTTCATTGTCAGTTTTGGCCTGCCGCTGGTCTTCCTAGACGGTCCTGGCGTGGTCTCGGCGCCGCGCACGGCCATTTCGCCGCCCTATCTTGTCCAGATCAAGCGGATGGATGTGGGGCCGGGCTCGGTCGTGCAGGAGGGCACGCCGATCGCCGAGGTGATTTCGCCCCAGATCGAAGTCGTTGCTTCAGGCCTTCTGCAGACCCTCGCCGATATCACGGGCCGCGAGATTGAACTCCGGGTCAAGGCACGCGTCTCGCATGCAGCCATCGAGCATGCCCGCGCGCGATCGCAGTTGGCTGAGGAAGCCTTCCAGCGTCTGGAGCGCAGCGCAGACCTCGGGACCGCCAGCCTGATCTATCGCAGCGACGTGTTCAAGGAGCGCTCACTGGCGGTCCAGAACCTCGTGACCCTGGAAGCGGAAGCCGAGGAGGCGACGGCGCAGCTGGTGCGTCTGGCTGCCGTGAGAGAGGAAGTCCGCGGGCAGTTCGCCAAGATCCGGAAGGAATTCAACGACGGTATAATCCTGTCGCCGGTGAGCGGCATCATTTCGAACCAGACGCGCCAGGCGGGCGAAACAATTGCAGCGGCAACGGCGATCGCCGAGGTCTATCTGTCCAAGGACATCTATGTCGATTGGTACATTCCCGATTTCAGGATGATTGATCCCAAGCCCGGACAGCGGGTCTTCGTCGTCTTCGGGAGAACCCGTTACGCAGCCACCCTCACCGAGGTCCTTCCCATCTCGGACCAGCTCGATGCGCGTCGCGGGTCGGTCTTTCGGCAGCCGGATTCAGGCCAGATCGGTCGCGTCCGCTTCGATGCGGGAGTGCAGCCACCAACGCTGAACTCCACTGTGAGCGTCCATATGTATTACTCCGAGTTCACGGACAGCATCGCGCGACGGCTGATGTGGCTGTTCAATATCGCCTAGCGCGGGTGCGATGACCAGCTCCCCACTGCCCGATCAATGCGACATCTGCAGGAGCGGCGACGTCGAGCGTCATCGCGTCATCCACCACATGATCTGTGCCTATATCGGTCCAGAATACGATTTCGCTCGCAGCGGAGATGAACGGCACTGCCCCAAATGTCGCAGGCGATTGCTGGGCGCTGGGCGGGACTGGGAGGTTGTGGCGGCGAGCCTCCAATGCCGCATATGTCGCAGGGAGATCGTTGTCCCTGAGGTCACTGATCCCAATCCGTAGCCCAAATGCACGCCCCATCCGTACAGGAGATCCAGCATGATCTCGGAAATACTCATTGACGAGGTCGAGCGGGGGTTTGGGTCTGACCCCAGACTGGATGCGGACACCCTGCGCGCCCTAGGCTTCACATCGAAAGGCGACGGTCACTGGCATTTTGAGGGGATGACCATCTGGAACAGTTCGCGGTCCGTGACCAAATCGCTTGATCTCGTGATCGCACTTGTCGAGTGGAGGCTGCCCGATCTGGAGTGGCACTCCAGTGGGCAGAAGACTCCCTGCGCGCGTTACACGGCGGTGATCCGTTCCGGGAGTGAACTGGGGCGCAATTTCGAGGGGACAGCGACGTCTCCGGCTCGTGCGCTTCTGGGGGCATTCCTGCGAGCCGTGCGGGCGGAAAGGCACGGCGAGTAACGCCGGCGGATGTCTCCTTCGTCACTCGTTGCGGTCACTGGAGGACGATGGGGCAGAGTCCGAGATGGGTCGATTTTGCCCCTTCGATCTCGGTCCGGAAGCTGACGTTGTGAGCGTCACGAGCCATCAACGCGCGCGCAGCAGTAGGCCGAGCTGGGCGCTCAGCTGGGCATTCCTCCCTAAACCGGCGGCGCCCATTGCCGGGTGTTATTTTCAATGGCGATATTGCATAATTTGGCGAGCCAAATGATCTGATTGATTGCAGATTTGCCAATTGATTTCGGAAATTCGGAGGCTCGGATGCGACCTGATGTAGGGGCGGCCAGGGCGGCAGGCGCCGGCAGATGCGCGAAGGCTGCCAGCGGCAGGACCAAGGCAAAGACGGCGGGGTCCGAGCAGGAGGACCTCCTCTGCGGCCTCTTTGTCGATCTCCTGATGGATCGCTCGCAGGACGGGCTCCTGTCGTTCTGCGCCCATGCCGGCATCACCCTTCCGAAGGATGGCAATGCCTGGGTGCCGGCCTTCTTGGCTCACTACCAGCGGGGCAAGGACGTCGAGTTCGGCCACGCGCTGAATGATTTCACGACCTGGGCGCCCATCGCCGGACGCGTCCGCGAGCTCCAGGCTGAGCAGCGGCGCCATGGGTAGGCCGTGGGGAGGCGGGAAGCCGACGCCCGCCAGTTTCTTCGAACTCGATATCAGGTGGCTGAAACGGGAGGGCATGCTGCGGCCCGGCAAGCTGTCCTGGGTGCGGGAAATCGTCAACGGCAGCCGGCGTGGCCTCCTGTCCTTCCTCGCCGGAGAGGGGGAAGGCGTCATCAATATCGCGGGCCATCGGCAGTGGATCGTGATCGAGGAAACGCCCGTTCATCTCGGTGGCGCCCGTCCATGGTTCCGCTGTCCTCGATGCAGCCGGCTCGCGGCGAAGATCTACGGCTCGCCCCGTGCCGGCGGCCCGGCTTTCACCTGTCGGTCCTGCAAGCGCATCGCCTATCCATCGCAGAACGAGGACAAGCGCTATCTATCGGTGCGGCGAGCGCAGCGCATACGGGAGCGCCTGGGCGGTTCGCCCAACCTCACGCTGTCATTCCCGCCCAAGCCGAAGGGGATGCACTGGACGACCTATGACCGCGCCCACGCGACAGCAATGGCGCTCGAGCAGCGCAGCCTGGCCAGCATGGCAGCGACAGTGGAGAAGATACGGCGTCGATGCGCGGCACGGGCTGAGCGCCTCATTGTTTCTCCCCAGGAAGGCGCGAAAACCCAGCGACAACGGTAGGTGATGGCTGATAGCGCGAGTGCCAGCAGAGACATGGAGAAGTTTTGGTCACAACGCGGCGCGAAATTGCACCCCTGGTCTGTAGGGCTGATGCGGATGGCGACCCGCATCCGAGCCTGCGCGGTTCGCCGCGCCGGGGAACTGCTCCAGCAGCTCGATGGGCGCGGTGGTGATCAGAGCAAAACTGCGGGGGACCATAGTTTTGCTATTCAGCCCACACAACGCCAAGCGGCAAGCGACGCCGGCATGTCCGAGAGGCAAAGAGGCTTGGCGATGGGCTTAAGATAGCCGCTTGGCGATCATGCTCTGGACGATAGCTGTCCCGAAGAAAGGAAGGACGATGACGAGCACCACCCAGGCCGCCGATAAGCCAGCCGCTGACAGGAGCTTCGCAGTCGACACCAAGAACCAGATTGTGCAGCCAATCATGGTCAGTGTGACCAGCCACTGCCAAATCGTTACGTCGCCCATCTCGCTACTCCCCTCTTCTTCCGGAACAGTTTGAATCCGCTTACGCTGCACTCGTCCAGTCCGCGCCCTGCGGTGGCCCTTATCATCCCTTATCAGGCGGAACGCTGTGCCTAGGCTAGAGACGCATTGCACAACCGTTCCGGTTCATTCAGCGTTCGTTCGCGGTTTGAACAGACGCCGCGCCGGGCCACAGGAGGCCCAGGTTTGGCATTTCGCGATTTTGGCTATCCGAAGGGCAAAATTTTTTGCGCCCATCGGCGGCCTTTTAAACGCTTCCACGGGGCTATGCCCCTTGAAGGAACTTTCGGACCACCTACCTGTTGAGGACGCGGCGTCGGAGACGATGCCTGCCTGCTCTCCGGTTGGATGCGTTGCCGCCGATGTACCGGCCGCACCGACAGGAGGGCAAAGCCAGTTTCCCGGCGATGGCCGGAACCGCCAAGTCCTGACAGAAGTCAGAGGCCCGTCGCTTCCCAAGCGGCGGGCTTATTATTTCCTGAGCTGAGGTTCGCGGAGTAATAAGCGCGCAAGCGGCTTCCGATGCGGGCATGTCCGAGAGGCATCTGCGCCTCGGCCATCATGTGCTCCGGGTAGCCGCGCGGCTCCTGGTGCCGGTCTTGGCCTGCCCGGCACGGCGATGCTTGCGGTTCATGATTGCGTCCTCCTGTGTATCCCGATGGCTGCGAGGGAGGCTTCGGCCTGCGCGACACGGTCAGCGTGCCAGGCGGACCAGCAGCCGTCGTGCAGCCAGACCTGATCGGGCGCGATGCCGATGGCGAGCAGGATGTCTCCCGCCCGTTCGGGGCCGCCGCAACTGCCGCAACTGCCGCACTGCCGCAGGGGGGCGGAGGAAAAACTAACTGGATTGCGGTATTGCCAGTGCATGAGACAGGCGTGGTAGGCGGCGTCCTCGGCCTCGGCCCTGGACTTCCCCAACTCGGTCAGCCGAGCCACATCGCGCTCAAACGTCAGGACCACGTCACTGACCGAAACAAGATAGGATTTGGCTTTGGGTGCTGCGGCAGTTGCGGCGTTCGCGGCACTTCCCCCAGATGGCGGGGTGCGCGTTTCCGGTTTCACACCCTGCGGCAGTGCGGCGTTTGCGGCGTTTGTGTCTGGAAGCTGAAACCGCCTGTAGCTCACGCGCTGGCCTCCTGGACCAGCCGCACGCGGCGAGGACGGGCCGACACCTCCTCGATCCAGCCATGCGAGGCGAGGATGGCGAGGGCTTCGTCTGCCGCGGCCTTGATGCGGAAGGCTGGCGGGGCGAGCTTGCCAATGTCGCGGACGCTGAACTCTTCCTCGCCGCGCTCGCGCATCCAGTCCAGAAGCTGCTGGGCGCGGATAAGGCGCCGATCGGTGCGAGCGGCCCGCTGAAGGCGTAGGGCCTCGTACACATACCAGTCGGCCAGCTTCAGGGCTGCGCACATGGCGTCGGAGCCAATCTCGGTCGCCCGGACGTGGTCCACGATCGTAAGCACGCCTGCGATGCGCGCCGCATGCTCGGCGATCTTGGCCGCAAAGTCCTCCACAGGATGAAGCTCGCCGCCAGCCCCGCACTGCCCTTCGATGTGATTATAGAAGGCCTTCCACGCTATAGTGGCGGCCTCGGTGATGGTGAGCACACGCGGCTCGAGCTCGTTTCTGCTGCCTTCGGCCAGCGGCCACGGCGCTTCGAGGATCGAGAGGATGCGCGCGCCGTAGGAGTGGATCGCGTCGTTATCCTCGGGCTCCACATCGCGATAGAAACGAGTGCCGGCGATGCTCTCGGGCGCGGCCACCAGCACGCGCGACAAGAGGCCCTGATCGCGCAAGAGCGGATCGGCGAGGAATTGCGCCGCTGCGTCAGGCTGCACCATCAGGTGCATGGAAAGCCGGCGGCCGTGGAGGATCGTGACGCCGTCGAGCGCGCGAATGCGCTTGATTGGCTGCCCGTCCCACATTTCCGAATAGCCGGCAGCGGTTCTTAGCCGGTTGTCCGGCGACATGCCGTGCCCGCCGATGAACATGCCACCCTCGGCGGTAAAGATGCCAAGCGCCGCCGGTGCATTGACCCACGCCTTCACCAGCCCCTCGATCGTCGGTTCGGGTACGGTCAGGAACGGGGAGAGCGGGCGCTCCGGCTCGGGACCGAGCGCGACCAAAGCCCTCCGCCTCTCGTCGTGTTGCAGTTTCCGGTTGCCCTCGATCTTCTTCTTCTCCGCACTCCAGGCGGCAAAGTCGATCGACCACAGGCGATGCTCGTGCTCCTGCACTTCCTTCAGCGCCTTTTCACGCTTGCGGACTGGCCCGAGGGCTTCGCTATCGGCCGATGTCTTCCTGCCTCCGGATGGCGCTATCGTCACGACGTCGAGCGACAAGGGCCGTGTCTGGCCGTAGGGCATCATCACATCGGCATGCGCCTGCGATACGAGCGCGGCGACGGCGAGCACGGATTGCGCGGCGATCGCCTCGGGCACCTGGACCTTGCTCGCGATGGCAGCGGCAGCGCTAGACAGGACCGGTCCCAGCGACTCGATCGGAAAGCGCTCGGCTTCGGGCAAGGGCGGGAAGAGCGGAATCGGGCCGTCGGCGCTGGCCGGCTCTGCGTCGGGGGCGTCCGGCTCCGGTGTCGGATGGAACACTCCAAGCTTGACCGCCGCATCGCTGCCATTGGCCTGCAACGCGTCGTTGATGTCCTTGCCGGCCGTGGGAAGGAACACATGAACTTCGCGGCCAGCCGCATGCCACCGGTCGCCGACGGCCTGCGTCGCCCTTTGACTGGCGCCGCTCTCATCCATCTCTCCCAGAACACCGATGGCCTCGATGTCCGGCATGACGGGGAAGTCCTTGATCGCGTCGGCCGATCCCGTCGCCCAGACCGGCGAGATCCCGGCCGCGCGCGCTGACAGGCACGTCTCGATGCCTTCCCCGATCACGATCGTCCTGCTGGAGCCTTCGATGCTTTCAAGCTTGATCGCAGCGCTGCCGACGGGGCCCATCATCTTCCGATCGATCTTGGAGCCGTCAGCTGTCAGCGCGGTGCGATGGATGGCAACGAGCTCGCCGGTATCGATGCTATGGAATGCCACGACCATGCAGGGGTGGCGGGTGTTCTTGCCGAACGGGCAGGACGGATGAAACCGGATCACGGCCATCGCCATCTCGTCAGCCAGTTCGAGGCCGCGCGACCGGAGGTAGACCTCGGCGAGCGTGCCGCGCGGATCGACCGATTCATTCCAGATCGCGATGGCGCGCTGCTTGTTCTGCTCGGCGTAATCCCGAACGGGGGCGGCTTGGCGTACGCGCGGGTTGCTCATGATGCGAGGCATCGACCTGTCGTCGATGCCAGCGCGAGTCTTCACATAGTCCCGGCAGGCCATCGGATCGTCGCCGGCGTGGCTGTGCACCACGAAGCCGCCAGGATGGTCCGGCGCGATCTTGACCGCCATCGACCTGTCTGCAGGACTATGGCCCGGCCCCGGCGCGACAAGCTGGCCGCCGGTTATCTCGCCGCCGAGGGCGCGCTGAAGGTGGGGGAGTGTCAGCATGACACCTCCGACGAATAGGCCGGGCGTGACCATCAGCGGCTCTCCCGAATGAGGCCGGCATGGGCGCCGATTGCGAGCGCAAGAGGCTCGGAGACAGCGACGCGACGCAGAATGGCGTTGAGAGCAAGTCGCTGTGCGTTAAGGTCCGAATTGCTAGCTCCCCAGCCAAGCACTACTTCGGATCCCGTGAGCGCCCCGCCAGGCGCTCCGGGGTTTCTGATTTCAGCCTGCATCGTTGACGGCCTCCTTCTCGGAGACGCCTTCGAGCGAGCGGATATAGCGCTCGATCTCAGATGCCCGGATGAAGGTCCGGCGGCCGTTGCGAACCGCCTTGAGACGGCCGGCGGCGAGTTCGGCGTAGCCTTTGGTAGGTTTTAGCCCCGCCAGCGCGATGCCCTTGAGAAAGGGGATCAGCGGATCGACGGGTGGGATGAATGCAGTGTCCATCGTTCGTCCTCAATCGCCCGCATTCTGGGGAACACAAACGGGCAAGGGCGATTGAAAGCCGAGTTCTTCGGCCATAAAAACTGGGGCTTAAAAGATATTTTTCACCTTTAATTGGGCCATTAAAGGTGAAAGGGCTACGCGCTTACCGGTCTCCGGATTCTTCATAGCCCGTTGGATAAGCGGACCCCCCCGCAAGATCAGATGCCAACTTCAAAATCCGATCTGCAACCTCTATCTCATTCGAGTCTGGTCTTTCGGATCTGAAACGGGCAATGAGATTTTGACCGGTTTGGAAACAAACTTGAGCCGGCTCGTTCGGGCATCGACCCTCCGCAAAGACAGCCACCCAACGTTCGATAACGCGCGGAATATTGGTTCCGTCTGTGAGGTGATGAGCAACGCTTGAGATTTGTTTGGCGATCCGTTTGTAAGTGGTTCCTTTGCCGAACCCCGCCGCAATCAAGGCACCCGCTGCGACGGCGATATATGCCCGCGCTCGCCAGATTTCACCAACGTCCGTCTTATTCCCCCCGGTCTCGCGCACTGTTGCTTCCTTCAGAAGCGGGGGCGTGAGGCCGTTGTCGAGGTCATCAAGAGCATAGGCCAATTCTGCTATTTCGCGGCAGAGCCGCGCCGGGAGATTTTCACCCTGTAGATAATTCGCGATTGCCATTTGAGCTATGATGAAGCGGCTCCGATCACGCGGAGCTATTTCTCCAACCTGCGCGTCAAATGCAGCCTGTAACTCACCTTGGAGCTTACCGAGGTTCGCGAGCATGCGGTTGGCGCGCGCCTTCCCTGCCACGGCCGTGACGCCAGGCTGTTCGATCCTTTCCGGCGGATTAGCAATCTGCTGCCATGCCACAGCGGTACCTTCGCTTGGGAGGCTCTTGAATGTCGCTCTGAGGTTAGGAATCTTCACGTCGGCCCTCTACTCGGTCGATTAGCCGGCGCTCGCTGGCTTCATCGGAATGACCTTGGCGCCGGAGCGCAGGCGATCGAGATAGTTCGCCCACCACGCCGCCATCTCCACGCGCTCTTTCCAATGAGCGCCGCGGGCATAGGCGCGACGGACGGCATCGACCTCCTGATGGGCCAGCGCCCGCTCGATAGCATCGGGCGACCACTTGCCGGATTCGTTCAGGAGCGTTGAGGCACTAGCGCGAAAGCCGTGCGAGGTTGCGTCAGAGCTGGTGTAGCCGAGACGGCGTAGTGCCGCGTTCAACGTGTTCTCGGACATTGCCCGCTTGACCGATCGAACGGAGGGGAAAACCAACTCTCCGTCGCCGGATATCAATCGCAGCTCCTCCAAGATGGACAGGGCTTGCTTGGGCAGGGGCACAGCATGCGGCTTGCGCATCTTCATCCGTCCGGCCGGGATGGTCCAAACGGCTTCCTCGGTATCGAACTCTCGCCATTCTGCTAGGCGCAGTTCGCCGGGCCTCGGGAAGAGGAGGGCCATCAGGCAGAGCGCGTGCCGAGTGAGCGGTGTACCATCGTATTCGTCGATTGCCCGAAGCAAGGCGCCGAAAGCCTTCGCCTCAGTGACGGCCGCATGGCTTTTCACAACAGGCGCCATCAGGGCGCCGCGGAGCGCCAAGGTCGGATCATCCTTCGCGCGCTGGGTAGCAATCGCGAAGCGGAACACCTGCCCAATGATAGATCGCATGCGCCGCGCAGTCTCGAGATGCCCGCGTGCTTCGATCTTGCGGAGCACCACGAGGATTTCGGCGGCGCTGATTTCGGTTATCGGCCGCCTGCCCAGGACGGGCTTTGCCAAGTCGAGGAACCAGTGGAATTTATCGAGCGTGGCCTGGGCCTTGCCGGCCAGCTTCTTCCTGGCGGCCACTTCGGCGGCGATGGCCTCAAAAGTGTTGTCCCTATTGGCCTTGCCGGTCAGCTTCTCCAGCCTCTTCTCTGCGCCGGGGTCTTTGCCATCGCGGAGCAGCTTCTTAGCCTCTTCGCGTCTGGCGCGGGCTGCACGAAGATCGATCGCAGGGTAGGGGCCGATGGAAAGTTTCTTCTGCTTGCCGCCGAATCGGTACGCTAGCCGCCAGAGCTTCCCGCCTTTTGGCTCAATCCAGAGCTGAAGGCCGCCTCCATCGGAGAGCTTTACGGTGCGATCGCCGGGCTTGGCATTCCTTATCGTAATGTCGGTCAGGGGCATGGTGTTGGCCTGAATTTGGGCCTGTTGGCCTATGCGGGCGAACAGGCCAACAAATTCGGCGGCTGTCAACGAAGGCAGGCGATGGCAGGCAACGAGAAAGGCCCCCGAAACGCTAGGTCTCGGAGGCCTTTTCTGTCATCGGCGAATGCCGACGAAGGTAAATGTGGTGCCCAGGAGAGGACTCGAACCTCCACGCCCTTGCGAGCGCCAGCACCTGAAGCTGGTGCGTCTACCAATTCCGCCACCTGGGCAACGGCGGTTCGTTTACGGGGGGCGAGTCGTCCTGTCAACGGGCTTGCGGAAATGAATTGCATTCGCCTGCCGGTGGGCTGTGGAAACCGCTTCGGCGCGGCGCGCGAAGGCGGGAAAAAGCAGCGATGGCGCGGCTTCGTGCGGGGTGGGAGCTGCCGGCCTAGGGCGAAACGCCGCAAGCCGCCGGCAGGGGTGCGTTCGCCGCAAAAGGCATTTCCACTTTGGCGAGACATGATCTAGGAGGGCAGAAGCATTCTAAACGGAGCTTTCGCGATGGCCTCTCAAGCCCCGGCCCAGCAACTCGTGACGGTCTTCGGCGGCTCCGGCTTCGTCGGCCGCCATGTAGTGCGGGCGCTCGTCAAGCGCGGCTACCGCGTGCGCGTCGCGGTGCGCCGGCCGGACCTCGCGGGCTTCCTGCAGCCGCTGGGCACCGTCGGCCAGATCCATGCCGTACAGGCCAATCTGCGCTATCCGGCTTCGGTGGCGGCCGCGGTCCAGGGCGCCGACGCCGTCGTCAATCTCGTCGGCATCATGCAGGAGCAGGGCCGCCAGAGCTTCTCGGCCGTGCAGGCCAACGGCGCCCGCGCCGTGGCCCAGGCCTGTGCCGCTGCGGGGATCACCCGGCTCGTCCATGTCTCGGCGCTGGGCACCGATGCCGAATCGCGCTCTTCCTATGCCCGCAGCAAGGCTGAGGGCGAAGCTGCGGCGTTCGCTTCCGTGCCGGATGCGATCGTGCTGCGCCCCTCGGTGATGTTCGGGCCCGAGGATACTTTCTTCAACCGCTTCGCCTCGATGGCTCGCATGCTCCCGGTCCTGCCGCTGGTCGGCGGCGGGGCGACCAAGTTCCAGCCGGCCTTCGTCGGTGATGTCGCCGAGGTGGCGGCGCGCGCGGTCGACGGCACGATGGCGGGCGGGCGCGTCTACGAACTTGGCGGTCCGGAGGTTCTGAGCCTGCGCCAGATCATGGAGGAGGTCTGCCGCGTGACCGGGCGCAAGCGCCTGCTGGCGCCGCTGCCGTTCCCGCTGGCGCGGATCGTGGGAAGCGTGCTGCAGGTCGCCGACACGTTGACGCTCGGCCTGATCCCGGACGAGCTGGTGATGACCCGCGACCAGGTCACGCTGCTCGAGAGCGACAATATCATCTCGCCGGCTGCGGCCGCTGAGGGGCGGGACTTCGCCGGGCTCGGGCTCGCCCCGACCACGGTCGAGGCCATCGTCTCGTCCTATCTCTGGCGTTTCCGCAAGACCGGTCAGTTCGACGCCGCCCGGGCGAGCTGAGCCACCCCGCTTCGGCTCGGGAGGCGCGCGTGCCGTTCGATCTCGTCATCTATGATTGCGACGGCACGCTGATCGATAGCGAAACGCTCTATAGCGAGGTCAGCCTCGTTCTCTGTCACGAGATCGGGCTGACGCAGTGGACGCTCGACGACTACAATACGAACCTGATCGGCATCCCGCTCGTCGACGGCTTCAAGGTGATCGAGGCCGCGCTCGGTCGACCGCTGCCTTCCGATTTCGAAAGCCGGATCGAGGACGGCGTCGCAGCCCGGCTGGAGCGCGAGTTGCGGGCTCTGCCAGGGGTGCATGAGGCGCTGCGCGAACTGGCCGGGCGCCGTTGCGTCGCGTCCTCGACGAGCCTCGAGCCGCTGCGGCGCAATCTGGGCCTGGCCGGACTGATCGACCTGTTCGATCCGCATGTCTTCTCGGCTTCGCAGGTTGCCCGCGGCAAGCCGGCGCCGGATGTCTTCCTCTTCGCCGCCGCGCAGATGGGTGCCGAGCCGGAGAACTGCCTGGTGCTGGAGGATTCCGTGCCCGGCGTGCAGGCCGCGAAGGCTGCCGGCATGCAGGTGGCCGGCTTCACCGGCACCGCCCATGACAAGCCCCGTACGCGCGAGCGCCTGCTGGCGGCCGGCGCTGCGGCCGTGATCGACGACTATCGGGAATGGCCTGGCGAGGCGGCGCGGCTTGCGGAGCTGCGCGCCGCCTGAGCGGTTGGCCCGTCAGAGCATGCTGGGCAGCACGCGATCCGGCGGCTTGTGTCCGTCCATGAAGGTCTTGATGTTGACGATGACCTTCTCGCCCATGTCGGCGCGGCCCTCATGCGTGGCCGAACCCATATGCGGGAGGACCACCACCTTGTGCTGGCGCGCGAGCTTGAGCAGGCGCGGATTGACCGCCGGCTCGCTCTCGAACACGTCGAGGCCGGCGCCGGCGAGTTCCCCGGCTTCCAGCATGCGGGCGAGCGCGGTCTCGTCGACGACCTCGCCCCGCGCCGTGTTCACCAGGATGGCGTCGGGCTTCATCAGCTTGAGGCGGCGCGCCGAGAGCAGGTGGTAGGTCGCCGGCGTATGCGGGCAGTTGACCGAGACGATGTCCATCCGGGCCAGCATCTGGTCGAGCGAATCCCAATAGGTCGCGTCGAGCTTCTCCTCGGTGCGAGCGTCGACCCGGCGGCGATTATGGTAGTGGATCGACAGCCCGAAGGCAGCGGCGCGCCGCGCCACGGCCTGGCCGATCCGCCCCATGCCGACGATGCCGAGGCGCTTGCCGGTAATGCGCCGGCCGAGCATCCAGGTCGGCGACCAGCCGGCCCAGTCGTCGTCGGGGATGACGCGCGCGCCTTCCGCGATCCGGCGCGCTACCGCGAGGATCAGAGCGATCGTCATGTCGGCGGTGTCGTCGGTCAGCACGCCCGGCGTGTTGGTGACGGTGATGCCGCGCTGCACGGCGCTGGCGACGTCGATATTGTCGACGCCGTTGCCGAAATTCGCGATAAGGCGCAGCTGGTCGCCGGCCTGCGCGATGATGGCCGCGTCGATCTTGTCGGTGACAGTCGGGACCAGCACGTCGGCGGTCTTCACCGCTTCGACCAGCGCGGCCTGCGACATCGGCTTGTCGTCGATGTTGAGCCGGGCGTCGAACAATTCGCGCATCCGGGTTTCCACCACGGCGGGCAGCTTGCGCGTCACCACGACCAGGGGCTTCTTCTTCGACATGGCGGTCACCCTTCCGTCATTCGCCGCATCCGTCGCATGCCCTCAACCAGCCATTAACCCTGATGGCCCAGGAATGACGACGGCTGCGCGGCCGGCATGAGCGTTCTCTAGGCGGCGCCGCAGCGGAAGACAACTTGACCCTTCGCCGGGGGACAGGGCGCTTAGCAGGAGAGCGGTGGATGAAGGCCTCGTCGATGCGCCGTCTGGCCATGATCGGCATTGTATTCACGGGCTCGTCCTTCGCTGCTTTCGCGCAGGACATGCAGGCCGGGTCGGTCACCGGCCTGCCGGTGCCGCGCTATGTCAGCCTCAAGACGGACCGGGTCAATCTGCGCGAAGGGCCGTCCAAGGAGCATCGCACCCGCTGGGTCTATCAGCGCGCCGGCTTGCCGGTCGAGGTCACGGCGGAGTTCGAGACCTGGCGCCGGGTGCGCGATGCCGACGGAACCGAGGGCTGGGTGCTGCACAGCCTGCTCTCCGGGCGCCGCACGGCGCTCGTGGCGCCCTGGTCCCGGAACAAGGACGAGGTCTTCCCGATGCGCAGCGCGGCCGCAGAGGACGCAAACGTCGTCGCGAGGCTGCAGTCCGGCGTCGTCACCAGCGTGGCTGCCTGCGTCAATGCCTGGTGCCGCGTCAGCGTCGGCAACATCACCGGCTTCATCCGCCAGGAGCGGCTCTGGGGCGTCTACCCGAACGAGAAGGTCGACTGAAACGCGGCCTGCCGGCGGCTACTGCGCCGTCAGCGGTCGCCCGCCGCGATCGAGCAGGGCCAACCGGCCCGTGTCGCGCAATAAGCCGCCGAGGCAGGTGAGGCCGGGAACGCGTCAGCGACAAAAATGCAGGCGAAGGCTCGTCGCGCGATTGGGAAAACGCATCGTACCTCGCTCGTCCCTGGCCTTTCGAGCGGGGAGGGCCGTTCAGCTCTCGATCTTGCGCAGCCGCACCACCACATCGACGCGGGCGATCTCATAGCCCTCGGGCGGCGTCGGCAGGCTCGCGACATCGATCTCCTGAGCGGGGATATCGATCACCCGGTTCTCGCCATCCACGACGAAATGATGATGGTCGTGATCGGCGGTGTCGAAATAGGCCTTGGCGCCGTCGAGCGTCAGCTCGCGCAGCAGGCCGGCTTCGGTGAACTGGCGCAGCGTGTTGTAGATCGTCGCGAGCGAGACCGGGATGCGCTCCTTCATCGCCTCCTCATAGAGCATCTCGGCGCTGATATGGCGCTGGCCCTTGGCGAAGAGCACCCAGCCGAGCGAGACGCGCTGGCGTGTCGGCCGCAGGCCGACGCGGCGGAGCTTCTCGCGGATGTCGTGGAACGGGCATCCCTGCCGCACCGCCGAAACCTGGGCCTGATCCTGGGAGGTCAGATCGCTCATGCCGTTTTGCGTGCCCTCATCCGAAACGGACGCTCGATGCTCCGCCTGCTGATTGAAATCATCCTAAGAAATGTAGGGCCTCGGCTTCCTCGTCGCAAGCATGACGCCGTTATTGGGAACCCGGTCTCGCCTTTCCTTGATCTGGCGCAGTGTCGTTGCGTTTTTTTGATGCTGCCATGGTTTTTGATGCTGCAATGTGGGTCGGCGCGCCTGTGCCCTTTCGTTTCCGGTTCCCGCTGTGTTAGGCACGGCTGAGAATACGCCGGCCGAATCCAGCTGGCGCAAGGGAGCGGAACGGGAATGCAGCGTCAGTCGTCTTTCAGCTACGAGGAGATCCTCGCTTGTGGTCGCGGGGAACTGTTCGGGCCGGGCAATGCGCAGCTGCCGCTGCCGCCGATGCTGATGTTCGACCGTATCACCGAGATCGCGGAAGAGGGTGGCGAGCACGGCAAGGGGCTCGTTCGCGCCGAATTCGACATCAAGCCCGACCTCTGGTTCTTCGACTGCCATTTCAAGGGCGATCCGGTGATGCCGGGCTGCCTGGGTCTCGATGCGCTCTGGCAGCTCACCGGCTTCTTCCTCGGCTGGCTCGGCCTGCCCGGCCGCGGCCGGGCGCTCGGCGTCGGCGAGGTCAAGTTCGCCGACCAGGTTCTGCCTTCCGTCAAGCGGGTCGTCTACGGCGTCGACTTCAAGCGCGTCTTCAAGTCGAAGCTTGTGCTCGGCATCGCCGATGGCTGGCTCGAGGCCGACGGCAAGCGTATCTATACGGTCAGCGATATGCGGGTCGGCCTGTTCAAGCCGGAAGCGGCCTGAGGAAAAACAGCCGCATGACCTTGCGCCTTGTGAGCGCGCGGTCCATTTGCGCGGTATGATCCGGAGCAGCGGGTGTGCCCCGCTGCGGGCGGGTAGCTGGAGATAAGCGAGCATGAGACGCGTCGTCGTCACCGGGATGGGCATCGTCTCGTCCATCGGCAACAACACGCAGGAGGTGCTGGCCTCGCTGCATTCGGCGAAATCGGGCATTTCCCACGTCGCCGAATTCGCCGAGCACGGCTTCCGCAGCCAGGTTGCCGGCGTGCCCACGCTCGATCCCGCCACGGTGCTTGACCGGCGCGCCATGCGCTTCCACGGCGGTGGTTCGGCCTGGAACCAGGTGGCCATGGAGCAGGCGATCGTCGATGCCGGGCTTGAGACCGCCGAGATCAGCAACGAGCGCACCGGCATCATCATGGGCTCGGGCGGCCCTTCGACCCGCGCGCTGATCGACGCCTACGACAAGGCCCGCGAGAGCGGCTCCTCGAAGAAGGTCGGCCCCTTTGCCGTGCCTAAGGGTATGTCCTCGACCGCCTCGGCCACGCTCGCGACCTGGTTCAAGATCAAAGGCGTCAACTATTCGATCTCCTCGGCCTGCGCGACGTCGAACCACTGCATCGGCAACGCCTACGAGCTGATCCAGTGGGGCAAGCAGGACATGATCTTCGCCGGTGGCTGCGAGGAACTGGACTGGACGCTCTCCGTCCTGTTCGACGCCATGGGCGCGATGTCCTCCGACTTCAATGCGACCCCGGCTCGCGCCTCGCGTGCTTATGACGTGGCGCGCGACGGCTTCGTCATCGCCGGCGGCGCCGGCGTCGTCGTGCTGGAGGAACTGGAGCACGCCAAGGCGCGCGGCGCCAAGATCTATGGCGAGATCGTCGGCTATGGCGCGACCTCGGACGGCTACGACATGGTCGCTCCCTCCGGCGAGGGCGCGGTACGCTGCATGCGCATGGCGCTGGAAGGCGTGAAGGCCAAGGTCGATTACATCAATCCGCACGGTACCTCGACCCCGGTCGGCGACGCCAAGGAGATCGAGGCGATCCGCGAGGTCTTCGGCGCCGGCGACAAGTCGCCGCCGATTTCGGCGACCAAGTCGCTGACCGGCCACTCGCTGGGCGCGACCGGCGTGCAGGAAGCGATCTATTCGCTGCTGATGCTCAACAACGACTTCATTTGCGAGAGCGCCCATATCGAGGAGCTCGACCCGGCCTTCGCCGACATGCCGATCGTGCGCAAGCGCATCGACAATGCAGGCTTGGGCTGTGTCCTCTCCAACTCCTTCGGCTTCGGCGGCACCAACGCCACCATCGTGATGAAGCGCCTGGAGGCCTGAGGCCGCCATGCTCTTCATGGTGATCGAGCATTTCGATCAGGCCCGCGTGAAGGACGTCTACGCCCGCTTCCAGGAACGGGGGCGGATGGCGCCGGAAGGCTTGCGCTATGTCGAAAGCTGGGTCGCCGCCGATCTCGGCCGCTGTTTCCAGATCATGGAATGCGACGATGTCGCCCTGCTGCAGGAATGGGTCCTGCAGTGGAGCGATCTAGCCCGTTTCGAGATCGTGCCGGTCGCGACATCGAAGGCCGCCGCCGCGGCGATCCTGAAATCCGGTTAGCCATCGAGCCCTGGAGCAGAGCCTGCAATGGGCCTGCAATCATAAAGCGCCGTTCAAGGCTTGACGTACCGAGTTGCAGAGCGTTCTTCCCGTTTCCCGCCTTCGGGTCCGATCCTGAAGCCCCTTTCCGAGTTTGCCATGCTCCCGCTGATGCATAAAAAGCGCGGCCTCATCATGGGTGTCGCCAACCAGAATTCGATCGCCTGGGGCATCGCCCGCACCCTGAATGCCCACGGGGCCGAGGTCGCCTTCACCTATCAGGGTGACGCGCTCGGCAAGCGTGTCCGGCCGCTGGCCGAAAGCATCGGATCGAATCTGGTGATCCCCTGCGATGTCGAGGATCTCGCCTCGGTCGACGCGACCTTCGCGGCGCTCGACGAAGCCTGGGGCGGCGATCCCGAGCGGAACACGCTGGATTTCATCGTCCACGCCATCGGATTCTCCGACAAGAACGAGCTCAAGGGTCTTTACGCCGACACCAGCCGCGAGAATTTCTCGCGCACCATGGTGATCTCCTGCTTCTCCTTCACGGAGATCGCCAGGCGTGCCGCCGACCGCATGCCCAAGGGCGGCAGCATGATCACGCTGACCTATGGCGGCTCGACCCGGATCATGCCGAACTACAACGTCATGGGCGTCGCGAAAGCGGCGCTTGAGGCGAGCGTGCGTTATCTCGCCGGCGATTACGGCCCGCGCGGCATCCGCGTGAACGCCCTGTCGCCCGGCCCGGTGCGGACGCTGGCCGGCGCCGGCATCTCCGACGCACGCGCCATGCTCTCCTGGCAGCGGGCCAATTCGCCGCTGCGCAAATCGGTCTCGCTGGAGGAGATCGGCGGCTCGGCGCTGTATTACCTTTCGGATCTGTCCGGCGGCGTCACCGGCGACATCCATCACGTCGATGCCGGCTATCACATCACCTCGATGCCTGCGCTCGAAGGCCTGCGCGCTGCCGATAGCGGCAACGGCGAATAGACGGAACCTGAGGCCCCGGCTCATTGTTCTCCTTCGATCGAAAGAACGGTCGAAGGAGGGTGTGCAATGGTCATGGTCAGATATGAGGTCGTCGAGCACGATGGCGGCTGGGCCTACAAGGTCGGCGAGGTGCTGTCGGAAACCTTTTCGTCGCACGAGGCGGCGCTGAAGGCCGCCACCAAGGCCGCGGCGCGCCAGACGATCGCCGGCAATACCGACGGCATCGTCTATCAGGACAAGGATGGTCGCTGGCATCAGGAGCTGGCTGACGGCCATGACCGCCCTGCCACCGAGGTCGTCGACGAACCCTAGGGCCGTGGCCGGTGTGTCTCGCGTTCAGCGCGCCGTGAAGAAGGTCAGCAGCACCTTGTTCTTCTCGCCGAGCAGGCAGAGAAAGCGGCGCGGCTTGTCCGAGCGGTCGGTCCGCAGATAAGCCTCGCCCATGACGATGCGCGTGACCGAAATATCCTCGATCCTTGATTCCGAAACGGCGACGGTGGTGCCGTCCTCGTCGATATAGATGTCCTTGATCTCCGGGTCCCTGGCGTGGAGCGTCTGGAGCGCCGCCGCTTTGCAGGTCGCGATTTCCGGCGTCGCCGGCTTCTCGCTCTTCGGTGGAACCTCCTGCGCGAAGGTCGAACCACACAGCAGGGCGGTGGAGATCAGGGCAGGGGCCAGGAGCCGGAACATGACGAGCACTCGGATTGATCGGTGAGTGCTGAACGCTTCAGAGCCCCACTGGTTCAAAGGGCGATGTCATCCCGTGCGCGCTGCGGCGCGAAGTGCCGCTGCGCAGACACGGGACCGCCAACCGGATTAAGCTCAATCTTTCCGCGCCGGAGCCGCGATGACCGCCCGCTCTATGTCGGCGTCATGCGATCAAGGCGCATGCGGCCCGGTACGACATCGACCAGCTCGTTCATGGCGAGACCTTCGACGACCCCTACCAGGCGATCGAGCGCGAGAAGGTCATCAAGAAATGGCGCCGCGCCTGGAAAATCGCATTGATCGAAAAGGAAAACCCGGCGTGGTCTGACCGGGTGATTGGAGCCTTTATCGGCTTGCGATCCCGCATCTGCGCAGCAGCACTTCGTGCTGCGGGGCGTGCGGGATGACGGGCTTCAATAGCCGCGCGTTTACAGGCCCAGCTTCTTCTTGCGCTGGCCGAGCGTGCGCAGGCGCAGTGCGTTGAGCTTTATGAAGCCCGCGGCGTCGCGATGGTCGTAGGCGACCGCGCCTTCCTCGAAGGTGACGAGGTCCTGGTCGTAGAGCGAGTAGTCGCTCGAGCGGCCGATGACGTGGACGCCGCCCTTGTAGAGCTTGAGGCGCACGTCGCCCGTGACGAACTCCTGGCTCTTGTCGATCAGGGCCTGCAGCATCTCGCGCTCCGGCGAGAACCAGAAGCCGTTATAGATCAGCTCGGCGTATTTCGGCATGATCTCGTCCTTGAGATGCGCTGCGCCGCGGTCGAGCGTGATCGACTCGATCGCGCGATGGGCCGCATGCAGGATCGTGCCGCCGGGCGTCTCGTACATGCCGCGGCTCTTCATGCCGACGAAGCGGTTCTCGACGAGGTCGAGCCGGCCGATGCCGTTGTCGCGGCCGAGATCGTTGAGCTTGGCGAGCAGCGTCGCCGGCGAGAGCTTAACGCCATCGATCGCGACCGCGTCACCCTTCTCGAAGGAGACCGTGACGACCGTCGGGGTGTCCGGCGCTTCTTCCGGCGAGATCGTGCGCGAATAGACGTAATCGGGCACCTCGACCGCCGGGTCCTCCAGCACGCGGCCTTCGGAGGAGGCGTGCAGCAGGTTGGCGTCGACGGAGAAGGGCGCCTCGCCGCGCTTGTTCTTGGCGATCGGGATCTGGTGCTGCTCGGCGAAGGCGATGAGCTGCTCGCGCGAGCGCAGATCCCATTCGCGCCAGGGCGCGATCACCACGACGTCGGGCTTCAGCGCATAGGCGGTGAGCTCGAAGCGGACCTGGTCGTTGCCCTTGCCGGTCGCGCCATGGGAGACGGCGTCGGCGCCGGTCTTCTCGGCGATCTCGATAAGCTTCTTGGCGATCAGCGGCCGTGCGATCGAGGTTCCCAGCAGGTAGACGCCCTCATAGGCGGCGTTGGCGCGGAACATCGGGAAGACGTAGTCGCGCACGAATTCCTCGCGCAGGTCCTCGATATAGATGTTCTCGGGCTTGATGCCGAGCAGCAGCGCCTTGTCGCGGGCAGGGCCGAGTTCCTCGCCCTGGCCGAGATCGGCGGTGAAGGTCACGACCTCGCATCGATAGGTGGTCTGCAGCCATTTGAGGATGATCGAGGTGTCGAGTCCGCCGGAATAGGCGAGAACGACCTTCTTCACGCTGCTGTCAGCCATCTCTGTCAATTTCCTGCTGGCGGCCCCCGGGCCGCGTTTCGGACGCAATGGCGCACTATCGCAGGGTTCGGGGCGAAGCAATCGGAACCTTCTGATCGATCCCGCGTCGTCCTGTGATGGGTCGGCGCTGGCGACGGCGTCGCCCCACCTTCTCATGCGCCCATTCGGGGCGCTTGCGGTCGGGCTCCGGAGGGCGCAGGCTCGACGGTGCGCGACACGAAATGACGACCTGTTCGGAGGCTGAATGCCGAATCGTCCCGTTTTGGACTTCTGGTATGAGTTCGCGTCGCCCTATTCCTGCCTGAGCGCCCTCAGAATCGAGAAACTGGCCGAGGAGGCCGGCGTCGAGCTGCGCTGGCGGCCCTTTCTGCTGGGGCCCGTCTTCGCTGCCCAAGGGTGGAACACCTCGCCCTTTGCGATCTATCCAAGCAAGGGACGTTATATGTGGCGCGATACGGCGCGCCGGGCCCGGCGTCAGGGCTTGAGTTTCGTCAAGCCGGAGAATTTTCCCCAGAATTCGCTGACGGCGACACGTTTGGCATTGGCAGGCCGCGACAGCGGCTGGACGCCGGCCTTTTCGCAGTCGCTGTTCCGGGCCCAGTTCTGTGATGGCCGCAACATCGCCGAGGAGGCGGTGCTGGCGGCGGCCCTGAAGGAGGCCGGAAGCGAGCCCAATGCCACGATGCCGCTTGCGCGCAGCGAGGAGGTCAAGGGTCGCCTGCGAGCCGAGATCGAATATGCCAAGTCGATCGGTATCTTCGGCGCGCCCTTCTTCGTTGCCGGCGATGGCGAGCTGTTCTGGGGCGATGACCGCCTGGAGGAAGCGCTTGAATGGGCGCAGGACGGGCGTTGAAGCCGTGACATGGAACCGCCGGCAGCTGTTGGTGGCGGGCGCGGGTTTGTGCCTGGCGCCCCCCGCGCTGGCGCGCCCGACCTTGCCTGGCGATGCGCCGGGCTATGACGCGCGCGAACTCAGCGCCGTTCCCAATGAGGCCGCCATCGGCCGGCGCTACTGGTCGCCCGGCCTGAACGACGGCTATGTGCCGCAGGGATTGACCGTTTACCGCGACGAAATCCTGATCGCCGCCTATCGCAGCACCGAGCGCGATCAGGACAATGGCCCGGCCCGGCTGTTCCGGCTGTCGCGAGCCGACGGTAGCCTGCTCGGCAGCTTCTCCCTTCCGGCGACCTATGGCCACCCCGGCGGCCTCGCCATGGTGCGGGAGACGTTGTTCGTCGCCAATTCGGGGCGCCTGCTCGCACTGGATTTCAGGGAGTCCTGCCGCAACGGCGAATGCGTGCCCTTGAAGGAGGCGCGTGTCGACAAGGCGATGGGGCCGTCCTTCCTCGCCGCGTCGGGCGACGTCCTGTGGTTCGGCCCCTATCGCCGCGAGGGCGAGCCGAGTCTTCACGCCGTACCGGCCGCCCGTGTTCTGGCCGCGGGCGATGCTCCGATAGGCCTCTCCGATGCGCAGGCGAGCCTGCCATTGCCGTTGCTGACGCAGGGCGCGACCTTCGATGGCGAAGGGAGGATCTGGCTCTCGCAAAGCTCCGGCAATCGGCCGGCCTTTCTCTCCCGCCTCGATTCCGGTTCAGGCGCGGTCCTTGCGCGCTATCCTGCGCCGGGCGGGATCGAGGATCTCGGCCATGCGCCGGATGGCAAGCTCTGGGCGGTCGGCGAAGCGGGAACGCGGCGCTGGAACCGCTGGAACACCTTCTATCCGCTGGTGTTCGAGATCGATCCGGGCAAGCTCGCGGCCTGATCAGCCGGGCCCGGGCGCCTGCGGCGGACGCGCCCATGGTCCACGCGCGGCCGTCTCCTCCACCATCGTCGGCAGGTCCTGCTGCTCGGCCAGCTTCGGCGGATGCGGCGGCATCGCCGGCATGCGCCCGCCGGCCGTCTCGACCAGCGCCTGCACGCGCTTGGTCACGGAAGGATGCGTCGAGAACAGATCGGCGAAATCGTCCGGATCGTTTTCGAAGCACATATCCATCACGCCGGAGGGAATGCCCTCGATATCGGCCCGGCCGGAGATCTTGAGCAGGGCCGAGATCATCGCATCCGGGTTCTTCGTCAGCTCGACGGCCCCGGCATCGGCCAGGTACTCGCGCGAGCGCGACAGCGACAGCCGGATCACCACGGCAAGGAACCAGGAGATCGCGATCACGGCGACGCCGACGACGATGGCGAGCCCGTTGCCCTTCTTGGAATCGTCGGAGGAGATGCGGATGCTGCGGCGGCCGAAGCCGCGGAACACCATCTCGCCGACGAAGGAGACGACGCCGGCGATGACGATCGCGATCACCATGAGGCGCACATCGCCATTGCGTATATGCGTCAGCTCATGGGCGAGCACCGCCTCGACCTCGGCATCGTTGAGCTGCGCGAGCAGGCCGCTCGTCACGCTGACGGTGAACTGCTTGTCGTTGACGCCGCTGGCGAAGGCGTTGAGCGCATCGCTCTCGACGATGGCGAGCTTCGGAACAGTGAGCCCGCGCGAGATGCAGAGGTTCTCCAGCATCCGGTAGAGCTTGGGGTTGTCCTCGCGTGCCACGCCCTTGGCACCGGTCACCGCGCCGATCATCGCGACATTCATGCGGAAGCCGATGAAGACCCACAGCATCGTCGCCAGGGTGATGAGGGGAAACCACGAGCGAAAGATGCGGTTCGCCTCGCCGAAGGCGCTGCGGCCATAGGGCACGCCGCCATAGCCGTAGCCGACCAGCAGCAGGCCCCAGACGGTGAGGTAGACGAGCAGGAAGAGCCCGGCGATCAGGAGATTGGACCTGATCCGGTTATTGCGCTGATGGGTATAGAGCCCGAAGGCCTGAGCCATCGCAGCCGCTCCCTGCCGTGGTCCCTGCCTCAGAACTTCACGCTGGGCGCGACCTCGATCTGGGCGCGCGTCTGTTCGCCGACATCGAAGAACTCGCGCTGGGTGAAGCCCATCTGCGGCGCGAAGAGCACGGCCGGGAAGGCCTGGATCGCCGCGTTGAACTCGCTGACCGCATTGTTGAAGAAGCGCCGGGCGGCCGCGAGCTTGTCCTCGACATTGCCGAGATCGACCTGGAGCTGCTGGAAATTGGCGCTCGCCTTGAGATCGGGATAGGCCTCGCCCAGCGCCAGCAGCCGGCCGACCGCGCCCGAGAGCTGCTGCTCGGCGGCAGCCTTGTCGTGGACGCCGCTCGCGCCCTGCGCGGCGTTGCGGGCGGCGATCACCGCGTCGAGCGTCGATTTCTCGTGCGTCGCATAGCCCTTCACCGTCTCGACGAGGTTCGGGATCAGGTCGTGCCGCTGCTTCAGCTGGACGTCGATGTCGGCAAAGGCCTGGTTGACGCGCTGCCGCATGGCCACGAGCCCGTTATAGGTCATGATCAGATAGATCACGACGGCCACGATCAGCCCGAGAATGACCCAGCCCATGCGACGCTCCCCTTGTGCCAGCCCTTGAGCAGGGCAGACTGGCATGACGGGCGACCTTGGGGAAGCCGCGCAGAAAACTTGCCCTCGCAACGGCCATGTATTACATCGCCCCTGTCCGAAGGGCCGTGATCGATCATGCGCCGGGGGCGGTCTTCGAGACCTGCTCCCGTTTCGTGTTGGAAGCGCGCTCCTGGGATGCGGATCGAACCGGCGGCCATGGCGCCCCCGTTCCCGATGTTTCGGGGCGGGATACCTCCGAGAGGAGGAGCCGACGGCAGCGATCCGGATCGCAACACCAACCACGGCGCCCATGCCGGACATCCGCGGGATACGCGGCCGGCTTCCAGGAGATTACATGTCAGCTGTTGAAAGCTTCACTTCGGGTCGCGAGGATTTCGCCGCCCTGCTCGAAGAGTCCTTCGCCCGCAACGAGGCGATGGAAGGTACCGTCATCAAGGGCAAAGTCGTCGCCATCGAGAAAGATATGGCGATCATCGACGTCGGCCTGAAGACGGAAGGGCGCGTCGCCCTCAAGGAATTCACCGGCCCCGGCCGCGAGCAGGACATCGTCGTCGGCGATGAGGTCGAGGTCTATCTCGACCGGATCGAGAACGCGCTCGGCGAAGCCGTCATCTCGCGCGACAAGGCTCGCCGCGAAGAGAGCTGGGTCAAGCTCGAGAAGGCCTTCGAGGCCCGCGAGAAGGTCACCGGCATGATCTTCAACACCGTCAAGGGCGGCTACACGGTCGATCTCGACGGCGCCGTGGCCTTCCTGCCGCGCTCGCAGGTCGACATCCGTCCGATCCGCGACGTCGGCCCGCTGATGGGCCAGCCGCAGCCCTTCGAGATCCTCAAGATGGATCGCCGCCGCGGCAACATCGTCGTGTCGCGCCGCACCGTCCTCGAGGAGACCCGCGCAGAGGCTCGTTCCGAGCTCGTCGCCTCGCTCGAAGAAGGTCAGGTCATCGACGGCGTCGTCAAGAACATCACCGAATACGGTGCGTTCGTTGACCTCGGCGGCATCGACGGCCTGCTGCATGTCACCGACATGGCCTGGCGTCGCGTCAACCATCCGTCCGAGGTCGTCACCATCGGTCAGACGGTCAAGGTCAAGATCATCAAGATCAACCAGGACACGCACCGCATCTCGCTCGGCATCAAGCAGCTGCTGGCCGATCCGTGGGATGGCATCGCCGAGCGTTACCCGGTCGGCACCCGCCTCAAGGGTCGCGTGACCAACATCACGGACTACGGCGCGTTCGTCGAAGTGGAGCCGGGCATCGAAGGCCTGATCCACGTCTCCGAGATGTCCTGGACCAAGAAGAACGTCCACCCCGGCAAGATCGTCTCGACCTCTCAGGAAGTCGACGTCGCGATCCTCGAGGTCGATCCGGTCAAGCGCCGTATCTCGCTCGGCCTCAAGCAGACCCTGCGCAATCCGTGGGAGCTCTTCGCGGAGCAGCACCCGGCGGGTTCGACGGTCGAGGGCGAGGTCAAGAACAAGACCGAGTTCGGCCTGTTCCTGGGTCTCGAAGGCGATATCGACGGCATGATCCACCTTTCCGATCTCGACTGGAACCGTCCGGGCGAGCAGGTCATCGAGGAATACAAGAAGGGCGACGTCCTGCAGGCCGTCGTTCTCGATGTGGACGTCGAGAAGGAGCGTATCTCGCTCGGCCTGAAGCAGCTCGGCGGCGATCCCTTCGTGGATGCCGGCGAGTTCAAGAAGGGTCAGATCGTCACCTGCGAGATCGTCGAGGTGAAGGAATCGGGTCTCGACGTGAAGATCGCCGACACCGACATGATGACCTTCATCAAGCGCGCCGAGCTGGCCCGTGACCGTGCCGAGCAGCGCCCCGAGCGCTTCGCGGCCGGCGAGCGCATCGATGCCCGCGTCGTGCTCTTCGACAAGAAGGCCCGCAAGATCCAGGTCTCGATCAAGGCCCTGGAAATGGCTGAGGAGAAGGAGGCGATGGCCCAGTACGGCTCCGCCGACTCCGGTGCCTCGCTCGGCGACATCCTGGGCGCTGCGCTCAAGAAGGCGACGACCGACAAGAAGTGAGGCTTCGGCCGCTTCGGCGGCCGGCCTTCGAATTCAGCCCGCGCGGAGAAATCCGCGCGGGCTTTTGTTTCGATAGACGGATTCGGTGCCGGAACCTCTTTCGTCATCCCGGACGCAGCGAAGCGGAGCTCCGGGATCCATCGTAGAGCGCTTTTGCCCTTCGATGGATCCCGGATCGGCGCGGCTTCTCCGCTTGTCCGGGATGACGGCGTGACGGGTCGAACCTGCGTTGCATCCCTGGCCACCAAGGAGCCTGCCATGACACCCGCCGCCATCGGCATCGACTTCGGCACCACCAACAGCGTCGTCGCGCTGGCGGATGCGGATGGCTCCGTCATGACGCGCTCCTTCGCGACGCGGCAGGGCGCGGTCGATGCCTATCGCTCGGCGTTGATGTTCTGGCGCGAGGGGCGCCCGCCCGAGACACGCGTCACCCATGTCAGCGGCCCCGACGCGCTCGACATGGCCCTTGGCATGACGACCGAGCACCGCTTCCTGCAGTCGCTCAAGACCCATCTCTCCAGCCGTGCCTTCCAGGAGACGCGCCTGTTCGGCAAGCTCTTCCGGCTGGAGGATTTGATCGGCGTCTTCCTGAATGATCTCGTGGCGGGTCTCGATGGCCATGACGCGCTGCCGCTCGTCTCCGGGCGTCCCGTCGTCTTCGCCGGCGAGCGGCCGGACGAGGAGCTGGCGCTCGGACGCCTCAAGGCGTCCTACGCCGAAGCAGGGATGAAGCAGGTCGACTTCGCCTATGAGCCGCTCGGCGCCGCCTACTGGTATGCCCGCGATCTCGGCCGGCCGCAGACCATGCTGGTCGCCGACTTCGGAGGCGGCACCAGCGACTTCTCGGTGATGCGCTTCGAGCCGGGCGAGCGTGGGCGGCTGGAAGCGATCCCGCTCTCCCATGCCGGCGTCGGCGTCGCGGGCGACACCTTCGACTATCGGATCATCGAGCACGCGGTCTCGCCCGCGCTCGGCAAGGGCGGCGAATACCGCTCCTTCGGCAAGCTCCTGCCGGTGCCCGCGCATTACCACGCCGCCTTCGCGCAATGGCACAAGCTCTCGCTGATGAAGAGCCGCGAGACCATGGCCGAGCTCAACGCCCTGATCCGCGAGGCCGTCGAGCCGGCCAAGCTCGAGGACCTGCTGACGGTCATCGAATACGATCTCGGCTATGAGCTCTATCGTGCCGTCTCCGCCGCCAAGGTGGCGCTTTCGGAGAACGAGACCACGACGCTGAGCTTCAGCCAGATGGGCGTCGTCATCGAGAAGCCGATCCGCCGCGCCGATTTCGAGCGCTGGATCGCCGGGGATGTCGGTGCGATCGAGGCCGCGCTCGACCGTGCGCTGGCCGAGGCCGGGCTGGCGGGGGACCGGATCGAGGCGGTGTTCATGACGGGCGGCACCTCCTATGTCCCTGCGGTGCGCAAGCTGTTCGATCGCCGCTTCGGTGCCGACAAGGTGCATATCGGCGACGCCTTCCGCTCGGTCGCCAGCGGGCTCGCCTTGCTCGCGCTCGATCGGGCGCGCGCCTCGGTCGCGGCCTGAAGGCCGCGCTCTCGCCTTGCCCGTCCGGCGTGGTGGGTCTACATCACGGACCCGCAGCCGCCAGGAGTGCCCGATGTCATCCGACGCAGATCTGCTCGCAGATCGCCGCAGCCTGCGGCGCAAGCTGACGCTCTGGCGTGTGCTCGCCGTCCTCGGCGTCATCGTTGCCGCGGTGATCGGCGGCCTTGCCTGGAAGGGCGACAGCCCGGCGAGCCTGTCGAGCGCCCATATCGCGCGCATCACCATCGCCGGCTTCATCTCGGGTGACCGCCGCACGCTGGACCTGATCAAGTCGGTCGAGGACAGCAGCTCCGTCTCCGCCGTCGTGCTCAGGGTCGACAGCCCTGGCGGCACCACCTCCGGCTCCGAGGCGCTTCACACGGCGCTGCGCCAGCTCGCCGCGAAGAAGCCGATGGTCGCCGTGGTCGATGGTCTGGCGGCCTCGGGCGGCTACATTGCCGCCATGGGCGCGGATCGCATCGTCGCCCGCCAGACCTCGCTCGTCGGTTCGATCGGCGTGCTGTTCCAGTTCCCCAACGTCTCGCACTTGCTCGATACGGTCGGCGTCAAGGTCGAGTCGATCAAGTCGAGCCCGCTCAAGGCTGCGCCCAGCGGCTTCGAGCCGACTTCGCCGGAGGCGCGCGAGGCGCTTCAGCGCGTCGTCGACGACAATTACGCCTGGTTCAAGCAGATGGTGCGTGACCGCCGCCATCTTGCCGATGGCGAGGTGACGACCGTCTCGGACGGGCGCGTTCATTCCGGCCGTCAGGCGCTTGCGTTGAAGCTCGTCGACCAGATCGGCGGCGAGCCGGATGCGATCGGTTGGCTCGAGCGCGAGAAGGGCATCGCCAAGGATCTCAAGGTGCGCGACTGGCGCCGCCGCAGCGAATCCTCCTCTTTCGGCCTCTGGAGTTTCGCCGAGGCGATGGCGCGTGGCGCGGGGCTGGAAGCCCTCGCCGCGACAATCGCGCGGGCGGCGGATCAGCCGGTCGGCTTGCGGCTTGACGCGCCCTTGGCGCTCTGGCAGCCTGCGGCTGAAAAGTGATGTTGATACAAATGGTTATACTCCGGCGATGATTAAATCCGAACTCGTTCAGCGGATCGCTGATCAGAACACCCACCTTTACCAGCGCGACATCGAGAACATCGTCTCGGCCATCCTGGACGAAGTCGTGAAGGCGCTTGCGCGAGGTGACAGGGTGGAACTGCGCGGTTTCGGCGCTTTCTCGCGCAAGGCGCGCTCCGCCCGGATCGGCCGCAATCCCCGTACGGGCGACGCGGTCGAGGTCGAGGAGAAATTCGTTCCCGTCTTCAAGACGGGCAAGGAACTGCGGCTTCGCCTCAACGGCAAGTCCTGAAACGGCAAGTCCTGAGCCGAAAGCCCGCCGTTCCTCCTGCCGCCACGGAGATTGCGATGAAAGCCTTTCTCAAGGCGTTGGTGCTCGTTCCGGTCGCGCTGCTGATCGTGCTGTTCTCGGTCGCCAACCGGGCTCCGGTGCGGGTCTCGCTCGATCCTTTCAGCCGTGACCTGCCGAGTTTGTCCTACGAGCTGCCGCTCTTCCTCGTGGTCCTGGCGGCGATCTTCATCGGCGTTCTCGTCGGCGGCTTCGCCTCCTGGCTGGCACAGGGCAAGTATCGCAAGGCTGCGCGTCGTGGCCGCCGCGAGGTCGAGGCACTGCGCTCCGAGACACAGGCCCTGCGTTCCGCAGTTCCCGATTCTGCCCTGCCGGCCCTGACCAGCGGACGTCAATGATGCGCCTGTTCGACGTGGCCGAGATCGATGCGGCTCTGAGCTACCCCGGCCTGATCGACATTCTCGACGACGCCTTTCGCAGCGAGGTCATTGCGCCAAAGCGCGGCCAGTACGAGATCGAGCGCCCGGACGAGGCGGCGGCGATCCTGCTGACCATGCCGGCCTGGAGCGGCCCGAACGTCGCCAATCCCTATATCGGCACGAAGATCGTCTCGGTCTTCTTCGGCAATGGCCGGCGTAACCTGCCGGGCGTGATGGGCGCCTATCTGCTGATGGATGGCGAAACCGGCAGGCCACTCGCGGTCATGGACGGCAATCGCCTGACGACCTGGCGTACGGCGGCCGCCTCGGCGCTCGCCTCACGCTACATGTCCAATCCTGAAGCGAGCCGGATGCTGATGGTCGGGGCCGGCGCGCTCGCGCCCTTCATCATCAAGGCGCATCGCTCGGTCCGGCCGCTGACCGAGATCGCGATCTGGGCTCGTCGCCCCGAAGCGGCCGAGGCCGTCGTCGCGGACCTGGCGGCGGATGGTATCGAGGCGCGGGTGACGACCGATCTCGAGGGCGAGGCCCGCACGGCGGATATCATCTCCTGCGCCACCAACGCGACCGAGCCGCTGATCCACGGCCACTGGCTGAAGCGCGAGGCGCATCTCGACCTGATCGGCGGCTTCACCATGCAGATGCGCGAAGCTGACGCCGAGGCGTTGCACCGTGCCCGCGTCATCGTCGATTCAAGCAAGGCGATCGACGAGGGCGGGGATGTCGCCGTCGCGATCGCGGAAGGCAGCTATAGCGCCGACAAGGTGGCTGGAACGCTCGCCGATCTCTGCCATGGCCGAATCGCCGGACCCGTCGAGGGCGGCGGCATCACCCTGTTCAAGTCGGTGGGCGTCGCGCTCGAGGATCTGGCTTCAGCCGTTGCGGTTTGGGAAAACCGCTCCTGACCGGAAAGGCTATCGGGCCGGATCGCGGAAGCCGCTTTTCGGCCCGATACTGAGGTAAAGCCTGGCTGGTGCCGCCAGCGTGTCGGCAATGTCCGGAACGCTTTACGCGACGCGCGCGCCGCCGATGGCGCCGAGCAGCCACAGGATCAGAACGACGACGAGCACGAGGCCCAGCACGCCGCCCAAACCGGCGGTTCCATAGCTGCGGTGGCCGTAATATCCGCCGCCACCAAGAAGCAGGATGAGCAGCACGACAATCAGAACGGTGGACATGGCGATCTCCCCAAAGTCAGCGCCCATGCCGGGCGAGGTCTAGCGGGAAACGCCGTCTGGGAACCGCGGGTTCCCTCGCCGCCGGTTTGATCAATCGGCCTTGATGCCGGCTTCCTTGATGAGATCGCCCCATTTCTTCAGCTCGGAGCGCAGGAAGGTGCCGAGCTCGTCCGAGGACCAGCCGCCGGGCTCGGCCGCCAGCGCATCCATCTTCGCCCTGAGCGCGGGATCTGCGACGCCCGCCCGGGTATCGGCCTGGATCTTCGCGACGATCTCGGGCGGCGTCTTGGCCGGCGCAAACAGTGCGAACCACGAGGACACGTCGAAGCCCGGCACCGTATCGGCGATCGGCGGGAATTCCGGCGCGGTCGGCGCACGCTTCGCCGTCGTCACGCCGAGGCCTCGGATCATGCCCGCCTTCGCCTGCGGCAGGGCCGAGGTGATGTTGTCGAAGATCAGGTCGACACGGCCGCCGATCAGGTCCTGGATCGCCTGCGCCGAGCCGCGATAGGGCACATGGACCATCTTGGTGCCGGTGAGCTTCTGGAAGAGTTCGCCTGAGAGATGCAGCGAGGTGCCGACGCCTGACGAGGCGTAGGTCAGCTTGCCGGGATTGGCCTTGGCATAGGCGACGAGCTCGGCGACATCCTTCACCGGCAGCTGGTTGTTCACGACGAGCAGGTTGGGCACGAGCGCGACCATGGTGATCGGCGCGAAATCCTTGATCGGGTCGTAATTGACCTTGGCGTAGAGATACTGGTTCGTCGCCAGGCCAACCGAGACGATCAGCAGCGTCTCGCCATTGGGCTCGGCCTTGGCCACTGCCTCCGTCCCGATATTGCTGCCGGCGCCCGGCCGGTTCTCGACGACGATGCTGGTTCCCCAGGTCTGCCCCAGCTTGTCGGCGATGAGCCGCCCCAGCACGTCGGTGGCGCCGCCCGGCGTGAACGGCACGACTAGCTTGATCAGCCGCCCCTGCGGCCAGGGCTGCTGGCCGAAGCCAGGCGTCGGAGCTGCGAGAAGCGCGCTGGTGCCCGCGAGAAGCGCGCGGCGGTCGATCATGGTGGTCATCGATATCCTCCCTGAGGGGCGCTCTGCGTCGCCTTTGCCAAGGCTGCAATTCGCCGCGGCGCTTGTCCAGTCATCGCGCTTGACCGCCATGAGGCACCGCAGCGATTCTGCTGCGATGCGCAGCATCTCGCGAATCGCCACCTTCCTCCTGCCGCTGGCCCTGCTCCCCACGGCCGGCCACGCCCAATCGACGGCGGATCAGGAGGCGAAGACGCGGGCCGCCAACATCGCCGCCTGGCCCGACGCCGCCCGCTCGCTCTTCGGCCAGAAGGCGGCGCCTGCCAGCATGCAGGCACGCGCCATCGGCTCCTATGCCCGCGGTTGCCTCGCCGGGGCCGAGGCGCTGCCGGTCGACGGGCCGAGCTGGCAGGTGATGCGGCTCAACCGCAACCGCAACTGGGGCCATCCGGCGCTGATCGATTATCTCGAGAAGCTCGCCCGCGACGTCCCGCGCATCAACGGCTGGCCGGGGCTGCTCGTCGGCGACATGTCGCAGCCGCGTGGCGGGCCGATGCTGACCGGCCATGCGTCCCACCAGATCGGGCTCGACGCCGACGTCTGGCTGACGCCGATGCCGAAGGGCCGGCTCGACCACGAGCAGCGCGAGAACATGTCGGCGGTCAACATGGCCCGCGCCGACTGGCGCGATGTCGATCCGCGCAACTGGACGCCGGCCCATACCCGCCTGATCAGGGCGGTCGCGGCCGAACCGCGCGTCGAGCGCATCTTCGTCAACCCTGCGCTGAAGGTGGCGCTCTGCCGCGAGGCGGGGGCCGACAAGAGCTGGCTCGACAAGGTCAGGCCGATCTGGGGCCACAACTATCACTTCCACATCCGTTTGGCCTGCCCGGCCGGCATGGCGAGCTGCCAGGGCCAGGAGCCGCCGAATTTCGGCGATGGCTGCGGGACGGAGCTGAGCGGCTGGGTCGAGCGCCAGCATCAGGCGATCTTCAACCCACCCAAGCCGAAGCCGGGTCCGAAGCCGAAGCCCAAGCCGCCCATGTCAGTCGATGCCCTGCCGCCGGAATGCCGGCAGGTGCTCGTCTCCCCCTGACGATGCGCCCTGCCGTCATGCTCGGGCTTGACCCGAGCATCTCCTGAGGAAGAAGGCTCTGAAGCTCTTCCGGCCTGAGATTCCCGGGTCAAGCCCGAGAATGACGCCCTTTACCGCCGCGGCGGGACCCGTGCCGAGCTGTAGGCGAAGGGGTCGCGCTGCGGGCTGATCGGCAGCGCCTCCTCGGAGCCCTGCTGATCGACGACGCCCGATCCGCCGCCGTCGCCGAACACGGTCTCCTCCTCCGAGGGCTCGACCGCCCCGGGCAGGGCGAGAGGCCCGCGCGTCTCGCTCGGCAGAGGCTGCGGCTGGAATCCGGGGCGCCCTTGCCGCTGGCGCGCGTCATATTGCTCCAGGAAGCGCTGTTGCGCATCGAGGCTGTTGTCCTGGCCCCGCCCGTTGCTCGCGACCGGATAGCCTCCCTGCACGGCACCGGGCGGACGCAGTCCGTCGCTCGGCTGGCGCAGCAGCGGCCCGCCGGCATAGGCGTTGGCGGCCGGCTCGCCGCGGCGTGGAGACATGGGCCCTGGTGCGTTCTGCGCCGAGGAGTAGGGCCGGGCCGGGTCCGGCGGCGGCAGGTTGTAGTTCGGCGTGTATTTGATGATCGGCTTGCAGATATGCCGCCCCTTCGAATGGCGGGCGAGGTCGATATGGAGGTGGTCGTAATGCATCGGATCGGCGCCGGGGCCGAGCACCGTGCCGAAATAGGTGCAGGCGCCGACGAAGATCTCGCGCAGGAAGTTCTGCTCTTCGGGCGAGCCGCGCCAGCCGTCCTTGACCGTGACGACGCGGTTGTCGTTCAGCCGGAAGGAGAACACGTCGACGGCGTTGCCATAGGCATGCTCCGAGGTGCGCGTCGTATAGGTGCCGTTGTTCATGGCGCGGCAGGAATAGGATCCGGACCGGATCTCGATCACCTGTGCGCCGAGGATGTTCATCGCTGCAGGCTGTACGACCTCGGCGAACCACTGGTCCGTCGTCGCGACGACCGGGCAGGCGAGCAGGGCCGGGCTCGTCAGGCTGACGCTGCCGTTCTGCAGGGCCGTGACCTTCAGCGGCTGCTGCATGCCGCAGATTCCGGGGCCGTCGATCGGCTTGCCGCGCAGGCTGACATAGCTCGAGAGCTGCACCTGGCCGGAGGCGAGGCAGGTCGCTTCCGCCTGGTCGCGCCACGGGGCACGCTGGGCTTTCTGGAATTTGCCGCAGCCGGCCAGCCCGGCGGCGCCGGCGAGGCCAAGTGCGATGAGGGCGAGTTTCACGCGTCGCATGACCATTCAAATGCGAAGCGTTTGGTGAACGGTTTCTCAACCGACTGCGCCCCGGCCGCCACAGCCGCATTAACTTTGCCGAGGTGGTGAACCGGGTCTTAATCCCGCCCGGATCGGCGTTAACCAGCTGCTGAAGCCGGGACGGTGAAGAGGTTGGAAGTCACTGTGAAGATCACGCGGCGAAGGCCCGCGGGAAAGATGGCGCTGCCATGGCGAAGGCAGGTGGAGGCGGGGTCAGCGACCATTCGGCCGCAGAATTATCCCCAAGTCTAATCAATGCTTTAAGTAAGTTTTAACGATGATGTAGCCTTCGCCGTGGCGCTGCCATGGTGCCGCCCCCTTGCGGCCTCCGTCAGTTCTGGTAGCTTCCGCGACAGGTCAATGACAGGAGGAGGGTGTGATGAGTGTCACGCTACGTCTCGACCGATGGATCATGGGTGCGGCCTTCGTGTTCATGATGGCGATCGTTCTGGGAGCGTTCTGACGAGGTCAGTCTCGAAGTCGCTAGGACCACAAGAGCCATGAGAAGCAACGCCGCCGGGAAATCCCGGCGGCGTTTTTGTTTGATTGCCAGTAGACGCCCGCCGCGTTTCAGCTTTCGGGGCAGGGAGTTTCGGTGATCTGCCAGGACATCATGTTCACCACCCGTCCGCAGGTCGCCAGCCGGCGGCCCTGGTTCGTCCGGATGCAGGAATTCGATCCCTCTGCGATCTTGCGCCCGTCGTTCCAGCAGAAGCAGAGCGGCTCCGGTGCCTGGGCGAGGCGCGGCGGATCCAGCGCGACGGCAGGCTCCCCGGCTGCGGCCGCCTCCGTGACGAGCAGCAGGACGGCGAGGGCGAGCAGCCATCTCAATACCCTGTGACGGTGAGGCCTCGGTCCGGATCCGATCATGGCTCTCTCCTGCCCCTGCGCATGGCGAGACGGCCTCGGGAGTTTACCACGCGGTCCCGATCACGACGAATAATTATGCACTGATTTGAAATAGTAAGAGATTTCAGAATGTTAGCCGGGGAGAGGCTTGCGTGCGCGGCGATCGCTCTCCATATTGGCCGGAAGAGAGCCCGTGGGGGGCTCCGGGAGGAACAATGTCACTGATTTCGCTTGCCCGTCGTGGACGTGCCGTCGCCCTGGTCACCGGGGCCCTGTTGCTCGTGCCGCTCGTTGCCGAGGCCCGTCCGGGCGGCGGCCGCAGCTCGGGCAGCCGCGGCAGTTTCACCAATAGCGCGCCGCCCTCGACCAGCACGACGCCGGGTGGCGCCCAGACTTTCCAGCGCTCCGCGCCGTCCTCGCCGGCTTCGCCGTCTATGGCTGGCCCCTCGGCCGCCGGCGCGGCAGCCGCGCAGGCGGCTCGCCCGTCCTTCGCCCGCAACATGATGATGGGCATCGGCGCCGGCCTGCTCGGCGCCGGCCTGTTCGGTATGCTGTCCGGCTCGGGCTTCTTCGGTGGCCTGGCTTCGCTCGCCGGCATGTTCGGCTTCCTGCTGCAGCTCGCGCTGATCGCCGGCATCGTGATGCTCGCCATCCGCTTCTTCCGCCGCCGCTCCGAGCCGCAACTCGCCGGCGCCGGTGCGCCTTATGCCCGCCAGGGCTATGACGCGCCGCAGCCCCAGCCGGCCGCAGCCCGTATGGGTGGCTTCGGTGGTGGCGGTGCCGCCGCTGCGGCAACGCAGCCCCAGCCGATCGAGCTCGCCGGCGAGGACTTCAACAGCTTCGAGCGCCTGCTCGGCGAGATCAATACCGCCTACTCGAACGAGGACGAGGCCGGCCTGCGCCAGCGCACGACGACCGAGATGTTCGGCTATTTCGACGAGGACCTGACGGAGAACGTCCGCCGCGGCGTCGTCGACCGGGTCACCGACGTCAAGCTGCTTCAGGGCGACCTGTCGCAGGCCTGGCGGGAGGGCGACAGCGACTACGCGACCGTTGCGATGCGCTTCAGCCTGATCAACGCGCTCTACGATCGCAAGAGCGGCAAGATCGTCGAGGGCAACGCGACGCAGACCCAGGAGGTCACGGAATACTGGACCTTCCTGCGCGAGCGTGGCGCGGCTTGGAAGCTCTCGGGCATCCAGCAGGCGGCCTGAGCGGCATCAGAATAATACGATCCAGAACGGCCGGGGCAACCCGGCCGTTTTGCTTTGTCCGGGTTTCGGGTGTTGCGCTGGCGGAAGCCGGCCTATTGCGATACTGGCCAAGTAATAGCTGCTGTGGTCGCAGAACGGTTTCGGAGCCCGCCTTCCATGAGTGATATGCGTCTCGTCGTCGTCGGTGCCGCCGGGCGGATGGGCCGGATGCTGATCCGTGCGATCGACCAGGCCGAGGGCTGCCGGCTTGCGGCTGCCGTCGAGCGGCCGGGTTCGGCCGTCATCGGCGAGGATGCCGGTGTGCTCGCCGGCCTGCCATCGCGCGGCTTGAAGGTGACGGGGGATGCTGCAGCCGCCTTCGCCAACGCCGATGGCGTTCTCGACTTCACCGCCCCGGCGGCGACGGTCGCCTTCGCCGATCTCGCGGCGGAAGCCGGCATCCTCCATGTCGTCGGCACGACCGGGCTGGAGCCGTCCCATCTGGCGAGGCTGGCCGAGGCCGCTCAACGCACGCCGATCGTCCGTTCCGGCAATATGAGCCTCGGCGTCAATCTGCTGGCGGCACTGGTGCGCAAGGTCGCCGCGACGCTGGGCACCGATTGGGACATCGAGATCGTCGAGATGCACCATCGCATGAAGGTCGATGCTCCCTCCGGCACGGCGGTCCTGCTCGGCGAGGCGGCGGCCGAAGGCCGCGCGGTCGATCTGGCGCAGCAGCGCGTCGCCGGCCGCGACGGCATCACCGGCGCGCGCGAATCCGGCACGATCGGTTTTGCCGCTCTGCGCGGCGGCACCGTGGTCGGAGACCACAAGGTGATCTTCGCCGGCGCCGGCGAGCGGCTGGAATTGGCCCATGTCGCCGAGGATCGCAGCCTCTTCGCGCAGGGCGCGGTCAAGGCCGCGCTCTGGGGCAAAGGGCGGGCGCCCGGCCTCTATTCCATGGCCGATGTGCTCGGCCTCGACACGCTCTGACGATGACCCGTGTCGCCGTCGCTCCGGGCGTGTTTCACTGGCCCGGCCGGCTCGCGCCGGTGGAGCAGGCTGCGTTGCTAGCGGAGCTGCGTGCGGTCGCGCGCAAGGCGCCATTCTTCCAGCCGCGCATGCCGAAGACGGGCAAGCCCTTCTCCGTCCGCATGACCAATTGCGGCACGCTCGGCTGGGTCTCCGACGAGCGAGGCTATCGCTACCAGCCGCTGCATCCCGAAACCGGCGAGCCCTGGCCGCTGATGCCCGCGCCGCTGCTCGATCTTTGGAACGAGCTCTCCGGCTATCCGCATCCGCCCGAGGCCTGCCTCGTCAATTTCTATGCGGGCGGCGCGAAGATGGGGCTGCATCAGGACCGTGACGAGCAGGAGTTCGATGCGCCCGTGTTGTCGGTCTCGCTCGGCGACGCCGCGATCTTCCGCATCGGCGGCACCGCGCGGGGCGGCAAGACGGCCTCGCTCAAGCTCGCTTCCGGCGATGTGCTGCTCTTCGGCGGCGAGGCGCGCCTGGCTTATCACGGCATCGACCGCATCCTCGCCGGCTCCTCGACGCTGTTGCCTGAGGGCGGGCGGATCAATCTGACGCTCAGGCGCGTGACGAAGCCGTAGGGCTATAGTTTTCCGGGCAGGCTCGGGAACGACCATCCCCAGAGCAGGGAGCCGGCTCGTAGCCCGAAAGTCGTTGCCACGCCGCCGAGCATGATGATGGCCGTCGGAAGGCCAAGCCCGACCAGCACAGCGGTCACTGCCGCCCCCGCCGTCGCCGCGGTGACGTAGAAGTCGCCGCCCCACAGCACCATCGGCCGGTCGCCGGCCAGGATATCGCGCAGGATGCCGCCGAAACTTGCGGTCATGGCTCCGAGTGCCACGGCGGAAAGGACGGGTGCGCCGGCTGAAAGGCCCTTGAACGTGCCGATGACCGCGAAGAGCGAGAGCCCGGCCGCGTCCGCCCAGATCAAGACCTTGCGGCCGCCCCAGCCTTCCAGCAGGCCTGGCCGGAAGTAAGCCGTGGTCCAGGCGCAAAGCGCGACCACGACGCAAACCGCGACATCGATGGGGTCGCTCACCCAGAACGCGCTGTTTCCGAGCAGGACATCCCGCAAGGTGCCGCCGCCGACCCCGGTGACCGTCGCAAGCAGGATGAAGCCGAACGGATCCATCCCTTTGCGGCCAGCGACGATCGCACCGGTCAGAGCGAAGATTGCGACGCCGGCGGCCTCGAACACGGCGTTAGTGTTTGGTGTCGTCGGCAGGCGGCTCCGCTGCCTTCGGCGCACCGGCCGAGACGCCGACCAGCGCCGGGCGCAGGACGCGCTCGCCGATCTTGTAGCCGACCTGCACGACCTTGGAGACCAGCCCCTTGGCGATCTCGGCGTCGGGCGCCTCGAACATCGCCTGATGCAGGTTCGGATCGAACTTCTCGCCCTGCGGGTCGATCCGGCGCACGCCGTGGCGCTCCAGCGTCTTCAGGAGCTCGCGCTCCGTCAGTTCGACGCCTTCGTAGAGGGTCTTCACTGCGCCCTCGGCGCTGCTGCGGGCCGCCTCGGGCAGGCTTTCCAGCGCCCGGCGCAGATTGTCGGAGGAGCCGAGCATATCGCGCGCGAAGCTCGTCACCGCATAGGCCTTGGCATCGGCGATCTCACGCTCGGTACGCCGGCGCAGATTCTCCATCTCGGCGAGCGTGCGCAGGACCTTGTCCTTGAACTCGTCGCGCTCGGCCTGGAGCTTGGCGATCAGGGCCTCGGGGCCTGCCTCGGTGGCCGCTGCCTGCTCGGGCGCATCGGCCGCCGCATCGAGATTGGGGTCTTCCGTCGCAGGTTTCTGCGTCATCGTCTCTTCCAGTTCCTCATCGTCTGGCTGGCTGAGGCTGCCCTTTGGCCGGGCCTAAAGGCCGATCATGTCGGGGCACAGCCGCGTTCGTGCCGGATATCGGGCTTATGGCGTCTTAAATCAAGCGCGGGCTGGCACCTTGGGCTTTGCCGGGGCGGCCTTTTCGGCCTCCAGCTTGAACACTTCGAGCAGCGCCTTGCGGATCGTGAGCTGCCGCCCGGTCGAGACGATCTTCGCATGGGTCAGGTCGGTGACATAGAACACGTCGACGGCCTTTTCGCCGAAGGTCGCGATATGCGCCGAGGCGATGTTGAGGTTGAGCTTTCCGATCGCGGTGGTGAGGTCGTAGAGCAGGCCCGGCCGGTCGAGGCCCGAAACCTCCAGCACCGTGTGGCGCGCCGAGAGCACGTTGTCGATGATGACCTCGGGCTCGACCTGGAAGGTCTGGCCGCGCGGCGGCGGGGCGCGCCGCTGCGCCACAAGGTCGGCGATCTTGATCTCACCCTTCAGCGCCCGCTCGATCGCGGCCGCGATCCGCTCGGCCCGGCGCAACTCGTCGTCGTCGCGGTCGAAGGCGCGCGAGACCGAGATCGTGTCGAGCACGAGCCCGTCGCTCGTCGTGAAGATCTGGGCATCGACGATGTTGCCGCCGGCCGCCGCGCAGGCGCCGGTGACGATGGCGAGCAGGCGTGGATGGTCGGGCGCCAGCACGGTGAGTTCGGTCACGCCGCGGAACTGGTCGGTCTCGACGATGGTCGCGGGGGTGCGCCCGGCGAGCTCGGCCTTGCGCAGGAAGCGGGCATGCTTCTCCTGCTGCTCGGGATCGACCTTGATCCAGTAGGCCGGGTAGTGGCGTGCCAGATAGGCCTCGCGCTCCTCCGCGCTCCAGTCGGCGAGGCGCTGGCGCAGCCCGTCCTGTTTCATGCTGACGCGCGCCTTGCGCTCGACGACGGAGTGGCCGCCGGCAAGCACGAGTTCGGTCTCGTAGTAGAGCGTGCGCAGCAGCTGGCCCTTCCAGCCGTTCCAGACGCCGGGCCCGACCGCCTTGATGTCGGCCACGGTCAGGATCAGCAGCAGCTTCAGCCGCTCCAGGGTCTGCACGGTCGCGGCGAAGCTCTCGATCGTCTTGGGGTCGCCGAGGTCGCGGCTCTGCGCCACCGTCGACATGTCGAGATGGTGCTCGACCAGCCAGGCCACGGTCTCGGTCTGCGCACTGGTCAGGCCGAAGCGCGGGCCGAGCTTGCGCGCGATGCGCGCGCCCGCCATGGAGTGGTCGTCCGGCCGCCCCTTGGCGATGTCGTGCAGGAACAGGGCGACATAAAGCGCGCGCCGGTTAGCGATGCTGGGCATGATCTCGTTGGCGAGGGGATGTTCCGCCTCGAGCACGCCGGCATCGATCTCGGCCAAAACGCCGATCGCCCGGATCAGATGCTCGTCCACCGTATAGTGGTGGTACATGTTGAACTGCATCATCGCCACGACCCGGCCGAAATCCGGGATGAAGCGGCCGAGCAGTCCCGACTCGTTCATGCGCCGGAGCACGACTTCCGGCGAGCGCCGGGCGGTGAGGATCTCGATGAAGATCCGGTTGGCCTCCGGCTCGTTGCGCAGGCCCGGCGTCACCAGCCTGAGCGACTGCGTCACGAGGCGGCTCGCATCCGGGTGGATGGCGAGATCCTCGCGGCTGGCGATCTCGTAGAGGCGCAGCAGGTTGACCGGATCGCGCTCGAAGGCGCTGTCGTCCACGACATTGAGGCGCTGGCTCGTCAGCTTGAAATCGCGATGGCCGAGCGAGCGCTCGCGCTTGCGCTTGGTGAAGCTGCCCAGCAGGCGCGAAAGCGTCGCGCGCGGCTTCTGCTGGCGGGCCTCCAGCGCGGCACAGACGATGGCGGTGAGGTCGCCGACATCCTTGGCAATGAGGAAGTAGGATTTCATGAAGCGCTCGACCGGCGCTTGCCCGCTGCGGCCCGCATAGCCGATCGCGGCGGCGACCTGCCTCTGCAGGTCGAAGGACAGCCGCTCCTCGGCCCGCCCGGTGATGAAATGCATCCAGCAGCGCACGCGCCAGAGGAACTCCTCCGAGCGCTGGAACATCTGCAGCTCTTCCTTGTCGAAGAGCCCGGCGGCGACCAGCTCGCGCACGTCATGGACGCGATAGGCATACTTTGCGATCCAGAACAGTGTGTTGAGGTCGCGCAGGCCGCCCTTGCCGTCCTTGACGTTGGGCTCGACCAGATAGCGCGAGGTGCCGGCCCGCTGCACCCGCGTCTCGCGCTCGGCCAGCTTCGCCTCGGTGAAGGCCGCGGCGGTGCCTTCCACAACCTCGGCATCGAAGCGGCGTGTCATCTCGTCGAACAGCGCCCGGTCGCCGACGAGGAAGCGCGCTTCCAGCAGGGCGGTTCGGATCGTCATGTCGGCGCGGGCCTCGCGCACGCAATCGTCGATCGAGCGCACGGAATGGCCGGTCTTCAACTTCAGGTCCCAGAGCGGGTAGAGCATGGACTCGACCACGCTCTCGCCCCAGGCCGTCTGCTTGTGCGGGAACAGGAAGAGCAGGTCGACGTCGGAGCCCGGCGCCAGCGTGCCGCGGCCATAGCCGCCGACTGCGACGACCGCGATCCGCTCCGATTGCGAGGGATTGTCGGCAGGGTAGAAATAGGAGGTCGCGGCCTTGTGCAGCCCGATGACGACGGCATCCATCACCGCCGACAGCCGGTGCGCGCAGGCAAGCCCGCTGCGCGGACCAGCAAGGATCGCCTTCGCCGAAGCGGAGCCCTCGTCGAGCAACTGTCGCAGAGCGCTGACCAGCATCAGGCGCTTCTCCGCCTTGTCCAGTCGTCGTGCGGCCTCGAACAGTCCCGCGACACCCGCCTCCGGATTATGCAGCATGTCGGCGAGGGGAAGCGCAGGGGAGATGGTGGAGGCTGTCACTTGGGCATTGTTCCGTCGGCTGCCGCCATTCTTAACATGCTGCGGGTGAAGGCCAGAGAGAGAAATTACACATAAAAATAATGGGAATTAATGGATCAACGGCGCGTAATGTGTTGTTTGACAAACAGAACAATCGGACCTAAAAGGCGGATACGCGCCGATTTGAGCCACCAGCTTGCGGGCGCGAAACAAGTGCAGCTAAAGCGTGGGGCGAAGGGTGCTTAGCGCCCCGATCCCTCGCATCATCGCCAGAGGGACCGCCCGATGACCCATATCACCCGCCGTCTTGCTATTGCCGCCTTCGCCGCCGCCGCAGCATTCGCCGCGCCGGCCTTCGCGCAGGCGCCGAAGGAAATCCGCATCGACTACGCCACCTACAATCCCGTCAGCCTCGTGCTGAAGGAGCGGGGCATCCTCGAGAAGGCGCTCGAGGCCGAAGGCATCAAGGTCCGCTGGGTTCTCTCCGCCGGCTCGAACAAGGCGCTCGAATTCCTCAACGCCGGCTCGATCGATTTCGGCTCGACCGCCGGCGCCGCCGCGCTGATCGGCAAGATCAACGGCAATCCGATCAAGTCGATCTATGTCTATTCTCGGCCGGAGTGGACGGCGCTCGTCACCGGCGCCAAGAGCGAGATCACCAAGGTCTCGGATCTCAAGGGCAAGCGAGTCGCCGTGACGCGCGGCACCGATCCGCACATCTTCCTCGTCCGCGCGCTGGCCGACGCCAAGCTGACCGAGAAGGACGTCAAGCTCGTCCTGCTCCAGCATGCCGATGGCCGGCTCGCCCTGGAGCGCGGCGACGTCGACGCCTGGGCCGGGCTCGACCCGCTGATGGCGGCCGCCGAGGTCGAGAGCGGCGCGAAGCTGTTCTACCGCAAGGCGGAGGACAACACCTGGGGCATCCTCAATGTCCGCGAGGCCTTCGCCAAGGAGAACCCGGCGCTGGTGCGCAAGGTGATCGCAGCCTACGAGGAAGCGCGCGCCTATGCCCGCGCCAACCCGGCCGAGCTGAAGAAGGTCCTGGTTGAGTACACCAAGCTCTCCGAGCCGGTGATCGAGCGCCAGCTGACCCGTACCGAGCTCACCCATTCCGCCATCGGCAAGGCGCAGATCGACAGCATTACCGCTGCCGGCATCGCGCTCACCGAGGCGGGCGTGCTGCCGGCCTCGACCGATGTGAAGGCGGCCGTGGATTCGCTGATTGACCGCAGCTTCGTCGCGACCAACTGAGGGTTGTTGCGCGGCGATGAGCGTTCTGGAGGTCGAAGCCGCGACGGATGAGGCGGAACGGCGGTCTGCCGCGCCCCGCCGCGCCTACGGCCTCGCCATCGCAGGCTTCGGGCTGCCGGTCGTGCTCGCCATCCTGTGGGAATGGCTGGTTGCGGCGGGCATCGCGAACGGCCGGCTGATGCCGCCTCCCAGCGTCGTCGGCCGCACGCTCTGGAACCTCGCTGCATCGGGCGAGCTCCTGACCCATGCCGGCGCGACGCTCTGGCGGGTCGGGGCCGGCTTCGGCCTGGGGGCTCTCGCCGGGACGGTTCTCGGCGCGGTCACCGGCGCCCTGCCTGTCGCCCGCAGCCTGCTCGATCCGACCTTGCAGGCGCTGCGGGCGATCCCCTCGATCGCCTGGGTGCCGCTCTTCATCCTCTGGCTCGGCATCTTCGAGGCCTCCAAGGTCGCGCTGATCGCAGTCGGCGTCTTCTTCCCGGTCTATCTCGGCGTCGCCGCCGCGATCCAGGGCATCGATCGCAAGATCGTCGAGGTCGGCCGGGTCTTCCGGCTCTCGCGCCTTGCCATGGTCAGGCGCGTGCTGCTGCCGGCGATCCTTCCGAGCTGGATCACGGCGCTGCGCTCCGGGCTCGGCCTCGGCTTCATGTTCGTCGTCGCGGCCGAGATCATGGGGGCGAGCGAGGGGCTGGGATATCTGCTCGTGGACGGCCAGCAGCTCGGCCGCCCCGACACCATCATCGCAGCCATCATCAGTTTCGCCGTGCTCGGCAAGCTGGCGGACGGGCTGCTCGTCGCCATCACGCGGCCCTTCCTCGTTTGGCAGGATACGGCGCGCGACAAGCTCTGAAGGCTTTCACCCGTGCTGAGCTTCGACCAGCTTTCAAAAACCTATGCCGACGGCACCCGCGCCTTGTCGGCGATCACGCTCGATGTCGGGCGCGGCGAGATTCTCGCTTTGCTCGGCGGCTCCGGCTGCGGCAAGACGACCCTGCTCCGGCTCGTCGCCGGGCTCGACCGCCCCAGCGCCGGCGAAATCCGGCTCGACGGCGAGGTCATCGCCGAGCCGCGCGCCGATGTCGGCGTCATCTTCCAGGAGCCGCGGCTCTTCCCCTGGCTCAGCGTCTCCGAGAATGTCGGCTTCGGCCTGTCGCATCTTTCCGCCTTCGAGCGGGAGGGGCTGGTGACCAATGCGCTGGTCCGCGTCGGCCTCGCCGGCTACGAGAAGCGCTGGCCGCGCGAACTCTCCGGCGGCCAGCAGCAGCGCGTCGCCATCGCGCGCGCCCTCGTCACCCGGCCGAAGCTCCTGCTGATGGACGAGCCCTTCTCGGCGCTCGACGCCACGACGCGGGCGAGCCTGCACGGCCATCTGCTGGCGCTCTGGCAGGAAAGCCGGCCGACCGTCGTCATGGTCACCCATGATGTCGAGGAAGCTGTGACGCTCGCCGACCGCATCGTGGTCATGCAGCCCAAGCCCGGCCGCATCTTCGACGAACTCGACAACCCGCTCGCCCGCCCGCGCGACCGGCTCTCGCCAGCGTTCGAGGCGGCTAAGCGCGAGGCGCTGCGCACGCTCGACCGCTCGCTGCGTAACGAGGTCCCGCATCAGGAAAGGACGGCGGAGACGGCCGGCATGTGGTGGTAGCCTGTCCGGATCGCATCAGCCGGACTGGCACCCAGGTCGTCTTGAGCCTATCAGCGCCTTAACGCGATCTTCCGCTCGAACAAGAGGTTCAGCCCCATGGACGTCACCGCACTGCGTGCCCTGCAGGCTCCGCTCAAGGACGAGTACCGGACCAATCCCGAGGCCGCCATCATCACGCTGAAGGCGCATGGCGAGCTCGACGACCAGCACATCGCCTGCAAGGTCGAAACCGGCCGTGCCATCGCGCTCGCCGGCCTTCATCCTGCGACGGGCGGCTCGGGCGCCGAGCTCTGCTCCGGCGACATGCTGCTGGAGGCGCTGGTCGCCTGCGCCGGCGTGACGCTGAAGGCGGTCGCGACCGCCCTCGAGATCGAGCTGAAGAAGGGCGTCGTCCACGCCGAGGGCGATCTCGACTTCCGCGGCACGCTCGGCGTCGCCAAGGATGCGGCTGTCGGCTTCAAGGCGATCCGGCTCTCCTTCGATGTCGAGACCGATGCGCCGCAGGAGAAGCTCGACACGCTGCTGAAGCTCACCGAGCGCTATTGCGTCGTCTTCCAGACCCTGAACGTGAAGCCGGAGCTTTCCGCAGTGCTCAGCCGCGGGTGATCACTCCGCCGCGGCCTTCAGCTCCAGCCCCTTGGCGAAGGGCAGCTTCGGTTCGCTCTTCTCGTCGTCGAAGTCGAGCGCGCCGATCCTCTCGGCGCGGGTCGTGACCTTGCCGGCCGAGGTCTTGATCTGGCCGACATCCTCCTGCGCCTGGCGGAAATGCGTGTCGAGCTTGTCGACGCGCTCGCCCAGCCGTCGCACATCGTCGAGCAGCTTGCCGACCTCGGTCTGGATGACCTGCGCCTCCTCGCGCATGCGCGCATCGCGCACCAGCGACTGCATGAGCTGGATCGCCAGCGCCAGCAGCGAGGGCGAGACGATCATGATCCGCGCCCGGTGCGCCCGCTGCACGACATCGTCGAAATACTCGTGCAGATCGGCATAGATCGACTCGGACGGCACGAAGAGCAGCGCGACATCCTGCGTCTCGCCGGGCAGGAAATAGCGTTCGGCGATGTCCTTCACATGCACGCCGACATCGCTTCGCACGCGCTGGCCGGCGGCCTTCTTCGCATCCTCGCCGCGCGCCTCGCGCAATTGCGTGAAGCTCTCCAGCGGGAATTTCGCGTCAATGACCAGCCCACGCCCGTCTCCGGGCAACGTCACCAAGCAGTCCGGCCGCTTGCCGTTCGAGAGCTGCGGCTGGAAGGCGAAGAAGGCGGCGGGCAGTCCGTCGCGGATGATCGCCTCCATCCGCCCCTGGCCATAAGCGCCGCGCGCCTGCTTGTTGGAGAGTACGTCCTTCAGCGTCACGACCTCGGAGGTGAGGTCGGTCAGGTTCTTCTGGGCGCTGTCGATCACCGCCAGCCGTTCCTGCAGCTTGCCGAGGCTCTCGGTGGTCTGTCGGACATTCTGCTCGAGGCCCTGGCCGACCTTGTGGCTCAGCCCGTCCATACGATCGGCGACGAGCCGCGCGAGATCGCCCTGCCGGGTCGAGAGGATCTCGGCCATGGACTGCATGCGGCCGGCGAGCTCGGCCTGCTGGCGGTTCATCTCGGCGACCTTGTCGTCCATCTCGCGGGCCCGTTCCGCCGCCATGGCGGCTTCGATCGCGCGGCTTTGGCCGCCACGCCAGGCGGACAGCACCACCATCAGCAGAAGCATGAGGCTCAGGCCGGCGAAGCCGAGCGCCGCTTCGGCCCAGGTCACCGGGCGTTCGAGCAGGGTGAAGGCGATCTCATTCATGACGCGAGCCTAGCCGATTCGAGGCGGTATTGCGAACGAAAGCGGAACAGTTTGACCGCTTGCCCACAAATGCTTATGTCCCGCCTTGTTCAGCCTTTTTCCTGCGGAATCCCATGGCCATTCGCCCGCTCGTCATCCTGCCCGACGCCCAGCTCCGTCTCGTCTCGAAGCCGGTCGCAGCCGTCACGCCCGATATCCGGGCGCTGGTCGAGGATATGTTCGAGACCATGTACGACGCGCCTGGCATCGGGCTTGCGGCGATCCAGATCGGCGAGCCGCTGCGCATCGTGACGATCGACCTGGCGAAGCGCGAGCCGAAGGAAGGCGAGGAGCCGGAGCCGAAGAAGCCGCAGGTCTTCATCAATCCGGAGGTCACCTGGTCCTCGGACGAGTTCAATGCCTATGAGGAAGGGTGCCTCTCGATCCCCGAATATTACGAGGAGGTCGAGCGCCCGGCGCAGGTGAAGGTCCGCTTCATGGATCTCGACGGCAAGGTGCAGGAGATCAAGGCCGACGGGCTGCTCGCCACCTGCCTGCAGCACGAGATCGACCATCTCAACGGCGTGCTGTTCATCGACCATCTCTCGCGGCTGAAGCGCGAGCGCGTGACCAAGAAATTCGCCAAGGCCGCCAAGCGCGAGCGGGCGGCGTAACGAGCAGTCGTCACCCGAGCCCTCATCCTAAGGAGCCGCGGCACGCGGCGTCTCAAAGGATGCTTCGGGAGGCGGCTGGATCATCCTTCGAGACGCGCCTCGCGGCGCTCCTCAGGATGAGGGCTGTTCTATTCTTTCCGGCGCTGCGCCGGGGCTGAGGTAAATCGAGCGTATGAGTTTGCGCGTCATTTTCATGGGCACGCCGGATTTCGCCGTGCCGGTCCTGACCGAGATCGTCGGCCAGGGGCACGATGTCGTCTCCTGCTACACCCGCGCTCCGGCGCAGGCGGGCAGGGGCCTCGAACTCAAGCCTTCCCCGGTCCATAGGGCGGCCGAACGCTTCGGCATCCCGGTCTTCACGCCTGCGACGCTGAAGACGCCGGAACAGGCCGAGATCATCGCCTCGCATCAGGCCGATGTCGCCGTCGTCGTCGCCTACGGCATGATCCTGCCCCAGGCGATCCTGAACCTGCCCGAGCTCGGCTGCCTCAACCTGCATGCATCGCTGCTGCCGCGCTGGCGCGGCGCGGCGCCGCTGCAGCGCGCGATCATGGCCGGCGATGCCGAAACCGGCGTCTGCGTGATGAAGATGGAGGCGGGGCTTGATACCGGCCCGGTCGGCATGGTCGAGACGCTGACGATCGGGCCGGATCTCACCGCCGGTGAACTGCACGACCAGCTCAGCATTCTCGGTGCCGACCTGATGGTGCGGGCGCTCGCCGCGCTCGGGCGCGGCGGCCTGCAGTTCACGCCCCAGCCGGAGGAGGGCGTCACCTACGCCGCCAAGATCACCAATGCAGAGGCCAAGCTGAGCTGGGCGCAGCCGGCGCAGCAGGTGCACGACCGCGTTCGCGGGCTCTCGCCGTTCCCTGGCGCCTTCGCCGAGATCGATCTCGGCAAGGGGCCGGAGCGGCTGAGGATCCTGCGGACGGCGCGCGCCGGCGGAGCGGCCCAGCCCGGCACGCTGCTCGACGACGAGGGCACGGTCGCCTGCGCCGTCGGCGCGGTGAAGCTGCTGCAGGTCCAGCGCGCGGGCAAGGCGCCGATGAGCGGGGCCGAGTTCCTGCGCGGCGCCCGGCTCGGAGCCGGCGACAAGCTTTAGCGGAGCAGGCCATTGTCCGAAAACCGCTTCGCATTGTTCGGTGGCCGGCTCTGATGCCGCGCTACAAGCTCGTCATCGAATATGACGGCACGCCGTTCTCGGGCTGGCAGCGCCAGGTGAACGGCCCCTCCGTGCAACAGAGCGTCGAGGAGGCGGTCGAGGCCTTCTGCGGCCACCCCGTGCGCCTGCATTGCGCCGGCCGCACCGATGCCGGCGTGCACGCCACGCATCAGGTCGCCCATGTCGATCTCGACAGGGAATGGCGCACCGATGTGGTGCGCGACGCCACCAATGCCCGGCTGAAATCCCGCGTCCCGGTCGGCGTGCTCAGCGCCGAGGCGGTGTCCGACGATTTCAACGCCCGGATATCGGCCAGGCGCCGCTATTACATATACCGCATCCTCGACCGGCGCGCCCCGCCGGCGCTCGACCGCGACCGCGTCTGGCATGTGCCGGTCAGGCTGGATCACGAGGCGATGGACCGGGCCGCCAAGGCGCTGCTCGGCCATCACGACTTCACGACCTTCCGCGCCGCCGAATGCCAGGCCAACAGCCCGATGCGCACGCTCGACCGGCTCGATGTCCGGCGCGAGGGCTCCGAGATCGTGGTCTACACCGATGCCCGCTCCTACCTGCATCATCAGGTCCGCTCGATCGTCGGCAGCCTGAAGATGGTCGGAGCTGGCCGCTGGCCCGAGGCGAAGATGGGTCAGATCCTCGCTGCGCGCGAGCGTGCGCAATGCGCGGCCCTGGCGCCGTCCTGCGGACTTTATCTGGCGGGCGTCGACTACTGAGACGGCCTCAGAACAGGCCGAAAAGCCGGATTACGCCGTAATCCAGGACGACGCTGGCGGCGACCAGCGGCAGCGCGATGGCGCGGCCTTCCGGCGCGAAGGCGGCCCGCGCCACGCAGTAGCGCAGCCTCAGCACGATCGCGGCGAAGAAGCCGGACTGCACCAATGCGAGCTGGGGCGTCGACCAGCCGAGCGCGAGCACGGCGGCCGGTACCGCCATCAGGCTGGCCGAAACGATGCCGGCCCAGTTCCAGGCGATGACGAAGCTGGTGAAGCGCGGAGCCTGCGCGAGTTCCGGGCGCAGCGCGATCAGGAGTGCCGGCACGGCAAGGATGGCAAGGCACAGAGCGGCGATCACCGACAGCACGAGAATGGGGGCGGTGAAAAGCCCGGCGCTGTTAGGCAGCCCGGCCATCAGGCGCGCGGCGGCGAGGATCGCGATCGTCGCGGGCAGCATCAGCGCGAAGGCGAGGAAGGAGCGCCAGAATCCATCCCGGCTGAGATCGAGCTCCGAGAGTGCCTCAGCGCCCCGGGTCATCAGATGCCAGGAACCGCGCAGCGAACGCGCGATGTCGTCGGCGGCCAGCCTCATCACGGCCTCCATCATCTCTCTTAGACTTTCGTCTAACGGAGATAATGGACCTCGGTTCCGAGGCGTCAAGCGTTATGTTGCGCTGCAAAATAGCTGGCGAGTAAACGATGCGTGATCCGCTCGAGCGCGAGGACGTCCGCGACGGCGACGGATTCATCGATCTGGTGCATGGTCTTGCCGACGACACCGTATTCGACCACGGGGCAATAGCTCTTGATGAAGCGGGCATCCGAGGTGCCGCCTGTGGTGGACAGGGCCGGGCGCTTGCCGGTCTCGGCTGCGACCGCATCCGCGACCATCGCGACGAACGGGCCGGGCTCAGTCAGGAAGGCGACGGCATTGGTCGGCTGGAAGCCGATCTCGTAGCGCACCGTGTTGCCGGCGGCCTCGCGCAGCCGCCGCTCGATCTCGGCGGCAAGCGTCTCCGGCGTCCAGACATCGTTGAAGCGGATGTTGAAGACCGCCTTGGCCTGCGCCGGGATGACGTTCGTCGCGGGGTTGCCGACATCGAGCGTCGTTACTTCGAGATTACTCGGGTCGAAATGCGCGGTGCCGGTATCGAGCGGTGTGGCATCGAGCGCCGCCAGCAGGCGCACCATCCCGCGGATCGGATTGTCGGCGAGATGCGGATAGCCGACATGGCCCTGAGTGCCCTGGACGGTGAGCCTGCCGGTCAGCGAGCCGCGACGGCCGATCTTGATCATGTCGCTCATCGTCGCCGGATTCGTGGGTTCGCCGAGAATGCAATGGTCGAAGCGCTCGCCGCGCCGATGCGCCCATTCGAGCAGCTTCACGGTTCCATTGACGGCCGGCCCCTCCTCGTCCCCGGTGACGAGGAAGGCGATGGAGCCCGGCGCATCCGGGTTCGCGCGGCGGTAGCGGATCGCTGCCGCAGCCATGGCCGCGAGCCCGCCCTTCATGTCGCAGGCGCCGCGGCCGTAGAGGATGCCGTTTTCGATCGTTCCAGCGAAAGGCTCGCGCGTCCATGCCGCTGCGTCGCCGACAGGCACGACATCGGTATGGCCGGCGATGATCAGGACGGGGCCCTCGCTGCCGATCCGGGCGTAGAGATTCTCCACGTTGGGCGTATCGGGCTCGCTGAAGACGGGGCGATGGACCTCGTAGCCCTCTGCCGCCAGCGCGGTGGCGAGCAGGGCGAGCGCTCCGCCTTCCTCGGGCGTCACCGACGGGCAGCGCACCAGCGCCTGCGTCAGTGCGACCGGATCGGCGGGGTCGAAGGAAAGGGCGGAGGTCGAAGCGGCGGGTGCGATCGTCATGCCGCCGCTTTAGCGCGCTTCAGGCTCCGCTGGAACCGGCCTGTGCCGCCGCGGGTGAGCCCGTCGCGATCTCCGGCCCGTCTTTCGCGGACGGCATCAGGCCGAGATCGATGAAGGCGGCGATCCAGGCGATGGTCGAGATCGCTTCCAGAGACGGCCGCCAGCCGAACGGTAAGTAGAGGCGTAACTGCTCCGGCAGCACGATCGCGCAGATCAGCAGAATGCCGAAAAGCGGCGTGCTGCCGCGATCGCTGGCGCGCTTGGCCGCCAACGCCGCCCAGGGGAACAGCGCGAAGGCGTTGAGGAAAACAAGGATCGTATGGGCGGCCTGACGATCCGCAAGCTGCGGCACGATCTTCTGCAGGGCGAAGAGCGTGAGCGCGACGCCCGCGCTGCCGAGCCAGAAGGCGCGCAGGCCGATGCGTCCATCGAGATCGCTGAACAGACGGATCAGGGACATGCGTCGGGCTCCATAGGATCCTTGTCGCATGTCTTAACGCAACGTTGAAGCTTATGGTGAATAAACGGTTAACGGGGCGGCCAACCGGTTGTGCCAGCTCAGAAAAGGCTTGAACGGCTCTTGCCGGGCCGCTAGCTGCGGAAGGTGCGCCGTTCCGGCGCGGCCTGCCGCCATCAGATTTCCGTGAGTATCGGTGAAGGGCGCCCAGCGCGGCCCGAATGAGGTTTCGAGAATGACCATTCGTTTTCATCGCGGCGATCTGCCGGACGGCTACGAGGCCGGATCGAGCGTCGCGATCGACACCGAGACGCTCGGCCTCAATCCGCATCGCGACCGGCTCTGCGTGGTCCAGCTCTCGCGCGGTGACGGCACCGCCGATGTGGTCCAGATCCCGAAGGGCGGCGAGCGGCCGAAGAACCTGATCCGCCTGCTCGAAGATCAGGCCGTGCTGAAGCTCTTCCATTTCGCACGCTTCGACGTCGCGGTTCTCAGGCAGGCCTTCGGCATCGTGACGACGCCGGTCTACTGCACGAAGATCGCCTCGAAGCTGACCCGCACCTATACGGATCGCCACGGGCTCAAGGATCTGGTGCGCGAGCTGCTCGGCGTCGACCTCTCGAAGCAGCAGCAATCCTCGGATTGGGGCGCCGATACGCTGAGCGAGGCCCAGCTCGCCTATGCGGCGTCCGACGTGCTGCATCTCCACGCCCTGCACGAGAAGCTCGAGGCCATGCTGGCGCGCGAGGGCCGCAGCCATCTCGCGCAGGCCTGTTTCCAGTTCCTGCCCTATCGCGCCGAGCTCGATCTCGCCGGCTGGGGCGAGACCGACATCTTCGCCCACACTTGACAATTTCTAAGGCTTCTTGCGTCAGTCTGCCTTGACGACGCGGCGCGGGGGCGGCCCGTCCGATCTGGAGCGAGCGGCGCGTGGGCGCGTTGCGGTTCGCCCGGCGACACGAAAAAGCCGTGAGCGGCTGCCATTGCGCGGGGCATGACTGTGGCAATGACCTTCAACGACCCGGCGGGTCGGGTTTCAGGGCAAGCCTTGCGTCGCCGCGAGGCCTTCAGTGCTGCGCGCCGCCATACCCGGTTCGTCCATGTCCTGCGCCGCGCGATCCCGCTTCTGGTCGTGGGATTGGTCGTTGTGCTGATCGTGATCCCGTTTCTGAGCCCGCTCAGTGGCAAGCTCGCCCATGTCTCGGTCAGCTCGGTCGGCATCACCAACGGCAAGGTCAGGATGGAGACGCCGAAGCTCTCCGGCTACCGCAAGGACAACCGGCCTTATCAGGTCACCGCCGAGAATGCCTTCCAGGAGATCCGGAACCCGACCCAGGTCGAGCTGGAGATCCTGACCGCCCGCATCCAGATGGAGCGCGAGGGTTGGGTGACGGTCAACTCGAAGACCGGCCTGTTCGACACCCAGAAGGAAAAGCTCAGGCTCGTCGACGACGTGAAGATCCGCACCGAGAGCGGCCACGACATGCAGATGAAGACGGCCGATGTCGACTTCAAATCCGGCACCGTGACGTCGAGGGATCCCGTCAGCGTTCATATGGATCAGACCACCGTGGACGCCGATACGCTTGACGTGAAGAACAATGGCGAGTTGATCGCCTTCGAGGGGCGGGTTCGGGTCTTCATCAAGAACGCGCCAGCAGGTACGATCGCCGGACCCGAACGCGAGGGCAGCACGCCGATGCTGGAACTGCTGAACGCGAATCGGGTTGCCCCGGCGGGGGATGCGCCCGCCAACGACGCTGGCAACGGGAAGAGACAGTGACATGAGCACGGCAAGCCAGACGTTCCGCTTCGCCAGGGGTTTCTGCGGCGCAGGCCTGCTGCTGGCAGCGGGCCTCGTTCTGCTGACTTTGCCGCAGGAGGCTTTCGCGCAGGCTGCGCAGGGCAAGCCACGCGGCGGCAGCGCCTCCTCTCCGCTGGGCGGCCTCGGCGGCGACAGCAAGGAGCCGATCAAGATCGACGCCGACAAGCTCGACGTGCTCGACAAGGAGAACAAGGCCGTCTTCACCGGCAATGTCGTCGCGGTCCAGGGCGAGACCACGGTGCGCTGCACTGTGATGACCGTGCTCTACGAAGGGCGTGCCGGCGGACAGGGCGGTGCCGCCTCAGGCCGGGCGGCGACGCCTGCGCCTGCTGCGCCCGCCGCCAATGGGGGCAACGGCCAGAGCAATGACAGCTCGATCAAGCGCATCCTCTGCAAGGGTCCGGTGACGGTGGTCTCGAAGACCCAGGCCGCAACCTCCGATAATGCCGAGTTCGACCGCGCCAACAACGTCGTGATCATGACCGGCAATGTGGCGCTGAACGATGGCCCTAACATCACCCGCGGCGAGAAGCTGACTTACAACACGGTCACCGGCGTCGCCAATGTCGAGACCAACAAGGGCGGTCGCGTCCAAGGCTTCTTCGTGCCGAACTCCGGCGATGCGAACAAGGCCGACGCGAACAAGCCCGGCGCCAAGCCGGCGCCCAAGCCGACCAACTGATGAAGCTCACCAACTGATCGTGCCGCAGTGACCGTCTCCGAAGCGCCCAGCCCCGCCGCCATGCCCGCCCGCACCGAGACTCCCACATCGAACGGCGCGTTCGGGCGCCTGCGCGGGCTCTTCGGCGGGCGAAAGCGCTCGGCGAGCGGAGCCGGATTCGGGGCTTCGGCTGCTGCGATCGGCGGCCCCGGCATCCTCGCCGTCAGCAATCTGCGCAAGAGCTATGGCGGACGAACCGTCGTGTCCGACGCCAGCCTCTACCTGCGCCAGGGCGAGGCTGTCGGCCTGCTCGGCCCCAACGGTGCCGGCAAGACGACGATCTTCTACATGATCACCGGGCTGGTCGCGGCCGATTTCGGGGTGATCTCGCTCGAGGGTGACGACATCACCGCGCTGCCGATGTACCAGCGCGCGCGGCTCGGCATCGGCTACCTGCCGCAGGAGGCCTCGATCTTCCGCGGCCTTTCGGTCGAGGACAACATCCGCTCCGTGCTGGAGGTGGTGGAGCCCGACCGCAAGGCGCGCGAGCGCCAGCTCGATCAGCTGCTCGAGGAATTCACCATCGCCCGCCTGCGCAAGGCGCCCTCGATCGCGCTCTCGGGCGGCGAGCGCCGCCGCTGCGAGATCGCCCGTGCGCTTGCGGGCAAGCCCTCCTTCATCCTGCTCGACGAGCCCTTCGCCGGCATCGACCCGATCGCGGTCGGCGACATCCAGGCGCTAGTGCGCCAGCTCACCGACCGCGGCATCGGCGTGCTCATCACCGACCACAATGTCCGCGAGACGCTCGGTCTCGTCGATCGCGCCTACATCATCCATACGGGCCGGGTGCTCACCGAAGGCTCGCCGGCCGAGATCATCGCCAATCCCGATGTCCGCCGCGTCTATCTAGGCGAGGATTTCCGTCTCTGAGGTCGAGGGCGTCTGCCGGGCTTTGCGCCGTTATGTTGCGGCGCATCAAATTTTCTGCGCACAAACGAGGCAGGGCTTTGACGTGGCGCTAAGCTGGCGCTAGGGTCTTTTCACAAGCAAGAATCGTGCCGGATGGCGCGCGGCGGGGAAAGGCCTTTGGCGCATGGCGATGATGCCGCGCATGGAGCTACGTCAGGGCCAGTCCCTGGTGATGACGCCGCAGCTGCTGCAGGCGATCAAGCTCCTGCAGCTGTCGCATCTCGAACTCCAGAACTTCGTCGACGGCGAACTCGAGCGGAACCCGCTGCTGGAACGGGACGACGGGGCGGAGCCGCCGTCGCGGGCCGATGGTCCCGACAACCCGCATGCCGCCGACCCTGAGAGCTTCGCTCGTGCCGAGAGCCTGCATACGCAGGAGGGCATGGAAGGCCGGCTCGGCACCGGCCTCGACAATGTTTTCCAGAGTGAGCAGCCGAGCGTTGCCCGCAGCGATTCCGCCGGCGCCGACAGCCTGCCGGTCATCGGCGGCGCCTATGGTTCGCGCAGCGGCTCCTTCGAGGATGGGCCTGAGGGCTTCGAGAGCGGGCTCACGGCGGAAATCTCGCTGCACAACCATCTCAGCGCGCAGCTCGACCTCGCGGTCATCGACCCGGCGCAGCGGATCATCGGCAGCCACCTGATCGACGCGGTCGACGACAGCGGGTATCTCGGCGAGCCCATCGCCGATATCGCAGAGCGCCTCGGTGTCGGGGTCGAGCGGGTGGAAGCCGTGCTGCGCGTGGTCCAGAGCTTCGATCCCTCGGGTATCGCCGCGCGTGACGTCGCCGAATGCCTCACCATCCAGCTACGGGATCGCAATCGCTTCGATCCGGCGATGCAGGCCCTGATCGCGAATCTTCACCTCGTCGCCAAGCGCGATTTCGCCGCCTTGAAGCGCGTCTGCGGCGTCGATGACGAGGATATCGCCGATATGGTCGGCGAGATCCGCAGGCTCGATCCCAAGCCCGGTCGCGGCTTCGGCGGCTCGGCGGCGGAGACCGTGGTGCCGGATGTCTTCATCCGCTCCGCGCCCGACGGCTCCTGGCTGATCGATCTCAACCCCGACACGCTGCCGCGCCTGCTGGTCAACCAGACCTATCACGCCCGTGTCTCGAAGGCGGTCCGCAACGACGAGGAGAAGGCCTTCATCGCCGAGTGCCTGCAGACGGCGAACTGGCTGACCCGCTCGCTGGAGCAACGCGCCCGCACCATCCTGAAGGTCGCGAGCGAGATCGTGCGCCAGCAGGACGGCTTCTTCGCCCATGGCATCGAGCATCTGCGCCCGCTCAACCTCAAGACCGTCGCCGATGCCATCGGCATGCATGAATCGACGGTCTCGCGCGTCACCTCGAACAAGTACCTGACCTGCTCGCGCGGAGTCTTCGAGATGAAATATTTCTTCTCGGCGGCGATCGCGGCGACAGGCTATGGCGAGGCGCATTCCGCGGAGGCCGTGCGTTTCCGTATCAAGCAGATGATCGACGAGGAGAGCCCGTCCGACGTGCTTTCGGACGACGCCATCGTCACCCGGTTGAAGGCCGGCGGAATCGACATCGCCCGGCGCACTGTGGCGAAATACCGCGAATCCCTGCGCATCCCCTCTTCGATGGAGCGGCGGCGGGAGAAGGTCGCGATGGCGCTCGGTTAGCGTCGAGCGGTTTTGTTCCAAAGCTTTCCCGCATGAGGGCTATGACGGCCCTCTCTCATTGACATCCCCGACTCCCGGTTCTTAGCTCCTAGAGATGGCCGACCACTGGCCATGGCGAACAAGGGGAAGCACTCCATGAGCTTGCGAATCTCCGGCAAGAATCTCGATGTCGGCGAGGCCCTGCGCGGCCAGGCCGAGGAGCGGGTCGCTGCAGCCGTCAGCAAATATTACGAGGGCGGCTATCAGGGCCACGTCACGGTCGACAAGGATGGCTCGGCCTTCCGCACCGACACCGTGATCCATCTCTCCTCCGGGATCACGCTGGAAGCCTCCGCCACCGCGCATGATGCCTATGCCAGCCTCGACAAGATGGCTGAGCGCATCGAGAAGCGGCTGCGACGGTACAAGCGCCGGCTGAAGGACCGCTCGGGTACCAATGGCCGCGATGGCGGGATCGAAATCCCCAGCTATGTGATCGCGGCGCCAGATGACGAAATCGAGGAATTCGATGGGATTTCCGACGGTGACAACCCGGTGATCGTGGCTGAAAGCACCAAATCGCTGCATGTTTTGACGGTCAGCGATGCTGTTGCCGAGCTCGATCTGACCGGTGCGCCCGTCATCATCTTCCGCCACGCTGGCAATGGCCGGATGAACATCGTATACCGCCGCGGCGACGGCAATATCGGTTGGATCGACCCACCGGCATCGTTGTCCTGAGGCCGGCGGGCGACCCGCTCCGGCCGTCGAACCTGACCCGCGCCGACGGCTTTTCGGCCGGCACGGGACATGCATGGACGGGCGAATGACGCTGACCGATCTCCTGAGCCCTGCCGCGGTGATTTCGCCGCTGCGGGCGAACGGCAAGAAGCAGGCTCTTCAGGAGCTTGCCCAGCATGCCGCCACCCTGACGGGCCTTCCCGATCGCGAGATCTTCGAGGCGTTGCTTCAGCGCGAACGCCTCGGCTCGACCGGTATCGGGGAGGGCATCGCCATCCCGCACGGCCGCATGCCCGGCATCGAGCGTCTGGTCGGGCTGTTCGCCCGTACCGAGCGGCCGATCGATTTCGATGCGCTGGACGGCCAGCCCGTCGATATCATCTTCGTGCTGATCGCGCCGGAAGGGGCGGGCGCCGACCATCTCAAGGCGCTGGCCCGCGTCGCCCGGGTGCTGCGCAATCAGGCGGTGCTGGAGCAGGTCCGCAAGATCCGCGATCCCGCCATGATCTATGCGGTTCTGGCGGAATCGGCCGCGCAGGCCGCTTAGGCTTAAACGCATTAAAGACTGCTTGGAGGCGACAGACTGAGCGGCTATGACGCCGGCTGGATCGGCGTCGCGTCTTCCATGTCTGGAACGCGGTGCGCCCTGTTTCGGAGCCGCCAGCCATGGCTTATACGCATGTCGACCTTTTCCCCCTCGGCGATGACACGACGCCCTATCGCAAACTCGGCAGCGAGGGCGTCAGCGTCGAAAGAATTGGCGACCGTGAGGTGTTGAGCGTCTCGCGCGAGGCGATCCGCCAGCTCTCCGAGCAGGCCTTCATCGACATCAACCATCTGCTGCGCCCGGGCCATCTCGCCCAGCTCCAGAAGATCCTCGACGACCCCGAGGCGACCTCGAACGACAAGTTCGTCGCCTACGATCTCCTCAAGAATGCGAATATCGCCGCCGGCGGCGTCCTCCCGATGTGCCAGGACACCGGCACGGCGATCATCATGGGCAAGAAGGGCCGCAAGGTCTGGACCGAGGGCGACGACGAGGAGGCGCTGGGGGAAGGTGTTTACGACGCCTATTTCAAGCGCAACCTGCGCTATTCCCAGGTCGCTCCGCTTTCGATGTTCGAGGAGAAGAACACGGCGACCAATCTGCCGGCGCAGATCGATATCTATGCCGAGGGTGAGGACGCCTATAAATTCCTCTTCGTCGCCAAGGGCGGCGGCTCGGCCAACAAGACCTTCCTCTTTCAGGCGACGCCCTCGCTCCTGACGAAGGAGCGGATGATCGCCTTCCTGAAGGAGAAAATCCTGACGCTCGGCACGGCGGCCTGCCCGCCCTACCACTTGGCCATCGTCATCGGCGGCACCTCGGCCGAGCAGAACCTCAAGACCGTCAAGCTCGCCTCGACCAAATATCTCGACGCGTTGCCGACTCAAGGGTCGCCCTCAGGCCATGCCTTCCGCGACCTCGAGATGGAGGAGGAGGTCCATAAGCTGACGCAGGCGCTCGGTGTCGGCGCACAGTTCGGCGGCAAGTATTTCTGCCACGATGTCCGCGTCATCCGCCTGCCGCGCCACGGCGCCTCGCTGCCGATCGGATTGGGCGTTTCATGCTCGGCCGACCGCCAGGCCAAGGGCAAGATCACGAAGGACGGCATCTTCCTCGAGGCCTTGGAAACCGACCCGTCGAAGTACCTGCCGGAAGTCGACGAGGCCGGGCTCGGCGGCGATGTCGTCAAGGTCGATCTCAACCGGCCGATGAGCGAGATTCTCGCCACGCTCACGCAGTATCCCGTCAAGACGCGTCTCTCGCTGACGGGCACTATCATCGTCGCGCGCGACTCGGCGCATGCCAAGATTCGCGAACGGCTGGAGACCGGGCAGGGCATGCCGGACTATCTGAAGAACCATCCGGTCTATTACGCCGGTCCGGCCAAGACGCCCGAGGGCTTCGCCTCCGGCTCCTTCGGCCCGACCACAGCCGGCCGCATGGATTCCTTCGTCGACCAGTTCCAGTCCTTCGGCGGCTCGATGGTGATGCTCGCAAAGGGCAACCGGTCAGCAGCGGTGCGGGAAGCCTGCAAGAAGCATGGCGGCTTCTATCTCGGCTCGATCGGCGGCCCCGCCGCGCGCCTCGCGCAGGACTGCATCCGCAAGGTCGAGGTCCTCGAATACCCCGAACTCGGCATGGAGGCGGTCTGGCGCATCGAGGTCGAGGACTTCCCGGCCTTCATCGTCATCGACGACAAGGGCAACGACTTCTTCAAGGAGCTGAACCTCGGATGAGGCTGTCGGTCATCCTCGCTTTTTTGGCCTTGTCGGCCAGCTCCGCGCTGGCGCAACAGCCGCGCCCGGCCACTTGCTCGCGCGACATCTTCCAGAACGAGGCCGGCTTCCGCCAGCAGCAGGCTCGGCTTGCGGCCGTGGCCAGCGCCGACCAGGCAACGCAGTGCCGGGCTTATCGCGAGCATGTCGCCTATCTCCAGAAGTCCCGCTCGGTCTTCGCCGCCTGCCAGGCCGGGGCCGAACGGGAGCGCAATGTCTCCGAGATGGACGGCGATCTGGTGAATTACCGCGCACTCATCGCCAATCGCTGCGGCGGGCGCTAAGCACTTTCGTCCTGCCCGAACCGAAAGCGACCGCATGACCGACAAGCCGGAAGTACCGCTCCAGATCGCCGTCGTGCCGGTGACGCCGTTCCAGCAGAACTGCTCCATCGTCTGGGACACCCGGACGAAGCAGGCGGCGATCGTCGATCCCGGCGGCGACGTGCCGCGCCTGCGGGAAGCCCTGAAGGAACTGGGCGTCACCCCGGTCGCGATCTGGCTGACGCACGGCCATCTCGACCATGCGGGCGGCGCCACGGAATTGGCCGAGGCGCTTTCGCTGCCGATCATCGGTCCGCATGAGGGGGACAAGTTCCTGCTCGACGGCCTGCCGGAGCAGGGCCTGCGCTTCGACATACTGGACATGAAGGCGGTGAAGCCGACGCGCTGGCTGAAGGAGGGAGACGAAGTCTCGCTCGGCGATCAGACCTTCTCGGTCCAGCATGTTCCCGGTCATACGCCGGGCCATGTCACGTTCTTCCAGAACGATCTGCGCTTCCTGCTGGCGGGCGATACGGTCTTCGCCGGCTCCGTCGGCCGTACCGATTTTCCCTATGGCAGCCACGAGACGCTGATTTCGGGGATCAGGACGAAGCTCCTGCCGCTCGGCGACGACGTCCAGTTCCTGCCCGGCCATGGCCCGGCGAGCACGCTGGGCGAGGAGCGGCAGAACAATCCGTTCCTGCAGGGGTGAAAGACCGCGACGTCTAGCGCGCCCTTGTGGCGAACATGACGTCTTGTACACCTCTATCGACGAAGGAAGAGGTGGATAGTCGGGACCGGCTTGGCCGAGGCGCAAGGCGGAAACGAAAAGACCCGCAGCGGATGTCCGCTACGGGCCTCGGAATGAACCAACGGCCATGTCCTGAACGGGTGCGCGTACATCCGGCGTCAAACGTTCGGCTCATGGCCGTCTTCAACGATAATGGAGAGCGGTGGAACGCTCTCAACATTGCCGTGAGCCTGAGATGGGGGCGGGCATCGCCGATTACAAGCCCCGGCTCAAACGAATGGCCGCCACTCGTAGAGAATGTCCGGTTCGCCCTCTTCGTTGCGCGCTCCGTCGTTGAGGTCGACGATGCGGAAGCCGTGGCGCTCGTAGAAGGCGCGGGCCGCCTGGTTTCGCTGGAAGGTGAACAGGCAGAGCCGCGCCGGGCTGCGCTCCCTGGCTTTGTCGAGCAGGAGCGAACCGAGACCGCGGCGGAAATGCCCCGGCAGCAGGTAGAGCTGATCGAGTTCCTCGCCGTTCACGGTCATGAAGCCGAGGATGCGACCGGCTTCGCGCGCGACCCAGGTCTCGCCGGTGGCGAGCATCACGGTCCCGATCCAGTCGCGCACCTCGGCGTCGCTATGGCAGCGGCGCAGATAGGGCAGGGCCTCGGCCCGTGAGGCGAGATAGAGCGCGGCGATCTCCCCGGCATCCCGGGGAGTCGCGCGTTCGATCGCGATGGAGGTTGTCTCGCTCATCCGGGCTGATCGGGCCAAGCGGCTCACGCGTCGAAAACGCCCTTCAGGAAATCCTGTTTGCCGATCTGGAAGCCGTTCTGGCGCAGGATGTCGTAGGCCGTGGTTGCGTGGAAATAGAAGTTCGGGATGGCGAAGCGGGTCAGGTAGGCCTCGCCGGTCATCGTCACGGTCGCAGAAGGGCCACGCGGGAAGGTGACCTCGCGGGCAAGCCCGGCATCGAGCGTGGCGCCATCGGCCGCCGCGACGAAGGCGAGCGTCTTGGCGATGCGCTCCTTCAGCTCCGGGAAGCTCTTCTCCTCGTCGGGGAAGCGCGGATTCTCGCCGCCGGAGAGCCGCGCCACGGCATTCTTGGCGAAGTCGCAGCAAAGCTGGATCTGGCGGGTGAAGGCCAGCATGTCCGGCGCTAGCCGGGCGCTCAACAGCACCTCCGGCTGGATCTTGCGGGTATCGGCCTGCTCGACGGCCTTGTCGAGAATGGCGTCGAGCGCGTGAAGCGTCTGCACGAAGCCGGAAAGGGCGGCGGCCTGGACTGTGAGCGGCATGGATATCCCCGGAAACGACAACGGGCCCGGAAAGGGCCCGCTGCGTGAATCTATAAAGGAGATTTTTCCGCGGCGCTCTGCGCTGACAGGTCAGTCCTTCGCGCGCTCGACATAGGAGCCGTCGGTCGTCATCACGACGATGCGGGTGCCGACGCCGACATGCGGGGGCACGGCGCTGCGCACGCCGTTCGACAGGATCGCCGGCTTGTAGGAGGAGGAGGCCGTCTGGCCCTTGGTCACCGGCTCGGTCTCGACGACTTCGAGGGTCACGCGCTGCGGCAGCTCGATCGCGACGGCCTTGTCCTCGAATACCGAGAGCGAGACCTTCATGTTCTCCTGGAGATACGGAGCCATGTCGCCGACGACGTCCTTGTCGACATGGATCTGGTCGAAGGTCTCGGGGTTCATGAAGACGTATTGTTCGCCATCCTGGTAGAGATAGGTGAAGTCGCGATCCTCGACATAGGCGCGCTCGACCTGCTCGGTCGTCTTGTAGCGCTGCGTCATCTTCACGCCGTCGGCGATGCGGCGCATGTCGATCTGCGTCGTCGGGGTGCCCTTGCCTGGGAAGAAGCTCTCGGCCGAAATGACGGTGCAGAGATGCCCGTCGAGTTCGAGGACGTTGCCCTTGCGGACGGAAGAGGCGATGACCTTGACCACGTGAATGTCCTTCTGGTGCGCGGCGCGCCCGCGCGCTATGCGAAATCTCGTCGCCGCGCACCTACCGCATTCGCGTGCGAAACGAAAGCTTTCCGACGCAATCCACGCGAGATTCGATGAGTTCCTCCCCCTCGCCATTCTGGCGGCCCGACATTCACGCTGACCGCCGCCCGGCGCTTCTGGCGCGCGGGCGGATCAAGGCGGCGCTCAGGCGCTGGTTCGAAGCTGATGACTTCACCGAAGTGGAGGCGGCGATCCTGCAGCTCTCGCCCGGCAACGAGACGCATCTGCACGGTTTCGCCACGACGCTGATCGACAACGCCGCCGAGGCGCATCCCTACTACCTGCACACCTCGCCGGAATTCGCCGCCAAGAAGCTGCTCGCGGCCGGCGAGACGCGCATCTTCGATTTCGCCCGCGTCTTCCGCAACCGCGAGCGTACGGCGCTGCATCATCCCGAATTCACCATGCTGGAGTGGTATCGCGCCGGCGAAGATTACGAGGTGCTGATGCGGGACTGCGCAGCGCTCATGGCCGAAGCAGCGCGCGCTGCGGGTGCTACCACGCTGCGCTGGCGCGGCGTCGAGGCCGATCCCTTCGCCGAGCCTGAACGCCTCACCCTGCAGGAGGCCTTCATCCGCCATGCCGGTATCGACCTGCTGCGCACGGTCACGGCCGATCACGACGTTGACCGCGGCGGGCTCGCCGCCGATGCGATCGAGGCCGGCATCCGGGTCGCTCCGGACGACAGCTGGTCGGACATCTTCAGCCGCATCCTCTCAGAGCGCGTCGAGCCGCATCTCGGCCGCGGCCGTGCCACGATCCTCTGCGAATACCCGATCAGCGAGGCCGCGCTGGCTCGCCCGAAGCCCGGCGATCCGCGCGTGGCCGAGCGTTTCGAGCTCTATGCCTGCGGCGTCGAGCTCGCCAATGCCTTCGGAGAATTGACCGATCCGGCCGAGCAGCACCACCGGTTCGAGGCCGATATGGACGAGAAGGAGCGCATCTATGGCGAGCGCTATCCGATCGATGCCGATTTCCTCGCGGCACTCGCGCAGATGCCGGCAGCATCGGGCATCGCGCTCGGCTTCGACCGGCTCGTGATGCTTTGCGTTGACGCTCGCCGGATCGAGGACGTGCTCTGGACGCCGGTCGCGGAACCGGGCAGGGGAGGGGCATGACCGTTCACCAGCCTCCCGGCGGGCAGCCGCTGCGCAGCATCGACGCGCTCGTCGAAGCCGGGCTCGCCGCGCCCGAGCGGCGCGAGGCCCTGCAGGCGGTGGCGGAGCGCTATGCCGTCTCGGTGACGCCCGCCATCGCCGCGCTGATCGATCCGGCCGACGCTGCCGATCCGATCGCGCGCCAGTTCATTCCGAGCGCGGCCGAGCTCCTCACCTTGCCGCAGGAACTGGCCGATCCAATCGGCGACGACGCTCATTCCCCGGTCGAAGGGGTGGTCCACCGCTATCCGGACCGGGCGCTGCTCAAGCTCGTTCATGCCTGCCCGGTCTATTGCCGCTTCTGCTTCCGGCGCGAGATGGTCGGCCCCGGCGGCGATGCGCTGACCGGTGCCAAACTCGACGCAGCGCTCGCCTATCTCGCCTCCCGGCCCGAGATCTGGGAGGTGATCATGACCGGCGGCGATCCCTTCATCCTCTCCGCCCGCCGTATCCGCGAGGTGGCGAAACGCCTCGCAGCCATTCCGCATATCAAGGTCGCGCGCTGGCACACTCGCGTGCCCGTGGTCGATCCCGGCCGGATCACGCCGGACTACGCCAAGGCGCTGCGCATCCCCGGCAAAGCCAGCTACATCGCCATCCACGCCAACCACCCGCGCGAATTCACGGATGACGCGCGCGCCGCCATAGCGACGCTCGCCGACGCCGGCCACGTGCTGCTGAGCCAGTCCGTGCTGCTCAAGGGCGTCAATGCCGATGTCGAGACGCTCTCGGCCCTGATGCGCGCCTTCGTCGAGAACCGTATCAAGCCCTACTACCTGCATCACCCCGATCTGGCGCCGGGCACCTCGCATTTCCGGCTCACGCTGGAGGAGGGGCAGGCCCTCGTCAAAAGCTTGCGCGGGCATCTTTCCGGGCTGTGCCAGCCGACCTATATCCTCGACATTCCCGGCGGCGCCGGCAAGATTCCGGTCGGCCCATCCTTCCTCTCCGGCTGCGAGACACCGGGCGCGGAGGCGGTCGCAGAAGACCGGCATGGCGGGCAGCATCGCTATCCGCCGGCCTGATACGAAGGATATCGATATGCAGGACAAGCTGCCGCTCGCGATCGTCTCGGACATCGCCTGCCCCTGGTGCTTCATCGGCAAGGCTCGACTGGAGACGGCGCTCGACCGCCAAGGCCTGACAGAGCGCTTCGCCATCACCTGGCTGCCCTATGAGCTCAACCCGGAGATGCCCGAAGAGGGCATGGACCGCACGCAATATCTCGAAGGCAAGTTCGGCCCCGGCAAGCGTAGGGAGATCGAGGTCCGTCTGTCGGAGGCGGCGCTGGAGAGCGGCGTCACCTTCAACTGGGCGAAGGTGACGAAGAGCGTCAACACCCGCATGGCCCATATGCTGGTCGCGGCCGCCTCGACCGTGCAGCGCGGCGGCGAGATGACCGCGGCGCTGTTCAAGGCCTATTGGCAGGACGGGCGCGATATCGGGGACGTCGAGACGCTGGTTCAGATCGCGGTCGAGCAGGGTTTCGATGAGCAGGCCGCCCGCGACGAACTCGCCAATGGCGAGCTGCGCGAGACGGTGATCGGGCTGGAGGATCACGCCCGCAAGGTCGGCGTCACCGGCGTGCCCTTCTTCATCGTCGACGGCAAGCTCGCCGTTTCCGGTGCGCAGCCGCCCGAGGTCTGGGCGCAGGTCTTCCAGCAGGTTCTGGCTGCGCAGCAGCCTGAGCAGGTGCCGCAGTTCTGAACCCGCCCGGGCTTGTCAGGCGCCGATCAGCCTGATGAAGGCGGGCGCTCCGAGCGCGACGCCGGACAGGAACAGCAGCGCGAAGACCACGCGCTTGAGCGCAAGCTGCGAGATCGCCGGCGGATAGCGGCGCGCCAGATGGGTCGCGCCCATCACGACGGGCACGGCCAGCAGGCCTGACAGCGTAGAGGCCGACGGAACCTGGCCGGAGATCGCGACCAGCCCGGTGCGGACCAGGGCGTTGAGCGCGAATACCGTCACCAGCGTTTCCCGCACCACGACGAGCGGCATCGGCTGGCGGTAGAAGTGGTAGACCAGCGGCGGACCGGCGGTCGAGAACAGCCCGCCCATCAGCCCGGCGACGCCGCCGAAGAACAGGAAGCTCGGCGGGGCCGACTGCTGGCGCAGCGGCTCCGGTCTGCGCGCCAGCTGCATGCTCGACACGATGATGACCAGGCCCAGCACCAGCCGCAGCAGATCGGCCCGGCTGTCTGCAAGCCAGCCCAGCAGCTCGTAGCCGATGAATAGGCCCGGCAGGCTCGTGACCATCACCAGCCCGAATTCCCGCCAGGCGACATCGCGCCAGCCCTTGAGCAGCATCTGCGTCGCATTGACCAGGGTCAGCAGGCTGACGAGCATCGCGGCATCGGGCAGGGAGAGGAGGCCGGACAGCCCGACGCCGCCCATGGTGATCAGGCCGAAGGCGAAGCCTGTCAGCGTCTGGGCATAGGCAGCGATACCGGTCAGCAGCAGAAAGCCGATCAGCGCGGTCCAGGACATCGTCGGCTGTCTCCAGGAACGGAGTGCGAGGCCTAGAGCATTGGCGCGCCGGCCGTAATTCGCTTTCCGGCAGGGCCGATGTGCGTTGCGCGGATCTCTGTTGCCTTGTCATCGGGCATCGCCGTGCCGTTGCGCCCGGGCAACGCCCGTCGCCATTCGACCCGTCGCGAATGCGGCTAAAGGTTGACTTGCACGAGGAGGGGCAGGCAACATCGGCCTGCTCGCGATCAATCTACAGCAGGAGCGGCGAAGATGCTGTCGATCCCGAACCGCGCAGCCGTGTGCTTTTTCGGCGTTGCGCTTTCCGGTTGCATGCAGTCGATGCCGACTGCTGAGACGATCACCCGGCCGACCATGGAAGCCTTTACGCGGCTGAGTTCATGGACGCCCTGGCGCTCGTCCCCCGAACAACCTCCGCCGGTGGTCATCACCGCGCAGAACCCGCTTCCGGCGGTCGAGCCCGTGGAGCAGCAGGCGGCAGCCCCGGAGCTGCGGAAGCCGCCAAAGCCGAAACCTGCCGTCCCTGTGCCGCAATTGGCGTCATCGCGCGCTCGTCCGGTGACGCCCGCGCCCGCAATCGTCCCTGCTGCCGTGGTGATCCCGGCTGCGGCGGCCGCTCCGGTGGTGTCGCCGCCGACGGCGTCGCCGCTTCTGCCGGCTAGGGTCAACTGCCAGACCGCGAGCCAGCCGGGCGAACGCGTTCGGATGGAGTGCACGCCGGTCGAATGACGAACCGGCCGGCGACCGGCAGGCGCCGCAGAGATGCGGCGCGCATCCGTGCGTCTTCGCCTCGGCGTGCTGGCCGAGCGTCAGTCTTCGCGGTCGGCGATATAAAAGCCGATCGCCGAAGCGCACGCCAACATCATGCTGATTTCCAGAATGCCCATCGCCGCCTCCTCTGCCTCTGAGCGATAACGGCAAAAACCTGCCCAGGTTCCGCCACGCCATCGCCAAAGTTCGAGCCCTGCCCGAAGGGGCGTTCTTCCGCGCTGGGAATTCATTTTGTGGGGAACAACCCGCTGCGGTCCGGGCTTCCTAGGACATGCCCATTCGCAAGAAACCACCGCTGGATTTTTGGCTTTGGCTCGCGGTTATCGGCCTCGTCGTGATCGTCGGAGCGGTCTCGGTGCAGTTTCCGGCACATATCGCGCAGCCGGTCCCGTCTGCCGCGGGCCAGGGAAAAGGGCGATAGGCCGGGAAGCTCGTCGGGAGCAGCGCTTTTCGCATCGCCAGGTGGTTTGGCGGCGCTGTTCGAGTGCGTACCGTCTCCACGCATGAAAATGCCCCGCCGGCATGCGCTGGCGGGGCAATGTCTTATCGGCGAGCCCTCATGGAGATTTCTCTCCGCGAGGGCTGTCCGAGAGTTAGCTGCGATACCAGGCAGCAAGATTCCAGGTATCGACGTCCCAGCCGCTGTGGTCATGCGAGAGGGTGTTCGCCGCAGCGACGACCTTCTTCCGCGACAGCACCGGTAGGATGACGTTGGCTTCGCAGAAGATCTCGTTGACCTTGATCAGCAGCTCAGCGCGCTTGGCCGGGTCGAGCTCCTTCTGCGCGGCCTTGTAGGCCTCGTCGGCAGCCGGATCGGTGTAGCGCGAGACGTTGCGGCCCAGCCACTTGTTCTCCTTGTTGGCGACTTCCCAGGAAACGAACTGGTTGAGGAAGCGCTCCGGATCGGGCTGGGGCTGGGTCGTCGTGTACATCTCCATGTCGACATAGAGCTTGGTGTAGGTGTCGGGGTTGGCGACATCCGACGAGAAGAACACCGAAGCGGTGACCGACTTGAGCTCGATATCGATGCCGGCGCGCTGGCAGGCCTGCTTGATGATGGCCTGGACCTTCTGGCGCGGGGCGTTGATCGAGGTCTGGTAGACGTATTTGAGCTTCTTGCCGTCCTTTTCGCGGATGCCGTCGGCGCCCTTCTTCCAGCCGGCGTCGTCGAGGATCTTGTTGGCCTTGTCGATGCTGAACTCGTATTTCAGCTTCTGCGACTTGAACTGCTTGGGCTCGTTGACGAAGCTCGCCGTCGCGGTGCCGGCCCGGCCATAGATGAACTTCTGGATCGAGTCGCGGTCGATCAGCAGGTTGATCGCCTGGCGAACGGCCGGATCGGACAGCGTCGGGTGCTTGGTCTTGATGCTCGAGCGCTCGCCGTCGACTTCCGTCCACGGATCGGTCGTGTTCAGGGTGATGAATTCGATGTCGCCGGCAGGGGCTGCGCTGATCTTGCCGCGGCCGCCGGTCTCCATGCGCTTGAGGACCTCGTCTTCGACCAGCGTATCCCAGGCATAGTCGTATTCGCCGGTCTGCAGCACGGCGCGCGCCGCCGAGACCGCGTCACCACCGCCCTTGATCTCGAACGTGTCGAAATGCGGCTGGTTCTTGACGTGGTAGTCTTCGTTGCGCGTACCCGTGAGGATGTCGCCCGGCTTGAAGTCGGCGAACTTGTAGGGGCCGGTGCCGACGGGCTTCAGGTTGGCCGGAGCCTCGCGCGACTTTGCGCCCTTGTACTCGCCGAAATGATGCTTCGGGATGATCATGCCGGCGACGCCGACGAAGGGATCGGCCCAGAAGGGCGTCGGCTTGGCGAAGATCACCTTGACGGTGAGATCATCGACCTTCTCGACCTTGATGTCCTTGTAGGCACCGGAGGTGTAGGCGGCGGTCGCCGGATCGGCGGCGTATTCCCAGGTGAAGACCACGTCGTCGGCGGTGAAGGGCTTGCCGTCATGCCACTTCACGCCCGGCTTCAGCTTCCAGATGACGGTGGTGCCGTCGTCCGAGAGACCGCCATTGGCCTTGCTGGGAACCTCTGCGGCGAGCTGCGGCACGAGGTTGCCTTCCTTGTCCCAGCCGGCCAGCGGCTCGAAGAAGACGCGCGAGGCGATCTGGTCCTTGGTGCCCGAGGCGAAATGCGGGTTGAGCAGCGTCGGCGCCTGCCAGAGCAGCATCTTCAGCGGCCCGCCGCCGCCGGCCTTGGTCGGCTTGTATTCGAGCGTGGCGTTCGCCATCGCGACATCGTTCCAGGCCAGGATCTGGCTCGCGATCGGGGCCGTGATGCCCAATGCCGCCATCTTCTGGATGAAAGAGCGTCGCGACAGGCGCCCGCCCTTCAGATTATCGACCATTCCCTGAATATACTGACTGCTCATAACAGACCTTCGCATTGCGTCGGCTAAATATCGATCAAGAAATAGATCAGTATCAGCCTTGTTTTTACTCGGCCCAAGGCAAGTTAACGCCTTGGTGGCGACTCACCTCGTACGAGCCGCGACCTTAAGCCCATCTTAAGGCGGTTGAGGAGAATGGTAGGGTTGCTCGCTGCGCATGGCGGACACCCACTTTCCATAGATGTCATTGCTCACAAGTCGCGAGACTTTAGCTTCTGCCTGCAGGCCAGCAGGTGGACGAGGGCCATGCCTGGGATAGCGCGGGCTCCTCTTGCCCGGCACGTTGGCGGAGGGCCGGTCAGCCCTCCGCTCTTGTCATCTGAGCCTAGCTCCAGAAGCCTTGTTGATAGGCGCGAGGCGAGAACTCCTTGTCGTCCGCCTGTTCCTCGCGATCGTCCCGATGCTCGCTCTTCTTCTCGCCAGCGCAGTCGGAATCGTGCCGTTCCAGCATCAGATCTCTCCTTTCAAGTTGTGAGGGAGGGTGCCTTGGGCGGGGGGAATATGGAGATTTATGCTGCAGTGCACAAGGTGCGGGCGGCATGGACGGGTTGCCAGTAACGTTGGAACAATCCAGCTATGGCTAAGTTGGTGCGGTTCGCCGCAACGCGGCCTTGAAGATTGGATGTGAGATGAATCGTAAGACGTTTTTCGCGAGCTTGGTCGGTGCGTTGGCGATCGCCGGTGCTGCAATTGCCTCGCCCACGACCGCCGATGCCCAAGCCTTGCCCGCGAACATGGCCGCCGGTCTCGATCAGCAGCCTGTCGAGTACAGCATGACCGCCGCCAAGGAGCGCCGGCTGATGATGATGCAGGAAACCGCGCGCCAGCAGCGGTACGGTCGGGGTGGATACGGGCATGGGCGTGGCTATGGTCCGCGGCCCGGCTATGGTTATGGTCCGCGTCCGGGTTATGGGCCGCGCCCTGGCTATGGCTATCGTCGTAGCTACGAGCGCTGGTGATCTCGTAGAGACACTGCCGCCGTCGGGATACGCTTGATCCCCTCCAGCTCTTAGCGCGCCATGCTGCATCATCTGTCTCTCGGAGTTTCCGACATCGAGCGTGCGGCGGCGTTCTATGACGCGGCCCTGGCGCCGCTGGGGTTTGTCAGGGTCTGGTCCGACCTTCGCCCTGGCGAGGCCGGGCAGGCTGTGGGCTACGGCTCGCATGGCGGCGGCGACAAGCTCGCTTTGAAGCACCGCCCCGGCGATCAGAAGCCGCCGGGTCCGGGTTTCCATCTGGCCTTCGCGGCACCCGATGAGGAAAGCGTCGCTGCGTTTCACGCTGCGGCGCTCGGGCAAGGGGGCACGGATAACGGTGCGCCCGGCCTGAGACCGCATTACGGGCCGCATTATTACGCGGCTTTCGTCGTCGACCTGGACGGCCATCATCTCGAGGCTGTTTTCAACGCGCCCGCGTGACGCGGCGTGGTCGGTCGCCTGGCCGCCACTGCCCGCGCAGTTCCGATTGATCTCCACCCTTCCGTGCCGCTGTCCCTTCGGGCCGCCTCCTACCCGAGGAGCGGCATGCCGCGTGGCGCGCGAGGCTCGGCGCCTGCCGCGGGACGCCTTGCATCCCGCTTCGAATCATGCGCCTTCCCTCGAAACTCAGGGAGCCGGTTGATGATGCAGAAGATCAACGATGTCCGCGACCGCCTGATCGTCGCTCTCGACGTGCCGACCGTGTGGGACGCCTACCGCCTCGTCTCGACGCTTGGCGACGGCGTCACCTTCTACAAGATCGGCTATCGCCTCGCCTTCGCCGGCGGGCTTGATCTCGCGCGCCAGCTCGTCGCCGAGGGCAAGAACGTCTTCCTCGACCTCAAGCTGCACGACATCGGCAATACGGTGACCGAAGGCGTCGATTCGCTGACCAAGCTCGGCGTCACCTTCCTGACCGTCCATGCCTATCCGCAGACCATGCGCGGCGCCGTCGAAGGCCGTGGCGATGCCGAATTGAAGCTGCTCGCGGTCACCGCGCTGACCTCATATGACGATAGCGACCTGCGGGATGCCGGCTACGGGCTCGCGGTGCGCGATCTCGTGCGCCTGCGGGCCGAGCAGGCGCGCACGGCAGGGATCGACGGCATCGTCTGCTCGGCCGCCGAGACTGCGATCGTGCGCGAGGTCATCGGGCCCGACATGGTCATCGTCACGCCCGGCATCCGCCCCTCCGGCAGCGCCGCCGGCGACCAGAAGCGCACCCTGACCCCGGCCGAGGCGATCCGCGTCGGCGCCGATCATCTCGTCGTCGGGCGTCCCATCATCCGCGCGGCAGACCCGCGTGCGGCGGCGGGCGCGGTCATGGACGAGATCGTCGCGGCTTCGTAAGCTCCGCCCCGACCCCGATTCAGCCAACGGACTGCACCATGCCCAAGGGATATGTCATCGGCCGCGCCAAGGTCACGGACGCGACCAAATGGGCGGCCTACGCCGCCAAATCTTCCGAGGTGATGAAGATCTATGGCGGCACGCCGATCGTGCGCGGCGGCCAGATGACCGTCGGCGAAGGCGAAGGGCGCGCCCGCAACGTCGTCATCGAGTTCAACGATTTCGCTTCGGCGCGGGCCTATTTGTTCTCACCGGAATATGCCGAGGCCCGCAAGCTGCGCGAGGGCGCCGGTGAGATTGATCTCGTCGCGGTCGAGGGAGCCTGACCGATGGCGAAAGGCTACTGGATCGCGCGCGTCGATGTCGAGAACGAGGAGGCCTATGGTCGCTATCGTTCCCTGAACGCCTTCGCCTTCGCCAAATACGGTGCGAAGTTCATCGTTCGTGGCGGCGAATACAAGCTCGCCCGCGGCGAAGGTCGCAAGCACAACGTCGTCATCGAATTCAAGGACGAGGCGACGGCACGTGCCTGCTATGCCTCGCCCGAATATCAGGAGGCGATCAAGCATCTGAGCGCCGCCGGCAAATCCGACCTCATCATCATCGGCGGCTATGAAGGCCCCCAGCCGGGCGAATGAGCTGAATCCGCTTCCAGGTCATCCCGGACGAAGCGAAGCGCAGATCCGGGATCCATGCCTGGGCGCGTCCGATAGAGGTTCAGGCATGGATCCCGGGTCTTCCTTCGGTCGCCCGGGATGACGCATCCGTTCTGCATGGAGCCGCGCTTGGCGGATCGTCTCTTTGAATCGGCCACATCTCTGACCGCCATCGGCGTGATCAGCGGCACCTCGATGGACGCCATCGATGTCTCGCTGGTGACGAGCGACGGGCGCGACGCCGTCTCCTTCGGCGCTGGGGCTTCCTATCCCTATCGCGATGAGACGCGCCGGGCGCTACAGGCCGTCATCGCCGATGCCGAGCGCGCCTCGGCCGAGCCGCTGGCCGAACTCGAAGCTGCCGTCACGACAGATCATCTCGCCGCGATCCGCAGCTATGTCGCCGATCATCGCCTCGATTGGGCGGGGATCGATCTCATCGGCCTGCATGGCCAGACGATCTACCATCGCCCGGAACGGCGCTTCACCCGCCAGCTCATCGATGGGCAGGCGGTGGCCGATGCGCTCGGAATTCCCGCCGTCGACCGCTTCCGCCACGCCGATGTCGCGGCTGGCGGCGAGGGCGCGCCCTTCGCGCCGCTTTACCACCGTGCGCTGGCGCAGAGGCTGGAGCAGCCGGTGATGGTGCTGAATCTCGGCGGCGTCGGCAACGTCACCTATATCGATGGCGACACCGTCATCGCCTTCGACACCGGCCCGGCGAGCGCGATCCTCGACGATTTCGTGCTGCGCCGGCTCGGACGGCCCTATGATGCGGACGGTGCGCTGGCGAGGAGCGGGCGCGTCCATGACGATCTTGTCGCCGGCTTCATGGCCAATCCCTTCTTCGACCGGCCCGCGCCGAAATCGCTTGATCGCAACGATTTCCATCGTCGTGCCCAGGTCGTCGAGGGGCTCTCCAATGCCGACGGTGCGGCCACGCTTTCCGCCTTCACCATCGAGAGCCTCATTGTGGCTTTGCGCCACGTACCTCGCCCTCCGAAGCGTTGGCTGGTCGGCGGGGGCGGGCGGCTCAACCGGCATTTCATGACACGGCTAGGCGAGCGTCTCGGTGTCCCGGTCGAGCCGGTCGAGACTGTGGGCTGGAATGGCGATGCGCTGGAGGCGCAGATCTTCGCCTATTTCGCGATCCGCTCGGTCAAAGGATTGCCGCTCAGCCTGCCTTCCACCACAGGGGTGCCGCAGCCGATGGCGGGAGGCGAGCTCCACCAGCCGGCGGCTCGCGCCTGATCTCAGTTGTCACATCTCCGTCATTTGGAGGATGAGGAGGCCGGCCAGCTCGGCCTAAGCTCATTGTCGGGTGGAGGGCGAAGCGGAGAAACTTCGCCGTCCTGTGGGGGGACATCGTTCCGCCGGGCCTTGTCCGGCTGGAACGGAACTCAGCGCGGCTGAAGAGGCAGGACCGCGCTACGCAGCAGCGAGACGAGCTGGCTTTGTTGGCGGGTGTTGGTCTTCTGGAAGATCCGCGCCAGATGCGTGCGTGCGGTCGAGATTCGCACGCCCTGGATATCGGCTGCTTCCGTCAGGGATGACCCGCTTGCGAGGGCGGATGCAAATTTTGCTTCGGTATCGGTCAGATCGAAGAGCTGGCGGGTGCAGGCGACGATGTCGGTCGCCGTCTCCAAGCGCCTGAGCGCGATCATGATCTGGCCATGCGATCGGGGGAGCGCAGGTGATGGAGCCGCAGGCATGACGCAGGCCGAAAGCGAATGACCGCCGTCGCTGCCATGCAGGATCATGCTCGCGTGGTGGTTGGCGAGCGGATCGTGGGCGCTTCGCAGCGCGCCGTCGATCAACTGCCGCAGGCGGCGTTGATCGCCCGGCTGCCGGGCGAAGAGGCGGCCCTGACGCAGGCCGATCGCCCCGTCGGGCTCGGCCAGGATCTCGTCGGCACCTTCATTGGCATAGGATATCCGCAGTTCCGCATCGAGGACCGCGATGCCCAGCGCGAGCCGGTCGAGCGCACCGCGCGCCTCGTCGCGCTGGACCTTGACGCGGCCGATATGGCGACGCAGCTCGGCGACACGCCGCAGCACCGGATAGAGCTTGCGCAGCAGTGCGGCGTCCTCGTTGTCGAAGCCGTCCTGGTTGCGGCCGCGCTGCACGTCGAAGAACCAGAAGGCCTGCCCTTTCTCGGCCAGGCGGCAGGCCATGCCGCCATACATGTCCTGCGGGCGCATCCACTCCTGCCAGACGCGCGAGCATCGCAGGGGCTCGATGCCGTAGACCTGATGATCCCGGTAGACCTCCCCGAGCGGGATGCCGCGCAGCGCCATGCCCATCTCGACAAATTCCGACGCCAGCTCGCCGAAGCAATGTTCCTGCAAGGCTGCGTCGTGATGGGTGGCATAGGCGGCCCAGTCTTCCGGATCGGGGCCTATGCTGGCGAAGCAGGCTTTCGAGCCATTGAAAAGCCGTCGCATCGTCTCGGCGGCGACCGGCATCTGCTCCTCGTCCATGGCGCCGGCCAGCAACTGGTCGATCGCGGTCATGACGGTGTCGACATCCGGATGCGCCATGAATGCCCCCAGCTCTCGTATATCCGGCACGATCGTGCGGCGCGCAGGTTAGCAGTATGGGCGGGTGACGAAAAGTCCAAAAACAATCCAAACTTTTACGCGCTTTTCTGCGCGATCGAGCTGGTCTGGAAATCGGTGACGGCGGCGATCTCGTCGGACGAAGGCAGGGCATCGAAGACGCCGTGCCGTGTTGTCGTCAGCGCGCCGGCGGCGGCGGCATCGCGTAGCGCCTTGGCCAGCGGCAGGCCCTCGGCCAGGCGGACACCGAGCGTCGCGGCAAACGCGTCGCCGGCGCCGAGCGTGTCGATCGCATCGACGGGAAAGCTGGGCTGCAGAACAGGCTCGGCATCCGCCATGACCGCAATGGCGCCTGCCGCGCCGCGGGTCAGCACAACGAGCCCCGGGCCGCGTTCCAGGATCGCCGGGCCCAGTTCAGCGATGAAGCGCGGGGGTGTTGCAATATCCTCATCCCAGCCGAACATCGCCGCGAGGCCGCGGGCTTCGGTCTCGTTGACGATGAGAATCGAGGTCGAGCCCAGGATATCGTCGTGGACCGTCCGGAAGGGGGAGGGGTTCAGCAGGGTCGGCACGCCCGCGCGCTGCGCCAGGGCGAAGGCCTCGCGGATCGGCGCGTCCGCGATCTCGAACTGGGCTGCGACCAGAGCCGCGCCCTCGATTGCCCGCGCCTTCTCCCGGACATGGGCGGCCGAAAGGGCCAGATTGACGCCGGAGGCGATGGCGAGGCTGGTCTCGCCGGCTGCATCGATGAAGGCGACGCCGCTCCCGGTCTGGCCCGCGATGCGCACGAGCATGGTCTCCGGCAGGTCGGCGTGCTCCAGCGCCGGGACGGCGAAGCTGGCCGCAAGATCGTCGCCTACCGCCATCAGCCCATCGACGGCGACACCGAGACGGCGCGCCATGATGGCCTGGTTCATACCCTTGCCGCCGGGCTCGATGGTCACCCGCTCGGCGGTGATGGATTCGCCCGGGCGAGGAAAACGCCCGACCTTCGCCGAGCAGGCGAGGACGAAGCTTCCGAGAACGAAGATCGACTTATCGAGCATAGGGTTTGATTTTCCTAGCCACGAACTGCTACGCGGGTTGTGTCACGATCATGCAACCGATGACAGCGCCTAAGCCTCCAATTCCCAAGCCGCCGTTCCAGGAGCTTCTGGAACTGCGCAGCGATACCGCCAAGCCGCTTTATCAGCAGCTTGAGGATCAGTTGGCGCGACTGATCGGCGATGGAGTCCTGCCGCCCGGCATGACCCTTCCGGCCGAACGCGAACTCGCCGAGCGGCTCAGCATCAGCCGCACCACCGTACAACGATCCTATAATACGCTGCGACAGCGTAAATTGTTGAGTGCGCAGGGACGCCTGGGCTCGATCGTGCAGGGGCCGGGGCCTCGGCTGCATTCCGGCATGGACCGGCTGAAGGGCTTCACCGAGGAAATGCGCGAGCTCGGCCGGGTGCCGTCCTCACTGATTCTGGAGCGTGCGGTGGTCAACGACCGTTCCATCGCCTCGATCTTCGGGGAGACGTCTCACGCGAGCTTCCTGAAGCTCGTCCGCGTGCGCTCCGGCGACGGCATCCCGATGTCGCGCGAGGTCGCCTGGTACAATCTCGAGCGCGCGCCGGAATTGGCCAAGGCCGACCTGACGGGCTCGGTCTATGCCACGCTCGCCGGTTTCGGCCATCCGCTGATGCGCTGCGACCAGACCATCGAGGCCGCCGCGCCAACCGAAGAAGAATGCACGATCTTCGGTTTCCGGCAGCCGGTGCCCTGCCTGCTGATCAAGCGGCGCAGCTACGGCGCCGAGAGCGAGATGCTCGAATATGTCGAGGGGTTGTTCCGGGGCGATACCTACACTTACCGGCTCGCGCTGAAGGTCTGAACCGGCCGGCGTGGTTACCCCAGCGTGAAGTCCAATCCCATTCCAAAATCTGCAAGGGCTTTGAACCGATCCCCATCTCCGCGCGACGAATGGAAATCGAGGCGCATCTCCGGGGCTTTCCCCGCATCGGATACGCGGCGATCCAAGGACTGCAGGGATGGATATTGCGATGTCATTCCATGTTTCGATCATCGGCAGGGCTCCCTACACGCCGCCGCCACCGCGCCGGGAAATGCCGGAAGACGCGGATACGGCTTCGAAACCCGTCTTTGTCATCGATGCCGGCTTGAACATGCGCTTCGGCAATCGCGGCGCTGCGGCGCTCGCCTGCGACGGCCTTGGCGATACGGATCGCTTCACGGCCTGCGACAAGGATTTCATGGCGCGTCTCCAGGTCTGGATGAAGCGTTGCCGGGCGGGTGCCGTGGCCGGCGAGACGCGCCTGCCGCTCGCCCTGCGCTGCGGGCGCCAGGTCGCGATCGATGCCGTGCATCTGGCCAGCATCGAGCTGTTCGTCCTGACCGTGGACGATCCGGAAAGCGCGATGGAGCGCAAGGTGGCGGAGGTCAGCGAGGCCTGCGGGCTGACGCCGACGGAGGAGCGCATGCTGGCGCTCATGGTCGAAGGGCTCGACACCATCATCGCCGCCAAGCGGCTCGGCATCGCCCCGACAACCGCACGCACCCACCTTCAGCGCCTCTTCGCCAAGACGGGAACGGCCCGCCAGAGCGAGCTCGTCCGCTTCGTCGCGACCTATGTCGAGGAGGCCCGCTGAGCGGATTCGCTTGGGGGCGGGCGATCTCGCTGGCGCTCGATATTGACACGGTTCGTCATCGGCAGCCCTCTGTGCCGATGTGCGGGCGCCCGCACCGTCCGGAGCGACCGCGACCATGGCTGAGACGCTGGCGGCCCTCACCTTCTGCGCCCTGCTGAGCGCAAGCGCCTTCTTCGGCGTGAAGCTGCGCGGCTGGCTGCCGGAAGAGCATCTGTCAGAGCGCACCATGGAGGCCCTGCGGCTGGTGACGAGCCTTCTCGTCACCTTCGCGGCGCTGGTGCTCAGCCTCCAGCTTTCCAACGTCAAGGCGGCTTTCGACAAGGCCTATCGCGATCGCAACGCCGATGCGGCCCAGCTCGCGCAGCTCGACGAATGCCTGCGCAGCTACGGCCCGGATGCCGCGCCCATCCGTCTCGACCTGCGAAGCTACACCGCCGCGGTCATCGCCAGCACATGGCCCCGGGAGCCGAAGCCGACCGGGCTGTCCTATCCCGACACCGCCGCCATGGCCCGTGAAGGCGAGGACATGTCGCTCAGCGCGCTGGTCAACCGCATCGGCCGCACGATCAACGGCCTGTCGCCCGCCGATACGCTCCACGTCAATCTCGCCGCCGAATGCCGGTCGGCCTATCTGCAACTCCAGCAGCGACGCTGGGATGTGATCGAGGACGTCCGTGGCCCCGTCTCGCCGCTGTTCTCGAGCATCCTGACCTTCTGGCTGATGCTGGTTTTCCTGAGTTTCGGCCTGCAGATTCCGCCCAAGCGCCTCGCGGCGATCATGCTGGCCATCGGCATCGTCTCGATCTCGACGGTGATGTTCGTGATCACCGATCTCGAGACGCACTATGCGGGGTTGTTCGGTATCCCCAGCACCTCGATGCGCGATGCCCTGGCGAGCATGATCCGCTGACCTGCCGGTTCTGTTGGCGCGGAGCTTGCCAAGAGACGTATGATCGGGTGCGATGGCATCGCTTACGCGACACGATACAAACGATACGATCTCGATACGAGGCAGGGGACAGGCAGATGACGCGCAGGATGACGGGGTTGAAATTGGGGCTGGCGCTGGCGGCGTCGCTCCTTGCGCTCGGCGTGGCGCAGGCCCAGGCGCCGAAGAAGGGCGGCACGGTGCATGTCGTGGTCCAGCCCGAGCCGCCGATGCTGATGCAGGGCCTCAATCAGAACGGCCCGACCAACATGGTGGCGGGCAACATCTACGAATCGCTGCTGCGCTATGACGAGAAGCTCAATCCACAGCCCTCGCTCGCCAAGAGCTGGGAGGTCTCTGCGGACGCCAAGGTCTACACCTTCAAGCTCCAGGAGGGCGTGAAGTGGCATGACGGCAAGCCCTTCACCGCCGACGACGTCGTCTTCACCCTCGACAAGTTCCTGCGCGACGTCCATCCGCGCTGGCGCCCGATCGTCACCGCCCAGGTCGACAAGATCGAGAAGGTCGACGACTTCACCGTCAAGATCACGCTGAAGCAGCCCTTCGGCCCGATGGTCATGACGCAGGAGGTCGCCTCCGCGCCGATGATCCCGAAGCATATCTATGACGGCAGCGACTATCGCGCGAACCCGGCCAACAACACGCCGATCGGCACCGGCCCCTACAAGCTCAAGGAATGGAAGAAGGGTTCCTACATCCACCTCGTGCGGAACGAGGACTACTGGCTGAAGGACAAGCCGAGCCTCGACGAAATCTATTGGCAGATCATTCCCGATGCAGCCGCGCGCGCGGTTGCCTACGAGACGGGCAAGGTCGATGTGCTGACCGGCGGATCGGTCGATGTCTACGACGTCAAGCGCCTCGCCAAGCTGCCCAACAGCTGCGTGACGACCAAGGGCTGGGAGATGTTTGCACCCCATGCCTGGCTCACCGTGAACATCGCCAAGGGCGGGCCGCTCGCCAACAAGCAGTTCCGCCAGGGCATGATGTACGCGATCGATCGCGACTTCGGGAAGGATGTGGTCTGGGATGGACTCGGCAAGCTGCCGACCGGCCCGATCTCATCGAAGACGAGGTTCTATTCGGCCGATGTCCCGAAATACACTTACGACGTCGCCAAGGCGAAGGAGCTGATCAAGGCCTCCGGCTACAAGGGCGAGCCGCTCAAGATCCTGGCTCTGCCCTATGGCGAGACCTGGAGCCGCTGGGCCGAGGCGATCAAGCAGAACTTCGCCGATGCCGGCATCAACGTCGCGATCGAGACGACCGATGTTCCCGGCTGGACCCAGAAGGCCTCGAATGGCGATTTCGATCTGACCTTCAACTTCCTCTACCAGCTCGGCGACCCCGCGATCGGCGTCGCCCGGAACTACATCTCGACCAACATCGTCAAGGGCAATCCGTTCGGCAACCAGGGCGCCTATGTGAACCCCGAGGTCGACAAGCTCTTCGCGGAAGCGGCGATCGCATCGACCGATGCGGCGCGGCAGGAGCTCTACACCAAGGTCCAGAAGATCCTGGTCGAGGATGTGCCGGTGCTCTGGCTGCTCGAGATGGACTTCCCGACCATCTATCGCTGCAATGTCAAGAACCTCGTCACCACCGGCATCGGCGTGAACGACGGCTTCCGCGACGCCTGGAAGGAGTGACGGGGAAGGTTCGCAGCGGAGCCGTCATCCCGGACAAGCGACGAAGTCGCGCTGATCCGGGATCCATGCCTGAACCATTCCGGCATGGATCCCGGGTCTTCGCTTCGCTCCGCCCGGGATGACCGGCGAGCAGGATCGAGAGCTGAAGACCAGACCCTATGAATCTCGCACAATTCCTCGCCGGCCGGCTCGTGAAGGGCGTTCTCGTGCTCTTCGCGATCGCCGTGCTGAATTTTCTGCTGATCCGCGCCGCGCCGGGCGATCCGGCGCAGGTGCTCGCAGGTGAGGCCGGGGCCGCCGATGCGCAGCTCCTCGAGCAGCTGCGCGCCCGCTTCGGCCTCGACCAGCCCTTCCTGACCCAGCTCTGGATCTATCTGAAGGGCTATCTCACCTTTGATCTCGGCTTCAGCTATCGCCAGCAGCAGCCGGTGCTGAACCTGATCATGGAACGCCTGCCGGCGACGCTGCTGCTGACGGGAGCGGCCTTCCTCGTCTCGCTCGTGGTCGGCACGGCGATGGGCGCGCTCGCCGCGCGCCGGGCCGGCAAATGGTCCGACAGCCTGATCACCACGCTGGCCCTGATCTTCTACGCGACGCCCCTGTTCTGGATCGCGCTGATGAGCCAGATCGTCTTCTCGCTGAAGCTCGGCCTCGTCCCCAATGTCGGCTACGAGACCATCGGCGCGAACTATACCGGCCTGGCGCGGGCGCTCGACATCGCCCAGCACCTTATCCTGCCGTCGCTGACGCTCGGCCTGTTCTTCACCGCGCTCTATGCCCGGATGATGCGCGCCTCGATGCTGGAGGTGGCCGGCGCCGACTTCGTCAAGACGGCCCGCGCGAAGGGCGTCTCGCAATCCCGCGTCTGGCGCCGGCACGTCGCGCGCAACGCCATCCTGCCGGTGGTGACGCTTGCCGGTCTGCAGGCCGGCCAGCTCGTCGGCGGCGCCGTGCTGACCGAGACCGTCTTCGCCTGGCCGGGCATCGGCCGGCTGATGTTCGATGCGCTGGTGCAGCGCGACTATTCCGTGCTGCTCGGCGTCTTCTTCATCTCCTCGGCCATGGTCGTCGGCTTCAACATCCTCACAGATCTGGTCTACCGGATCGCCGATCCGCGCATCGAGGCGAACGCATGATGGCCTTCATGTCGGTTTTCCTCAGCCCTCATCCTGAGGAGGCCCGTCAGGGCCGTCTCGAAGGATGCTTCAGAAGGCTCCGGAACACGCTGGATCATCCTTCGAGACGCGCCTGCGGCGCTCCTCAGGATGAGGGCTCTGGAGGCAGGTCGCGATGAACTTCCTCAAGCGTTTCGTCCGCAACCGCGGCGCCGTCATCGGCATCGTCATCCTGCTCGCCGTGGTCGCCTTCGCGATCCTGGCGCCGACGCTCTATCCGCAATCGCCATGGCGCCCGGTGGCGCGGCCCTTCCTCGCGCCCTTCACCATGGAGCGCTTCCCGCTCGGCACCGACACGCTCGGCCGCAACCTCGCCGCGGGCCTCGTCCATGGCGCCCGCGTCTCACTGATGATCGGTGTGGTCTCGACGCTGGTCGCGCTGGTGATCGGCGTGCCGCTAGGCGCCGCCGCCGGCTATGCCGGGGGCTTCGTCGACGATGCGTTGATGCGCTTCACCGAGTTCTTCCAGACGATTCCCTCCTTCGCGCTCGCCATCGTGCTGGTCGCGATCCTGCAGCCGCAGCTCGGCTCGATCGTGCTCGCGATCGGCGTGGTGAGCTGGCCGCCGGTGGCGCGGCTGGTGCGAGGGGAGGTGCTTTCGCTGAGATCACGCGAATATGTCCAGGCGGCCGTCACCATCGGCCAGTCGACCCCGCGCATCATCTTCAGCCAGGTGCTGCCCAATACCATCGCACCGATCATCGTCATGGGCTCGCTGATGATCGGCTCGGCGATCCTGCTCGAATCCTCGCTCTCCTTCCTCGGGCTGGGCGATCCCAACCTGATGAGCTGGGGCTATATGGTCGGCGCCGGCCGCACGCGCCTGCTCGACGCATGGTGGATCAGCTTCTTCCCCGGGCTCGCGATCTTCCTGACGGTGCTGGCGCTGAACCTCGCCGGCGAGGGGCTGAACGACGCGCTCAATCCGCGCCTCGCACGGGGACGCGAATGACCACTCCCGCGCTCTCCATCGAAGGGCTGACGCTGGCGCTGCCGGCGATGGCCGACCGCGCCCATGCCGTCGAGAACATCTCGCTTGCCATCCAACCGGGCGAGACGCTCTGCGTCGTCGGCGAATCCGGTTCCGGCAAGTCGATGATCGCCCATGCCGTGATGGGCCTGCTGCCCAAGGCGGTGAAGCCCGTAGCCGGAGCGATCAAGCTCGCCGGCCGCGATCTCCTCGCACTCGACGAACAGGCGATGCAGGATGTGCGCGGCCGCGAGGTCGGCATGATCTTCCAGGAGCCGATGACCTCGCTGAACCCGGTGATGCGCATCTCCGACCAGATCGTCGAGACCTTCGAGGCCCACGGCCTGCACGACCGGGCGACGCGCCGGGTCCGCGCCATCGATCTCCTGACCGAGGTCGGCCTGCCCGATCCGCCGCGCCTTGCCAAGGCCTATCCGCACGAGCTCTCCGGCGGCCAGCGCCAGCGTGTCATGATTGCGATGGCGCTCGCATTGGAACCCAAGCTCCTGATCGCCGACGAGCCGACCACGGCGCTCGACGTCACCACGCAGGCGCAGATCCTCAAGCTCATCGACAATCTGCGCCACCGCCACGGCACCGCCGTGCTCTTCATCACCCATGACATGGGCGTCGTCGCCGAGATTGCCGACCGCATCGCCGTGCTGGAGAAGGGCGTGCTGGTCGAGGAGGGCACCGCCGATCAGGTGCTGGGTGCGGCCCGCCACCCCTATACGCAGAAGCTGCTCGCCGCCGTGCCCTCGCTGACGCCGGCGCAGCTCCCGCCGTTGCCGGACACCGCGCCGGTCATCAGCGTCGAGGGGCTGGGCAAGACCTATCGCAAGCGCTCGCTCTTCGGCGTCGCGCGCGAGGTCAAGGCGGCCGACGACATCTCCTTCTCGCTGGTCCGCGGCGAGACGCTCGGCCTTGTCGGCGAGTCCGGTTCCGGCAAATCGACCGTCGGGCGCTGCTGCCTGCGCCTGATCGAGCCGGATCGCGGCCGGATCGCGCTCGGCAATCTCGTGCTCTCCGAGTTGAGCGCGCGCGAATTGCGCCGCCAGCGCAAGCGCATCCAGATGGTCTTCCAGGACCCTTTCGCCTCGCTCAACCCGCGCCAGACGGTCGGCCGCATCATCTCGGACGGCCCCGTCGCCCATGGCACGTCGCGGCGGGAGGCCCTGGCGCGGGCGAAGGAGCTGTTGGAGCTCGTCGGCCTCTCCGCCAATGCGATCGATCGCTATCCTCATGAATTCTCCGGCGGCCAGCGTCAGCGCGTCGGCATCGCAAGGGCGCTCGCGCTCGAGCCTGACGTGCTGGTCGCGGACGAGGCGGTCTCGGCGCTGGACGTCTCCGTGCAGGCGCAGATCCTGAAGCTGATCAAGGACATCCAGGCCCGGCTCGGCCTCGCCATTCTCTTCGTCACCCACGATTTGCGCGTCGCGGCACAGATCTGCGACCGCATCGCGGTGATGCAGCGCGGGCGCATCGTCGAGACCGGCCCAACCGCCGCGCTCTTCGCCGACCCGCAGCACGAGTATACGCGGCAGCTGCTGGCGGCAGTGCCGGGCGGCGGGCGCTTCGGGCACTAATCGAGATATCGTCGCGGCTGGGATCGTCCGGGCCGCGACACCCTGCGCCGGAGCCTGCCCATGCCGCTCGATCCCGCCCTTCGCGACAAGATCCTGGCCGCCGTCGAGGCGGGCTTCGACCAGCAGGTTGCCTATACGCAGGAGCTGATCCGCTTCGGCTCCGTGCGCGGGCAGGAACACACGGTTCAGGATTTCGTCTTCCGCGCTTTGAAGCAGCGCGGCTTCACCATGGACCGCTTCGCCATGGACCGCGAGGCGATCGCGGCCCATCCTGGCGGCGCGCCTTTCTCGGATACGCATTCCGATGCGCCGATCGTCGTCGGCATTCACCATCCGCGCGAGGAGAAGGGCCGCTCCCTCATCCTCCAGGCCCATGTCGACGTGGTGCCGACCGGCCCGGCCGATCAATGGACCCATCCGCCCTTCGATCCCGTCATCGAGGGCGATTGGCTCTATGGCCGCGGCGGCGCCGACATGAAGGCCGGTCACGCGGCCAACCTGGCCTGCCTCGATGCGCTCAGGCGCATCGGCATGCAGCCGGCCGCGACCGTGTATGTGCAGTCGGTGGTCGAGGAGGAATCGACCGGCAACGGCGCGCTGATGACGCATCTGCGCGGTTATCGTGCCGATGCCGTGCTGATCCCGGAACCCGAGGAAGAGATGCTGGTGCGCGCCAATACGGGCGTGCTCTGGTTCCAGGTCGAGGTGCGCGGCAAGCCGGTGCATGTGCGCGAGATGGGCGCCGGCGCCAACGCGATCGACGCGGCCTATCGCGTGATCGCTGCGCTGCGCGAGCTGGAAGAGGAGCTCAACCGCGAGAAGGTGGGCCGGCCGCATTTCGAGGATGTCGCCCATCCGATCAACCTGAACGTCGGCAAGATCGAGGGCGGCGACTGGGCCTCCTCCGTGCCGTGCTGGTGCCGGCTCGATTGCCGCATCGGCCTCTATCCCGGCGTCAGCGCCGAGGAACTGGCCAAGCGGATCGAGGCCTGCGTGCTGGCCTTTGCCCGCAACGACAAGTTCCTGGCCAACAACCCGCCACGCGTCGGCTTCAACGGCTTCTACGCGGAAGGCTACGTATTGGAGCCCGGCAGCGAAGCCGAGGCCGTGCTTGGTCGCGCCCATACCGCCGCGACCGGCCAGCCGCTGAAGAGCTTCATGACGGCGGGCTATCTCGATACCCGCGTCTATGCGCTCTACGACAAGGTCCCGGCGCTCTGCTACGGCCCGATCTCGGAGAACATCCACGCCTTCGACGAGCGTGTCAGCCTCGCCTCGCTGAAGCGCATCACCGGCACCATGGCGCTCTTCGTCGCCGAATGGTGCGGGCTCGAAAGCCTCGAAGCTTGACCGGGCCGGGGCTCGGCCCGAGCCGGGCGCTGCTGCTCGTCCCGCTGCTCGGGCTGCTCTGGGGCTTCAACTGGCCCGCGGTCCGCATCTCGCTCACTGAGATCGCACCTTGGACTCTGCGTGCTGCCGGCATGAGCTTCGCTGGCCTCGTGCTCGTCGCGGTCGCCCTGGCGCGCGGCGTGCCGCTCGCCGTCCCGCGCGGACAATGGCTGCGCCTCGTTGTCGCCGGCATTCTCTCGATCGCGGCCTTCAATGTGCTGCTCGCCTTCGCGCAGCTCGCGGCGCCGACATCGCGCGCCGCGATCCTGACCTTCACCATGCCGATCTGGGCGACGCTGCTCGCCCGCCTCGTCCTTGGTGAAGCGTTCGACGCCAGGCGTCTCGCCGGTCTCGCGCTGGGCATCGCCGGCCTGCTCTGCCTCGGCCTGCCGCTGATCGCCGCCGGCCAGCTCTCCTTCGGCCTGATGCTCGCCTTGTTCGCGGCGGTGAGCTGGGCGCTCGGCACGATCGTGACCAAGCGCTGGCCGGTCTCTGCCCCGGCCCTGACGATCGCCGCCTGGCAATTGCTGATCGGCGGCCTCGTCGCCGGTGTCGGCATGCTCGTCTTCGAGGGCGTGCCCGTGCCGAAGTTGCTCTCGCCGCGCGTGCTGGCGGCGCTGAGCTTCCACATCGTCGGCGCACAGGCGCTAGCCTATTTCCTGTGGTTCACGGTGGTGGCGCGGCTGCCGGCTGGCATCGCCAGCCTGGGCACGCTGATGGTTCCGGCCATCGGCGTGCTCGGCTCGGTGCTGCTGCTAGGCGAGCGGCCGACGCCGACAGACTGGCTCGGACTCGCTTTGGTGGTCGCGGCATCCGGCGCGATTATGATCCCGGCTCGCCGCGCCTGATGGACAGAGCGAGCTTGCGGCCAGCGTGCTCCATTCGCAAAGCCACTGGAGAGCATCCGGATATTTAATTTTGGGATGAAGGGTGACGTTCTATTTGAAGGTGGCGTCGTCTCGCATCGCGATGCCGTCCGCGCATCCAGGGGGACAAGGATTGTCCAAACCGTCGCAGATCGTCGCTTTTCTTTTCCTGCTGGCATTCTGCCCGCAGATGGCCTTCGGACAGACCATGACCGCCACCAGCCTCCATGCCGCTGCGGCCCGCGACGATGTCGGGGCGATCAAGCGCCTTCTCGCCGGTGGCGCCGCCATCGACGGGCGCGACGCGCGCGGCCGCACGGCGCTTCTCGTCGCCACACATGAAAACCGCATCGACGCCGCCAGGGCGTTGATCGAGGCGGGAGCGGACGTCAACGCGAAGGACGCCATCAACGACAGCCCATACCTCTATGCCGGCGCGAGCGGCCATCTCGCCATCCTCAAGCTGACGCTGTCTCACGGAGCCGATCTGAAGAGCACCAATCGCTATGGCGGCACGGCGCTGATCCCGGCCTGCGAGCGCGGCCATGTCGAGACGGTGCGCACGCTGCTCGCGGCCGGCGTGGCCGTCGACCACGTCAACAATCTCGGCTGGACCGGGCTGCTCGAGGCGATCATCCTCAGTGACGGAGGGCCGGCGCATCAGCAGATCGTCAAGGACCTGATCGCCGCCGGAGCCGATGTGAACCTGGCCGATCGCGACGGCGTCACCCCGCTCCGGCATGCCCGCAGCCGCGGCTATGCCAAGATCGAGCAGATGTTGCGCGCGGCCGGTGCCCGCTGAGCGCAAACGAAGACCGGCTACGTGTCTATCCGCCTTGAAGGCGCGCCGCCGGGCCTTTCAGGCCTTCTCGCCGAGATAGGCGGTGGCATCGATCTCGACGATACAGTCCGGCGAGCCGAGGCCGTTGACGATGCAGGACACCCGATGCGGTGAGGCTTCCCCGAAATTGGCGAAATAGACCTCGTTCATCGGTTCCCAATAAGCGCGGTCGGTGACGTAGACGGTGCATTTGACGACATCGGCGAGGTTCCCGCCGGCCTCTTCGAGCAGCGCCTTGATGTTGTCGATGCATTGCTGGGTCTGGCGCCGCGGATCGCCGACGGCGAGCTTGCCGTCCCGGTCGGTGCCGATGCAGCAGACGAACATGAAATCGCCGGCGACTGTCGCCTGTGCGAAGGGCAGCCGGCCCTTGTAGACGCGGTCCGAGGAAATGATGCGTTTGGGCATGGCGAGCTCCGTCGTCGTTTCCCGCCATGTGGCGGCAAAAGATGGAGATCGTCTTTACGCCGGGAAAAGGCAGCCCAGGCTCGGCCGCCACAGCCGTATAAGACCTGCCCTGCGGCGCTCGAATACAGGAATGCGAGATAGGAGAAGCTGGTGCTGCGAGAGAGGATTGAACTCTCGACCTCTCCATTACCAATGGAGTGCTCTACCACTGAGCTACCGCAGCAGGTCCGGCTGCCGGGCGCATCGCTGTCGCTCTGAGGCGGTTGCGGGCGCTGGGCGTCGTTCCGAAGCGGCGCCCTGATGCCACATGCGCGGGGCGGGCGCAACCCGCTCTCTCAATCCGGCAGCAATAATCGTGGATCGATCCGGAAGAGTCGGCCATCGCCGAGCAGATGCGCGCTCAGGCCTTCTCGGAACAACGGGCGGAAGGCTGCGTCCCGCAGGTTGAGGCCACCGGCATAGGCGCCCAACGCCGGCATCACGCAACGGCGCGGCGACAGCGCGAAGCAGCGGCGTCTCAGGCCCCGGCCGCGCATCCTCACCTTGGCGGCGGGGTGCAGATGGCCGGCGATCTCGTATCCGGTCTCGGTGGGGTTCGGCTCATGGCGCAGCGTGACACCGGAAAGCGCGATCGCCCCCGCGCTCTCGCCGCCGACGCGGGCGCTGATCGAGGGGTCGTGGTTGCCGGTGATCCAGAGCCAGTCGCGGCCTTGCTGCAGCAGGCGCAGCGAAGCCAGGCTCTGTGGCGCGAGCCGCTCCTCCGCCTGCCGATCATGAAAGCTGTCGCCGAGCGCGATCACGCAGCGCGGCTGCAGGCGCAGGATCGCAGCAGTGAGCGCGGCCAGTGTCGCCGTGGAATCATAGGGCGGCAGCATCACGCCGCGCGCCGCATAGGCAGAGCCTTTCTCGAGATGCAGGTCGGCGACGACGAGCGTGCGCTCCTCCGGCAGCCAGAGCGTGCCGGAGATATCGGGCACGATCGTGAGCCGGCCCAGCATGAAGGCCGCTTCCGTCACTGTCATGCGCTGTGCTAGCGTCACGCCATCGCCTCTTCGGTCAGCATCGCCTCCGCCTCCGCCAGGATTTCATCCGCCGCCTCGCCAAAGACCGCCTCGCGCCCGATCTCGAGCATCACGGAGACCCCGAGCGGCGAAACATGGTCGAGCGGCTGATGAACGACTCGGCCGCTGATTCGTGTCAGCATCTCACCGAGCCGGCGAATGTCGAGCAGGCCCGTCGCCGCATCGGCGCGCGCGGCTTTCAGCAGGATGTGGTCGGGCTCGTGCCGCCGCAGCACGTCATAGACCAGGTCGGTCGAGATCGTCACCTGCCGGCCGCTCTTCTCCTGGCCCGGATAGCGCCGCTCGATCAGCCCGCCGATGATGGCGCAGGCCCGGAACGTGCGCTTCATCAGCGCCGATTCCGCCATCCACTCCTCGAGGTCGTCGCCGAGCATTTCCTGCGCGAACAGGTCATCGAGGCTGAGGGCGCCGCGCGCGATCGCCGCGGACATGTCGGCGAGCGTCCAGCAGGCCATGCCGTAATCGTTGCAGACGAAGCCGAGCGGCCGCATCCGGGCCCGCTCCAGCCGCCGCGTCAGCAGCATGCCGAGGGTCTGGTGGGCGAGGCGGCCCTCGAACGGGTAGGCGACGAGATAGAAGCGCCCGCCGCGCGGAAAGGTCTCGATCAGAAGCTCGCCGGGCTTGGGGACTCGTGACTTCAGCTTCTGCGCATGCAGCCAGGCCGAGACCTCCTCCGGCAGCGTGTTCCAGAGATGGGGCGAGGCCAGCATGGCGCGGACGCGCGCGGCGAGGAAGGTCGAGAGCGGGAACTTGCCGCCGTTATAGGAGGGAACCTTCGGATCGGTACCGGCGGCTGCGCGCGAGCAGACCGCCTCGTTCTCGACGATACCCTCGAAGCGCAGCACCTCGCCGGCGAAGACGAAGGTGTCGCCGGGCACCATGGTCTCGGCGAAATACTCCTCGACCTCGCCGAGAATCCGCCCGCCTCGGGTGATCGTGCCGGGCTGGCCCGGCCGGCTCGTGCGCGCACGTCCGAGCCGGACCTTGAGCATCGCCGCCTCGACGATGGTGCCGACATTCATGCGGTATTGCTGGATGACGCGGGCATGGCTGGCGCGCCAGAGGCCGGTCTTGTCCTGCCGCAGCTTGGCGAAGCGCTCATAGCTCTTCAGCGCATAGCCGCCGGTGGCGACGAAATTGACGACGGCGTCGAAATCCGCGCGGGCGAGATCGGCATAAGGGGAGGCGGTGCGGACTTCCTCATAGAGCGCATCGGCCTCGAACCCGTCCGAGCAGGCGACGCCGAGGACGTGCTGGGCGAGTACGTCGAGTGCGCCCAGGCGCGGCGGCGGCGTGTCCTGCGCGGCTTCGTGCACGGCTTCCAAGGCCGCGCGGCACTCCAGCAGCTCGAAGCGGTTGGAGGGCACGAGCAGCGCTTCGGAGGGCTCGTCCATGCGGTGGTTGGAGCGGCCGATGCGCTGGATCAGCCGGCTCGCCCCCTTCGGCGCGCCGAGGTTGACGACGAGGTCGACATCGCCCCAGTCGATGCCGAGGTCGAGCGTCGCGGTGCAGACCACGGCCTTGAGGCGCCCATCCGCCATCGCGGCCTCGACCTTGCGGCGCTGCTGGGCGTCGAGCGAGCCGTGATGCAGCGCGATCGGCAGGTTGTCGTCGTTGAGGTTCCATAGCGCCTGGAAGGCGAATTCCGCCTGCATGCGCGTGTTGACGAAGACCAGCGTCAGCTTGTGCGTGCGGATGGACTGATAGACTTCGGCCATCGCATGCAGCGTCGTATGCCCCGCGATAGGCAGGCGGCGTTCCGTGTCGAGGATGCCGATGCGCGGCTTCGCGCCGCCCGCGACGGTGACCAGCCCGGCGGGCGTCTTGGCTCCGCCGAGATAAAGCTGGAGATCGGCGGGCTCGCGTACCGTCGCCGAGAGGCCGACGGCCGAGGCCTGCGGTGCCAGCGCCTTGAGCCTGGCAAGGTCGAGCGAGAGCAGGTCGCCGCGCTTGGAGGTGACGAGCGCGTGCAGTTCGTCGAGCACGATGCGGCGAAGGTTGGCGAAGAAGGGTGCAGCGTCGCGATGCGAGACGAGGAGCGCCAACTGCTCCGGTGTCGTCAGCAGGATATCGGGCGGGCGCTGGATCTGGCGCGTGCGCTTGGCGGCGGAGGTGTCGCCAGTGCGGGTTTCGATGGTGATCGGCAGCCCCATCTCGCGCACGGGCGCTTCGAGGTTGCGGGCGATGTCGACGGCGAGTGCCTTCAGCGGCGAGATGTAAATCGTGTGCAACCCGTCATGCCGGCCAGCCCGTTCGCTGAGTTCGACAAGCGAGGGCAGGAAACCGGCGAGCGTCTTGCCGGCACCGGTCGGCGCGACCAGCAGCGTCGAGCGTCCGGCGCGGGCTTCCTCCAGCAGCGCGAGCTGATGCGGCCGCACGCTCCAGCCGCGCCCAGTAAACCAGGCCTCGAAGGCGGGAGGGAGCGGGGACGGAGCGGCCATGCACTCCAGAGATAGGACGGAGCGTGGGAGAACGAAAGGGGAATGACGCGGCCGTCATGCCCGAGGGCGCAGACGGCCGAATATCTCGCTCCCCGCTGCATCCAATGGCGTGGCGCCGGCGTATCCCGAGCGAGGTCAGGCTCCTCCTCAAAGCCGCATATGGAGCTGGCCCGGTCGCGAACCCCCCTTTGCGGCCGGGTCTCCCATATTCCCGCCTTGAGGCGAAATCCTCAGCGTCGCTCCGCCACGACCAGCAGCCCCGGCACGGGCGAGCCGCGATCCTGCCGCGTGCTGGCGGGCTCGATGAGTAGGGGGGCAAGGCCCGCTTCATCCAGCCTCTGCTTCAGCCAAGCCTCCGCATGCGCGAACCGCCGATCCCCGCCGACGACCACGCCTTCGCCGTCATGGCTCTGCACCGTGAAGGCGAGGAGACCGCCCGGTTCCAGCACCCGCGCGCTCTGGGCGAAACAGGGCGCGAGTTCGCCGAGATAGACGAAGACGTCGGCAGCCACCACGAGATCGGCGGAAGCATCCGGGCGGCTGGCGAGGAAGCTCGTCAGCCCGGCGACCGCAAGCTTGTCGTAAAGCGGCGTTCCGTCGGGGGCCGTCTTGACCCGTGCGCGCTCGATCATGCGCGGCGAGAGATCGCAGCCGGCGATGAAACCGCTCTGCTCGTGGATCGCTTCGCCCATCAGCCCGGTGCCGCAGCCGAGATCGTAGACGATGTCGAACCGGAAGGGCCGGCCGGCGTTGCTGCAGCAGCGGACCAGCGCGGATTTCAACAGTTCGGGGGCGTTGTAGTGCAGGGTCTGGGTGAGATGGCTGTCGAAGCGGTCGGCATAGGCGTCGAACAGCGCGCCGGAGAAGTTCTCGGAGGTCGCCTGCTCGGCAGGCAGCGCGCCGATGCGGGCGAGGTCGAGCCGCGCGCCGAAATGATCGGCGGGATCGAGGTCGAGGCATTGCCGCCAGGCCGTCGCGGCGTCCTCCTTGTGGCCGAGCGCCTCCTGCGCCAGCCCGTAGAGATGCCAAGCGGCGGTGAAATGGTAGGCCTGCGACAGGGTCTGGTCGAGGATCTCGACGGCCGCTTGCGCGTCCCCGTCCTGCAGCGCAGCCTCGGCCCAGCTATAGCGGCGGTCGAGCACGGGGTCGCCGGAGCTGGCGAAATGCGTGGTCGAGCCTGTATCGGTCATACCGACCGATGTAGCCGAGGAGTGTGACGCTGGCCAGACAAAGCGCCCGCTGGCGCCCCTCCGAATTGCTATTGCCGACGCCGGCGGGGCTCTATTGCCCGCCAGCCGACATCCATGTCGACCCCGTCCGGCCCGTGGCGCGGGCTCTGATCACCCACGGCCATTCAGATCACGCCCGCGCCGGCCACGGCGCCGTGCTGGCGACGCGCGAGACGCTGGCGATCATGGCGCTGCGCTATGGCGAGGCCTTCACCGGCTCGCAGCAGGTCGCCGTTCCCGGCGAGACGATCCGCATCGGTGAGGTCGATTTCCGGTTCGCGCCGGCGGGCCATGTCCTTGGCTCGGCCCAGATCGCGGTCGAGAGCCGCGGCCTGCGCATCGTAGCTTCCGGCGATTACAAGCGCGAGCGCGACCCGACCTGCGCACCCTTCGAGGTCATGCCCTGCGATATCTTCATCACCGAGGCGACCTTCGGCCTACCTGTCTTCCGTCATCCGTCGGCGGCGGGAGAGGTAGCCAAGCTGCTCGAATCCGTCAGGCTCTTCCCGGAGCGGACGCATATCGTCGGCGCCTATTCGCTCGGCAAGGCGCAGCGCGTCATGGCGCTGATCCGCGAGGCCGGCTACGAGCGGCCGCTCTACATCCATGGCGCGGTCGAGAAGATCACCGAGTTCTATCAGGCCGAGGGGATTCCGCTCGGCGAGATCCGCAAGGTCGCAGGCGAGGATCGCAAGGCGCTGGGCGGCGAGATCGTGATCTGCCCGCCGAGCGCGACGCAGGACCTATGGGCGCGCCGCTTTCCGGATCCCGTCACGGCCTTCGCCTCGGGCTGGATGCGAATCCGCGCCAGGGCGCGCCAGAAGGGCGTCGAGCTGCCGCTCGTCATTTCCGATCACGCCGATTGGGACGATCTGCTCGCGACGATCCGCGAGGTGCAGGCCGGCGAGATCTGGGTGACGCATGGCGAGGCGGAGGCGCTCGTCCACTGGTGCGGCACGGCGGGCCTGAAGGCCAAGCCGCTGCATCTCGTCGGTTATGGCGACGAGGGCGAGGCGGACCCGGTCGAGGAGGCCGCCGATGCGCCGGCCGTCTGAGCCCCGATCAGCGCGACTGCGCCATGACCGAGCGGCTCGGCGCGGCCATGCCGACCATCGCATTCGCCATGTCGCGGGCGAGGCAGTCATAGCCCGCATCGCTCATGTGGAAGCCGTCCGTCCAGAGCGCGGCCTTGAACGCCTCGGCATCGGCGCGGTGCCACTCCGTCATGGTCTCGTAGCGGGAGAAGACCGGCACGTTCTCGCGCCGCGCCGTCTCGCCGACGGCGGCGACATAGGCGGCGTAGCGCTCCGGGTCCTTCACCGAGGGGAAATACTGCGGATCGAGGATCGTCAGCGCCGGGCCGGCATTGCGCACCAGGGCGATGCCGTCGTTGACCATCGCCTTGAAGACATCGAGGTCGCCGCCCTTGACGGCGTCGTTCGTGCCGACCTGCCAGATCACCAGATCGTAATGGCGCTCGGTGAGCGCTGCCCTGAGCCGCGCGAGCGTCTGCGGCGCGGTCTCGCCGCCGATGCCGGCATTGACGATCTCGATCTTGGATTTCGGCCAGGCCTTGGCAAGCAGCGCCTGCAAACGGGCAGGATAGGTCCTGTCCTTGGCGCTGGCGCCGACGCCTTCCGTGGAGGAGGAGCCGATGGCGAGGATCGCGAGCGTCTGGCCCTGCGCGACCTTGGTGGAGAGCGGCGCGAGCGTAGCGTTCGAGCGCATGATCGGCGTCTCGCGGCAGGAAAAGCCGGCCGCCAGTGCGGGGGCTCCTACCGAAAGCGCTGCAGCGATGACCGGCAAGGCAAGGAACCGCATCGCGGCACGCATCGGCATCTGTCTCCTGGCTACCATGCCGCTGTTAAGGTTTGCTTCATGAACGGTATCTGAACGATGCGGTGCAACAAATCCGAACGGGCGCAGTGTTGCGTGGGTGCGACAGCATGAACCGCTTCGCCTGGCTGCTCGATCGTCTCGCCTATGAGCCGCGCCGCAACGCCAAGCTGGCGCTGATCGCCGACTATCTGCGCACGACGCCCGACCCCGATCGCGGCTATGCGCTGGCGGCGATGACCGGCGGGCTCGTCTTCCGCAATGCCAAGGCCGGGCTGATCCGCGCGTTGATCGCCGAGCGGACCGACCCTGTGCTGTTCGCCCTGTCCTATGACTATGTCGGCGACCTCTCGGAGACGGTCGCGCTGATGTGGCCGGCGCGGCACGGCACTAACGCGGTGCCGCATCTGCCGGAGGTGGTCGAGAGCCTGCGCGAGGCCGGCAAGACCGACCTGCCGCGCCTCGTCGCCTCCTGGCTCGATGCGCTCGACGAGACCGGCCGCTGGGCGCTGCTCAAGCTGATCACCGGGAGCTTACGCATCGGCGTCTCCGCCCGCCTCGCCAAGACGGCGGCGGCGAACCTCGGCGGGGTGCCTGCCGATGAGGTCGAGCAGGTCTGGCACGGGCTTGAGCCGCCCTACACCGAGCTTTTTGCTTGGCTCGAGGGCAGAGGGCCGCGACCGGAGGCGCGCGATCCCGCGCCGTTCCGTCCGGTCATGCTGTCCCATCCGATCGAGGATGGCGATTTCGACAAGCTCGACCCGGCCGACTTCTCAGCCGAATGGAAATGGGACGGCATCCGCGTCCAGGCCGTCAGTGGCGTCAAAGCGGACGGCACGCGGCTGACCCGGCTCTATTCGCGCACCGGCGAGGATATCGCCGGCGCCTTTCCCGATCTCGTCGATGAGCTGACGCAGGACGGCGCACTGGACGGCGAGTTGCTGGTGATGCGCGAAAGCGCCGTGCAGAGCTTCAACACGCTGCAGCAGCGCCTGAACCGCAAGACCGTCACGCCGAAGATGCTGGGCGAGTTCCCCGCACATATCCGCGTCTACGACCTCCTGGTCGACGGCGAGGAGGATATTCGCCATCTCCCGCTGGAAGAGCGGCGCAAGCGCCTCGAAGCCTTCCTGTCCCGTCTTGCCAGCATCCGCTTCGACCTGTCTCCGGTGATCCCCTTCACGTCCTGGGATGAGCTGACGGGGGCTCGCGCCGATCCGGCCTCCGCCGGGGCGGGCGCCGATGCCGAGGCGGTCGAGGGCTGCATGATCAAACGGCGCGATTCCCCCTATCTGCCCGGCCGTCCCAAGGGCTATTGGTGGAAATGGAAGCGCGATGCGCGGCTCGTCGATTGCGTGCTGATGTATGCCCAGCGCGGCCACGGCAAGCGCTCCTCCTTCTATTCCGACTACACCTTCGGCGTCTGGCGTGTGGGCGAGGATGGTGGCGAAGAGCTCGTGCCGGTGGGCAAGGCCTATTTCGGTTTCACCGACGAGGAGCTGATCGAGATCGACAAATACGTCCGCAAGAACACGCTGAACCGCTTCGGCCCGGTGCGCGAGGTTACGCATGAGGCGCATGCCGGCTTGGTTTTCGAGGTCGCTTTCGAAGGACTGCAGCGCTCGACGCGGCACAAGTCGGGGCTTGCCATGCGCTTTCCCCGGATCAACCGCATTCGCTGGGACAAGCCGCCGCGCGAAGCCGACCATATCGAGGTACTGGAAGCGATGCTGCCGACCAATGGCTGAGCCGCAATGGGTTGCAGCCTTGCGCTGTCGATGCTTGTGGTGAGTTCCCTGCCTGGGGCAAAATGCGCGGGCCGGACAAGGGCATCGGCCCGAAAAGTGGAATACGGTTTTCGGACAGAGCCGATGCCGGCTTAGGGAGTGGTGGCGATGAGCAAGCAGCCTTCGACGCGGATCGTCATCGCGGACGACCATCCGCTGTTTCGCGGCGCGCTGCGCCAGGCCGTATCTCATGCGATCGGCGGTGCCGAGGTCAGCGAGGTCGGCTCGCTCGAAGCTCTGACCGAGGCGCTGGCGAGCGGCGGCGACGCCGACCTCGTCCTGCTCGATCTGACCATGCCCGGCGTGCAGGGCTTCTCCGGCCTGCTCTTTTTGCGCGCCGACCATCCCGAGATTCCGGTGATCGTCGTCTCAGCCAATGACGACCCGGCGGTGATTCGCCGCTGCATCGAGTTCGGCGCCCTCGGCTTCCTGCCGAAGACCGCCGATGTCGCGCAGATGGGCGAGGCGATCCGCGCCGTGCTCGATGGCGGGGTCTGGACCCCGCCGGGCGTCGATCTGACCGCGCCTGTCGATGCCGAGATCGCCGACATGGTCCGCCGCATGTCGACGCTGACGCCGCAGCAGGTGCGCGTGCTGATGATGTTGTCGGAAGGGCTGCTCAACAAGCAGATCGCCTACGAGCTCGGTGTTTCCGAGGCGACGGTGAAGGCCCATGTCTCGGCGATCCTGACCAAGCTCGACGTCGACAGCCGCACGCAGGCGGTCATCGCCGCGTCGAAGATCGCCGGCACCGCATGGGCGACGGCGGGGGCCTCGGCGACCGTCTGATGATCGTTTCCAGATAGTCAGCTACCTTCGAGAACCAGGCGGGTCATCCCGGACGACCGCAGGGAGACCCGGGATCCATTCCGGAGCGCTTCCAAACGAGGTTCAGGCATGGATCCCGGATCTCCGCTTCGCTGCGTCCGGGATGACCCGCGTTTCATGCGGGCAGTGCTGTTTCCGGGAAATCAAGGACAGCGTTCAGGCGCCATTCAAGCGCAGCCTGTTTCAGGTTAAGACAGCGCGAAGCGCCTCGGAATGTACGGGGCGCAACAGGATGGCCAACGCTTCCATGGAACGGTTTATCGGCGGCTCGCCCCTCAGCGTCCTCGTCCGCCTGATCTTCATCTCGCTGCTGGTCGGGGCCGCCCTGGCCTTCCTAGGCCTGTCGCCGCAGAGCCTCTATGAGGCGGCCGCACGCTTCATCCGCTCGATCACGGGGCTCGGCTTCGGCGCGGTGCGCGAGGTCGGGCAGTGGATCATCGCCGGCGCGCTGATCGTCGTGCCGCTCTGGCTGCTGATGCGGCTCTTCGCGGCGCGGAAGTGAACTCGTCATCTTCCGCTGGAACCACGCCGTCTTTCTGGGGCATTGCGCAGCAATGAGCCCGGAACCCAGAGCCGATGCCCTGACTTGTGTTGGCGATCGCTGTCGGCATCCTCTCGACCGGGTGCATCGATTCTGGGTTCCGGGCTCAAGCCTTCGGCTTGCCCGGGAATGACGGCGTGGTTCTTGATCCTCAAAGCCCTTCGCCGCGGGCGATCGCGGCGGCATCGCGCCCGATCAGGGCGGTGAGCCGCGTCAGCCCGGCGCGGCGCGCCTGCGTGGCGAGTCCGGTCTTCACCTGCTTCGCCAACTGCGGCCCCTTGAACACCATCGCTGAATAGAACTGCACCAGCGTCGCGCCGGCCCGGATCTTGGCGAAGGCGGTCTCGGCCGAATCGACGCCGCCGACGCCGATCAGCGGGAACTGCCCTTCGACGCGCAGGAAGGTCTCGGCCAGGATGCGCGTCGAGGCGGTGAAGAGCGGCTTGCCCGACAACCCGCCCGTCTCGGCCTTGGCTGCGCTGCGCAGGCTTTCCGGGCGCGCGATCGTGGTGTTGGAGACGATCATGCCCTCGATGCCGCGCTTGCGGGCGACGGCGATCATGCCGTCGAGCTCGGGCAGCGTCAGGTCCGGCGCGATCTTGACCAGCACCGGCGTGCGCCGGCCGCCGGCGGCAGCTTCGTCGCGTGCGGCGAGCGTGCGCGCCACGAGATCGTCGAGCGCGGCTTCGGCCTGCAGATCGCGCAGGCCCGGCGTGTTCGGCGAGGAGACGTTGATCGTCAGGAAATCGGCGAGCGGCGCTAGCCGGCGAGCAAGAGTGGCGTAGTCGGCAGCACGGTCGGAAGATTCCTTGTTGGCTCCGAGGTTCACGCCGACCAGGCCGCTGCGGCCGCGCCGGGCTTCGAGCCGCTTCGCGACGGCTTCCATCCCCTCGCTGTTGAGGCCGTAGCGATTGATGACGGCCTCGTCCTCGGTCAATCGGAAGACGCGCGGGCGCGGATTGCCGGGTTGCGGCAGCGGCGTCACGCCGCCGACCTCGACGAAGCCGAAGCCCAAGCCCAGCGCACCGTCGACCGCTTCTGCATTCTTGTCGAAGCCGGCGGCGAGGCCGACAGGGTTCGGGAAGGTGAGCCCGAAGGCTTCCGTCGCCAGTACGGGATCGTCCGAGCCCGTTTTCAGCGCGGGTGCCGCGGCGAGCGCGGCGACGGTCAGGCGATGCGCAGTTTCCGCGTCCATGCGGTGGATCAGCGGCCGGGCGATGTTGAACAGGCTGCCGATCATGCGAGGTCCTCCGGAATGGCGTGGGTCCCGTCGAGGTTGAGCGGCAGCGGCGTGATCCAGCGAGCCGTCTTCGGGTCGAGCGGGGCGTAGAGGTGCGGGAACAAGGCGCCGCCACGCGAGGGCTCGTAGCGTAGTGCCGGGCCGAGGCGCGCATCGTCGATGGCGATCAGCAACAGGCCGTCCTGCCCGGCGAAGTGCTTCGCCACGGTCTCCGCGAGCTGCGCGGCCGTGGAGAAATGGATGTAGCCGTCGGCGAGATCGACCGGAGCACCGGCGAAGCGGCCATTTCGCTCGGCTTCCTGCCAAAGCGGGGCGGGGCATATCTTGTAGATCAGCGGCACCGGCAATCTCGCGGGGACATGTCGGGCACGGCTTAGCCGCTGGCAGGAGGTTTCCGCAAGCCGCAGCCGAATTGTGGCGAGAATCGGATTGAAGTCTTATGTAATAGGTGATATTTCCTATTTCTAATCCCCGCCCCACGGCAAGAGCGAAGCGAGGTCCGCGCGATGCTTTCACATGACCAGATCTGGGAGGCGATCGATACGCTTGCTCAGCGCTACGGTTTCACCGCCTCGGGGCTGGCGCGCAAGGCTGGCCTCGACGCCACGACCTTCAACCGCTCCAAGCGCGTGGCGCCGGACGGGCGCGAGCGCTGGCCCTCGACCGAATCGATCTCCAAGATCCTGGCCGCGACGGGCGCCTCCTTCGACGAGTTCATGAGCGCTGTGCTCCGGCGCGAACCGGCCCCGGCGCGGACCATCCCGCTGATCGGCTTCGCCCAGGCCGGCTCCGGCGGCTTCTTCGACGATGGCGGCTTCCCGGTCGGCACCGGGTGGGAGGAGGTCGCTTTTCCCGGCGTCGCCGACGAGAAGGCCTATGCGCTCGAGATTTCCGGCGATTCGATGCTCTCGCTGTATCGCGACGGCGACACCATCATCGTCTCGCCGACCGCGACGGTGCGGCGCGGTGACCGGGTCGTGGTCAAGACGGTGGAGGGCGAGGTGCTGGCCAAGCAGCTCAGGCGCCAGACCGCGAAGACCGTCGAGCTCGCCTCGCTCAACCCGGAGCATCCGGACCGCGTGCTGAACCTCGGCGAGATCGCCTTCATGGCGCGGGTGATCTGGGCGAGCCAGTAACCCGACCTGTCAGTGCCCGTTGCTGCGCCGCGCCGGCAGAGTGACCCTGAACACGGCACCGGCCACCGAGGGCTCCAGCTCGATCGTGCCGCCATGGAGCCGGACAAGTTCGGCGGCGACAGCGAGGCCAAGGCCGGTGCCGCCCGGCGTCACCGACCCCCGAAAGGCCTGGAAGAGATTGGCCCGCGCCCGCTCGGGCACGCCCGGCCCGTTGTCGATGATGCGCAGCGCCACCGAACCGTTCACCGGTCCGGCCATCACCGTCAGGATCGGCTGGTTGCCTGCTTCCGCTCCCGCCTGGGTCAGCGCCTGGACGGAGTTGCGCATCAGGTTCGTCAGCACCCGCGCCATCTGGTCGGGATCGCAAGGGGCGACCAGCTCGGCCGGGATCTGATTCTCGAAGCGCAGCCGCCCGTTGCCGGGCAGGCCGAGCATCTCCGCCTGTTCGGCGACGAGCTGCCGCAGCGCAACCTCGCGGATAACGGGCGTCGCCTCGGCCGCGCGGCCATAGGCGAGGGTGGCCTGGCAGAAGTCGATGGCGCGTCCGAGCGTCGCGATCAGCCGCGGCGCGAAGCGGCGGATCTTGGCGTCGCGCGTCTCGATCAACTGGTCGGACATCAATTGCGCCGCCGCCAGCATGTTGCGCAGGTCGTGGTTGATCTTGGAGACGGCGAGCCCGAGTTCGGCGAGGTGCTTTTTGGTGCGCAGCTCGCCGGCGAGCGTCTCTTCCATGCGGGCGAGCGCGCGCTCGGCTTCGCCGATCTCGTCGGCGCGCAGCGAAGGCTCGATGATGCGTTGCGGGTTCTCGGGGTCGGCCTCGAACTCCATGACATTCGCGGCCAGGCGCCGGATCGGCCCGATGATCAGGGCATTCAGCGCGATATAGACCGCCAGCGCCGTGAGGCCGGTGATCAGCAGCGAGATCAGCAGCAGGCTCCACGAGAACTTCAGCATCGCCCGCCGCAGCGGTCCTTCGTCGATGACGATCTCGACGAAATCGGCGCCGCCGACCGCCTCGCCGACCACCCGGATCGGCATGGTGGCGGGGGAAACCAGCACGGCGACCGCTTCCTCGATCGCGTTGATCCAGCCGAGATTGCGCAGATCGATCGAGCGGGACACTTCCGGCGGCGGCATTGAATCCAGGCTGAGCAGCCGCCGCGCCCCGCCGACGCGGGCCGCGATCGACCGGGCACCCACGCCCATCAGCAGCCGGTTCTCGCTGCCCTCCGGCAGACCGTCCTCGGGCGCGCCTTCCAGCACCAGCGCCGCGACCTGCGCGGCGGCGATCCTGTCATGCAGCCAGTTGCGCCGGAAATTCGCGATGGAGGGCAGGTAGATCAGCACCTCCGCCAGCATGACGAAGAGCACGGTGACGAGCAGCAGCTTGGCCGACAGGCCGAGGCGGGTCAGGCCGCGCGGCTGGCTGATCGACAGGTTGTTCCTGGGCAGGCCGGGCTGATGCATTCCGGCGATCTTAGCCGAAGCGCCGCAGAAAGCCGATCAGGCGGCGCAGGCGGGCGCTGTTGGTCGAGGGGACATGGAAAGAGAGCGCCGCGCGGCGCGAGGCGTCCGAGCGGGAGAGCGCGGGCATCACGACCCCGGCCATGTCGGCTATCGTCAGCCCGGCCTTGGCGGCGACGCACCACGGCGCGATCAGTTCGCCGGCACCTTCGCCGACGATGGTGACGCCGAGGATGCGGCCCTTTTTGTCGGTGACGAGCTTGACGAAACCTTCGCTCTCGCCGGCAGCACGCGAGCCGCCCATCTCGGCGAAGGGCCAGCGCAGCACCTGGACGGTGCCGGCCTTGGCCCGCGCGGCGGCCTCGGACAGGCCGATCGCAGCGATCTCCGGCTGGCACCAGGCGACGCGGGGATCTTTCGCGGGATCGATCCGCGTCGGCTGACGGAACAGGATGTTGCGCAGGACGAGGCCGACATGATCCTCCCCGGCCCGGTCCGCTACCGCCGTTGCTGGCCCGCCGGCGCAACCGCCCAGCGCATAGACGCGGCGGTTGCTCGTCCGCAGGGCCTTGTCGACGAGGACGCCGGAGGAATCGTGACGAATGCCGCCGAGGTCGAGGTCGAGCGCCGCGATCTCCGGCCGTTGTGGTGCCGCCAGCAGCAGATGCGAGCCTTCGACGACGGTTTCGCCCGCGCCGCCGGCCAGGACGAGGCGCAAGCCGGAACGGCTGCGCTCCGCCCGGATCGGCTCGACCTTGTCGTGGAGCGTGAGCCCCTCGCGCAGCAGGCGGCGGCGAACCAGCATCGCCGCTTCCGCGTCATGCTCCGCCAGCAGCCCCTCCGGGGCGACGAGCGTGGCTTTGCTGCCGAGACGCTGCAGGGCCTGCGCCAGCGCCGCGCCCGTCGCGCCGCTGCCGAGGATGATCGGGCGTTCGGGCAGGCGTGTCAGCCCGGAGATATCCTCTTCATGGAGGAGCGGCACTGTATCGAGACCGGGCAAATCCGGTTTGGGCGATCGCGCTCCGGTCGCGATGACGAAGCGGCGGGCCTTGATCGGCTGCCCGTCCACATTGACCGTGCTGCGGCTGACGAAGCGGGCCTCGCCGCGGATGATGGTGATCCCAAGCGCGGTGAGGCGCTCCTCGGCGTGGTTGGCGGCCTCTGCCGCCAGCGCGCGCTGGATATGGTCATGAAGCTGCGCCGGGCTCACCTGCGCATCGGTGGTCTTCAGGCCGAGCCGGCCGGCCTCCCGGGCCGCTTGAGCCGACGCTGCGGCCTCGACCAGGGCCTTGGTGGCGAGGGGGGCGGGGCTGCCGCCCAGCACCTCCCTTTCGACGAGCACGACGGAGACGCCGAACGCGGCCGCCGCCGTCGCCAGGGCGATACCGTTGCCGCCTGCGCCGATGACGCAGATGTCGGGTGTCAACGCGGCGGGTTTCGCCACTTTGGCCGTTCCGTCGCTCACCGGATGTCCCGCTTCGCTCTCGTTCTCAATCGCTGATGCGTTGTCGGGCGGGCGGAATCAAGGCCGACGCTCTCCCGATCTTAGGAAGCGCTCGCGTGCCGCGGCTCAGGCGACGCTGCGATTGCCGTTTCCGCCCTTGATGGTCGCGAGAGGCACGGGCCGGCCGAAGAGGAACCCCTGGGCGCGGTGGGCGCCGAGAAGCTGGACGGCGATGCGCTGCTGCTCGGTCTCGATGCCTTCGACCACCACATTCATCTGGAGCCGGCGCGCGAGCTGGCAAACGGCCTCGATGACGGCCTTGGAGGCCTCGTTGGTATGGACCTCGCGGGCGAAGCTCTGGTCGATCTTCACCTGCGCGAACGGGTAGGTCGAGAGATAGGCGAGCGAGGAATAGCCGGTGCCGAAATCATCCAGCGCGAAGGTCACGCCCAGCGCCCGCAGCTCGTCGAGGACCGAAAGCGCCAGCTTGTCGTCCTCGATCAGCAGGGATTCCGTGACTTCGAGCATCAGCCGCCGCGATTCGAGATGCGAGGTCAGCAGTGCGTCCTTGACCGTTTCGATGACCCGGCGGGGCTCGCGGAACTGCAGGGGCGAGACGTTCACGGAGACGCTGATGCCCGGTTCCCAGCTCGCGGCGTCCTTGCAGGCCTGATGGATCGCCCAGTCGCCCATCGCGGCGATCAGGCCGGTCTGCTCGGCGATCGGGATGAAGACGCCGGGAGGAACCAGGCCGCGCGTCGGGTGGCGCCAGCGCATCAGCGCCTCGCGCGAGACGACTTCCTGCGTCTTCAGGTCGATGATCGGCTGGTAGTAGAGTTCGAGCGTGCCGTCCGTCGCGGCCTTGCGCAGGTCGACCTCGATCTCGTGCCGCTCCAGCATCTCCTCGGCCATTGCCGGGTTGAAGAACATCAGCGTGTTCCGGCCGGCCGACTTGGCCTTGTAGAGTGCCGTGTCGGCGTGGCGCAGCAGATCGGCCGGCGTGGTGCCGTCATGCGGCGCCATGGCGATGCCGACGCTGGCCGTGACATAGACCGTCTTGCCCTCGACATCGAAGGCCCGGTTCATGGCGTTGATCATGCGCTGGCCGATGGAGGTGACGATGCCGTGGTCGGCCGAGGGCAGGATCAGCAGGAACTCGTCGCCGCCGAAGCGGGCCAGCATGTCGTTGCCGCGGATCGCGCTGCGCAGGCGGCTCGCGGTTTCCATCAGCACGTGGTCGCCGATATCGTGGCCGAGGCTGTCATTGACCTGCTTGAAGCCGTCGAGATCGACATAAAGTAGCGCGAAGGCCTCGCCCGTCCGCTCTAGCCTGGCGAAGGCGTCGGCGATCTGGGTGTTGTACTCGAACCGGTTGGCGAGCCCCGTCAGCTCGTCGAAGCGCGCCATCTGCTCGATGCGTGCCTCGGTCGCCTTCCGTTCGGTCGCGTCCTCGGTCAGCATGAGAATGCCGCCCTCGGCGGCCGGCGCGAAGGTCACGACCAGCACGAGCCCGCTGCGCGTCACCACCTCGTGGCTCGCCGCCTGCTGGGTGCTCTGGACCGTGGTCAGCGCCGTGCGGATCTCGCGCAGCTGGTCCGAGCTGATCACCTGCCGCTCGACCAGGAAGCGCGCGATCGCCGTCAGCGGTGTCCCGGGCAGGGCGAGCGTCTCCGGCAGGCCGTAGAGCGCGCTGTGCGGTGCGTTGCTGACCGCAAGCTTGAGATTGCGGTCGAACATCGCCAGCCCGTCGATCATCGTGTTCAGGGCGGCGTCGAGCGTGAGGTTTTGCGAGTGCAGGGCCGAGGCGAGCGCCTTCGAATGCTTGGTCGCATCGCTCAGCGCCAGCAGGTTCCGGTGCAGCGAGTTGGTGATCGCGATGTTCGCGGCCACGTAGAGAAAGGCGAAGTAGCCGATATAGCGATAATAGGGGTTATGCGCCTCGATCAGCCCGATCGCCATCGGGATGCAGAAGGTCATCAGCTGCACTGCGACGAATTTGGGCCGGCCGGCGTTGCGCGCGACATAGCCCGACGCCAGGGCGATGGTGGAGGCGACCGAGGTGATGTGGGCCGCCGGATCGTCGGTGTGCACCAGGGCGACATAGCAGCTGTAGCCCAGCACGGCGCTAAAGATCGTGGCGCCAAGGAAGTAATCGCGATCCCAGCGACGGGTCTGCACGTAGCTGTCGTTGGCATGGTTGCGCCGGCGATAGGCCAGAACGGTCATCAGGCGCAGGACGACGATGAGCGTCACCAGCAGGGTGAGGCCCATGAAGACTTCCATGCCGGTCGACAGCCAGCACAGGAAAGGCGTGAGGATCCCGGCGATACCGCCCGGGATGATCGAGGCCGGTGACGAGAAAAGCGAGCTGACCAGCAGCGTGTAGCCGGTCAGGTCGACATCGTCGGCCTTCTCGCGCCCACCGGCCGCCGTCAATCGCTTCAGCGCGCCCGCCATCTACTCCTGCCTTTGCCGCATGCGCGGTCCCGCACGCTAGGCTCAAACCTAGCGCATCATCAAAGGTTTCTAGGGGAGCAGAGGTAAATGCTTCGTGTGACTCCGTTGCGATGAGGGGGTTTCTGGCGCCCCTCAGACCGCTGCTAGATGTCTTTGGTAAACGCGAGCAAGCATCCGGTCCTGTGTTTGCGCGATGCGCTGCAGCTTCGAGATCGCGCTCGGGTTCAGCCGCAGCATGCAGTCGGTCCAGATCTGGCCGAGATGGCCGAGCTCTTCGCGCAGGTCGCCGGCGCGGCGGTTGAAGGCTGAGAAGAGGGCGGTCTTGGCCGCGTGGATCGGCAGGGCGTCGCTGCAGTACTTGCGGATCCAGGCCTCGCCCGTTCCGGTCGGAACCACCGCCTCGAGGCCGCCGGCGGCCATGAATTCCTGAGCGCTCATCTCCTCGCCGGACAGCAGCATCTGCTCCGCCGCACGCGGCCCCATCCGCCGCGACAGGATCGCCACGGCCGTGATCGGGAAGTGGTTGAACTTGATCTCGGGGTAGACGAACGAAGCCTGCTCCTCGGCGATCATCACGTTGCAGGAGCGCGGCGCATCGATGCCACCGCCGATCGCCTTGGCATGGATGGTCGAGAGGGTGATCACCAGCCCGTTCAGGCCGCCCGAGTTCCAGATCGCACCGTCGGCCGACAGCCGCGCATATTCGGCCAGCGACGCACGATCGTTCTTGGCCAGGCAGTCAAGATAGAAGTCGAGATCGCCGCCGAGCGTGAAGAACGGGCCCGTGCCGCGGAAGGCCAGGAAGCGGACCGGAGCGCGGTGATACTGGTCCGGCGCGCCCCACAGCGCCGCGATTGCGCTCTGGATCTTCACCAGGCTGTCGAGCAGCTGAAGCGTGAAGACGGGCTTCAGCTCGGGTCGGATCGTGACCCAGAGCGTCTTGATCTCCGGCTCATACGCGATCTCCACCTCCGGCAGGAAGCCTGCCTTGTAGCGGATGGCGTCGATGACCTCGCAGCTCTCGAGCAGGGTCGGCGCGACGGTTTCCGCTCCGGTCTTCAAGGACTGCAACACCACGCTACCCCCCGAACTGGCTAGTGTCGTGCAACCTAAACGAGCTTAACAAACTGTAAACGGAAACTCCCCGAAATGGTTAATAGCGTTAAGCTTTTTTCCTGCCCAAACGTCATGCCGGCGATCTCCGCGCCGGGTTCGGTCCGGTCGGAGCAAGAGGCGGACCCTTCGGAAGAGGCAGGGCAGGGGCAGAAAATTTCGGGGAATTGAGGCGGCGGGAAATAAAACGTCGGGAATGCCGGCTTCCGCGAGAAACCCCGCCCCATGGCGGCGCGGGCCGTTTTTCTCATGGCCCGTAACGGCACAATCCTTTGCCGCATCCTGAAACGCGTTCGGCGGCGGGAGAGCGCTTGTCCGCAAGGGGACGAGGGGCTAACCATATCGCCCCGAATTCGCCGCGTTCCCGCGTTCAAACATCCAAGTTGCAAACACCGACGCCGAGCTGATGCCGTGACCCGCCAGACAGCCGAGGACGAGAAGCAGGCGCGCCTAGCCGCCGCGCTCCGCGAGAACCTGAAGCGCCGCAAGGCCCAGGCTCGTGCTCGCCGCTCGGAAGAGGCGAAAGCGCAGGAGCCGGCGCCGCCCGCTCAGGCCGACCCTCCCCGGTCCTGATCTCCCTTACCTTCATGGGCCGCCGGGCTTTCCCCGGGATGGCCGAGCAGGACCTGACGATGGACAAGATCCGCATCACCGGCGGCCAGCGCCTCAATGGCGCCATTCCGATCTCCGGCGCCAAGAACGCCGCCTTGCCGCTGATGATCGCGAGCCTGCTGACGGACGAGACGCTGACGCTCACCAATGTGCCGCGGCTCTCGGACGTCACCGCGCTCTCGCGCATCCTGTCCAATCACGGCGCCGACCGCACGGTCGCCGGCAAGCGCATCGGCCAGTCGGCCGAGACCGGCCAGACCATCTCGCTCACGGCCCGTCAGATCGTCGACACCTGCGCGCCCTACGAGCTGGTCTCGACCATGCGCGCGAGCTTCTGGGTGATCGCGCCGATCCTGGCACGGATGGGCGAGGCCAAGATCTCGCTGCCCGGCGGTTGCGCGATCGGCACGCGCCCGGTCGACCTCCTGCTCATGGCACTGGAGAAGCTCGGCGCCGAGATCGTCATCGAGAACGGCTATGCGCTGGCGCGCGCACCGAAGGGGCTGAAGGGTGGCGAGATCGTCTTCCCGAAGGTCACGGTGGGCGGCACGCATACCGCGCTGATGGCTGCGGTCCTCGCGCAGGGCACGACAGTGATCGAGAACGCCGCGCGCGAGCCGGAGGTCACGGACCTTGCCGCCTGCCTCGTCAAGATGGGCGCCAAGATCGAGGGCGCCGGCACCTCCCGCATCGTCGTGACCGGGGTCTCGCGCCTCGGCGGCGCGCATCACGCCGTCCTGCCGGATCGCATCGAGACCGGCACCTATGCGATGGCCGTCGCGATGACCGGCGGCGATGTCGTGCTGGAAGGCGCTCGTCCCGAGCTGCTCCAGTCGGCGCTGGATGTGCTCGGCAAGGCCGGCGTCGAGATCGATGCGACCAACGAAGGCATTCGCGTGCGCCGCAATGGCCACGGCATCGAGGCCGTCGATATCGACACCGATCCGTTCCCCGGCTTCCCGACCGATCTCCAGGCGCAGTTCATGGCGCTGATGACGAAAGCCAAGGGCACCTCGCGCATCCGCGAGACCATCTTCGAGAACCGCTTCATGCATGTGCAGGAACTCGCCCGGCTCGGTGCGAAGATCCGGCTCGACGGCGATGTCGCCCATGTCGAAGGCGTGCCGAAGCTCACCGGAGCGCCCGTCATGGCGACCGATCTGCGCGCTTCGGTCTCACTCGTCATCGGCGGTCTCGCCGCCGAGGGCGACACCACCATCAACCGCGTCTACCATCTCGACCGCGGCTTCGAGGCGCTGGAAGCCAAGCTCACCCGCTGCGGCGCGGTGGTGGAACGCATCAGCAGTTGATTCTCGCCTGTTGATTTTCTCGGGGCGGCTCGTCAGAACAAAATCATGTCAGACGACGTCGCCGCTCCGCTGAAGCTCATCGCGCTCGATACCGACGATCTCGGGGTCGTTTCGGCCCATCTTCAAGACGCCGTGCTGAAGGCGGCCGATCTCGTCTATCTGCCGAGCGAGAAGCGTTTTGCCCTCGCCCTGCGCCGCTTCGACTGGGAGGGCGCGCAGCACGGCAAGCGCCGGCGCCGATTGACGGCGCTGCATTTCGACCGCGTTCTGGCCGTGCGCAGCGCCAAGCTCGACAAGAACGATCCCGACAAGGTGCTGAACCTGCTCGCCGTCACCTTCGACCAGGCCGAGGAGCCGGCCGGCGACGTAACGCTGCATTTCTCGGAAGGCGCGGCGATCCGCCTCTCGGTCGAATGCGTCGAGGCCCAGATGAAGGATCTCGGGCCGGTGTGGGAAGCGGTGGCGACACCCGGCCATCCCAACGGCGCCTGAGCCAGATCGCGCCGCCGCCTTTTTGGCCGGTGCCCGCTTCAACCTTCGATACCCTTCGTCTAAAAACGCGCCGTCATCCCGGACAAGCCGCGAAGCGGCGCCGCTCCGGGATCCATCGAAGGGTGCTGCGCTTACGATGGATTCCGGGTCTTCGCTGCGCTACGCCCGGAATGACGACCGAGAGTTCCGATTTGTCGAGGATATCCATGCCGATCAGGCTCGACGACAGCGACGCAGGCTTTGCCGAGACGTTTGCGGCGCTGCTTTCCGCCAAGCGCGAGGTCTCCGAGGAGGTCGATCGCGTCGCTGCCGACATCATCGCAGACGTGCGTGAAAACGGCGATACGGCGCTGCTCTCCTATACCAGCCGCTTCGACGCGCTCGACCTGACGCCGGAGACCCTGCGTGTCAGCGAGGCCGAGATCGATGCAGCCGTCGCCGCCTGCTCGTCGGAATTGCTGGCGGCGCTGGAGACGGCGCGCGAGCGCATCGCCGTCTATCACGAGCGCCAGAAGCCGGCCGATTCCTGGGTGAAGGATGCGGCGGGCGTCGAGGCCGGCTGGCGCTGGAGCGCGATCGAGGCCGTCGGCCTCTATGTGCCCGGAGGCACGGCGAGCTACCCCTCCTCGGTGCTGATGAACGCGATCCCGGCGAAGGTCGCCGGCGTGCCGCGCATCGTCATGGTCGCTCCGACCCCGCGCGGCGAGACCAATCCGCTCGTGCTGGCCGCCGCGCGGCTGGCCGGCGTCGACGAGGTCTACCGCATCGGCGGCGCGCAGGCCGTGGCAGCACTGGCCTACGGCACGGACAGCATCGCGCCCGTCGCCAAGATCGTCGGCCCCGGCAATGCCTATGTCGCCGCTGCCAAGCGCCGCGTCTTCGGCCAGGTCGGCATCGACATGATCGCCGGCCCTTCCGAGGTGCTGGTGATCGCCGACCGCACCGCCAATCCCGACTGGATCGCCGCCGATCTGCTGGCCCAGGCCGAACACGACGTATCCGCCCAGTCGATCCTGATGACGGACGATGCGGCATTGGCAACTGAGGTCGAGAAGGCCGTGGCTGCCCAGCTCGCGACGCTGCCGCGTGCCAGGATCGCCGGCCAGAGCTGGCAGGAATTCGGCGCGATCCTGCTCGTCGCCGATCTGGAAGCGGCCGTACCGCTGGTCGATCGCCTCGCGCCTGAGCATCTAGAGATTATGACGGCCGAGCCCGAGCGTCTCGCCGGACTCATCCGCAATGCCGGCGCGATCTTCCTCGGCGGCCATACGCCCGAGGCGATCGGCGACTATGTCGGCGGCCCCAACCATGTCCTGCCGACGGCGCGCTCCGCACGTTTTTCCTCCGGTCTCGGCGTCGGCGACTTCATGAAGCGGACCTCGCTGTTGAAATGCGGCCCGGAAGGCCTGCGGTCGCTCGCCTCCGCCGCGACGCAACTCGCCGAAGCCGAGGGCTTGCAGGCGCATGGCCGATCCGTGACGATCAGACTCAATCTCTGAGCGCCGGAAACGAACGGCGCTGCGGCAGGAGAAGCGATGTCCGACGCCTCGATTTCCAACAAGCAATGCCTGGTCGGCGTCACGCTCGACGAGAATTCGCTCGGCCGCGGCTCGCCGGATCAGGAGCATGAGCGTGCCGTCGCCATCTACGACCTGATCGAGCGCAACAGCTTCGTCGTGCCGGAGCATGACGGTGGGCCGTATCTCGCGCATCTCGCCATGGTCGAGCGCCGCCTCGTCTTCGAGGTCAGGCAGTCCGATGGCGCGCCGGTGGTGACGCATCATCTCTCGCTCAGCCCGTTCCGGCGCATCATCAAGGACTACGAGCTGATCTGCGAGAGCTACTATGCCGCGATCCGGACCGCGACGCCCTCGCAGATCGAGGCGATCGACATGGGTCGGCGCGGCCTGCACGACGAGGCGGCCGGCATCCTGGCCGAGCGGCTGGCCAACAAGGTCGAGGTCGATTTCGACACGGCGCGCCGCCTCTTCACCCTGATCTACGCCCTGCATTGGAAGGGCTGACGGGTTGGAGCGGAGAGCATTTTCAGGCGAGGTGGAAGCCGGTTCGCGTGAAGAAAATGCGCCGAATGCACGGCCTCTGCCGCGTAAGGTCCAGAGCGTGCTCTTCATGTGCGCGATGAATGCCGTGCGCTCGCCGATGGCGGAGGCGCTGGCCAAGCACTTCTTCGGCAAATCGATCTACGTCCAGTCGGCCGGCGCCCGCAAAGGCGAGGCGGATGGTTTCGCTCTCGAGGTTCTCGATGAGATCGGCATCGATCTGAGCCGCCACAAGCCGAAATCGATCGAGGAACTGGAGGAGTGGGAGGGGCTCAATTTCGACCTGATCGTCACGCTCTCGCCGGAAGCCCACCACAAGGCGCTGGACCTGACCCGCACCCATGCCGCCGAGGTCGAATACTGGCCGACCGTCGATCCGACGGTGTTCCAGGGCTCCCGAGAGCAGAAGCTCGATGCCTATCGCGATGTCCGCGACGCGCTGATCAAGCGGATCAAGCAGCGTTTGCAGACGTGACGCGTCTTGCCGTGCCGGCGGATACCCAATGATCACGAAGGCGTAGCCGTCGGTATGCCGAAGCGCGCAGCAGGATCGGGGCAACGAAGGCGGCTTGATGCTTCAGCAGCCATCCCGACCCCGGTGAGGTAATGCAACTAAAAGTTGCAGATTTCGCCTGGCATAGAAATGTAAATTCGCGCCTGGCTGTTGAATTGCTGTTGAAGCCCGCTGAACCGCTTAAGTAAAACTTTACGGGGCTGGGCTTGTGTGACGGCGAGCGGCCGTCCTTCCACTGGTTCCTGTCCATGCCTTCCATGCCTAGTCTGGAACCTTGCGCGGTGCGCGAGGAGAAGCTGTCGTTTTTCGACGGCTTCCTGGTCGCCTGCATCTGTCTGATCGTCAGCTTCGGAGCTTTGGCGAGCCTCCCGCGCGCGCAGGACGGTCTTGTGCCGGTGGCGATCGTCTTCCCGCCTTGGGTCGCCGGTTCCGAAGCGGTCGCGCTCAGTTTCGCCGCCGGTCACCAAGTGCTGCGTAGCGGGCGTCTGTCTTCGGTCGTCGTGGTCGCGCCCGCAGCATTGGCGAGCGAGGTGCCGCCGCTGCCGAAGGGCGCATGGTTCTCTTTGGCTTTGGCCGGGCTCGCCGGGTGTCTCGATGCCGCCGGCGGAACGGAGGCCTCGCGATGATCTGGTCCCTGTCGGTCGTCCGCCGCCGGGTCGCGCAAGCCCTGCTCGTTCTCGGGCTGCTGCATGTGCCGCTGCTGGCGCTCGCCTTCTGGGCGCACGGCACCGAGGGAGTCGTTCCGGTCTCGGTCGCGGCACTGGCGATCCTCGTCGCGCTGGCGTCGTATCGCTTGAGCGGCCCGGCGATGGTGACCCAGCTCGTCATCGCTACCGTGCTGATCGGGCAGGTCTCGATCCTGGTGTTCAGTTTCGCCGGCCATCCCTGGCAGCCCGACATGCATATGTATTACTTCGCGATCCTGGCGCTGCTCGCCGGGTTCTGCGACTGGCGGCCGATCCTGATGGGAGCCGTGCTGACGGCCCTGCACCATCTCGTGCTGCAATATGCGCTGCCGGCCGCGGTGTTCTTCCAGGGGGCCAGCCTGCTGCGGGTGCTGCTGCACGCCGTGATCGTCATCATCGAGACCGCCTTCCTCGCCGTGTTCGCGGTGATCCTGCAGCGCATGTTCACGATGAACGAGGCCAATCTCGCGCGGGCCGAGGCCGTGGCAGAGCGCGAGCGCATCGCGGGCGAAAAGGAACGCGGCCTGGCGGAAGAACTCGGCCGCCGGGCGGAAATGCTGCGCGGCGTTGTCTCCGGCTTCCATGCCCAGATGGAACAGGCGATGGCCGTGCTCGACCATTCCGCGGTGGCGATGAAGGCCGAGGCCGGCACGCTGATCGGCACCTCCGACCATGTGCGTCGGCAGACCGCACTGGTTTCCGCCTCGGCCGCGACCACCATGGAGAGCATTGATCATCTCTCGGCCGCGAGCACCGAGCTCGTCGCCTCCATCGGCGAGATCGGCCGCAACGCGGAGCACTCGGCCGATGGCTCGAAATCGGCGGCCTCATTGGCGCGTCACGCGAGCGCCGAGATCGAGAACCTGACGCATAGCAGCGAAAATGTTGGCGCCGTCGTCGAGATCATCCGTGGCATCGCGGCGCAGACCAGCATGCTCGCCCTCAACGCCACGATCGAGGCGGCGCGTGCCGGCGAGATGGGGCGCGGCTTTGCCGTCGTCGCGAGCGAGGTGAAGACGCTCTCGGCCCAGACCGCCAAGGCGACCGACGAGGTCTCCCACCAGATCGGCGCGATGCAGCAGGCTTCGCATCGTTCGCTGAAGGCGATCCGCGACATCGTCGAGGCGATCGGCGAGGTCGAGAGCGTCGCCAATGCGATTGCGCTCTCGGTCGACGAGCAGAGCCGTGCCACGGCCGAGATCGCTCATCAGGTCAGGCTGTCCTTCCAGGGCGCCCAGCGCAGCGCCGATGTCGCCGGCGGCTTCGAGGTGATGACCCGGCAGACCCATGGCGCCGCGCAGCAGTTGCAGGGCGCTGCGAATGCGCTGGCTCAGCAGGCGCAGGATATCCGCCGCGAGGTCGCCAGCTTCTGCAATCGCGTCGCTGCGGCCTGAGCTACCAGTGGCGGCCCGGGCCGACCGGGCCGATGCCGAGGAAGACGCCGAGGCTTGCCGCGATATCGGCGAAGCTCTCGCGCCGCCCAAGCGGCTCCGGCGCGATGCCGGGCCCGAAGGCAAGGATCGGCACATGCTCGCGGGTATGGTCGCTGCCGCGCCAACTCGGATCATTACCGTGATCCGCGGTAATGACGGCGATGTCGCCGGGCTTCAGCGCGGCCTCTATATGCGGAAGCAGGCGGTCGAAGGCTTCCAGCGCTGCCGCATAGCCGGGAATGTCGCGGCGATGGCCGAACTCGGTGTCGAAATCGACGAGGTTGACGAAGCAGAAGCCGCCATCGGGCAGCCCGTCCCAGGCTTGGAGCGCCGCCGCGACCAGGGCCGCGTTGCCGAAGGGCTTGATCTCCTCGCCGGTGGCGCGATGCGCGAAGATGTCTCCGATCTTGCCGACGGTGACGACCTTGCGGCCCTGCGCCGTCAGCCGGTCCAGCAGCGTCTCGTTCGGCGGTGGGATCGCGAAATCCTTGCGGTTGCCGGTGCGGGTGAAGCCGTCCTCAGGCGAGCCGACGAAAGGCCGGGCGATCACGCGCCCGATCCGCAGAGGATCGACGAGGCCACGCACCGTCTTGCAGAGCGCGTAGAGCCGATCGAGCCCGAAATGCTCCTCATGCGCCGCGATCTGCAGCACGGAATCGACCGAGGTGTAGCAGATCGGCTTGCCCGTCCGGATATGCTCGGGTCCGAGTTCCTCGATGATCGCCGTGCCCGACGCATGCCTGTTGCCGAGGATGCCGGGCAGGGCGCCTTCCTTGACGATTCCGGCGACCAACTCTGCGGGAAACGAATTCTCGAGTTCGGTGAAATAACCCCAGGGGAAAGAAACCGGGCAGCCGGCGATCTCCCAATGGCCGGACGGCGTATCCTTGCCCTGGCTGACCTCGACGCCATAGCCCCAGCGTCCCTGCGGCTGCGCCGGCTTCGCGACGCCGGAGAGCGGCCGTCCGGTCGAGGCTTCGCTGGCATGGGCGAGGCCGAGACGGGCGAGGTTCGGCAGCTTCAGTGGCCCGCTGCGCAAGCCCTCGCGATCGCCACGGCCATCGGTGCAGGCTTCGGCGATATGGCCGAGCGTGTCGGAGCCCTCGTCGCCATAGGCGGCGGCATCCTGCGCGCCGCCACAGCCGACCGAATCCAGCACGATCAGGATGGCGCGGGCCATGTTTACTCCCTCACGGCGGCGGCGCTGGCGACTGCCGGTTCGAGATTAAGCGCGGCCGCCAGCAGCGCCTGTGTGTAGGCCTCGCGCGGCTGGGCGAAGATCGCCTCCGCCGGACCTTCCTCGACGACCTTGCCGTTCTGCATCACCAGCACCCGGTGCGACAGCGCCCTGACGACCTTGAGGTCGTGGCTGATGAAGAGATAACCCAGTTTTCGCTTGGCCTGCAGTCCGCGCAGCAATTCGACGATCTGCGCCTGGACGGACATGTCGAGCGCCGAGGTCGGCTCGTCCAGCACGACGAATTTGGGATTGAGCGCCATGGCCCGCGCAATCGCGATGCGCTGGCGTTGTCCGCCGGAGAACTCGTGCGGGTAGCGGTCCATCGCCGCCGGATCCAGGCCCACATCGATGAGCGCCTGCGCCACGATCTCTCGCTGGCGCGGATAGGTGAGGTCCGGCTGCTGGATCGCGAGCCCTTCCGCCACGATCTCGGCGACCGACATGCGCGGCGAGAGCGAGCCGTAGGGGTCCTGGAAGACGACCTGCAGATTCTTGCGCTTCGGCCTGACCTCGCGGCTGGAGAGCCCGTCGATGCGATCGCCGAGGAAGACGATCGGCCCCTCCGAGGAGATCAGCCTGAGGATGGCGAGGCCAAGCGTCGTCTTGCCCGAGCCGGACTCGCCGACCACGCCCAGCGTCTCGCCCTCGCGGACTTTGACCGAGATGCCGTCGACCGCCTTCACATAGCCGGTGACGCGGCGCATCAGGCCTGACTTGATCGGGAACCAGACCTTGACCGGCCCGGCTTCGAGCAATGTCGTGGCGTCCGCTGGCACCGGCTCAGGGCGCCCCTTCGGCTCGGCTGCGAGCAGGCGCTTGGTATAGTCATGCTGCGGGTTGGCGAAGATTTCCGCGACCGGACCCTGCTCGACGATTTTGCCCTTCAGCATCACGCAGACCCGGTCGGCGATGCGCCGGACGATGCCGAGATCGTGGGTGATGAACAGCATCGCCATGCCCAACCGGCCCTGGAGCTCCTTGAGCAGCTTCAGGATCTGCGCCTGCACGGTGACGTCGAGCGCCGTCGTCGGCTCGTCGGCGATCAGCAGCTCCGGCTCGTTGGCGAGCGCCATCGCGATCATCACGCGCTGGCGCTGCCCGCCGGAAAGCTGGTGCGGATAGGCGCCGAGCCGGCTCGCTGCTTCGCGGATGCCGACGAGTTCCAACAGCTCCAGCGTCCGGGCGCGCGCCTTCTCGCCGCGTAGGCCCTTGTGCAATTCGAGGATCTCGCCGATTTGCCGCTCGATCGGGTGCAGCGGATTGAGCGAGGTCATCGGCTCCTGGAACACCATGGTGATGTCGTTGCCGCGCACCTTGCGCATCGCATTCTCGTCGGCCGCGATCAGGTCCTGCCCGTTGAACAGCACCTTGCCCGAGGGGTGATGCGCCGCCGGGTAGTTCAGCAGCTTCAGGATAGACAGTGCTGAGACCGATTTGCCGGAACCGGATTCGCCGACCAGCGCCAGCGTCTCGCCCTTGGCGACGGAGAAGGAGACATGGTCGACCGCGAGCGTCTCACGCCCGCCCTGGCGGAAGGCGACGGAGAGGTCTTCGACGGAGAGAAGCGGCGCGCTCATGCGAAGGTCTTCCGCGGGTCGAAGGCGTCGCGCACCGCTTCGCCGATGAAGATCAGCAGCGACAGCATCAGGGCGATCACTGCGAAGCCGGAGAGGCCGAGCCAGGGCGCCTGAAGGTTCGCCTTGCCCTGCGCCAGCAACTCGCCAAGCGACGGCGAGCCCGGCGGCAGGCCGAAGCCGAGGAAGTCGAGCGAGGTCAGCGTGGTGATCGAGCCGTTGAGGATGAAGGGCAGGAAGGTCAGCGTCGCCACCATCGCGTTGGGCAGGAGATGCCGGACCATGATCGTGCGATTGGAAAGCCCGAGCGCACGCGCCGCTCGCACATATTCGAAGTTGCGCGCCCGCAGGAACTCGGCGCGGACCACGCCGACCAGGGCCACCCAGGAGAACAGCAGGAGGATGCCGAGCAGTACGAAGAAGCTCGGCGTGATGATCGCGGCGACGATGATCAGCAGGTAGAGCGCGGGGATAGAGGTCCAGATCTCGATCAGCCGCTGGAAGATCAGGTCGGTCCAGCCGCCGAAATAGCCCTGGATTGCGCCGGCGGCGATGCCGATCACCGAGGAGAAGGCGCACAGGATCAGCCCGAACAGCACGGAGATGCGGAAGCCGTAGATCAGCCGGGCGACGACGTCGCGGCCCTGGTCGTCGGTGCCGAGCCAGTTCCATTCGAGGTCGCGGCAGGTCGAGCCGCCGGTGCGCTGCGCGATCGGCTTGCACTGCTCGTCCTTGAGCATCCATGTCGGCGGGGCCGGGGCGGGGACGGGCAGGTCGAGATTATGCGTGCGGTAGGAGTAGCGGATCGGCGGCCAGATCGCGAAGCCGTTGGCGGCGATCTCCTTGGCGATCACCGGGTCGCGGTAATCGGTGGTGGCGAGGAAGCCGCCGAACTTCTCCTCCGGATAGTTCATCGCGACCGGAAACAGCCATTCGCCCTTGTAGCGCACGGCCAGCGGCTGGTCGTTGGCGATGAACTCCGCGACCAGCGAGAGCAGGAACAGGGCGAGGAAGAGCCAGAGCGACCACCAGCCGCGCCGGTTGGCCTTGAAGTTGTTCAGCCGGCGCCGGTTGATCGGCGAGAGCTTGAGCCAGCCCTGTTTCGCCTCGGCCGGCGCGAGCGGAATGTCGCTGCGCAGGGCCGCGGGCGGGGCATCGATCAGCGTGTCGCTCATGCTCACGCCTCCCGGCTTTCGAAGTCGATGCGGGGATCGACCCAGCTATAGGTCAGGTCGGTGATCAGGTGCACGACGAGGCCGATCAGCGAGAAGATGTAGAGATTGGCGAAGACGACGGGATAGTCGCGGTTGACGATCGCCTCGAAGGAGAGAAGCCCGAGCCCGTCGAGCGAGAAGATCGTCTCGATCAGCAGCGAGCCAGCGAAGAGCGCGTGCACGAAGGCGCCGGGGAAGCCGGCGATGACGATCAGCATGGCATTGCGGAAGACATGGCCGTAGAGCACGCCGCGTTCCGACAGCCCCTTCATCCGCGCGGTCAGCACGTACTGCTTCCGGATCTCGTCGAGGAACGAGTTCTTCGTCAACAGCGTCGAGGTGGCGAAGGCGCCGAGCGCCATGGCCAGCACCGGCAGCGTGATGTGCCAGAGATAGTCCTTCGCCTTGCCGAAGAGGCTGAGCTCGGACCAGTTGTCCGAGGTCAGGCCCCTGAGCGGAAAGATCTGCCAGAAGGAGCCGCCGGCGAAGAGCACGATCAGCAGGATGGCGAAGAGGAAGCTCGGGATCGCGTATCCGACGATGACGACGGCGCTCGTCCAGGTGTCGAAGCGCGAGCCCTCCTTCACCGCCTTGCGGATGCCGAGCGGGATGGAGATGGCGTAGGAGATCAGCGTCATCCACAGGCCGAGCGTGATCGAGACCGGCAGCTTCTCCTTGATGAGCTGCAGCACCGGCGCATCGCGGAAATAGCTGCGGCCGAAATCGAAGCGGGCGTAATCGCCGAGCATTTTCAGGAAGCGCTCATGCGCCGGCTTGTCGAAGCCGAACTGCTTCTCCAGCTCCTTGATGAAGGCGGGATCGAGCCCCTGCGCGCCGCGATAGGCGGAGGCCTCGCCCTGCGCCCCGGCATCGCCCATCTGGCCGCCGCCGACGCGGTCGGACGCGCCGCTGTTCGGGTTCTGGAGCTGCGAGATCACGCGCTCGACCGGGCCGCCCGGCGCGAACTGCACGATGACGAAGGAGACGAGCAGGATGCCGAACAGCGTCGGCACCATGAGCGCGAGGCGCCGGGCGATATAGCTCAGCATGGGGCTCCGCCGTCATTCCGGGGCAGGCCGCAGGCCTGAGCCCGGAATCCAGAACCGATACCCTTCATCAAGAAGCAGAAACCGTTTGCGCCCCGTCGATCAGTGACATTGGTTCTGGGTTCCGGGCTCTTCGCTTCGCGAAGCCCCGGAATGACGGCGAGTGTCCGCACCATCACGCCTTTCCGATCCGCTTGGCCTTCTCGGCGTCGTACCACCAGATCGCGGGAGCGCCGGAGGAGAATTTCGGCTTGGTCTGCGGCCGGTCGTACATGTCCCAATAGGCCAGCCATTCCTCGTCGTTCCACCACATCGGAATCCAGTAGCGCCCGGCGCGAAGCAGTCTGTCGAGGCATTTCGCGGCGACGACGACCTCGGCATAGCTGTGCGCCTGGCCGATCCTCTCGATCATCGCGTCGATGGCGGGGCTGGAGATGCCGGCGGCATTGCGCGACCCCCTCGTCTTGGCCGCTTCCGAACCGAACACGACGCGTAGCGTGTCGCTGGGGATCGCGCTGCCCGAGAGCGCGCGGCTGATGATGTCGAAGTCGAACTCGTCGATTCGGCGCTGATACTGGGCGGGGTCGACGAGGCGCGAGGTCGCGTTGATGCCGAGGCGCTTGAGATTGGCCTGGAAGGGCTGCGTGTGCGGCTGCAGGGCCGGGTTGGAATCGAGGAACTCGATCTCGAAGGGCTGGCCGTTCGGCAGCTTCAGCACATTGCCGTCGCGCTTGCAGCCGGCGGCACGCAGCATCTCGTCGGCCTTGCGCAGCAGGTTGCGGTCGCTGCCCGAGCCGTCCGAGACCGGCGGCAGGAAGGGCTCGCCGAAGACCTCGTCCGGCACCTTGCCGCGGAAGGGCTCCAGCAGGGCCAGCTCCTCCGGCGAGGGCTTGCCGACCGCCTTGGAATCAGAGTTCTCGAAATAGGACGTCATGCGCTCATAGGAGCCGAACATGATGGTCTTGCGCGTCCATTCGAAGTCGAACGCGAGCCCCAGCGCCTCGCGAATGCGCGGATCGGCGAATTTCTCGCGCCGGGTGTTGTAGATCCAGCCCTGCGAACCGACCGGCTCGGTCTTCGGCAGCGCCTCCTTCTTGACCTTGCCCTCGTGCAGCGCCGGGAAATCATAGCCCGTCGCCCAGATGCGGGAGGTGAACTCTTCCTGGAAAGTGATGACGCCGCTCTTGAACGCCTCGAACGCCACCTGCCGGTCGCGGAAATACTCCCAGCGCACCCGGTCGAAATTATTGGTGCCGACGTTCACCGGCAGGTCCTTGCCCCAATAGTCCGGCACCCGCTCGAACTCGATGAAGCGGCCCTGCTCGAAGCGCCCGACCTTGTAGGCGCCCGAACCCAGCGGCGGTTCCAGCGTCGAGGCGCTGAAATCCCGCGTCGACCAGTATTTCTCCGAGAACACCGGCAGGCCGGCGACGACGAGATGGAGGTCGCGGCTACGCTTGGCTGAGAGCTTCACCACGAGAATGTCGTCGCTCTCGGCCTCGGACGAGACGAGCTCGTTCAGGATCAGCCGGAAGGAGGGATGGCCCTTCGCCTTCAGGATGTTCATCGAGAAGGCGGCGTCTCGTGCCGTCACCCGCGCGCCGTCATGGAAGCGCGCTTCGGGCCGCAGGCGGAAGCGATAGGTCAGCTTGTCCGGCGAGACTGCGACGCTCTTCGCCAGCAGCCCGTAGAGGGAGCCCGGCTCGTCGCCGGAACCGGCCATCAGGCTGTCGAAGCAGGCATCCATGCCGGCCGCGCCATCGCCCTGGAGCACGAAGGTGTTAAGCGTGTTGAAGGTGTCGAAGCTCTGGTTGCCGCCGGCCCGCTTGATCTGGACCGTCAGCAGGCCGCCTTTCGGGGCCTTGGGGTTCACATAGGCGAAATGCGGAAAGTCCGGCGGCAGTGCGAGTTCGCCGAAGGTCGAGAGCCCATGCGACTCGGCATCCTGCGCCAGCGCCGCTCCGGGAAGGCCGGGCAGGGCTCCCGCGACAGTCGCGGCACCTGCGGCTTCCAGCAACCTGCGGCGTGTGATGCGCATCGCCATCGTTTCGCGTCTCCCGTCTGATTCGCAGCCTTCCTATCTCGCCCGCGCGGCTGGATACGGCAATGGCCGGCAAGGATGGGCAAGGATCGGATTGTGCGGGCAAGCCGAAGGCGGGAGCAAGGCGTGGCCAAACAAAAAGCCGGGCAAAAGCCCGGCTTGTCAGCAGCGAATGGTCGCAGTGCCCGGCCGCTCAGGGCTTCGGCAGCGGCTTCGGCGCGTCCGCCAGAGTGTTGAGATAGGCGACCACGTCGGCGCGGGTCTCGGGCTTGCTGATGCCGGCGAAGGCCATCGCGGTGCCGGGCACATAGGCCTTCGGGTTCTTCAGGAAGTGGTCGAGAGCGTCGGCGTCCCAGCTCTTGTCGTTGCGGCCCTTCATCGCGGCCGAATAGCCGAAGCCCGCGACCGAGCCTTCGCTGCGGCCATAAACGTCGAAGAGATGCGGGCCGACCTTGTTGGCGCCCCCCTTCTCGAAGGTATGGCAGGCCTTGCAGGCGCCGGTGGCCTTCTCGCCCTTGGCCGGGTCGGCCTTGGCGAGGCGCACCGCGATCGGCTCCTCGGCTGCAGCCGCAGCGGCGCCACCGCCTGCGGCGGCCGGCTCTTCGCTCGGCAGATCGAAGCCGGTCACGGCAGGCTTCTTCGGCGCGAAGACGATGCCCGCCGCCATGTTGAGGCTCATCACGACAAGCAGCGTGGAGAGAACCGCGCCGGCGATCTTGTTGGCTTCGATATTCATCGTATCCGAACCTTGGTGCCCTCCGCGGCCGAAGCCCGGGAGACGAGATAGCGCATAGCCGAAGTCTCGAAAGCCTCCAGCCTCCGCCGTTGCTTAACCGCTTTGCGCGCTTCATTGCAACTCGTATAAGCACGCTCCGCTTTGAGACTTTTTGACGCCGCCCGCCGCGATCTGCGGCCCTCCAGCCGAGCCCACCCGGAAACATGTCGAATCCGCTGATCCTGATCCCCGCCCGCATGCAGGCGACGCGCCTGCCCGGCAAGCCGCTCGCCGACATCAACGGCGAGCCGATGATCGTGCATGTCTGGCGCCGGGCCGTCGAAGCTGGCGTGGGAGATGTCGCGGTGGCGACCGACACGCCTGAGATCGCCGCCGCCATCGAGGCGGCCGGCGGCAAGGCGGTGATGACCAGCGCCGACCACCAGACGGGTTCGGACCGCATCAAGGAAGCCGCCGACATCCTGGACCCGCAGCGGCGCTACGACATCATCGTCAACGTCCAGGGCGATTTCCCGACGCTGGAGCCGTCTGCGATCGCCGCCGCGGTGAAGCCGCTTGCCGATCCGGCTGTGGATATCGCGACGCTTGCAGGCGTGATCACCGACGAGGAGGAGAAGACGGCGCCGAGCGTCGTGAAGCTCATCGGCAGCGAGATCGCTCCCGGCCATATGCGTGCGCTTTACTTTACGCGCGCGACCGCGCCGGCGGGCGAGGGGCCGCTCTACCATCATGTCGGTCTCTATGCCTATCGCCGCGCCGCGCTCGACCGCTTCGTCAGCCTGCCGCAGTCGCCGCTCGAGCTGCGCGAGAAGCTTGAACAGCTGCGCGCGCTCGAAGACGGCATGCGCATCGACGTCATGGTCATCGACCACGTGCCGCGTGGCGTCGATACACCGCCCGATCTCGATCGCGCCCGCGCGATCCTGAAGTCCCGTTGAGGAGCCTGAGCGTCCAATGTCCTTCGTCGTATCCTACCAGGGTGAGCCCGGAGCCTTCTCTTCCCAGGCGGCTCTCCAGGTGTTTCCGGACTGTGAGCTCCTGCCCTGCGCCACCTTCGAGGATGCGCTCGCCGCGGTCAGCGACGGCAAGGCGCGCTATGGCATGATCCCGATCGACAATTCGATCGCCGGCCGCGTCGCCGACATCCACCATCTGCTGCCGCGCTCGGGCCTGCACATCATCGGCGAGCATTTCCTGCCGATCCGCTTTCACCTGATGGGCGTTCCGGGCGCGACGCTGGCGACGATCCAGACGGTGCAGAGCCATATCCACGCGCTCGGCCAGTGCCGGAAGATCATCCGCAAGCTGGGCCTCAAGGCCGAGGTCGCGGCCGATACGGCCGGCTCCGCCCGCCAGGTCGCGGAAGCTGGCGACGTCACCCGCGCGGCGATCGCCCCGCGCATCGCGGCGGAGGTCTACGGGCTCGATATCCTGATGGAGGACATCGAGGACGAGAAGCACAACACCACTCGCTTCGTCGTGCTCTCGAAATATCCGGAATATGCCCGCCAGGGCGTCGGCAAGACGGTGACGACGCTGATGTTCCGCGTCCGCAACATTCCCGCCGCCCTCTACAAGGCGATGGGCGGTTTCGCCACCAACGGCGTCAATATGACGAAGCTGGAAAGCTACATGGTCGACGGCCTTTTCGCCGCGACCATGTTCTATGCCGATGTCGAGGGGCATCCCGACGATCCGGCGCTCCGGCGCGCGCTCGATGAGCTCTCCTACTTCTCCAAGGAGATGAAGATCATGGGCGTCTATCCCGCCAACGAGTTCCGCTCGACGATCGAGGAAGCCGCCGAGTAAGGCGCTGCCGACGGGTTGCCAGGCCGCGGCGGCGCCCGCCGATCAGCGGGCGAGGCCGTCCTCGATCGCCGCACGCGCGGCAATGAAGGCGGCCGCATGTTCCGGTGTGGCGCCTTGCTGCTGTTCGAGCAGGAGCAGCGCCGTCTCGTAGATCTCCCGGATATCCGCCGGCGTCAGCACGCGCTTGTGGAGAAGGCAGCGCAGCAGTGCCGCCGTGGTGGTCGAGGCGACGAGATGGCCGGCCGCCATCCCGTCCGCGGAAGTCTGGCGCATGGCCATCACTGCCCCGACGTCTGGAGCGCTTCGGGCACGTCATAGCCCTCGGCCGTATAGCTGTTGATCTTGTTGCGCAGCGTGCGGATGGCGATGCCGAGCAGACCGGCGGCATGAGTACGGTTGCCACCGGTTTCGCGCAGCGTGGCGAGAATCAGATCACGTTCGACGTCGGCGACAGGCAGGCCGACGAGTTGCTCCACGATAGCCTGTTCAGGATCGAGGTTATGCATGGTCGCGGTCCTTTCCGAGCCCCCCGGAAGCCCTATCGACCATGCAAGGGGGCGCCCTTGATGGTTAAGGAGTCGTAAAGACAAGGTGCCTAAGAGCCGGCGTGGTCGCCGAAGCGTCCGCTTCGCTCGTCGCGCCCGGCGTCAAATCCGCCTGAAACCGGCCTTACCAGGGGCGTGGCCCCTCCATCGTCGAGACATGGGCCGAGACGACTTTCCAGCCCTGATCGGGGAAGCGCACCCAGGTCTGGCTCTGGCGGCCGACCACCTCGCGCCCGCGCACCTTGAATTCGAGGTTCACCGTGGCAAGGTCGCGGCCGAGCGTCAGGATCTCCAGCCGAATCCGCTTCTCCTTGATGCCCGGCCCCGGCGGACGGGCGACGCGATGGGCATGGATTTCGGAGAAGCCGTAGCCGTTCTCTCCCAGCGCATAGCGGATCGTGTGCGGGCTGTTCCAGAAGGACGCGTCGAGTACATCGACGTCCTTGTCGACCAGCGCCTGCTCGTAGCGCTCGAACAGGGCGCTGATCTCGGCGACGATTTCGGGCAGGTTCGGGGTCAAGTCGGTCACGCGATAGCTTCCATGGCTTGGGCGACGGCGATCAGGCTGGCGTCGGTGCCGCGCCCGCCGATGATCGAGAGGCCGACCGGCGCGCCGTCGATCGTCGCGCCGGGCAGGCTAACCTGCGGCGAGCCGGTCAGGCCGCCTTGGGCGCAAAGGCAGGTGATGCGGTCTCGCATCGGCTGCAGAACAGGCGTGGAGAGGCCGCGCAAGGGCGCGGGAAACGGCGTGGTCGGCAGGCAGAGAATGGTGCCGGGTGGCAGCAGGTGGCGAAGCCGCGCCCTTGCCTCCTCGCGCATCAGCGCCGCCCAGTTGCGCTCGCTCGCCGGAACCTGGGAGCCCGCGATCAGCCCGGCAACGACGCTGAAGGCCATGCGCGGATTGTGCTGCTCGATCCAGGGCTTGAAGGTCTGCCAGGCTTCGACCGGCTGCAGGCTGCGCTGCGCCCGCGCCCAGACCGAGAGGCCCTGCGGGGCCATGATCTCCTCGCGCCCCGGCCCGACGATCCGTTCGAGCTTCTCGACCATCGGCCGCAACGCGGCGCCGACTTCGGGATCGGCGAAGGCGAAGGCATCGACCGCGATGAGCAGCTTCGTCGGCAGCGGCCCCGGCTTCTCGCCGAGCAAGACAGTACCGACCCGCGCGAAGGTCTCGGCGTCGCGTGCGAACCAGCCGACCGTGTCCGAGCTCGGCGCCTGCGGCATCAACCCTGTCAGATCGAGCCGGCCATGCGTCGGTCTGATGCCGTATAGGCCGCAGAAGCTCGACGGCACGCGCATGGAACCGCCGGTATCCGTGCCCAGCGCGGTGTCGCACAAGCCCGCGGCAACGGCCGCTGCCGAGCCGGAGGACGAGCCGCCCGGCACCCGATCGGGCGCGGCGCTGTTGAGCGGCGTGCCGTCGAAGGCGTTCTCGCCGAGGATGCCCAGCGAGACCTCGTCGGTGATCGTCTTGCCGATCAGGTCGGCGCCGGCGTCGAGCAGCGTCTGCACGACCGAGGCGTGGCGCTCCGGGATGGGATTGGCCTTGGCCCAGTCATGGTTGCCGCCGCCGGTCGGCACTCCGGCCACGTCGAACAGGTCCTTGACCGCGTAGGTCAATCCCGACAGCGGACCACCGGGACGGCCGGCAAGACGGGCGCGCGGCCCGGGAACGAAGGCGTTGGCCGGGTCCGTCATTCAAGGCTCCGCAAAGGCTGGTCTTCAGTGGGATGGCGCAATGCGCGGGGTGCGTCAGATCCGCTCGCCCTCGAGCGCCCAGGCTCGCACCAGCGTATTGGCGATGGCGATGTGCTGCGGGCATGCGAGACCGTCCGGGTGCTCGCCGTTCAGCATCTGCAGCACTTCCTCGCGCGGGAACCAGCGCCCGGCTTCCAGCTCGGTCATGTCGAGCGTGATCTCGTCGCCGAGCGCCTCGGCGATGCAGCCGATCATGATCGAGGAGGGGAAGGGCCAGGGCTGCGAGGCGATGTAGCGGACGGCGCCGACCCTGAGGCCAGCCTCCTCCCAGCTTTCGCGCCGGACGGCGTCCTCGAGCGTCTCGCCCGGCTCGACGAAACCGGCGATGCAGGAATACATGCCCGGTGCGAAGCGGGCCTGCCGGGCCAGCAGGCAGGCATCGCCGCGCGTCACCAGCATGATCACGACGGGATCGGTGCGCGGGAAATGCATCGCGCCGCAGGCAGTGCATTCGCGCCGCCAGCCCGAGGCGCCGGCCACGGTCGGCCCGCCGCATTGCGCGCAGAAGTGGTGGCGGGCATGCCAGTCGAGCACGGCCTTGGCCTCGCCGAGCGGCCCGACCTCGTCCTCCGGCACGATGCGCTTGAGCGCGACCGAGCGCAGATCGGTCAGCAGCAGCTCGGGCCGCTCCTTCAAGGGCTCGATCAGGGCCTTGTCGAGCAGGCGGGCGAAGCGTGGCGTGCCGTCCTCGGTCATGCCGAGGAAGATTTCCTCGGCGGCAGGGCCGAGCATCTCGGTCTCGCCATGGCTGAACCAGACCGAGAAGGCGTCGCCGTCGAGGCGCTTGAGAATCGGCGTTTCGCCGGCCACGGCCACGATGCGCGTGTCCGAACGGTGGCGGAGCGCCGTCACCGCGTCGGGCTTGCTGCGCAAATCCTCGCGCCGGTCGAGCCGGTTGATCGCGAACCCGGTCTGGGAGGAGCGTTCGCGGCGGGCGGGAGCGTCGTTCATGACTCGGGTCTAGACCCGCTCAGCCCCGCCGCGCAAGCGCGTCTCACGCCTGCCCGCGCCCGCGCAGGAGATGGATGATGCCGGAGAAATCCGTGCCACCTTCGCCCCAGACATTGTGCAGCCCGAAAAGCTGTGCCGCGGCAGCACCGAGCGGCGTCGAGGCGCCGGCCGCCTGCGCCGCTTCCTGCGACAGCTTCAGGTCCTTCAGCATCAGCGCCGAGGCGAAGCCCGGCTTGTAGTCGTTGTTGGCGGGCGAGGTCGGCACCGGGCCCGGCACCGGGCAATAGGTCGTCAGCGACCAGCATTGGCCCGACGAGGTCGAGGCGACATCGAACAGTGCCTGATGCGACAGGCCGAGCTTCTCGGCCAGCACGAAGGCCTCGGAGACGCCGATCATCGAAATGCCGAGGATCATGTTGTTGCAGATCTTGGCGGCCTGTCCGTTGCCGGCGCCGCCGCAATGCACGATCTTGCGGCCCATCTTGGCGAGGATCGGCCCGCCCTGTCCGAACGCCTCCTCCGTCCCGCCGACCATGAAGGTCAGCGTCGCGCCCTTGGCACCGCCGGTGCCGCCCGAGACCGGGGCATCCAGCGAGAGGCAGCCATGGTCGCCAGCGAGCGCATGCGCCTTGCGCGCGCTCTCGACGTCGATGGTCGAGGAATCGATCAGCAGCGTGCCGGGCTTCACCGCCGGCAGGATATCGGCCCAGACCGAGAGCACATGCTTGCCGGCCGGCAGCATGGTGACGACGATTTCGGCATCAGCCACCGCATCCTTGGCCGAATCCGCGATCCCGACTCCCATCTCCGCGGCGGCATCCTTCGACGCCTGCACGAGGTCGAAGGCTTTGACGCTGTGCCCGGCCTTGACGAGGTTGCCGGCCATCGGGCCGCCCATGTTGCCGAGGCCGATGAAGGCGATGTTGGTCATGCTGCGTTTCCTCTCGTCGTTCTTGGTGCCATCTCGGATTGCTCGAAGAGCAGGCCCGAGACCGTCATCAGAAAAAAGCGCTTTCTCGTCTTGCGATCGCGGATTGCCGTTCGGCGTCAATTCCCTTTCGCCCGCCCGACCAGCCCGCGCGCCACGATCATCCGCATCACCTCGTTGGTGCCTTCGAGGATCTGGTGAACGCGCAGGTCGCGGACGATCTTCTCGATGCCGTAATCGGCGAGATAGCCGTAGCCGCCATGAATCTGCAGGGCGTCGTTGGCGACGTCGAAGCCGGTGTCGGTGGCGATGCGCTTGGCCATGGCGCAGAGCTTGGTCGCGTCCGGCGCCTTGGCGTCGAGCGCGGCGGCTGCGCGCCAGAGCAGGCTGCGCGCCGCTTCCAGCTCGGTCGCCATGTCGGCGAGCTTGAACTGCAGCGCCTGGAAATCGGCGATGACCGAGCCGAAGGCTTTGCGCTCCCTGGCGTAGGCGATCGCTTTGTCGAGCGCGCCCTGCGCGCCGCCGATCGAGCAGGCGCCGATATTGAGCCGCCCGCCGTCGAGGCCGGCCATGGCGATCTTGAAGCCGATCCCTTCCGGGCCGAGCCGGTTCGCCACAGGCACGCGGCAATTCTCCAGGATCACCGCCCGCGTCGGCTGGGCATTCCAGCCCATCTTCTTCTCGTTGGCGCCGAAGGAGAGGCCGGGCGTGTCTTTCTCGACGACGATGGTCGAGATGCCCGAGGGGCCGGGCTCGCCGGTGCGTGCCATCACGACGTAGATGTCGGAGACGCCGGCGCCGGAGATGAACTGCTTCTGCCCGTCGAGGACGTAATGGTCGCCGTCGAGCGTGGCCTTGGTCTTCAGCGCGGCGGCGTCGGAGCCGGCGCCGGGCTCGGTCAGGCAATAGCTGGCGAGGTGCTCCATCGTGCACAGTTTCGGCAGGAAGCGCTGCCGCTGCTCATCGGAGCCGTAGCGGTCGATCATCCAGGCGCACATGTTGTGGATCGAGATATAGGCCGCGACCGTCGGGCAGCCGGTCGACAGCGCCTCGAAGATCAGGGCGGCGTCGAGCCGCGAAAGACCCGAGCCGCCGACATCCTCCTGGATGTAGATGCCGCCCATGCCGAGCGCCGCGGCCGCGCGCATCTCCTCGACCGGGAAATGTTTCTCCTCGTCCCAGCGCATTGCATGGGGGGCGAGCGCATCAGCGGCGAAATCCTGCGCCATGTCGCGGATGGCGATCTGGTCTTCGGTCAGGGAAAACGGGCTCAAGGCTGGCGCTCCTGAAAGCTGGGAGCCGTCCGTTGCGGCTTCGGCGATACGATCTGCCGGCGCTCGGGATAGGCTCCGTCATAGGGTCCGGTGCGGCCGCGATGGGGCGAGCGCGGCGCGTCGAGTGCGATGAAGTCGTCGGGAGCGGGCGGCTCGCCCGGCTTGCCGACGAAGACGCGCGGTCCGCGATCCGTCACCACCACGTCGCCATAGGCGAGGTCGTCGCGGCTGATGAAGCTCTCGACCGTCACGGGTGGGGAAGGCGGAGGCGGCAGGCTGGCCTCGCGCTCCCGCCTGATCCGATTGTCCTCGATCACCTGCCGGACATGCCCCCGGCTGCGCTGCCGCATCGCCTCGATCCGGCCCTGCAGCAACTGGCGGCAGTGCCGCTGTTGAGCTTCATCGAGCGTTATGTGCTCGATGAGCCCAGGTTCGCACGAGGCGTCGTCGAACGGCGGCGAGGCTTCCGCGGGAGAAGGCTGAGCCGGCGCGGGCAGCGTCGGCCCGCAGAGGAGGGCGAGCGACGATGCGATGATGCGCAGCGATCGCTCCATGGCCTCCTCCGCCGGTGGCGCCGTCAGTTCATCGTCGGGATGACGAAGCTGGCGCCGTCCTTGATACCGCTCGGCCAGCGCGCGGTCACCGTCTTCGTCTTGGTATAGAAGCGGATCGAGTCCGGGCCGTGCTGGTTGAGGTCGCCGAAGGAGGAGCGCTTCCAGCCGCCGAAGGTGTAGTAGGCGAGCGGGACCGGGATCGGCACGTTGATGCCGACCATGCCGACCTGCACCTTCGAGGCGAAATCGCGCGCGGCGTCGCCGTCTCGGGTGTAGATCGCGGTGCCGTTGCCGTATTCGTGGTCGTTGGTCAGCTTCAGCGCCTCGTCATAGCTGTCGGCGCGGACGACCGAGAGCACCGGCCCGAAGATCTCTTCCTTGTAGATGCGCATGTCCTTGGTGACGTTGTCGAACAGGCAGCCGCCGACATAGAAGCCGTTCTCGTAGCCCTGCATCTTGAAGCCGCGTCCGTCGACGGCGAGCGTCGCGCCTTCCTGCAAGCCGATGTCGACATAGGACTTGATCTTCTCCATCGCCGCCTTGGTGACGACGGGGCCGTAATCGGCCGTCAGATCGGTCGAAGGGCCGACCTTGAGGCTCTCGACGCGCGGGATCAGGCGCTTCACCAGCTCGTCGGCCGTGGCCTTGCCCACGGGAACCGCGACTGAGATCGCCATGCAGCGCTCGCCGGCGGAGCCGTAGCCGGCGCCAATCAGCGCGTCGACCGCCTGGTCCATGTCGGCGTCGGGCATGATGACCATGTGGTTCTTGGCGCCACCGAAGCACTGCACGCGCTTACCATTGGCGCAGCCGCGGGCGTAGATGTACTCGGCGATCGGCGTGGAGCCGACGAAGCCGATGGCCTTGATCTCGGGATGGTCGAGGATGGCGTCGACCGCTTCCTTGTCGCCGTTGACGACGTTGAGGATGCCGGGAGGGCCGCCCGCCTCGATGAACAGCTCCGCCAGGCGCATCGGCACGCCCGGGTCGCGCTCGGAGGGCTTCAGGATGAAGGCGTTGCCGCAGGCGATCGCGGGGCCGAGCTTCCAGAGCGGGATCATCGCCGGGAAGTTGAACGGCGTGATGCCGGCGACGACGCCGAGCGGCTGGCGCAGCGAATAGATGTCGATGCCGGGGCCTGCGCCGTCGGTGAACTCGCCCTTCATCAGGTTGGGGACGCCGAGCGAGAATTCGACGACCTCGACACCGCGCTGAATGTCGCCCTTGGCGTCGGGAATGGTCTTGCCGTGCTCGCGGGCGAGCAGCTCGGCCAGCTCGTCGTTGTTCTGGGCGATGAGGTCGAGGAACTTCATCAGCACGCGGGCGCGGCGCTGCGGGTTGACGGCCGCCCATTTCGGCTGCGCCTCGGCGGCGTTCTGCACGGCGGCGTCGAGTTCGGCGGTGGAGGCGAGGGCGACCTTGCCGATCACGCTGCCGTCCATCGGCTGGAAGATGTCGGAGCTGCGCCCCGAGGTGCCGGCGACCTGCTTGCCGCCGATGAAATGTCCGACCTGACGCATCGCGCCCTCCCTACGAATTGGTGTTGTGATCTTGCCGACTCCCTACCATTCTCGTTTGTGCACGGCTATAGCGAGTGTTAAACGTCGGTCGTGCAAAAAAACAAATATGGGGAGGAGGCCTTGGAGCGCTTCGACTGGGACGATCTCCGTTTCTTTCTGGCTGTGGCGCGATCCGGGCGCCTGACGGCTGCGGCCCGCCGGCTTGGCGCCGATCATGCCACCGTTTCGCGCCGGATCACCTCGCTTGAGGAGGCACTGAAGGCCAAGCTCTTCGAGCGGCGCCCGCAGGGTTATACGCTGACCGCGCATGGCGAGCGCCTGCTCGCCAAGGCCGAGAGCATGGAGACCGAGGCGCTGGCGATCCAGAGCGATATCGGCGGGGCCGACATGGCTTTGTCGGGCACGGTCAGGATCGGGGCGCCCGATGGTTTCGGCACCGCCTTCCTGGCGCCGCGGCTGGCTGCCTTCGCAAGGTCCTATCCCGGGCTCGAAATCCAGCTCATCGCGATGCCCCGGCTGCTCTCCCTGTCGAAACGCGAGGCCGACGTCGCGATCACGCTGGCGCCGCCCAAGGAGGGCAAGGTCGTCGCCCGCAAGCTCTCGGATTATCGCCTCGGCCTCTACGGCTCGCCGGACTATCTCGCGTCGATGCCGCCGGTGACGAAACCCGACGATCTCTTCGAGCATCGCATCGTCGGCTATATCGACGACCTGATCTTCACGCCCGAACTCGACTATCTCGACGAGGTCGCCAAGGGCTTGCGAGCCCATGTCCAGAGCTCGAGCGTCATCGCGCAGATGAATGCGGTGGTGGCCGGCGCCGGCATCGGCGTGATCCACCACTTCATGGCGGAGGGCGAGCCTCGTCTCGTGCCAGTGCTGCCCGAGACGGTCTCGATCACGCGTTCCTTCTGGCTGCTGGTGCATGCCGATCTGAAGGATGTGGCGCGGGTGCGCGCGATCGTCGACTTCGTCGTGCGCGAGGCGAAGGCGTCGCGTGCCCTGATGCTGGGCGAGCCGAGACAGGAGCAGCGTACTGCGGCCGAATAGCCCGCGGCGCAGCTTTTCCTCAGCCGCGGCGTGGCGGGTCGAGCGGCCGGCCGCTGCGATAGGCATCGAGGAAGCTCTCGGACGAGATCAGATCGGCAAGCGCCCGCAGCCCTTCCGCAACGCCGGGGCCGAGCGTCGCCTCGACCCGGCCATTGGCCTGAGCCCAATGCGAGACGGCCTGCTGCAGGCGCCCCTCGCCAGCCGGCGTCAAGACCGCCCGCTTGCTGCGGCGGTCCTCCAGATCGGCGTGCAGTGCGACCAGCCCGTCCCGCACCAATGGCCGCAATGCGTGGGTGAGGGCCGAGATCTGGATGAGCTGGCGGGCGGCGATCTCGTTGAGCGTCGGCCCCTTTCCGTCTTCCGTCAGGCCGTCGATGGCGACGAGCAGGCCGAACTGGGTCGCCTTCAGGCCGAGCGGCGCGATGGCATCGTCATAGATCTGGCCGAGCCGCCGGGTGGCGCGGCGCATGGCCGTGTTCGTGCAGGCGAGCTGGAAGAACGTCTCCGGTATGTCCACGCAGCCGAACGGCGCCCCAGAATCTGGCTTCTTGTTCATGTCCCTAAAATGGTTGAGCACAACACTATTGAAAAGGGTCCGGGCCTCACCATTTGATTGAGCGCTCAACAAATAAATTGAGTACTCAATGAAATGGAATTCTCTCATGAGCACGCCTTCCCATCGCAAGCTCGCCGTCGTCACCGGCGCGTCCTCCGGCATCGGCGCCGTCTATGCCGACAGGCTGGCGGCGCGCGGCTATGATCTGCTGCTGATCGCCCGCCGGCGCGACCGGCTGGAGGAGGTGGCGGGGCGGATCGCCTCCGCCCATGGCCGCAACGCCGAAATCCTGGTCGCCGATCTCGGTGACGAGGCCGATCTCGCGCGCGTCGAGAAGGATCTGGCCGCCCGCGACGATATCGAGCTGCTGGTCAACAATGCCGGTATCGCCCGTTTCGCGCCGATCGCACAGGCGCCCGCCTCGGATTCCGCCGCGCAGATCGCCTTGAACATCGGCGCGCTGACGCGCCTGACCCATGCCGTGCTGCCGGGCTTCGTCGCGCGCAACCGCGGCACGCTCGTCAATATCGCCTCGATCCTGAGCCTTCATTCGCTGCCGCACAGCGCGGTCTATAGCGGCACGAAGGCCTATGTCCTCGCTTTCACCCGCGGCCTGCAGTCCGAGCTGGAAGGAACCGCCGTGAAGGTCCAGAGCGTCCATCCGCCGGCGACGGCGACCGAGATCTGGGAGCTGGCCGGCGTGCCCCTGGCGAGTTTCGACCCCGAGAAGATCATGACGACCGAAGGCATGGTGGACGCTGCGCTCGCCGGGCTTGCCGCCGGCGAGACGATCACCTGGCCGTCCGTTGGGGATGAAGCGCTCTGGGCCACGTTCGACGAGGCGCGCGCGACGCTGGTCGCCGCGTCGCAGACGAAGAATGCGGCGCCGCGCTACGCAGCCGCCTGACGCGATCGCGCTTTCGGCAGGTCGCCTCGCGGAGAGGCGGCTTGCCGGAGGCTCAGGCCGCGTCGGCGCAGACCCGGTTCCGGCCGCTCTGCTTGGCGGCGTAGAGCGCGCGATCCGCCCGGCCGAGACAGGTATCGAGCTCGTCCTCCGGGCCGATCGTGGCGACGCCGAGCGAAACCGTGAGCGCCAGCGTGTCCTCGCCCAGCTTCACCGTTTCGCGGGCGATGGCTTCCCGGATGTCGTCGCAGAGCCGCGTCGCTTCAGCGAGATCTGCGCCGGGGAACAGGATGGCGAACTCCTCGCCGCCGACCCGGGCGAGAAGGTTGAAGCCGCGCTCGGCCGAGACGCTCAGGCTGCGCGCGACCGCCGTCAGCGCCCTGTCGCCGCCATCATGGCCGTAGCGGTCATTCAGGCGCTTGAAATGATCGATGTCGAGGATGGCGATCGAGACCGGCACCCCCATCTCGCGCGCTTCGTCGACGAGCTTGCGGCCGCGCTCGAAGAAGTGTCGGCGATTGAACAGCCCCGTCAGGAAGTCGCGCGCCGCGAGGTCCTGCAGCTGCTTGAGCTGCGTCAGCGTCTCGACATTCGAGGCGATGCGGCATTGCAGCTCCTCGAGCACGAAGGGGCGTGAGACGAAGTCGTGCGCGCCCGCCTTCAGGAAGCCGGCCGAGGTCGTCCGATCCGTCGAGGACGAGATGCCGAGCAGCCGGACCTGCGGATGGCGGCGGCGGATGCGGCGCGCCAGCTCGAAGCCGTCCATGTCGGGCATGTAGTAGTCGCTGACCACGAGCTGGATGTCCGGGTTCGCGTCCAGGATCGTCAGCGCCTCCTGCCCGGAGCCGGCCTCGACCACCGCATATTGCTGGATCGACAGCATGCGGGCGAGCACCTTGCGGGTCGTGCGTGTGTCGTCGACGACGAGGATGCGGGTGTTGCGGTTGTTCAGCGCGCGCTTGACCGTGTTGACGAGATTGCTGAGCGCGAATTCATTGTCCTTCAGGACGTAGTCGATGACCTCCCGCTCCATGATCCGCCCGCGCGTGGCGAGATCGAAGGTAGCGGTGAACACGACGGACGGGATGCCGTGGGTGACGGTCCAGTCCAGCGCCTCGCCGCGCGGCGCATCGGGCAGGTTGAGGTCGACGACGGCGATCGCATAGGCGCCGGGCGCCGCGACGATGATCTCGCTCAGATCCTTGAGGGAGCCGCAGGTCGTGACGGGCAGCCCGGTCTCCGCTTGGAGGAACTGCCGCAGCGCCAGCGAGAAGGTTCGGGAGTCCTCGATGACGAGAATCCTGCGGTCGTCGGCTGTCGGTTCTTGTCTGGTCTGAAGCATCGTAAGGGCACCCATGCTGCATCTAGGGCGTCCCCGAGCTTAATTTTTCGTCACGGCCAAACCGCCGCGATCTGCCTCCCGGTGGCGCGGTCTAGAGCCGCCAGGGCAGGATGTTCTGCGGCAGATGGCGTCCGAGCAGATCGAGGATCAGCATCGCGACCAGGATGATGGTGGATGCGCTGATGGCGACGGCGGCGGCCTCGCCGGCAAGACCCGCTTCCTTCAGGCTGAAGAGCACGACACCGAGCGTCTCCGTACCGGAGGACCAGAGCAGGGCCGAGACGGTGAGCTCGTTGAAAGCGACGAGGAAGACCATCAGCGCCGACACCGCTGCCGCAGGCGCCAGGATCGGCGCGACGATGAAGCGCAGCATCTGCCAGAGATTGGCGCCGTCGAGCTTGGCCGCCTCCTCGTGATGCGCCTCGATCTGAGCCATGGCCGCGACGGGCGCCTTCAGTGCCAGCGGCAGGAAGCGCGCGAGATAGGCGAAGAGGATGATGAAGGGCGTGCCGTAGATGCTGACGCCGATCAGCGGCAGCGGCTTGAGGAAGATCAGGATGCAGGCGATGGCAAGCACCACGCCCGGCAAGGCATAGGGCAATTCGATCATCAGCTCGACCGGGCGCCTCAGCTTGCCGAGCCGCCTTTCGAGGGCATAGGCGAACGCGATCGCAAGGAAGGCCAGGATCAGCGCTGCCGCGCCGGCGAAGAGCAGCGAGTTGCGGAAGGCGCGCATGGTCACCGCCTGCCGCAGCAGCACCTCGGTGAATTTATCGAAGGTCAGAGTCTGCCAGGACAGCGCGACGCCGAGCGCCGGCGTCAGCGCTTCGCTGAGCAGGGCGATGAGCGGCAGGCCGAGCTTCAGTGCCAGCAGCAGCCAGAGCCCGCCCGCGACGAAGGGGCGCGCGGAGCCGAGCAGCCAGTAGGGTTCGAGCGGCCGTTCGATCTCGACCTTGCCGCGCTGGCGGCTGGCGACGAGCGTTCCCGCGATGATGCCGAGCGCCGCCACGACACCGACCAGCACCGCAAGCGCCGCCGTTTCTCCGAGGCTCGACGGGCCGAAGCTCGACAGCCGGCGGTAGATCAGCGTCGGCAGCGTCAGATAGTTCACAGGCAGGCCGAGCAAGGCGGGGATGCCGAAATTGCCGACACCGGCGACGAAGGCGATGAGCCCGGCGGCGACGATCTGCGGCCGCAGCACGGGAATGACGATGCGGGCGGTGATGGTGGCGTTCGAGGCGCCTTCCATCTGCGCCGCCTCGATCAGCGATTGCGGGATGCTGCGCAGGCCGGTCCAGAGCGTGATCGCGACGAGCGGCGCATGGTGCAGGGCCATCACCAGGATGATGCCGCCGCGGCCCAGCAGCGGGTTCGGTGTACCCGGCACGGGCGCGAGTCCGATGAGCGACAGGATCGGCGAGTTCGGTGCGAGCAGGCTGAGGAAGGCGAGCGCGGCGACCTGCGGCGCGATCATCATCGAGAACACGAAGGCGAAGGCGAGCGGGCGCTTGCCTCGGACATCGGTGACGCCGAGCGTCAGCGCGACGATGCCGCCGACGACGAGCGCGCCGAGCGCGGAGAGGCAGGCGGTCTCCAGCGTGTGCCAGGTCGCGTTTACGGCGGAGCGGCTCGCCATCTCGGCGAAGGCGGCTTCCGGCGCGAACTGCCAGCCGGGCGCGAAGGCCGCCAGGATCAACCGGAAAAAGGGCAGGCCGCCGAGCAGCAGCGCGACGGCGATGACGAGCGCCGGCAGGCCGAGGCCGTCCGGCGGCCGCAGGCGCGGAAGAAGCGGGGCCGCGATGGCGGGCTCCCGCTTCCCGTTTCGGTCGATGGCCAGCGTCATTTCGCCGCCGGCCCTAGCATGGAATCGGGCATCACTCGAAGATCGAGCTGAAGCGCTTGCGCGCCGCGGCCTCGTCGGCGAGCGCCTTGGCCGCGTCGAAGGACATCAGCTTGATCGCGCTGCGCGCCGGGTAGCCGGCCGGGAGCGCGACATCGGGATGAGCCGCGACATAGCCCTGCTTCAGGGCGAGTTCCTGCCCGTCCTTCGACAGCAGGAAGTCGATGAAGGCCTTGGCGGCTTCGGGGTTCTTGGTGCTCTTCAGGATCGCGACCGGCTCGCTGACGGCGGAGACGCCCTCGCTCGGGAAGACGAACTCGACCGGCGCGCCCTTGGCCTTCTCGCGGATCGGCATGAAGTCAACGATCATGCCGTAGAGCTTCTCGCCGGTCGCGACCTGCCGCAGGATGTCGCCATTGGCGCCGGCGGCCAGCGTCCCGTTCTCCTTCAGCTTCTCGTAGAAGCTCCAGCCCTCCTTGAGGTTGCCCGTCAGCGTGATCGTGTGGATCAGCGCGGCGCCGGAGTTCAGCGGGCTCGGCATGGCGAGCTGGTTCTTCGCCTCGGCCTTGGTCAGGTCGGTCCAGCTCGTCGGCTTCATCCCGGCCTTGGTGTTGTAGACGATGCCGGTGGTGATCAGCTTGGTCGCGAACCACATCTTCTTGGGGTCGTGCACGCCGGCCGGATAGGCGGCGACGTCGGCCTTGTCATGGGCGAGCAGCCGGTCGTCCTTCTTGAGGCCTTCCATCGTCACTGAATCGGCGATGAGGAGGACGTCGGCCTGGGGGGCTCCGGCCTCGAACTCGGCCTTGAGCTTCGCCATGATGCGCGGCGTGCCGTCGCGGACGAAGGAGACATCGACTTTCGGATATTTTGCCTTGAAGGCGTCGATCGTCTGCTGCGCGTCGGTGTTCGGCTGGCTGGTGTAGAGGACCAGCTTGCCTTCGGCGGCCGAGGCCGCGGAGGGGGCGAGCGCGGTCGCCGCCAGGCCGGCTGCGAAGGTGAAGGCGCTCAAGGATTTGCGCTGCATGTGTGTCTCCGTCCGTCTTGGATCGCCTTTGCGAGATGGCGCAGCCGGTAGACCCCGTGCATGACAGTTCCATGAAGGCGGAGCTCCCAAACACCGGCTGCCGGCGCGTTCTCCGGGAGCTTCAAAAAATAGTATTTATAAGCGGGCCCCCGCTTGTTTCACGCGGGGCTTTTCGATTAGGCTCCCGGCAAGACGGTCAAAAACGTCGGATTAAAACGGTTTAAACGGGGAGGGTATGACATGAAACTGGTTCGGCATTTCGCCATGGGCACGGCGGTCGCGGCGGTGGTCGCGGGCTGGTCGGGTGCTGCCGCGGCGCAGGAAACGCTGACCGCCTGGTTCACCAAGGGTTTCTATAAGGGCGAGGACGACGCGCTGCTCGCGGTCGTCGACAAGTTCCAGAAGGCGACGGGCGTCAAGGTCGAGCTCTCGCTCTACGCGACCGAGGATTGCGTCACGAAATCGGTCGGCGCGGTCGATGCCGGCACGCCGCCCGACGTCGGTTTCTGCACGACCTATGATTTCCGCACGACCGGCAAATGGGCCTATGACGGCAAGCTCGAGGACGTCTCCGACGTGATCGAGCCGATGAAGGCCGAGTTCCAGCCGATGGCGCTCTCGACCACCTTCCTGATGAACGGCAAGGCCGGCAAGAAGTCGTATTACGCCTTCCCGGTCGAGCAGCAGATGATGCACATCACCTACTGGAAGGACATGCTGGAGGAGGCCGGCTTCAAGGAGGCCGACATCCCGAAGACCTGGGATGGCTACTGGGATTTCTGGTGCGACAAGGTGCAGGGCTCCATGCGCGCCAAGGGCAAGCGCATCTATGGCATCGGCCATCCGATGGGCATCGCCGCCTCCGACACCTTCTACTCCTTCCTGACCTTCGCAAACGCCTATAACGCCAAGGTCGTCGACGAGAACGGCAAGATCGTGCTCGACCAGCCCGAGAACAAGAAGGCGATGGTCGAGGCGGTTAAGTCCTACGCCAACATCTTCCAGCGCGGCTGCACGCCGCCGTCCTCGGTCAACTGGCTCGACCCGGACAACAACGTCGCCTTCCACAACCGCACCACCGTCGCCACGCACAACGCCACGATCTCGATCGCCGGCAAGCACATGGACGACATGAACAACCCCTCGCTCACGGCCGAGCAGCGGGCACAGGCCAAGAAGAACTACGAGGACAACATCCGCACGGCCGAGTTCCCGCTCAAGGCCGACGGCAGCAAGATGACCAATCTCGCCGCGGTCAAGACGGCGGTGATCTTCGCCGACGCCAAGAACAAGAAGCGCGCCAAGGAGTTCATGGCCTTCTTCATGAAGGACGAGAACCTGCGGCCCTTCGTCGAGGGTTCGGCCGGCCGCTGGGTGCCGACGACGCTGAAGGGCATTGAGGCGCCGTTCTGGTCCGATGGCAAGGACCCGCATCGCGCGGTCGTCTACAAGCAGTACAAGGACGGCACCGTGCCGTTCCAGTTCGTCTACAACTACAACTTCACGACCGTGAACGCCGAGAACGTCTGGGCCAAGGCCGTGAACCGCGTGGTTCAGGACAAGGTCCCGGCCGAGCAGGCCGTGGACGAGATGATCGCTCGCATCAAGCAGATCGCGGGCTAGGCATCGGCCCGAAAAGTGGAGCCCACTTTTCGGGGAAATCCGACGCCGGAACAAAGAGATGGATCGTCGGAGCGGATACGCCTGTCCGGCCCGGCGATCTGAATCCCGCGCTCGTTTCGCTTGCTTCCTTTGTCCGCCGCGGCAATGCTTGCCGCGGCGGATCTTTCACCGGGTGACAATTCCAGGGAGAGTCCATGAGCACTGCCGCCATGACAGCGCCGCTTTCGGCACCGCGCGAGGATAAATCCGGCTTCACGCGTGACCGCGCGATGTGGGGCGCGATCATGCTGGCGCCCTATGTGCTCGTCTTTGCTGTGATGGTGGTCTATCCGGTGGCCTACGGCCTCTGGCTCGGCCTCAACTGGAATTCCTACAAGGCCCTCTTCGCCGATCCGATCTTCCTGCGCACCGTCGTCAACACGATCGTATTCCTGTTCGTGGCGGTGAACCTGAAATTCCTCATCGCGCTGTTGCTGTCCGGCTTCTTCGTGCAGCAGCGCGCCTGGATCCGCATCGTGCTGGTGCTGTTCATCCTGCCCTGGGCGGTGCCGTCGATTCCGACGATCCTGTCCTTCCGGGTGATGCTGAACCCCGAGAACGGCATGGTGAACCAGCAGCTCTTCCAATGGTTCGGCATCATGGAAGGGCCGGGCTGGCTGACCGATCCGACGCTCGCCTTCATGTGCTCGATCTTCGTCCATATCTGGAAGTCGCTGCCGTTCTGGACGCTGATCCTGATCACCGGCCGGCTCGCCATCGCACAGGACCTCTACGAGGCCGCGAGCGTCGACGGCGCCAATCGCTGGCAGCAGTTTCGCTTCATTACCTGGCCGTCGCTGGCGACGCTCTACGTCACCTCGACCATGCTCTCGATGATCTGGACGCTGGGCGATTTCAACAGCGTCTACCTGCTCACCGGCGGCGGGCCCGGCGACCTGAACCACGTGCTGGCCACGCTCGGCATCCGCTACATGCGCAACAACAACCTCGATCTCGGCATCGCCTCGATCATCGTCGCCATGCCGCTGATCCTGCCCATGGTCTTCGTCATGGTGAAGCGCCTGTCGAAGGGAGCCGACGCATGAAAAAGGTTCTCGACGAAGGCAAGCTGCTGCTGATCGCGATTCCCGTCCTGGTCTGGACGCTGCTGCCGATCTACCACCTGTTCGTGCTCTCGATCTCTAACCAGGAATCGATGCTGGCCGGCAAGCTCTGGCCCGACCAGCCGACGCTGCAGAACTTCCAGATCGTCTTCAAGCAGCAGCATTACTACCTGCACAATTTCTGGCTGCAGATGTTCAACAGCTTCTTCATCGCGGTCTCGACGGGGCTGATCACGCTGTTCGTCGCCACCTTCGCCGCCTTCGCCATCGCCCGGCTCAAGGTGAAGGGCGGGCGCACGATCATGAACCTGGCGCTCGCGACCTATCTCATCCCGGCCGCCTTCCTCGCCATCCCCATGTACAAGGCGATGGGCTCCTACGGGCTGCTCAACACGCAGGCCTCGCTGATCCTGGCGATGGTCGCGCTGGCCTCGCCCTATGCGATCTGGGTGCTGAAGCAGGCTTCCGACAAGCTGCCCAAGGAACTCGACGAGGCGGCGGTGATGGACGGCGCCACCTCGATCCAGCTCTTCCGGCTGGTCTACCTGCCGCTGATGAAGCCTTCCATGGTGGTCATCGGCATCTATGCGCTGCTGCTCGCCTGGAACGAGTATCTCTACGCCTTCCTGCTGCTCTCTTCGGAGAGGGCAGTGCCGCTCGCGGTCGGTCTCGGCCTCTTCCTCTCGGCTGACGATGCGCCCTGGAATCTGCTGATGGCGGCGGGCCTGCTCTACGCCATCCCGCCGGCCGTCATCTACTACATGTTCCGCAAGAACATGGTCGGTGGGCTCACCTCGGGAGCAGTGAAGAGCTGAGGGCCGTTTCCACTCGTCATTCTCGGGCGAAGCGAAGCGCAGACCCGAGAATCTCTCGCAGGAAGAGGCGACCCCTCCTTTTAGAGATGCCCGGGTCAGGCCCGGGCATGACGTGCGCGCAAGCCCGCTGCATGGCCGGATTGCTTCATCGCTCTCGCCATGGCGATGAACAGGCGCCACAGTGAATGCGTTACGACAAGAAGAATTGCCGAGGATAGATCGATGACCGCCTCCAAGCTCGACCAGCTCCGCGAGATGACCACCGTCGTCGCCGACACCGGCGACATCGAGGCCGTGCGCCGGTTGAAGCCCGTCGACTGCACGACCAACCCGACGCTGATCCTGAAGGCCGTCGAGACGCCAGCCTATGCCCATCTCGTCGACGAGGCGATCGGCTGGGGCAAGAAGCAGGGTGGCGAGAAGGCAGTCCACGCCGTCTGCGACCGGCTGGCAGTGAGCTTCGGCACGGAGCTGACCAAGATCGTGCCCGGCCGCGTCTCCACCGAGGTCGATGCCGATCTCTCCTTCGATACGCAGGCGAGTATCGAGAAGGCCCGCGAGATCATCGCGGCCTACAAGGAGCGCGGCGTCGGCAAGGATCGCATCCTGATCAAGATCGCCTCGACCTGGGAGGGGCTGCAGGCGGCCAAGGTGCTGCAGGCGGAAGGCATCGACTGCAACCTGACCCTGTTGTTCGCGCTGCCGCAGGCGGTCGCGGCCGCCGATGCCAAGGCCTTCCTGATCTCGCCCTTCGTCGGGCGCATCCTCGACTGGCACGTTAAGGCGGGCGGCGGCCCCTACACGGCCGAGACCGATCCCGGCGTCGTCTCGGTGAAGAGCATCTACGCCTACTACAAGACGTTCGGCATCAAGACCGTGGTCATGGGGGCGTCCTTCCGCAATATCGGGGAGATCGAGGCGCTGGCCGGCTGCGACCGGCTGACCATCGGCCCCAGCCTGCTGGACGAACTCGCCGCTGCGACGGGAGATCTCCCGCGCAAGCTGTCGCCGGCGGCGTCCCCGCAGTCGGTATCGAGCTACACCAAGCCGATCGTGCTCGACGAGAAGGCCTTCCGCTTCGCGATGAACGAGGATGCGATGGGCACCGAGAAGCTGGCGGAAGGCATCCGAGGCTTCGTCAAGGACCTGCGCGGCCTGCGCAGGCTCGTCGCCGAAAAGCTCGGCTGAAGCCGACGGAGGGGAAGCGCGATTTCCGAGGGGAGCGACGTCTCGCGCGCCAGGCTTGCGGCAAATCATTGACGCAACCGCCGCGCGGGGTTCTCATGCGCAGCAGTCCAACGAAGCGGTTCCCGCTATCGCGGCCCGCCCGGAACGGAGTCGGCCGACATGAGCACACCGTCGCAGGTTTCCAGCCCGCCCTCCCTCGGCACGCATCTCATCCCGCTCCGGCGGAACTGGGGCTGGCTGATGGCCGCGGGCATCGCGCTCGTCATTCTCGGCGTGCTCGGGCTCGGCGCGGTGGCGCTGCTCAGCGTCGCCAGCGCGATCTGGTTCGGCGCGATGATCTTCGTCGGCGGCATCGTCGTGCTGATCGACGCCTTCCGCCATCAGGCCTGGAAAAGCCGCCTGCTGCATATCCTGATCGGCGTGCTCTATGTCGCGGTCGGCGTGGTCACCTTCGTCAACCCGCTGGTCGCCACCGCCTCGCTGACGCTGCTGGCTGGCGCCGCGCTGGTCGCGACCGGCGTCCTGCGCCTCGTCGTCGCCTTCCAGAATCGTCAACTGCCCCATTGGGGTTGGATCGCCTTTTCGGGAGCCTTGTCCCTGCTGCTCGGCGGGAAGATCCTGGCACAATGGCCCGGCTCGAGCCTGTGGGTGCTCGGCACCTTCTTCGCGATCGAGCTGATCTTCCAGGGCTGGGCGGCGATCGCGCTGGCGCGCGCCATCCGCTCGACCTTCGATGGTGTCAGTCCGCGGAAGCCGTAGCGCTGGCGGTCGCCTCGGTGCGCTTACCTGCCGATGGGGCGACAGCCTGTCCATTGTCGAACATGTTGCGTCCGCCGGCCGCGGCAGCCTGCAACTGCTGCTTCCAGCCCTTCGAATCGCCGCCACCCAGTGCCACGAAATCGGCGGAGTGCAGCGCGTCGGCATCACGCCCCTGATAGACCAGCACGCCGCCCGCGGTGACGACGATATCGCCACGCCGCAGCGTCGGGTCCTTGAGATACCATTGGCGGTCGGTCTGGGGATCGAGCTGGACGACCGGCGGCTTCGGCTTGGAGGCTGCTTCCGGGGCACGCGGCCGCGGCGCACGCATCCGCGGCGCCTCGTCCAATTCATAGATCGGTGAGGCCCGCAGGCGCGGCCCGCCACCGAAGATCGCACGCGCCAGTTCGTCGAACAGGCCGGCCGCTTGCGCGCCGGGAGCAGCCGAGACGACGAGCGCCGCGGCCATTGCCCATCGCATCATCCTTGCCCGTGCCATCGCCTTGTCCTCCGCATCGTCGCCGTATCAACGACGAGTGGTCGCAAAAGGTTCGGTTCGGGTTCACCGATGCGGCTAAGAATCTTTGCCGCCGATCACGCGCCTTGCTCACAACCGCGTGTTCGCCACTGCTCCGCCGCGAAGTCGCGCCTAAGATGCCGGCGCATCGGCAGCGAAGGATCTCATGCCATGACGAAGCGTGCGCTCCTTGCATTGGCCTTCCTCGGACCGCTCTCCGCCATGGCCACCGCGCAGGAAAGCTGGTCATTGTCGAAAGGGGCTGGCGAGGTCGCCTTCGTGGCGCGGCGCTTCGGCGTGCAGACCGCGACCGGCCTCTTCGACCGTGTCGACGGCGCTATCGCGCTCGACTTCGACCGGCCCGAACGCAGCCGCATCCGGATGACCATCCAGACGGCTTCCCTGCATACGGGCACCGACCTCGTCGACGGCTTCATCAAGGGGCAAAGCATGCTCGATGTCGCCCGCTATCCGGTGGCGAGCTTCGTCTCGCAGGAGGTCGTGCGGACCGGTGAGCGCGGCCTGTCCATCCGGGGACAACTGACGATCCGGGGGACATCGCAGCCGGTCACGGTGAACGCCGTCGCCGACCGCGATCCGGCTGCGGCACGTGGCAGCGGTAATCTTCCCTTCCGCGCCACCGCAACCTTTTCGCGCGCTGCTTTCGAGATCGGCCGCGACGTGAACATCATCGACGATCAGGTCGAGATCGACATCAAGGGCGTGATCTCGCGCTAGGATACGCAGCGATGCGGCCTCGCAACTGGCATCCGCTCCTCATCCTGCTGCATTGGGCCACCGTAGCGCTCATCGGGATGCAGTACGGGCTTTCCCGCCTGATGGGCGACGAGACGCGCGACCTGCTCAGTCGTTTCGCCCTCTATCAGTGGCACAAGTCGTTCGGGCTGACCCTCGGCGGGCTCGTTCTGCTGCGGCTTGCCGCTCGGTTCGTGCTGCCGACGCCGGAACCCGTCCCGATGCCGCGCTGGCAGCGCGCCACGGCCGCCGCAGTGCAGGCCGCGCTCTATCTCTGCCTGCTGGCGCTGCCGGTCACCGGCTTCCTGATGACGGCGGCGGCGCCGATCCAGATTCCAACGCTGTTCTTCGGGGCCTTCTCAGTGCCCCATCCGATCGGCCCGGACCCGAAGATCTACCAGGCGATGCTGCAGGCGCATGCGACGCTTTTCGACGTCATGGCCGCGCTCGCCTTCATCCATGCGGGCGCGGCTTTGCTGCACCAGTTCGTCCTGAAGGACGGGCTGATGCAGCGGATCTGGTTTGCCCGCTCTCAGTCCTTGCGTTGAGCGGCGAAAGCCTCGGCACGGATCGTCGAGAGCGACTTGGCCGGGGTGATTGCCTCGGGATCGAGCAGGCAGTGGATGATCGCGGGCTTGCCGCTCTTCACCGCGCGCTCGAAGGCCGGCGCGAACTCGGCCGTCGTCTCGACGCGCTCGCCATGGCCGCCGAAGGCCTTGGCGTAAGCAGCAAAATCCGGGTTCTTCAGCGTCGTCGCCGACACACGGCCGGGGTATTCGCGCTCCTGGTGCATGCGGATCGTGCCGTACATGCCGTTATCGACCAGGACGACGATGACGGGCAGGTCGTATTGCACGGCCGTCGCGAAATCCTGACCGTTCATCAGGAAGCAGCCGTCGCCAGCGAAGGCGATGACCGTGCGCTCGGGGAAGATGCGCTTGGCGCCGATCGCCGCGGGCACGCCATAGCCCATCGAGCCGCAGGTCGGGGCGAGCTGCGTCGCGAACTTGTTGAAGCGATGGAAGCGGTGGACCCAGGTGGCGTAGTTGCCGGCGCCATTACAGAGGATGGCGTCGTCCGGCAGCTGGCTGCGCAGCCAGCGCACCATCTCGCCGGGGTGGAATTCGCCCGGCACCGGCGCCGGCTGCTCGCTCCAGGCGATATAATTCTCATGCGCAGCCGCGGCCGCTCCAGCCCAGGCCGGCGCCTGCGGCGGCTCGATCGCTTTCAGCGCGGCACAGAAGCCGGCCGGCGAAGCGTTGATCGCGAGCGCCGGGCGATAGACCCGGCCGAGCTCTTCCGGATCGGCATGGACATGCACCAGCGGCCGCCCCGGGTTCGGGATGCCGAACAGGGTGTAGGACTGGCTCGGCATCTCCGACAGCCGCCCGCCGATCAACAGGACGAGATCGCTCTCCTTGATGCGGGCGAGCAGCTTCGGGTTCGGGCCGATGCCGAGATCACCGGCGAAGTTCGGATGATCGGCCGGGAACAGCATCTGCCGGCGGAACGAGACCGCCACCGGCAGGTCGAAACGCTCGGCGAAAGCCTGGAACTGCGCGATCGTCTCAGGGCTCCAGCGCGAGCCGCCGAGGATGGCGATCGGCGCCTTGGCCGCGGCGAAGCGCTTGGCGAGCTCGTCGATCTGGACCGCCGAGGGGTGTTGCTCGGTGACCTGATACGGCTCGGCGTCGGCAACATCCGCGAGATCGGTCAGCACGTCCTCGGGCAGCGCGATCACCACCGGGCCGGGGCGGCCGGAGGTCGCGACATGGAAGGCACGGCTGATGATCTCCGGGATGCGTGCGGCATCGTCGATCTCGGTCGCCCATTTCGTCATGGTGCCGAAGACGGCGCGGTAATCGAGTTCCTGGAAGGCCTCGCGCTCGCGCATGCTGCCGTCGATCTGGCCGACGAAGAGGATGAGCGGGGTCGAATCCTGGTCGGCGATATGGACGCCGGGAGAGGCGTTGGTGGCGCCGGGGCCGCGCGTCACGAAGCAGATACCGGGCTTGCCGGTGAGCTTGCCGGCGGCTTCCGCCATCATGCAGGCGCCGCCCTCGGCCCGGCAGATGGTGACCTTCATCGAGGCGTCGTGCAGCGCGTCGAGCACGGCGAGATAGCTCTCTCCCGGCACGCAGAAGGCGTCGGTGGCGCCATGGAGGATGAGCTGGTCGACGAGGATCTGCCCGCCAGTGCGATTAGCCATGTTCGCTGCCCTTTTTGCGAGGCCTCATCCTGAGGAGCGGGCGGAGCCCGCGTCTCGAAGGATGCTCCAGAGCGCGCTGGACTATCCTTCGAGACGCCGCTGCGCGGCTCCTCAGGGTGAGGGCTGTGTCTATCATTGGCCGCCGGGCGCTCCGCCCCAGGCCGGATCGTTCAGGATGTCGTCTGCATGCTCGCCGAGCCCGGGGCTTGGCCGCGTCGCCACTTGCCGCACGCCGTTCATCACGATCGGCGAGGCGACGGTCGGGATCACGCCGGCCTTTGCCGCCGCGCTCGGCAACTCGACCTTGACGCCGCGCGCGACAACCTGCGGGTCGTCGAAGACCTCGCTGATATCGTTGATCGGACCGGCCGGCACGCCGACCTTCTCCAGCGCGGCCAGCAGATCGGCCTTGGCGTAACGCTGGCAGAGCGCGTGCAACCGCGCGGTCAGCGCGACGCGGTTCTTCACCCGTGACTTGTTGTCGATGTAGTCCGGCTGCGCGGCCAACCCCGGCTCGCCGAGCACTTCGCAGAGCTTCCGCCACTGCCCGTCATTGCCGGTGGCGATGATGATATGGCCGTCCGCGACCGGGAAGACGTCATAGGGCACGATGTTGGGGTGCGCGTTGCCGAGCCTCGGCGGCGGATTGCCCGAGACGAGATAGTTCATCGCCTGGTTGCCGAGAACCGCGACCTGGGAATCGAGCAAAGCAAGGTCGAGCGTCGCGCCTTCGCCGGTCGTGTCGCGCTGGCGCAGCGCCGAGAGGATGCCCACCGACGCATAGAGCCCGGTGTAGATGTCGGCGACCGCATAGCCAGCCTTCATCGGCGCGCCCGCAGGCTCGCCGGTGATCGACATCGCCCCGCCCATGCCCTGGACCAGGAAGTCGTAGCCGGCGCGCGGCGCATAGGGTCCGTCCTGCCCGAAGCCAGTGACGGAGCAGTAGACGAGGCGCGGGAATTCCCGGCGCAGAGAGGCGGCGTCGAGCCCGTATTTGGCGAGGCCGCCGACCTTGAAGTTCTCGATGACGACATCGGCATGGGCTGCGAGCCGCTTCACCAGCGCCTGCCCCTCTGCCGTGCGAAAATCGGCCGTGATCGAGCGCTTGCCGCGATTGGCGGCGTGGAAATAGGCGGCGGAGAGATGCTCGTCGCCAATGCCCTCGACGAAGGGCGGGCCCCATTTGCGGGTGTCGTCGCCCTCGGGCGCCTCGACCTTGACGACATCGGCGCCGAGATCGGCCAGGAGCTGGCCGATCCAGGGACCTGCGAGGATACGCGCCAGTTCGAGGACGCGCAGGCCGGCGAGGGGAGGGGTGGGGGGCGTGGGAAGGGACATGGACACAGCCTGAGCGCCGTCATCCCGGGCTTGTCCCGGGATCCATCGTAAGGCGACGAGCTCTACGATGGATCCCGGCGCTTCGCTTCGCTGCGGCCGGGATGACGGGCGGGTTTCAGAAGAACGCCTGCAGGCCGGTGATCGCCCGGCCGAGGATCAGCGCGTGGACGTCATGCGTGCCCTCATAGGTGTTCACCGTCTCGAGGTTCGCGGCGTGGCGCATCACATGGTACTCGATCTGGATACCGTTGCCGCCGTGCATGTCGCGGGCCTGGCGGGCGATGTCGAGCGCCTTGCCGCAATTGTTGCGCTTCACCAGGGAGATCATCTCCGGCGCCATCTTGCCGTCGTCGAGCAGGCGCCCGACGCGCAAGCTGCCCTGCAGGCCGAGCGTGATCTCGGTCAGCATGTCCGCCAGCTTCTTCTGGTAGAGCTGCGTCTGGGCGAGCGGCTTGTTGAACTGCTTGCGGTCGAGCCCGTACTGGCGGGCACGGTGGAAGCAATCCTCGGCGGCGCCCATCACGCCCCAGGAGATGCCGTAGCGGGCGCGGTTGAGGCAGCCGAACGGGCCGGAGAGCCCTGAGACGTTCGGCAGCAGATTCTCTTCCGGAACGATGACGCCGTCCATCACGACCTCGCCGGTGATCGAGGCGCGCAGCGAAAGCTTGCCGCCGATCTTCGGCGCGGAGAGGCCCTTCATGCCCTTTTCGAGGATGAAGCCGCGAATCTGGTTGTCATGCGCGGCCGATTTCGCCCAGACGACGAAGACGTCGGCGATCGGCGAGTTCGAGATCCACATCTTCGAACCGGTCAGCCTGTAGCCATCGGCGACCTTCTCGGCGCGGGTCTTCATGCCGCCGGGGTCGGAGCCGGCATCCGGCTCGGTCAGGCCGAAGCAGCCGACCCATTCGCCGGAGCCCAGTTTCGGCAGGTACTTCTTGCGCTGCTCCTCGCTGCCATAGGCGAAGATCGGATACATCACGAGCGAGGACTGCACCGACATCATCGAGCGGTAGCCGGAGTCGATGCGCTCGACCTCACGCGCGACGAGGCCGTAGGAGACGTAGTTGGCGCCAGCGCAGCCATATTCCTCCGGCACGGTGACGCCGAGCAGGCCGAGCTCGCCCATCTCGTTGAAGATCGAGCGGTCGGTCTTCTCGTCGAGATAGGCGTCGTGGATGCGGGGAGCGAGCTTCTCCTGCGCATAGGCGCGGGCCGTGTCGCGGATCAGCCGCTCGTCCTCGTTCAGCTGCTCGTCGAGCAGATAGGCATCGTCCCAGGTGAACTGCGCGAGCTTGTGGCTGCCAGCCATGGTTTTCGTCTCCCTCAGATTCCAGAGCCGTCATTCCGGGGCATCGCGGAGCGAAGAGCCCGGAATCCAGAGCCGCGGAACAGAATCCAGATCAGTGGAACGGTTCGACCCTCTTGGAGAGGGCATCGGTTCTGGGTTCCGGGCTCGCCGCTCACGCGGCGCCCCGGAATGACGGTGGTGTTTCCTTATCTATCGATCACGCATCCACGTCGAAGCTGACGCCCTGCGCCAGCGGCAGCGTGGTGCCGTAGTTCACGGTGTTGGTGGCGCGGCGCATATAGGCCTTCCAGGCGTCCGAGCCGGCCTCGCGGCCGCCGCCCGTTTCCTTCTCGCCGCCGAACGCGCCGCCGATCTCGGCGCCCGAGGGGCCGATATTGACGTTGGCGATGCCGCAATCCGAGCCCTCATCGGAGACGAAGAGTTCGGCCTCGCGCATGTTCAGCGTGAAGATCGAGGAGGACAGGCCGGCGCCGACCGCGTTCTGCAGCGCGATCGCCTGCTCGATGGTCTGGTACTTCATGACGTAGAGGATCGGGGCGAAGGTCTCGCGCTCGACCGGGCCGCACTGCTTGGGCATCTCGACGAGCGCCGGACGGACATAGAAACCGCCCGAGCCGACATCGACCTTCTCGCCGCCATGGACCTTGCCGCCCTCGGCCTTGGCCTCGGACAGCGCCTTCTGCATGCCGTGATAGGCGGCTTCGTCGACCAGCGGGCCGACCAACACGCCGGCTTCGCGGGGATCGCCGATCTTCACCGAGCCGTAGACCTTGGCGAGCTTCGGCACGAGCGCGTCATAGACGCTCTCATGAACGATCAGGCGGCGCAGCGTGGTGCAGCGCTGGCCGGCCGTGCCCATCGCGGCGAAGGCGATGCCGCGCAGCGCGATGTCGAGGTCGGCAGAGGGGGCGACGATCGCGGCATTGTTGCCGCCGAGCTCGAGAATGGCGCGGGCGAAACGCGCGGCGAGCTTCTGGCCGACTTCCTTGCCCATGCGGGTCGAGCCGGTGGCCGAGACGACCGGGACGCGATGGTCCTGGACAAGGATGTCGCCGAGCTCGCGGCCACCGATCAGGATTTCCGAGAGGCCGACCGGCGCTTCCGGGCCGAAGCGCTTCATCGTCTTCTCGACGATGGCCTGCACGGCGAGCGCGGTCAGTGGGGTCTTCTCGGAAGGCTTCCAGACGACGCTGTCGCCGCAGACGAAGGCGAGCGCGGCGTTCCACGACCAGACGGCGACCGGGAAGTTGAACGCCGAGATCACGCCGCAGATGCCAATCGGGTGCCAGGTCTCCATCATGCGATGGTTCGGGCGCTCGGTGGCGATGGTCAGGCCGTAGAGCTGGCGCGACAGGCCGACCGCGAAGTCGCAGATGTCGATCATCTCCTGCACTTCGCCGAGGCCCTCGGAGGTCACCTTGCCGGCTTCCAGCGTCACCAGCAGGCCGAGATCGGCCTTGGCGGCGCGCAGCTCCTCGCCGAGCAGGCGGACGAACTCGCCGCGCCGCGGCGCCGGCACCTTGCGCCAGGCCAGGAAGGCCGACTGCGCCCGGCCGATCGCGGCCTCCGCTTCCGCCGGTGACGTCTCGCGCAGGGTCGTCACGGTCTCGCCGGTGATCGGCGAGCGGGCAGACAGGCCGGCATCGGCATAGGCCGAGTTGGAGACGCCGAGGCGCTTGAGCAGGGCGAGCGTGTCTTTCGGCAGGGATGTGGCCATCTTTGTCTTCCAGCGGTCGCGAGCGGATGCCCTGGGGGCGCATGACAGAAGGGCGCGGAAACCAGGTCGCCACGCTTTGGGGCGGGAGAATGCCCTCTTTCATGGGCGGACGGCAACCGATATGTTCTCACCACTTGGTGAGTAATTGTCATGGATGATGCACTGGTTCCCGGCCGCCTCTCGGTCCCCTCCCTCTCGGCGCTCGCAGCTTTCGAGGCTGCTGCCCGGCATGGCAGCTTCACCCGCGCGGCTGAGGAACTCAGCCTGACGCAGGGCGCGGTCAGCCGTCAGGTGGCCCATCTGGAAAAGACGCTCGGCGTCAGCCTGTTCGAGCGTGTGAAGAAGCGCGTCAGCCTGACCGCCGCGGGCGCTGCCTATGCCGCCGATATCCGCGACGGCCTGTCCCGACTCGCCGCGGCGACCGTCTCCGCCATGGCCTTCCGCGGGGCCGCCGGCGTGCTCCACCTCGCCACCTTGCCGACCTTCGGCACGCGCTGGCTGATTCCGCGCCTGCCGCGTTTCACCGAGGCGCATCCCGGCATCACCATCAACTTCACCACGCGGCTCGTCCCCTTCGACTTCGCCCGCGAGCAGGTCGATGCCGCCGTGCATTTCGGCGCCGAGAATTGGCCCGGCGCGCGGCTGCACCGGCTGATGGGAGAAGAGGTCGTGCCCGTCGCCGCGCCGTCCCTGATCGCGCGCGCCGGCATCGTCGCCCCGGCCGACATGCTGCGCGTGCCGCTGCTCCAGCAATCGACGCGGCCGCGCGCCTGGGCGAACTGGCTGGAGCAGCAGGGGTTGGCGCCCGAGCGGGCGTTGATGGGGCCGCGCTTCGAGCAGTTCGCCATGATCGCGCAGGCGGCGGTGGCGGGGCTCGGGCTCGCCATCGTGCCGCGTTTCCTCGTCGAGGAGGAACTGCGCTCGGGCTCGCTGGTCATCCCCATCGATCGGCCGGTGACGGGCAGGGACGGCTATTATCTCGTCTATCCCGAAGAGAAGGCGAACCTGCCGACCGTGGTGGCTTTCCGCGACTGGCTGCTCGGAGAATGTGCTCCGGCGACTTAGAGCACCTCTCGACAAGCGCGCGAGCCTCAGTCATTCATGCGCGAAATTCACCAACCCGGCTTTCCGTCACGGAGCCGGTCCGCGCGAGGCCTGCCATGCCGCCCGTCTCCGAAAGCGCCGATGTCGTGATCTGCGGCGGTGCCGCGATCGGCTCCTCCGTCGCCTATCATCTCGCAGCCGATCCCGGCTTCACAGGCCGTGTCGTGGTGATCGAGAAGGACCCGACCTACCGTTTCTCGGCGTCCGCGCTCTCGGCCGCCTCGATCCGCCAGCAGTTTTCCAGCGCGGTGAACATCCGCATCTCGCTCTTCGGCATCGATTTCCTGCGCAGCATCGGCAGCCATCTGGCTGTTGATGGCGACGTGCCGGCGATCGACCTGCATGAAGGCGGCTATCTCTATCTCGCGAGCGAAGCCGGCGCGCCGATCCTCAAGGCCAACCAGAAGCTGCAGGCGGCAGAGGGGGCCGACATCGCCCTCTACGATCCTGCCGTCCTGAAGCAGCGCTTCCCCTGGCTCAATGTCGATGATCTCGCCTGCGGCACCTTCGGCGTCAGCGGCGAGGGCTGGTTCGACGGCTGGGCCCTGCTCCAGGCCTTCCGCAAGAAGGCGCGCAGCCTCGGCGTCGAATATCGGCAAGGCGAAGTAGCCCGCTACATCAGCGAAGGCGGGCGCGTCACCGCGGTCGAACTCGCGGATGGCAGCCGCATCGCCTGCGGCGCTGTCGTCAACGCCAGCGGCACCCATGGCGCAAGGCTCGCGGCCACCGCCGGCATCGATATCCCCGTGAAGTCGATGAAGCGCTACGTCTTCACCTTTACCTGCAAGGGCGATGTGGGGAACTGCCCGCTGCTGATCGATGCGACCGGCGCGTGGTGCCGGCCCGAGGGTCAGCGCGGCAGCGACGGCCAGCTCTTCATCGGCAGTTGCTCACCGCTCACGCAGGAGCAGGACGTCGAATGGATCGAGACCGATCCCGGCGCCGAGGACATAGACTGGGCCTTCTTCGAGGAAGTGGTCTGGCCATCGCTCGCTCATCGCATTCCGGCTTTCGAGCAGATCAAGCCCGGCCGCGCCTGGGCCGGCCCCTACGACATGTGCGGGCTCGACCATAACGCCATCGTCGGCCCTGCCATCGGCCTGCCGAATCTTTACCTCGCCAACGGCTTCTCGGGGCACGGCCTGCAGCAATCACCGGCGGTCGGGCGCGGCCTCGCCGAGTATATCGCGCATGGCCGCTATCGCTCGCTCGACCTTGCCGATCTCGGCCACGAGCGCATCGTTGCGGGCAGGCCGCTGAAGGAGGCCAACGTCATCTGACGAGGAGGCAGCCATGGTCGACCCCGCTTTTGTCCAGACCTTGGCCCGCTACAATGCCTGGCAGAACCGGAGCCTGCTGGCCGCGGCCGACGGGCTGAGCGACGAGGCGCGCAAGCTCGACCGCGGCGCCTTCTTCAAGTCGATCCACGGCACCTTCAACCATCTGCTCTGGGCCGACGAGACCTGGCTCAGCCGTCTGACGGGCAGCGAGAAGCCGGCCGTTGGCGGGCGCGATTCCGCTGTCTATTTCGAGGACTGGACCCAGTTCTGCGCGCGTCGCCGCCAGCGCGACGAGGCGATCCTCTCCTGGGCGGAGAGCATCGAGGCCGATTGGCTGCGCGGCACGCTGATCTGGTACTCTGGCGCCGCCGGCCGCGAGATGGGCAAGCCACGCGCCTTCGCGATCGCCCATCTGTTCAATCACCAGACCCATCATCGCGGCCAGATCCACGCGATGCTGACCGCTGCCGGCGCCAAGCCGGACGATACTGACCTCTTCCTCGTCGACGAGCCACGGTGAGGACGTTTCGTTTCAGGCGGGCGTCGTCCCGGGCGACCGCGGGGAGACCCGGGATGACGCGCGCCTGAACGCCTATCGGATGGGCTCAGGCATGGATCCCGGCTCTGCGCTTCGCTTCGGCTGGGATGACCCGCGTTTGGGGCCTTGCGTCGAGGGCCTCGATTCAACGCTCTCGGCTTCGCCCTCGCTTTCCTCGCGATCCGGCGGCATGGCAGCCGTCGCATTCTGGCTGAGCCTCTGGAACAGACCCAGCCCCACAAGCGCCAGCACGGCGAGCAACACCAAGAGGCCGGGATAGACGAGGTCGCGCATGGTTTCGCGCGAAGTCTTGGCGATCAGCACCAGCGATTCCAGCGAGAGCGCCACGATCATGATCGACATGAACTTGGTCAGCGATCCCCGCGCTTCCGCCGGTTGGCGCATCTCGCGATCGGCGATCACCTCTTCCTCGAACAGGAACTTGCCGACATCGGCGACGGCGACCGCGATGATCACGAGGCCGATCGCGTCGAGCATGGTGTCGAGCGCGCCGTCGCCGGTCCAGAAGCCGTTGGATGTCCGCCAGACCGCGACGCCGATCAATATGATCGACGCCCCGAGCAGCGCGAAGGAGATGATCGTGTAGAGCAGCCGGCTGAACAGCGTCATGTTTCCCCCCAATCCGCTTGCAGGCGACAACCGCTGGCACCTTCTACGGTTCCGCCCAGGCGCTTCGGGCCGCTACCCAAATCCATCGAAAGGCTGCATGGCCGCTCCTGCGGCGATGCCGATTGTCGGTCTTTCCGATCCATGCTCCAAGCGCTCGACATCGCAGGAGCGTTTCGCCATGCCTGAGACGACGACTCTCGTCACCTTCGCCTTGATCGCTCTCGGCATGGTGCTCACGCCCGGCCCCAACATGATCTACCTGATCTCGCGCTCGATCGCGCAGGGCAGGGGCGCCGGGCTGATCTCTCTCTGCGGCGTGATCCTGGGTCTTCGTCTACATGTTCTGCGCCGCCTTCGGCATCACGGCGCTGCTTTTCGCCGTCCCATACGCCTATGACGCGCTCAGATTGGGCGGCGCGGCCTATCTGCTCTGGCTCGCCTGGCAGGCGGTACGGCCGGGCGCTCGCTCGCCCTTCCATGTCCGCGACCTGCCGCATGACGGGCCGCGCAAGCTTTTCGCCATGGGCTTCCTGACCAGCCTGCTCAACCCGAAGATCGCGATGTTCTACCTCGCGCTTCTCCCGCAGTTCATCGACCCGGCCGCTGGCCATGTGCTCGGCCAGTCGCTGGTGCTCGGTCTCGTCCAGATCCTGGTCAGCGGCAGCGTCAACGCGCTGATCGCGACGGCGGCGGGCAGCATCGCGCTCTTCCTGCGCACCCGGCCGTTCTGGTCTCTGGTGCAGCGCTGGCTGATGGGCACGGTGCTCGCCGGTTTCGCCCTGCGCATGGCGATGGAATCGCGGCGCTAGCAACCGTCGATGTCAGCCCTCGAAACCGCCACGGACGCGCCTCCGCCCTCCCTGTCGGCGCTGTTTACCGGTTTCCTCAAGATCGGATTGATGGGCTTCGGCGGCGTCGGGCCGGTGGCGCGCCATATCATCGTGGCCGAGCGCAACTGGCTGGATGATCGCGGCTATGCCGAGCTGATGGGCATCTGCCAGGCGCTGCCGGGCGCCAACACCGTCAATGCCGCCGTGATGCTCGGCGACCGCTTTCGCGGGACCATGGGGGCGCTGACCTGCGTCTTCGCCCTGATGGCGATGCCGCTGCTCTCGCTGGTCGCGATCGCAAACATCTACGATGCCGTTTCCGATCACCCGCTGGCGCAGGTGGCGTTGACGGGCGCGGCGGCGAGCGCCGCCGGGCTCATCCTCGGCACGGCCTTGCGCCTTCTGACGAAGGCCGGTCTCGCCCGCTGGGCCTGGGTGATGGCCGCTGCGGCCTTTCTCGCCATCGGCGTGCTGCGGCTGCCGATGCTGCCGACTTTGCTGGTGCTGGTGCCTCTCGGCCTTGCCGCGGCCTCATTGGGAGCGCGGCGGGTCTGATGGAACGCAGCGTCTTCGGCCAGCTCGTCATCACCTTCGGTACGATCTCGCTGATGGCGATCGGCGGCGCCAATGCCGTCGTGCCGGAAATCCATCGCCAGATCGTCGACATCCTCGGCTGGATGGACGCGCCGACCTTCGCCCGCCTCTTCGCCATCGCCCAGACGGCGCCGGGGCCGAATGTCATGCTCGCCAGCATCGTCGGCTGGCATGTCGCCGGGACGAGCGGCCTGCTGGTCGCGACGGCCGCCATGTTGATCCCATCCTCGCTGCTGGCGCTCGCCAGCAGCCGCGGACTGCAGCGCTTCAGCGACAACCGCATCGTCCGGATCGTCACGCTGGCGCTGGTGCCGATTGCGCTCGGCCTGATGCTCGCGAGCGGCGCTGTCGCGACGATCGCCGCCGATGCCGGCCTCTTCGGTTTCGTCATCACGGCGGCGACCGCGTTCGTGACCTATCGCTCGAAGATCAACCCGCTCGTGCCGATGGCGGCGGGTACGGCCGTCTACGTTGCGGCCTGGTATGCCGGCCTGGTCTGAGCCGGGCGACTAGGCCGCGATCAGCTTGATCGTGCCGGGCTCGGCGGCTGGCAGCCGGTCGCCGGTGAGCGTGGTGCCGACCTCCGCCAGGATCGCGCCGAGCGCTTCGAAATCGGCCTTGCGCGGCGAGGTCCGGCGCCATGCGAGGCCGATCGAGCGGCTCGGCCCTGGGGCCGCGAAGCGGAAGAGCCTGACCGGCATGTCCGGCCTGAATTCGATCGGCAGGGCCATCGCCGGCATCAGCGTGGTGCCGAAGCCGTTGGCCACCATCTGCATGATAGTCGAGAGGCTGGAGGCGCCGTATTGCCGGCGCGAGCCGCCGGGCGTGGTGCGGCAGAAGCTCAGCGCCTGGTCGCGCAGGCAGTGGCCTTCCTCGAGCAGCAGCAGATTCTCGCCGGCGAACGGCGCATCCGGACGGAAGGGGGCGGCGTTGGGCTGGGCTTCAGCCGGCACGGCCAGCAGGAAGGGATCGTCGAACAGCGGCAGGGTTTCTATACCGGCGCGTTCGATCGGCAGCGAGAGCAGGGCGACGTCGAGCCCACCCTCGATCAGGTCATCGAGCAGGGTCGCCGTCTGTGTCTCGCGGAGTCTCAGATCCAGGGCCGGGTAGCGCCGCTGCAGCAGCGGCAGCGTCGCCGGCAGCAGATAGGGCGCGATCGAGGGAATGACGCCGAGATCGAGCTCGCCGCCGAGCAGGCTGCGGCGATGGCGGGCATGGTCGACGAGATCGCTCGTCTCCAGCAGGATTCGGCGGCCGCGCTCGGCGATCTCCGTGCCCATTTCGGTCAACGCGATGGCGCCGCGCCGGCGCTCGACGAGCTGGCAGCCGAGAAAGGCTTCGAGCTCCTGAATCTGGAGCGACAATGCCGGCTGGCTGACATGGCACTCCTGCGCAGCGCGGCCGAAATGGCGGTAGCGGGCGAGAGCGGCGAAATAGCGAAGCTGCTTCAGTGTGATCATGGCGATTTGATAAACTTATCGTGGACCGCCGTAAACGGTATTGGACATTGTCGTCACAAAGCGCTGTTACTTCCTCCAATTCCAAACCGCCGTGCGTGCTGTGCGGCGGCTGAATGCTCGTCAGGAGGGAAATGAGCCATGTCCGCTAATGATCCGAGGAACCCGAAGACCGGCGTCACCATGACGACGACGGCTGGCGCGCCGATTCCCGACAACCAGAATTCGATCACGGCCGGCGAGCGCGGCCCGGTTCTCCTCCAGGATTATCAGCTCATCGAGAAGCTGGCGCACCAGAACCGCGAGCGCATTCCGGAGCGTGCCGTCCATGCCAAGGGCTGGGGCGCGCATGGCACGCTGAAGATCACCGGCGACATCTCGAAATACACCAAGGCCAAGGCTCTGCAGCCGGGCACCGAGACCCCGCTGATCCTGCGCTTCTCGACGGTGGCGGGCGAGATGGGTGCGGCCGACGCCGAGCGCGACGTGCGCGGCTTCGCGATCAAGTTCTACACGCCGGAAGGCAACTGGGACCTCGTCGGCAACAACACGCCGGTCTTCTTCGTGCGCGACCCCGTGAAGTTCCCCGACTTCATCCACACCCAGAAGCGCCATCCCAAGACCAACATGCGCTCGCCCACCGCGATGTGGGATTTCTGGTCGCTGAGCCCTGAGAGCCTGCATCAGGTCACCATTCTGATGTCGGATCGCGGCCTGCCGACCGATGTGCGCCACATCAACGGCTACGGCTCGCACACCTATTCGTTCTGGAACGACAATGGCGAGCGCTATTGGGTGAAGTTCCACTTCAAGACCCTGCAGGGCCACAAGCACTGGACGAACGAGGAAGCCGAGAAGGTCATCGGCAAGACGCGTGAATCCACCCAGGAGGACCTGTTCAACGCGCTGGAGCGCGGCGAGTTTCCGAAGTGGAAGGTCCAGGTCCAGATCATGCCGGAGCTGGATGCCGAGAAGACCTCCTACAACCCCTTCGATCTCACCAAGGTCTGGCCGCATGCGGAGTATCCGCCGATCGACATCGGCGTGATGGAGCTCAACCGCAACCCGGAGAACTATTTCGCCGAGATCGAGAACGCGGCCTTTTCGCCGTCGAACATCGTGCCCGGCATCGGCTTCTCGCCGGACAAGATGCTGCAGGCCCGCGTCTTCTCCTATGCCGACGCCCATCGCCACCGGCTCGGCACGCATTACGAGAACATCCCGGTCAACCAGCCGCAATGCCCGGTGCACCACTATCACCGCGACGGCCAGATGAACACGTATGGCGGTATCCGCACCGGCCATCCGAATGCCTATTACGAGCCGAACTCCTTCAGCGGCCCGGTCGAGCAGCCCTCCGCCAAGGAGCCGCCGCTGAAGATCTCGGGCGATGCCGACCGCTACAACCACCGCATCGGCAACGACGATTACGGCCAGCCGCGCGCGCTGTTCAACCTGTTCAACGCCGGCCAGAAGGAGCGCCTGTTCTCCAACATCGCTGCGGCGATGGGCGGCATCCCGCAGGAAATCGAGGAGCGCCAGCTCGCGCATTTCGACCGGGTCCACCCGGATTACGGCAACGGCGTGCGCCGCGCGCTCGCCAGATCGGATGGCCGGGCTCGTCCGGCGATCTCGGTGACCGAGAACACGCCGCAGGAAGCGGCGGAGTAATTCGCTAAGCCGACCGAAAAAAGGGGCCGCGCTTTCTGCGCGGCCCCTTTTTGTTGCCCGCAGTTGCTCGGGGCGGGCGGCATGCGCGGCATGAATGGCATCGCCGCGGCCATCTGCCATTGCCCATGGGGCCGCAGCCAGTAAGCTCGCTGCATTGTCCCATGCGGAACGACTGCGAGTGAGCCGATGAGCGCTTTGACCCCCGAGGAACAGAAAGTCACCGAGTGGCTGGCGAGCCGCAAGGAAGGGATGGTCGCGCTGCTGCGCGAGATGGTCGATACCGACTCGGGCTCCTACGACAAGGCGGGTGTCGACAGGGCCGGCGAGGTCGTCGCGCGCTTTCACAAGGCGAACGGGCTCGATGTCGAGATCGTGCCGGATACCCGCTTCGGCGATGCGGTGAAGGCGCGCCTGCCCAATCCGACCGCCAACGACCAGCGGCCGGTACTGCTGCTAGGCCATCGCGACACCGTCTTCCCGCAGGGCGAGCCGACGCGCCGGCCCTTCACCATCAAGGGCTCGCGCGCCTATGGGCCGGGCGTCGCCGACATGAAGGGCGGCATCGTCATCTCGGCCTTCGTCGCCGCCGCCTTCGCCGAATGCGGCGGAATTTCCGCGCCGATCCTGATGCTGACCACCAGCGACGAAGAGATCGGCTCGCCATCCTCGCGGCCGGTGATCGAGGCGGCGGCGCGCGAGTCGCGCTGCGTCTTCAACGCCGAGCCCAGCCGCCTGCCGGCGGGCACCGATTTCGCCAGGGATCACGAGCAGTCGGTGACCAGCGGTCGAAAGGGCGGCGTCTTCATGCGGGCCGAATTCACCGGCAAGCCGGCCCATTCCGGCGCGAATTACGAGAAGGGCGCCTCGGCCATCGTTGATCTCGGCCACAAGATCCCGAAGCTTCAGGGCCTCACCGATCTGGAAAAGGGCGTCACCGTCAATGTCGGCCTGATCGGCGGCGGCCAGACCGTCAACACCATCGCGCCTCACGCCTGGTGCGAGATCGACCTGCGCTATGTCACCGCCGCCCAGCGCGACGAGATGGTCGGCAAGATCAAGGCGATCGTCGAGGCACCCGAGGTTGCGGGCACCAGCGCCGTTCTTTCGATCAAGGGCGAATTCCTGCCGCTCGAGCGCTCGCCGGAATCGGCCGCGCTCTATGACACCTATCGCGAGGCGGCCGCCGCCTTCGGCATTGGCGTCACGGCGGAGTTCACCGGTGGCTGCGCCGATTCCGGCTTCACCGCCGCGCAGGGCACTCCGACGCTCTGCAGCGTCGGGCCGATCGGCGGCATGGCCCATACGCCCGACGAGTTCCTGGAAGTCGAGAGCCTCGTGCCGGCGGCGCAGGTGCTGGCACTCGCCGTGATGCGGGCTGCCGCCAGGGTGGAATAAGCCGCGCTCAGCGGCAGAGCAGGGCGATCTTGCGCGGGAGCGAGGGCTCGTCCTCGCTCAGCCGGTCGGTCAGCACATGCAGCCAGTTGAAGCCGACCCAGAGTTCGAGCCGGTCGTCGATCTCCTCGGCAGCGAACGCGCCGCGCTCGGCGGCGCGGACGAACATCTTGCGGGGTGAAGCCAGCCTCTCCGGCATGAACTTGAAGCGCAGAGCGGCGAGGGCGGTCTCGCTGGTCTGGGCTTCTGCGATCAGCCCCCGGAAGACACGGCCCGCCGTATCCTCGCGCCAGAAGCGCCAGAGGTCCTTCGTGTAGCGCAGCAGATCGTCGCGAAGCGATCCCGTATCCGGCACCGGGATCGCCGCGTCCTTGTCTGCTCCGTAGATCGCGATGAAGAGCTCGGCCTTGTTCGGCCACCAGCGATAGATCGTCGGCTTGCCGGCACCGGCGCGGCGGGCGACCTCCTCGATCGAGAAACCCGCATAGCCCTTCTCCGCGAGAAGGGCCCGCGCCGCCGCCTTCACGGCGGCCTCCGTCTCTGGGCTGCGTCGTGCGCCGATCGAGGCGCGGCGCTTCGTGTTCGGCTCCGTCATGCTTTCCACCATTCCGGGTTTCGGTGCAGCCCGCTTCTTGACATAACGAAACGGGCCGTTTAATTCAATCAAATAGAAACGATACGTTTCGTTCCAGACAGGGTCACTCTCATGGGCACGCCTTCTTCTCTGTCGCGATTTCTCGCTCGGCTGCGCTTTCTGGTCGTCGCCACCCTCGGCGCCTATGCCGCGATCAACGTGCTGCTGGCGGCGATCATGCCGTTCACGCAGGGCTGGCCGACATTGGGCGTCACGGCGCTGGCCGTGCCGCCGATGGTGCTGGTGATGGTCTACGCCGTGATCCCGGTGGCTTTCCGCGTCGGCTCGCCACGCTGATCCCTGCGCGAGCCGGGGCTCAGAAGGCCTCTTCCCAATTGCGGCTGAGGCGCATCGCCGAATTGATCAGCCCGACCATCGAATAGGTCTGCGGGAAATTGCCCCAGAGCTCGCCGGTCTTGAGATCGGCATCCTCGGATAGCAGGCCGAAGCTGTTGCGCCGCTTGAGGATACGATCGAACAGCTCCTTAGCCTCCTCGCTGCGGCCGATGGCGTTCAGCGCATCGACGTACCAGAAGGCGCAGATCAGGAAGCCGGTATGCATGAAGCCGAAATCGTCCTGCGTGGCGTAGCGCAACATCAGGTCGCCCCGCTTCAGATCACGCCCGATCGCCTCAACGGTCGCGATGAAACGGGCGTCGTCCGGTTTGACGAAGCCGAGCTCGGCCAGCAGCAGCAGCGTCGCATCGAGCTCGGATCCGCCGAAGGTCGAGACGAAATGCCCCTTCTCCTCGTTCCAGATCTGCTCGGCGATGATGTTCTTGAGCCGTCTTGCCTCTCCCTTCCAGTATTCCTTCCGGTCGGCGCGCCCGAGCGTGCCGGCGATACGGGCGAGCCGGTCGCAGGCGGCCCAGCACATCACGCTGGAGAAGGAATGCACGGCCTCCTTCTCGCGCAGCTCCCAGGGGCCGGCATCGGGCTTGTCGAAGACGGCGATGGCGATCTCGCCCATGCGCTCAAGCTGGCCGAACAACGTATCCTTGCCCGGCTGGATCAGGCGCCGGTCGAAGAATGAATGTGTCGCCGCCAGCACGACCGCGCCGTAGCCGTCGTTCTGGATCTGCGTCGCCGCGCCGTTGCCGAAGCGCACCGGCTGGTGCCCGCGATAGCCCGCCAGGTTCGAGGCTTCGAATTCGAGCAGCGTCCCGCCGCGCGTGATCGGGTAGAGCGGCGGCAGATGCTCGGCGCCGCTCTCCGAGAAGGTGTCGACGATGTTGGTGATAAAGCCGAGATAGTCCTCCATCGTCCGCGTCGTGCCGAGCCGGTTCAGCGCATGCACGACGAAATAGGCGTCGCGCAGCCAGCAATAGCGGTAATCCCAGTTGCGCTGCGTGCCCGGTGCTTCCGGGATCGAGGTCGTCAGCGCCGCCACGATCGCGCCGGTTTCCTCGAAGGAGCAGAGCTTGAGCGTGATCGCCGCGCGGATCACCTCGCGCTGATATTCGAAGGGGATCGAGAGCGAACGAACCCAGTCGCGCCAGTAGTCCGTGGTCTTGTCGAGGAACTCGCGGGACGTGGTCTCGATCTCGGCGCGCAGCGCCTCGTCGGAGCCGATGAAGAAGGAATAGGACTGGTCGACGGCGAAGGGCGTGCTCTCCACGACATAGGAGAGCGGTGCGTTCGTGGTCAGCCGGATGGTCTGGTCGGCGCCGACGAAGCGGACATGGTTGGACCCGCGCGTGAATTCGTCCGGCTCCTCGCCGATGCCGAGGCAAGGCTTGACCAGGACGCGGATACGCGGGCGGCCCGAAATCCGCCGCACGCGGCGCACGAGCTGCGGCGGACGGAAGGAGCGCTCGTAACGCACAAAGCGTGGCGCGAAGTCGAGAATCTCGATGGCGTTGCCCTGGTCGTCCGAGAGCACCGAGGAGAGGATCGCGGTATTGTCGAGATAGCCCTGCTCGCAGCGGGTCATGCCGACGAGTTCGATGCCGAAGAAGCCTTTCTCGGGCTCGGCGTTGCCGTCATCGGCCTGGTTGTCGATCAGAGAGCAGAACACCGGGTCGCGGTCGAAGCGCGGAAAGCAGCCCCAGACGATGCGGGCGCGCCGGTCGATGAGCGCGGCGATCGAGCAGTTGCCGATCACGCCAAGGTCGAGCGAGGCGGAGTGCTGCCCCGCAGCCGAAGTCGTTACGGTCATGATCAGTCCTGGGAAAAGCTGGAGGCAGTGAGGCCGCCGTTCTCGGCAGCTTCAAGAAGGATATGCCGCAAGGCGGTCGGTGAAGCGAGCCGGATTGCGGCGAGGCTTTCCCGGTCGGCGCCGATCCGGATCGAGAGGCCGCCCATGGCGTTGACAGCCTCGAAGCCGTCCTCGTCGGTGATGTCGTCGCCAATGAAGACGGGGCGCCGCCCCGCATAAGCCGGCGTCGCCATCAGCCAGGCGATGGCGTTGCCCTTGCTCGCCCCGGCCGGAACCAGCTCCGCCACGGACTTGCCTTCCTGCAGGCGCACGCCCGGTCCGAGCTTGGCCGCGGCCTTGCGCATCAGATCGAGCGCCTCGTCCTTCAGTTCCGGCGCGAGCCGCCAATGCAGCGCAGCCGAGATGCGCTTGTCTTCGACGATGATGCCGACATGGCTGTTGGCGAACCGGACGAGGTCGCGCACGGCCTCGCGCATATTCTCCGGGACATCGGATTGGGAGCGGATCTCGTCGCCCTGCCTTATCTGCGCCCCGTGCAGGCCGGCGATGTCGAACCGATACGGCGTGAGCATCTCGTCGAGGAAGGCGATGGGGCGCCCGGAGACGAGCGCGAGCGCGCCGCCGAGCTGCTGGCGCAAGGCTTCGAGCGCCGGAGCAACGCGCCGATCGAGCTGAACGTCCTCCGGCGACGGCGCGATTTCGACGAGCGTTCCGTCGAAGTCCAAAAACAGAGCGATCTGCTGCGCCCCCGCATCGATATCGCGGGTGCCGGGAACAGTTTCCGTTTCGATCAATATCGTCATCGTTCTCTATCTGGACAGGGAAGACGGCAGAAGAACGGCTGCCTTCGCTGGCAATCCTTTCGCTCTGCGCCGTGCGGGCCCACGGCGCGGAAAAAACGTCCTTGGGGTTGCCTCGCTCTACTCATCGCCTGATAGTGGCGACCACGATTTCACCGCAGGGCTGCCCCCGCTTCGCCATGCGGCCAGCTCTGCACCCCGGAAACATTACGCCTTTGCGGGCGTTCTGTTCCTGCCGCCGATGGCGAAAATCGGGCGGCCCCCCTGGAGAAATTCGTCGCTATGCGCCTGATCGTCGTTTCGAACCGCGTCACCATCCCTGATCGTCACGAAAAGGCAACGGCAGGCGGGCTCGCGGTGGCGTTGCGCGAGGCTCTCGAGCAGCGCGGAGGGCTGTGGTTCGGCTGGAGCGGCAACATCAGCGAAACGGCTACGAACGAGATCAAGCAGATCCAGCGCGGCAACGTGACCTACGCCGTGACCGATCTCAGCGAGGCCGAGCGGCAGAGCTATTATCTCGGCTTCTCGAACCGGGCCCTCTGGCCCCTGATGCACTACCGGCTCGGGCTGACGGATTTCCGGCGCAGCGACTACATGGGGTATCTCGGCGTCAACCGCCGCTTCGGCAAGGCGCTGGCGGCCATGATCCAGCCCGACGACATCATCTGGATCCACGACTATCACCTGATCCCGCTGGCCGCCGAACTGCGCCGGCGCGGCGTCAACAATCGGATCGGCTATTTCCATCACATCCCCTGGCCGTCGGCCGACGTGATCGGGGCCTTGCCGTTCAGCGCGACGCTGATCCGCACGCTTGCCGCCTACGATCTGGTCGGCATGCAGACGGAGGTCGATGCCCGCAACCTGATCGGCGGGCTGGTGTCGTTGTGCGGCGGCCGCACCGACGGGCAGCGCGTCCGGCTCGGCACACGCGAAACTGCGGTACAAGCGTTCCCGATCGGCATCGATGTCGAATCGTTTCGCCGCCTCGCCGCCGCCTCGACGCGGCAGGCGCCGACGCCGCTGCGCGCCACGCGGGAATCGCTCGGCGAGCGCAAGCTCGTCGTCGGCGTCGACCGGCTCGACTATTCGAAGGGCATCGTGCAGCGCCTCGAAGCCTTCGGCGATTTCATGCGCAGCCATCCCGAGCATCGCGGCAGGGTCAGCCTGTTGCAGATCGCGCCGCCTTCGCGCAGCGACGTGCCCGAATATGCCGAGCTCGACCGACTTTCGGACGAGGTCGCGGGCCGTTTGAACGCGCAGCTCGGCGAGTTCGACTGGACGCCGATCCGCGTCGTCAAGAAGGCCTATTCGCGCAGTGCGCTCGCCGGTTTCTATCGCCGCGCTCAGGTCGGGCTGGTCACGCCGATGCGCGACGGCATGAATCTCGTGGCGAAGGAGTATATCGCGGCGCAGGATCCAGCCGATCCAGGCGTGCTCGTTCTCTCGCGCTTCGCCGGCGCCGCTCATCAGATGCGCGAGGCGCTGATCGTCAACCCCTACGACACCCATGAGGTGGCGGAAGCGATCCGCACGGCCCTCGCCATGCCGAAATCGGAGCGCATACGCCGTTTCGAGGCGCTCTACGCGACGATCGCCGCCACGGATATCGACTGGTGGACGCAGCGCTATCTGGCCGTATTGGCGGGAGACGGCAACGTGCCGATTGAGGAAGCCGAGCCCAGGAAAGCGAAGACGGGCGTGCGGCGGGGCGTGCGCGGCGACGCGGCCATTGTCCAGCGGCCGCCGCAAGTGGCCAAGGGGCGCAAGGTCTCGGCAGCATCACGGCGGAAAGGAACGGCGGCCGCCGCTCCTCATCTGGCGCTGGTGCAGTCATGAGACCTTTGCCCAACCATCGCAAAAGCGGTCGAAATCTTGGGGTGATGTTTCACAGCCTGCTCGCGGCTCTTGCCGAATAAGGTCTTTGGTCGCTAGAAGGCAGCAGGACCGGGTTGGGCGACTCAGGTCTGGACAGGCATCGTATCGTCGATGGCTGAGGAGGCGGGCGGAGGGCTGAGATCGATGCGAGGTGCTCTCGGAGGACCGGGCGTTCTGTTGCGCCGCCTCCGCGAGGTCATGGCGGCATCGATCAGCCCGCAGGAGCGGCTCGACAGGCTCGTCGTCCTGATCGCCGGCAATCTCGTCGCGGAAGTCTGCTCAGTCTATGTCCTGCGTGAGGACGGCTCGCTCGAGCTCTACGCCACCGAAGGCCTCAATCGCGAAGCCGTTCACCTCACCACCATGCGCGCCGGCGAGGGCCTCGTCGGCCTGATCGCGAGCGAGGCGGAGCCGCTGGCGCTCTCGGACGCGCAGGCGCATCCCTCCTTCTCCTACCGGCCGGAGACGGGCGAAGAGGTCTATCGCTCTTTCCTCGGCGTGCCGATCCTGCGCGGCGGCGCCGTCATGGGCGTGCTCGTCATCCAGAACCGGGCCACGCGGATCTACTCGGAAGAGGAGATCGAGACCCTCCAGACCACCGCCATGCTGATGGCGGAGATGATCGCGGCCGGCGGGCTGAAGTCCCTGGCCGCGCCCGGTGCCTCCATCGGCCTCGACCGGCCGATCCATGGCGTCGGCGTCGCGCTGGCCGATGGCGTCGGCCTCGGCCATGCCGTCCTGCACGAGCCGCGCGTCGCCATCACCAACCTCATCGCGGAGAATCCTGCCGCCGAGATCGGGCGCCTGGAAGCCGCGATCGGCGAGATGCGCGCCTCGATCGACGAGCTGGTGGAGCGCGGCGACGTTGCCCATACCGGCGAGCACCGCGACGTGCTCGAGACCTTCCGCATGTTCGCTCACGACCAGGGCTGGCTGCGCCGCATGCGCGAGGTCGTGGTGACCGGCCTGACCGCCGAGGCCGCCGTCGAGCGCGTCCAATCCGACACCCGCGCCAAGATGCTGCGCCAGACCGATCCCTATCTGCGGGAGCGGCTGCATGATCTCGACGACCTCGCCAACCGGTTGCTGCGCACCCTCGTCGGCAAGGCGAACGGTGTCGCGCGCGAGAATCTGCCGGAAAATGCCATTCTCGTCGCCCGTTCGATGGGGCCAGCCGCGCTGCTCGACTATGATCGGTCGCATCTGCGCGGCCTCGTGCTGGAGGAGGGTGGCCCGACCAGCCATATCGCGATCGTCGCGCGGGCGCTCGGCATTCCTGCGGTCGGCGAGGTCGTGAACGCCACCGCCCTCGTCCAGGTGGGCGATGCGATCATCGTCGACGGCCAGGCCGGCGAGGTGCAGATCCGTCCCCAGCCGGACGTCGAGAACGCCTACAAGGACAAGGCCCGGCTGCGCGCCCGCAAGCAGAAGCAGTACGAGAAGCTGAAGCAGCTGCCGTCCGCCACCAGGGATGGCATCGAGATCACGCTGCAGATCAATGCCGGCCTGATCGTCGACATGCCGAACATCGAGGCGACCGCCGCCTCCGGTATCGGCCTTTTCCGCACCGAGCTGCAGTTCATGGTGGCGCAGCACATGCCGACCACCGCCGAGCAGCAGGCCCTCTACGCCGCGGTGCTGAACGCGGCGGGGGAACTGCCCGTGACCTTCCGCACGCTCGACATCGGCGGCGACAAGGTGCTGCCCTATATGGAGCGCGTCGAGGAGGAGAACCCGGCGCTGGGCTGGCGGGCGATCCGCATCGGCCTCGACAAGCCGCGGCTGCTACGCGCACAGCTCCGCGCGATGCTGCGCGCCGGCGCCGGGCGCGATCTCAAGATCATGCTGCCGATGGTGGCGACGACGGACGAGTTTCGCCGCGCCCGCATGATCATCCGCCGCGAGCAGGCGATGCTGGAGAAGCAGGGCGTTGCCCCGCCGCGCGACCTGCGCGTCGGCGTGATGGTCGAGGTTCCCTCGCTGTTGTTCGAGTTGCCGGAGATCGCGCGCGAGGCCGATTTCCTGTCGATCGGCACCAACGACCTCATGCAGTTCCTGTTTGCGGCCGATCGCGAGAACAAGCGCGTCGCTGATCGTTTCGATCCGCTCGGCGTCGGAGCGCTGAGGGCTCTGCGGCGGATCGTCGAAGCCGCTTCGGAAACCGGCTGCCCGGTGACCGTCTGCGGCGAGATGGGCGGCAAGCCGCTCGAGACCATGGCCCTGATAGGGCTGGGCTATCGCGGCTTCTCGATGTCGGCCGCGTCGATCGGCCCGGTCAAGGCGATGCTGCGCGTGCTCGATGTCGGCAAGCTGCGCGAGCGCATGGACTGGATGCTCGCTTCGCCCGAGGGCGCCACCAGCCTGCGCCCGCATCTCGCCGCCTTCGCTGCCGAGTTCAAGGTCCCGGTCTAGCGACGCTTGTTCTCGCTCCGCGGCCTTTTCCCCATCGTTTCAAGAGTTCTCCATGTCCCTTCAGCTTCCCCAGGATCGTCTCGACGGCATCGTGGCGCGCCATGCCGCTGCGACCGAGGAGATCAATCACGCGAGCGATCCCGTGCGGACCGTCGAACTCGCCAAGGAACTCTCCGAGCTCGATCCGGTCGTCGCGGCGATCGCCGCCTGGCGGCAGGCTCAGCTCTCGCTCGACGAAGCGGAGTCCCTGATCGCCGACCCCGCCACCGACGCCGAGTTCCGCGATCTAGCCTATGAGGAGCGCGACGCCGCCCGAGTCGAAATCGAGGCGCGCGCCCGCGAAATCCTGATCGCGCTGCTGCCGAAGGACGCCGCCGACGAGCGCGGCGTCATCCTCGAGATCCGCGCCGGCACGGGTGGGGACGAAGCCTCGCTCTTTGCGGGTGATCTGCTGCGCATGTACCAGCGCTACGCCGCCCAGAAGGGCTGGAGCGTCGATGTGCTGTCCGAGAGCGAAGGTACGGTCGGCGGTTACAAGGAAGTCATCGCCGAGATCAACGGCCGCGGCGTCTATGCCCGCCTCAAATTCGAATCCGGCGTCCATCGCGTCCAGCGCGTGCCGGACACCGAAACGAGCGGGCGCATCCATACCTCGGCTGCGACGGTGGCGACCCTGCCGCTCGCGAGCGAAGTCGATGTCACGCTCGACGACGCCGATATCCGCATCGACACGCTGCGTTCGGGCGGTGCCGGCGGCCAGCACGTCAACAAGACGGAATCGGCGGTACGCCTGACTCACATCCCGACCAACACCGTCGTGCTGGTCCAGGACGAGCGCTCGCAGCACAAGAACAAGGCAAGGGCCTATGAGTTGCTGCGCGCGAAGCTCTTCGACATGGAGCGCATGCGGATCGATGCCGAGCGGTCGGCGGACCGGCGCTCGCAGGTCGGCTCGGGCGATCGCTCGGAACGCATCCGGACCTATAATTTCCCGCAGGGGCGGGTCACCGACCATCGCATCAACCTGACGCTCTACAAGCTCGACGAGATGATGCAGGGTCTTGTTCTCGACGAGGTCGTCGATGCGCTGACCGCCGAGCATCAGGCAAGGCTGCTGGCGGAAGAAGGGTCGTCGTGAAAGCGTGGCGATGAAACCAAATCACCCTGCCGGCGTTGATGTCGTATTGACACCAGCAAAGGGGGGACCCTCCCATGATCAAGACGATTTCGACAGTCGCGATGGCCGGCATGATGGCGCTCGCGATGAGCGGCGCCTCGCAGGCTCAGGAAAAGACCTTTCAGAAGATGACCTCCGGCCAGCCGGCAGCGATACAGGGTGCTATGACCCAGTCGCAGGCACGCAAGGCTTGCCAGATGGAGATGAAGGGTGCCCGCGAAAGCAAGGCTTCCATCAACACCAAGATGAAGCTGTGCGTCGACCAGAAGATGCAGGGCAACAGCTAATAGGCGATTCGGATCCGGCGCGCGGTTCGCCCGCCGGCATCGATTGGTCAGGGGAGGGCGCCGTGCCGACCGTAAGGGAGGCGCGGCGTCTTCTTGTGCAACGTCTCCTGCGAGCCGGCTCGGCGACGCCGGGACTGGACGCTCGTCTTCTCGTCGAAGGCAGCCTTGCCACCGAGAACCCCGATCCCGACATGCTCCTGCCGGTTGAGGCACTTGCGCGGCTGGATGGCTTCGCAAGCCGGCGCCTCGCAGGCGAGCCGGTCTGGCGGATTCTCGGCGAGCGCGAATTCTGGGGCCTGCCGTTCCGACTCTCGCCCGCGACGCTGGAGCCGCGGCCCGATAGCGAAACAATCGTCGAAGCGACTTTGAAGCAGCTGGTCGACCGCCGCCACGAACCCCTGTCGCTTCTCGACCTTGGCACCGGCACGGGCTGCCTCCTCATTGCGCTCCTGAGCGAGTTGCCGCGTGCGACAGGGCTCGGCGTCGATCTGTCGGAGGAGGCCGCGCTTACGGCCGCCGGCAATGCGGCCCTCAATGGCATGGCGGAGCGTGCGACGTTCAGGCAAGGCGACTGGACGGAGGGTCTGGCCGGTCGCTTCGATGTGATTCTTTCCAATCCGCCCTATATCCCGTCGGCCGAGATCGCCACCTTGTCCGTCGAGGTGCGCGAGCACGACCCGCTTCTGGCGCTCGACGGCGGAAGTGACGGTCTGAAGCCCTATCGAATCTTCGCCCGGACCTTGCCTGCGTTGCTTGCGCCGGGCGGCATCATCGTCTTCGAGATCGGGGCCGGGCAGGGCACGGACGTCGTCGCTCTGATGCGCGAAGGCGGGCTCGAATTCCTGGGCAGCAGGAGCGATCTCGGTGGGCATGAAAGGGCGCTGATCTTCACGGTCGCTTGAGAATGCACAGGCTTTTGGTCGATTTCGCTTGGAGAGGCCGCCAAAAGCAGCTATGCAGCATTCAGCCGAAGCTGGTGGCGTCAGAGCCGAGCCTCTGGGCAGTTCCCGATCGTACAGGATTTGCTCGAACTCGGCATCGTTTGCAGGCGTCTTCCTGGAACGATGTAGCTGACAAGCCGGATGGAGCCCCGAAGGCGTTGTGGCGCCGATCGGCTCATGGGGTTAAGGCCCCTTTTTTGGAAAAGAGCGCGTGAAGACCAGAAACGGCGTATCGCCCCTTCGGGTCAACTCAAGCCGACGCAGCGTCGCAACCCGCTGTGTGTCGCAACGCGCATGACGGCACCACGGTTGCTTTGAGCAAAGAGCGCGAGACAGACGCGAATGAGACCAGGTCAGAACCGGCGTATGCGCGGCCGTAACAATAATAGTGGCAACAACAATAACGGTAACCGCAAATCTCCAAATCCACTGCAGCGTAGCTATGAGTCGAACGGTCCGGACGTAAAGGTCCGGGGCACGGCACAGCATGTCGCAGAGAAATATCTGCAGCTTGCGCGTGACGCCCAGTCTTCGGGCGATACGGTCGCGGCCGAAGGCTATTTCCAGCACGCCGAGCATTATTATCGCATCCTGCTCGCCGCGCAGGAGCAGATGGCCCAGCAGTTCGGCCATTCGTTCCCGCCGAACCGCGCCTTCAACGAGGATGCGGAAGAGGGCGACGAGGAAGGCGACGATGACGGCCAGTCCTTCCAGCCAGGCGCGTTCCAGCCCGGCAGCGGGCCGCAGCCTGATTTCCGCGCGCCGAACGGGCATAACGGCCAGAATGGCTACAACGGCCACAGCCAGCGTGTCGAAGGCGAGGCCGGTGACGGTCAGCAGCAGGGCGGCCAGCGTTTCGACCGGCCGAACCGCCGCGAGCGCTTCAATAACAACGACCGCAACAACACCAACACCAACAACAATAACGACCGTCGCTTCGATCGTCAGGATCGTGGCGAGCGCCGCTTCGATCGCAATGCCGAAGCGGGGCAGGGTGGTGTTCCCGGCGGTTACGCGCCACGTCCCGATGCGCCGCGTTCCGATATCCCTGTCGGTGGCGACGCTCCGGCCGAGGCTGCTCCCGAGCAGATCCAGAGCGAACGGCGCCCCGAGCGTCCCCAGCGCGAGCGCCGTCCGCGTCGCGAGCGTGAGGTCGAGAGCGATGCGGGCGATGACGTCGCCGCCGCGCTGCCGTCCTTCTTGACCAACCCCGTGCGCGTCCCGGCGCCGGAGCCGGTCGAGACTGCGCCGGCCGAGCCGGTTGCCGCTCCGTCGGATCCCGCGAGTGAGGTTGCGGGGGAGGCGGCGCCCAAGCGCACGCGTCGCCGCCGTTCGCCGCGCGAGGTCATGGATGCACTCGGTTCCGAGACGGATGGTTCGGCCGAGTAAGCCGGAACGACTGATCGATACGTTTGGAAAGGGGCCCGCGAGGGCCCTTTTCTGTTGGGCTCTTGCTCAGGCGATGCCGAGTTCGGCCGGCACTTGTGCCGGCGCCAGCACGTCGCCTTCCTGCAGCGTCCCGCCGGCGACGATGCGGCAGTAGATGCCGCAATCGACATGGCCGTAATTCTTCATCAGCGCCTTCGGGATCTGCATGTCGCGCGCGCCGGTTTCGGGGTCGACATTGGTGGCGGCGCAGCGTTCGATCCGCTTGATCACATGCAGTTGCAGGCCGCCCGGGCCGGAGAGGTCGCGGCCGACGAGATCGTTCTCGGCCCAGGGCGCGAGCCCGCTCACCATCAGGTTGCCGCGAAAGCGCAGAGGATCGACGGGCCGGCCGAGGCGCTGTTCGAGATCGGCAACGCTGGCGAGGTTGATGATCGAGACGAAGCCCGAACGGGAATCCGTGAAGCGGTAGGTCGGTGGGGCCGTCAGCAGCTTCGGCTCTCCGCGCAGCTCGTCTGGCATGAAGCCCTCGAAGAAACGGGTGATGGCCGTGTGGCCGGCCTCGCTTCCCGTCGCGGCACGCAGGACCTCCTCGCCATCCTGACTGATGACGAGATCGGCGCTCGCGTCGTCATAGCGGCTGCGCAGCCGGGCGAGCGACTCGTTGCGCATCAGCATGAGGTACTTGATCTTCGGCTGGTGCACCGGTTCGGCAGGATCGAAGCCCGACACGCCGTTCTCGATGGCGAACAGTCGGTCGCCGGGGAAATACCCCTCCGTCGGCAGCTCGGCGCGCTGGAGCCGTTCCGGCGAGAGCCCCTTCACGGGGTAGCGATAGAGCGTTTCGATGCGCATGGTCGAACTCGGCAAGACAGGGTGGCGGACAATAGCCTCGGCGGCCGGTCCTGACAGATCAATTCTTGTATCCGTTTCGATCAATCCGGCTCGTCCTCTGCGTCGCTGACCGAGCGCTGGCAGCCCCAGCCGGCAAGCGCTGCATCGGTCTCGTCGGCGACGAAGAAGCGGGCGGCGTCGCGATCGTAGCCTTCGGCCAGCAGGCGCTCGTAGTCGGTATGGACGTGGCGGACATGGCTGCCGAGCGCGAGCCAGAGCGCGGTGGAAGGAGGCAGGCCCTTCATGTGCCGCCGTTCCGCCAGCGTGACCACCGCTTCGGCGTCGGACAACGGGATGCCGGGCGCCAGCGCCCTCAACGCCCGACGAATCGCCTGCTGTCGCTTGGTCCCGGCCATGCCCGATCTGTGCCTGCCGCATGCGCCAGGTCAATTGTGCGGAGGCCCTCTTCCGTTGCGCCAATGTCACACTATCTTGGAGGGCGAAGGGCGGCCCATCGCGGCGCCCTATCCTGATGAAAGGCAGCAGGTTCGCGTCGCCACGGGGCGCAGCCTGCGGGCGGAGTGATCTGAATGAATATCGAGAAATATACCGACAGGGCGAAAGGCTTCCTGCAGGCGGCCCAGACCATCGCGTTGCGCGAGGGGCACCAGCAGTTCACGCCCGAGCATTTGCTGAAGGCGCTGCTCGACGACAACGAAGGCATGGCGGCGGGTCTGATCGACCGGGCCGGCGGTCAGGCGCGCGTCGCGCTGCAACTCGTCGACCAGGCGCTGGCGAAGCTGCCGAAGGTCTCGGGCGGCTCCGGCGGACTCAACCTGACGCCAGGCCTCGCCCGCGTCTTCGACACCGCCGAGAAGGCGGCAGAGAAAGCCGGCGACAGCTTCGTCACGGTCGAGCGGCTCTTGCTTGCTCTTGCGATCGAGAAGGACACCGAGGCCGGCAAGGCGCTCTCCAAGGCCGGCGTCACGCCGCAGGCGCTTAACGCCGCAATCGAGGCGATCCGCAAGGGCCGTACCGCCGATTCCGCGTCGGCCGAGCAGGCCTATGATGCGCTGAAGAAATTCGCGCGTGACCTGACCGCAGCGGCCCGCGACGGCAAGCTCGACCCGGTCATCGGCCGCGACGAGGAGATTCGCCGCACCATCCAGGTTCTCTCGCGCCGGACCAAGAACAACCCGGTCTTGATCGGCGAGCCCGGCGTCGGCAAGACCGCCATCGCCGAGGGCCTCGCGCTGCGCATCGTCAATGGCGACGTGCCCGAGAGCCTGAAGGACAAGGAACTGCTCGCGCTCGACATGGGCTCGCTGATCGCCGGCGCGAAATATCGCGGCGAGTTCGAGGAGCGGCTGAAGGCCGTGCTGACCGAGGTCTCCTCCTCGGATGGCGGCGTCATCCTGTTCATCGACGAGATGCACACCCTCGTCGGCGCCGGTAAGACCGACGGCGCGATGGATGCGTCGAACCTGCTGAAGCCGGCGCTGGCGCGCGGCGACCTGCATTGCGTCGGCGCGACCACGCTCGACGAGTACCGCAAATACGTCGAGAAGGACGCCGCATTGGCGCGGCGCTTCCAGCCCGTCTTCGTCGACGAGCCGACGGTCGAGGACACCATCTCGATCCTGCGCGGCCTGAAGGAGAAGTACGAGCAGCACCATCGCGTCCGCATCACCGACTCGGCGCTGGTCTCGGCCGCGACGCTGTCGAACCGCTACATCACCGACCGCTTCCTGCCGGACAAGGCGATCGACCTTGTCGACGAGGCCTCGGCCCGGCTGCGCATGCAGGTCGATTCCAAGCCCGAGGAGCTGGATTCGATCGACCGCGAGATCGTCCGGCTCAAGATCGAGCAGGAGGCGCTGAAGAAGGAAAGCGACGCGGGCTCGAAAGAGCGGCTGAAGCGGCTCGAATCCGAGCTGGCCGATCTGGAGACGCGCTCCGACACGATCACCACCAAGTGGAAGGCCGAGAAGGACAAGCTCGGCAAGGCCGCGGAGATCAAGACGAAGCTCGACAATGCCCGCAACGAGCTCGCCCAGGCCCAGCGCAAGGGTGAGTACCAGCGCGCCGGCGAGCTCGCCTATGGCGAGATCCCCGGGCTCGAAAAGCAGCTCGCGGAGGTCGAGGCGAAGGGCGACGATGCCGGCATGGTCGAGGAGGCCGTAACGCCGGACCATGTTGCGCAGGTCGTCAGTCGCTGGACCGGTGTGCCGGTCGACCGCATGCTCGAAGGCGAGAAGGAGAAGCTGCTGCGCATGGAGGAGGTTCTGGCCTCCCGCGTCGTCGGCCAGCGCGAGGCGGTGGAAGCGGTCTCGACCGCCGTCCGCAGGGCGCGTGCCGGCCTGCAGGATCCTAACCGCCCGATCGGTTCCTTCATGTTCCTCGGCCCCACCGGCGTCGGCAAGACCGAGCTGACCAAGGCGCTGGCTTCGTTCCTGTTCGACGACGACACGGCGCTCGTGCGCATCGACATGTCCGAATACATGGAGAAGCACTCGGTCGCCCGGCTGATCGGCGCGCCTCCCGGCTATGTCGGCTATGAGGAGGGCGGGGCGTTGACCGAGGCGGTGCGCCGCCGGCCCTATCAGGTCGTGCTCTTCGACGAGGTCGAGAAGGCGCATCCGGACGTGTTCAACGTCCTGTTGCAGGTCCTCGACGACGGGCGCCTGACCGACGGGCAGGGTCGCACGGTCGATTTCCGCAACGTGCTGATCATCATGACCTCGAACCTCGGTTCGGAGTATCTGGTGAACCAGCCCGAGGGGCAGGACAGCGACGCGGTTCGCGACGAGGTCATGGGCGTGGTCCGCCATGCTTTCCGACCGGAGTTCCTGAACCGGATCGACGACATCATCCTGTTCCACCGCCTGCGGCGGCAGGACATGGGCGCGATCGTCGATATCCAGATGGCGCGCCTCGCGAAGCTTCTGACCGATCGGAAGATCACGCTCGAGCTCTCCAAGGAAGCGCGCGAGTGGCTGGCGGAGAAGGGCTACGACCCGGCCTATGGCGCGCGTCCGCTTAAGCGCGTGATCCAGAAGTCGGTACAGGACCCGCTGGCGGAAGCGATCCTCGCCGGCGACATCGTGGACGGCGAGACGGTCCCCGTCACCGTCGGCCCGGGCTCGCTGATGCTGGGTTCCGTTCCCGGCGTGAAGGAGAAGCGGCCGGCGGGTGTGGCGTTGAACTGAGGATCACGGCGCCGGGGCGGACACGCTTCGGCGTATCCCGCTCCCTCGTCGGGATCGCGGCTGTGAGCGCCGCCGGCTCGGAGCTTGGCGGCGGCGGCCCTTCTCTGCTAACGCCTTGCGGCGGCTTTGAGCGCGAAGAGGAGAGTTCTTGCTGCGGGAAACCTTGAAACGGCTGGAAATGCGGGTGCGTACGCGCCTGCCGGCTCCGGTGCGCCGTGCCTATCGCGTCGCGCGAAGCCTCGGTGATGTGCCGTGCTCGGGGCCGTTGCCGGACGCACTGCTCGCCGATTGTCGTTTCTGTGCCTCGCGCGAGGCGATGCTCGATCTTTTGCCGAAGGGAGGGCGGATCGCCGAGCTCGGCACCTATCGCGGCGATTTCGCCCGCGATATCCTGGCCCGCAGCAACCCGGCCGAGCTGCACCTCATCGACATCGATGATTCCTGGTTCGATCCGCGAAGCCTGGCCGGGCCCGAGGTCATCCGCCATCTGGGCTTGACCCACGAGGTGATCGCGACCTTTCCGGACGGGCATTTCGATTTCATCTACATCGACGCCGACCATTCCTACGAAGGCTGCCACCGCGATGCGCTCGCCGCGGCACCCAAGGTCAAGCCGGGCGGCTATCTGGCCTTCAACGACTTCGCCCATATCGACCCGTGGCTCGGCCGATACGGCGTCCACCGGGCGGCGACCGATTTCGCCCGCGCGGCGAACTGGCCCATGGCCTTCTTCGCCTTCCAGCCGGCCGGGCTGTACGATGTCGCGTTCCGGCGTCCGTCTCAGGCTTGACGGGAGCGCTTCAGCAGGAACACCGCCTGCGCGCCGAACAGGTTCCAGAACCACCAGGGCGCGTTGACGCCGACCTTGCCGCCGGCGGCATCGAGCGCCACGGCGCGCTCCTTCTTGGCGCCGATCACGTCGCAGAGCGTAACGAAATCGCGGATCGTGCAGAAATGGATGTTGGGCGTGTCCCACCACGTATAGGGCAGGGCGTCCGTCACCGGCATCCGCCCCTGGAAGAACACCTGGCTGCGCATTCGCCAATGCCCGAAATTCGGGAAGGAGATGATAGCGTGCCGGCCGATCCGCAGCATTTGCTCCAGCACTAGCCGCGGATTGCGCGTCGCCTGGATCGTCTGGGAGAGGATGACGTAGTCGAAGCTGTCGTCCGGGTAGTCGGCGAGGTCGGTGTCGGCATCGCCCTGGATCACCGAGAGTCCGCGCGTCACGCAATCGGCCACGCCCTCACGCGAGAGCTCGATGCCGCGCGCATCGACGTTGCGGGTCTCGGCCAGCAGAGCGAGCAGCGCGCCATCGCCGCAGCCGACATCGAGCACGCGTGTGCATGGCTGCACCATCTCGGCGACGAGCTTAAGGTCGATTCGGTTGGTCTGGGTGTCGGGGAGGGTCATCCGGACAGGCTTTCTTGCGCGCGGGATCCGCCCCCGTCATTCCGGGGCGCCCCGCCGGGGCGAGCCCGGAACCCAGAACCGCGGTTTCCGGTCATCAAGCCGCCTGCCGGCCGACGCCCTCTGAATGAACGGCATCGGTTCTGGGTTCCGGGCTCATCGCTGCGCGATGCCCCGGAATGACGGAGTTTCCGCATCCTCACAGTCCGCGTGCCCGTGCCGCCGCGCCGATGAAGCCGCGTGTCGTCGCGAAAAGATTGGGCTCTTCCAGCAGGAAGGCGTCGTGCCCCTTGTCGCTTTCCAGTTCGACGAAGGAGACCGAGGCGCCGGCCGCATTGAGCGCATGAACGATCGCGCGCGAGTCGGCAGTGGGGAACAGCCAGTCCGACGTGAAGGACGCCACACAGAAACGTGTCTTCGTGCCCGTGAAGGCGCGCGCCAGCACGCCGTCATGGTCGTCGGCGAGGTCGAAATAATCCATCGCCCTCGTGACGTAGAGATAGGAGTTGGCGTCGAAGCGCTCGACGAAGCTTAAGCCCTGATGGCGCAGATAGCTCTCCACCTGGAAGTCCGCGTCGAAGGAGAAGGTCGGCGCCTCCCGGTCCTGCAGCTTGCGGCCGAACTTGCGGTGTAGCGCCTGCTCCGAGAGATAGGTGATGTGCGCGCCCATCCGCGCCACCGAGAGGCCTTTGGAGGGTCGCGTGCCCTCTTCGAGATAGCGCCCCCGCCGCCAGTCGGGATCGGCCATCACCGCCTGCCGGCCGACCTCGTGGAAGGCGATGTTCTGGGCCGAATGCTTGGCGCCGGTCGCCAGCGGCAGCGCCGAGAACACGCGGCTCGGATAGCTCGCCGCCCATTGCAGCACCTGCATGCCGCCCATCGAGCCGCCGGCGACGCAGAACAGCGTCTCGATGCCCAGCGAGTCGACCAGCGCGGCTTGCGCCCGCACCATGTCGCGAATGGTGACGACCGGGAAGGAGAGGCCCCAGGGCTGGCCGGTCTCTGGGTTCGTAGCGGCAGGCCCGGTCGTGCCGGTGCAGCCGCCGACGACATTGGCGCAGATCACGAAGAAACGGTCGGTGTCGATCGGCTTGCCCGGACCGATCATCGCTGTCCACCAGCCGCCCTTGCCGGTGATCGGATTGCGGCTCGCGACATACTGGTCGCCGGTCAGGGCGTGGCAGACCAGGACCGCGTTCGTTTTGTCGGCATTCAATTCGCCATAGGTCTGGTAGGCGATCTGCCACTGGTCGAGCACGACACCGCAATCCATCAGCAGCGGCGTGTCTGAACCGAAACGAGCGACCGGGCTCGAAGGCTCGTTGGCCTCCTTTTGCGGATCGGCCAGGCTGGGGGAGAGATCGCTCATTTCGTCCGCATCGACAGTCTGATTTGTCTTGCCGGTCCAGGCGTTCGGAAAATCGAACTCTAGCGATGCCGCGCCGGCGCGCCGCTGTCAACGCGGGACTGCGCAGCCGGCTTTGCCAAGGCCGCGCCGGGGCGCTAAGGAGCGTGGCCTTGCCGGAAAGCGCGTCCTTGCCCATGACCGAAGCCGCCCCCACGACCCTCGCCGACCTGCGCGCCGGGATCGACCGTATCGACAGCGAGATGCATGCGCTGCTGATGGAGCGCTCGCAGATCATCGAGACGCTGATCTCGGTCAAGAAGACCCAGGCTTCCGGCTCCGCCTTCCGCCCCGGCCGCGAGGCCGACATGATGAAGCGCCTCGCCTTGAGGCATAAGGGGTTGCTGCCGCTCGACACGGTCGAGAGTATCTGGCGCATCATCATCGCGACCTTCACCTATGTGCAGGCGAATTACTCCGTCCACGCCGATGTCTCCGGCGGCGATGCGGCGATGCGGGATTCCGCCCGCTTCCATTTCGGCTTCACCGTGCCCTTCGTCCCGCATGAGGATGCGCGTGCGGTCATCCGCACCGTGGCGGAGTCGGCCGGCGATCTCGGTATCTTCCGCATGGACCAGGGCGCCAGCGCCGGCATCTGGTGGCGCGACCTGATCGGGCCCGACCGCCCGAAGATCATCGCGCGTCTGCCCTTCATCGAGCGGCCGGACCATCCGGCTGGCACGCCAGTCTACTGCATCGCCAAGCCGCTGACCGATGTCGCCGTACGCGAGATCGTGCTCTACGCCGCCCGCGTCGAGCGCTGGTCGGAGGCGTTGCGCCATGGCCTCGCCGAACATCTGGCCGAGGTCTCGGCCTCGGCCGCCGATGGTTCGCATCTCTCGCTGCTGGTGGCCGCCTCCGGTGAGGTCGACCAAGCCGTGATCCGCAATGCGCTGGCGCCGGCCGGTCTCAGCGACTTCTCCGAGGTTGGCAGCCACGCCGCCCGCTTCGCCGTCAAATCCGCCCGCTGAGCGGGCTCGGTACTGCTTTCCGCTGCAAGGTCCATCACCATGACGAGCGCTTCCCGCCCCGTTCCCCGTCCCGGCGTCCTCGACATCGAGGCCTATGTTCCCGGCAAGTCGGCCGCGCCTGCCGGCGTGAAGCTGCACAAGCTTTCCTCCAATGAGACCCCGCTCGGCCCGAGCCCGAAGGCGATTGCCGCTTTTGAGGGCCTCGCCGCCAAGCTGGAGCTCTATCCCGACGGCACGTCGAGCAAGCTCAAGCAGGCGATCGCCGGCCGCTATGGCCTCGATCCCGCGCGGATCATCTGCGGCAACGGCTCGGATGAGCTGCTGGAGCTCGTCACCAAGGCCTATCTCGGCGCGGGCGACGAGGGCATCTACAGCCAGTACGGCTTTCTCGTCTATCGCATCGCCATCCTTGCCATGGGCGGCAAGCCGGTCGTCGTGCCCGAGAAGAACTACACGGCCGATGTCGACGGCATCCTGGCGGCGGTGACGCCGAAGACGAAGATCGTCTTCCTCGCCAACCCCAACAACCCGACCGGCACCTATCTGCCCTTCGACGAGGTCAAGCGCCTGCAGGCCGGCCTGCCGCCGCATGTCTTGCTCGTTCTCGACGCGGCCTATGCCGAATATGTCCGCCGCAACGACTACGCCTCCGGCATCGAGCTCGTCGCTGAGAGCGAGAATGTCGTGATGACCCGCACCTTCTCCAAGATCTACGGCCTCGCCAATCTCCGCATCGGCTGGATCTATGCGCCGGCCCATATCATCGACGCACTCGAGCGCATCCGCGGCCCCTTCAACGTCAACGGCGCCGCGATCGAGGCGGGAGCCGCCGCTGTCGCCGACGAGGCCCATGTCGCCGCCGCGCTCGAGCACAACGAGAAGTGGCTGGCCTGGACGACGGCCGAGCTGGAGAAGCTCGGCCTCACCGTCACCCCCTCGGTCGGCAATTTCGTCCTGGTCCATTTCACCAAGACGCCCGGCAAGACCGCAAAGGAGGCCGACGCCTTCTTGACCCAGCGCGGCCTCATCCTGCGCGCAGTCGGCGGCTATGGCCTGCCGGATGCGCTACGCATGACCATCGGCTCCGAGGAGGCGAACCGCCTCGTCGTCGCCGCGCTCGCCGATTTCCTCAAGGCTTGATCGAAATGGCGGAAAGCTTCGCGCCGCGTCGCTCCGAACCGGTCTTCGCCCGTCTCGCCATCATCGGCATCGGGCTGATCGGCTCCTCGATCGCGCGCGCGGCGAAGGAGCTGAACCTCGCCGGCACGATCGTGCTGGCCGATCGCGACGAGGCCGTCCGCAAGCGGGCGCGCGAGCTCGGCCTTGGCCATGCCGTCGCTGACACAGCGGCGGAGGCAGCCCGCGATGCCGACCACATCATCTTCTGCGTTCCCGTGGGCGCATGTGGCTCGGTGGCTGCCGAGATCGCATCCGAGCTGAAGCCGGGCGCGATCGTCTCCGATGTCGGGTCGGTCAAGGGCTCGGTCGTCGACGCCGTGCTGCCGCATCTGCCGGAAGGCGTCTCCTTCGTCCCCGCCCATCCTGTCGCGGGCACGGAGAATTCCGGCCCCGATGCCGGCTTCCCCAGCCTCTTCCTCAATCGCTGGTGCATCCTGACGCCGCCCGAGGGAACCGACCCCGCGGCAATCGCCAGAACGCGCCAGTTCTGGGAGGGGATGGGCGCGCTCGTGGAGGTGATGAGCGCCCAGCATCATGATCTGGTGCTCGCCGTCACTAGCCACCTGCCGCATCTGATCGCCTACAACATCGTCGGAACGGCCGAGGATCTGGAGGCGGTGACGCAATCCGAGGTGATCAAGTTCTCGGCCGGCGGCTTCCGTGATTTCACCCGCATCGCCGCTTCTGACCCGACGATGTGGCGCGACGTTTTTCTGCACAACAAAGAGGCGGTGTTGGAGATGCTCGGCCGCTTCAACGAGGATCTGGCGCTGCTGACCCGCGCGATCCGCTACGGCGACGGCGAGACGCTGCACAAGCATTTCACCCGCACCCGCGCCATCCGCCGCGGCATCGTCGCGCTCGGCCAGGAGAAGCCGGAGACGGAGAAGCTGCGCAAGGACTGAAAAAGACCGCCGATGCCTGCGCGGGAGTGCCGGTCACGGCTTGCCAAGCACCCCGCTGGCTGGTACAGCGCCACCCGTTGCCGCAATAGCTCAGCTGGTAGAGCACCTCATTCGTAATGAGGGGGTCGGGGGTTCGAATCCCTCTTGCGGCACCATTTACCCCTCCGAGACCGTGCAACAATGGCCGAACCATCCGATCAGATCGGATGTGATAACCGGTTCGCGCGCTTGGCTGTCCGGGCCGGTCCATTGGCCTCCAAACCCATCGTCGGTAGATTGCGTCGACCGCATGGCTCGGCAGAGAACCTTGCCTGGTTGGTTCATGAGCGTGGGATCCAGCCGCATATCCCGACCTTCGACAAAACGCGGCGCAGCGATGGCACCTTCAGGCGCTCCGAGTTTGCCTGCGGCCACGACCGCGATCTCCACACCTGCGCAAGGGGAGCTTCGGCAGTTCCGCCGCCCGTTCGGCGCGCCGCGCGACGGCGTCGATCGCGAAGGCCCGATGCGCTGCCAAGCGTCCGCCCTGTCCCTAAGGTCAATTGTCGCCCGGATTGATCGCTGCTCTGATCACGCGCTGAATGGCCCCTTTATTGGGGCGCTGCCGGCGGCAGTTCCTCCCAAAGAAATCCTCGCCGGCGGCGACGCTTGGCCCTGCTGGCATTTGGAGGTGCCGTGTCGGCTTAGCTTCCGTCTCGATCCATTCGCTCCGGTTTCCCGCCGGCCCACCTCGGCGGCGACCATCTGGACCGCCTCGCTCGTGAGATACTGAAAACGATTGATTGACCAGGCGGCGGCCGCGGAGTCGGTCAGCCCATTGAAGCGGGAGCAGGCCTATGTGGATTCTGATGTATGTCTTCTCTTACTCGGTCAATCCTGCGGCTTCCAACGACAGGGCGGAATGGAGGTTGATGCCGACTGTCGTATTTCAGGAATTCTCGAGCGAAGATCGATGCAAAGTGGCCAAGTCAAAGCTGGAAGAAAGCTTGAAAGAAGCAGGCACCAAACTGAAGAGCGGCTTGGAAGACCTGAGAAGCATCGGCAAGGGCGGCCCCGGCGAAATCATCATCGCCTATAATGTCGACTGCCTTCCCAAGTAGCGTGGGTTCAGCAGCTCGCCGCCCAGCGGATTCCCCCGGATGCGGTGGGCCTCATGACGACGCTCGGGCTGGCGGCCTTCGTGGGGCTCACCGGAATCCAGGCGGGACCCAGTTTCGTTTCGGCGCTGCGTGAAGCGGGGATAGGTCTGCTGCGCTTCGCCCCGCAGCCTGCCGGCCAATATCGTTTTGACTTGGGGTAACGCGCGTTGACGAAAAAGATCAGCAACTTCGACGGGATGAGAATTTCTGAGACGACAGTTGGGTGGCACATGATCGAAATCGAACTGCGACGCGACGATGGAATTGCCATTCTGTCGCCCCATGGACCGCTCGGACAATCCGATTTTGAGAGACTATCGGAGGAGATCGACCCGTATATCGCAGCCAATGGCCGACTTACCGGGCTGATGCTGCTCGCGAAGGCTTTCCCGGGTTGGGAAAGCTTCGGCGCATTGGTATCGCACCTTCGTTTCGTAAAGGATCACCACCGCAAGATTGCTCGAATCGCCATAGTAACAGACAGCGAGTTCCTTCAAATCATGCCGCATATAGCGAAGCACTTCGTAGCGGCAGAAATTCGGCAATTCCCGTCTGGCGAAAAAGCGCAGGCCTTGGTGTGGTTGGCGGCCGGCTAGATAAAGCGGTCCCGCAGCGCCATCGTTTGTCGCCTGACCTTTCGTCAATCTCACACGATCAGGAACTCAGATCAAGACTCATCAAAGTAAACACGCTATAACGAGACGTTAAGGATTTCATCGAGGTGCCGCGCGGATCAGGTCCGTCAGCCGCGCGACAGCGATCTGGTGACGGGCTTTGTAAAGGTGAAGCTATGATCAAGCTGCTTCCCATACATGTCGCCGCCTTAATCGGCCTTGGTTGTTTTGCCCTCACATCGAGTGACGCCGAAGCCCAATACAGACGTGGTATCGGGGTAGGTTATTACGGAGGTTACCGAGGCGGTTATTATGGAGGTTATCGAGGCGGGTACTACGGCGGATACCGTGGCGGTTACTATGGCGGCCGGGCCGTCGCAGCCGGGATCGGATTCGTGGCGGGGGCGCTCGCAACAGCGCCTGCCTATGGTTATGGCTACGCAACACAGCCCACCTACGGCTACTATGGCAATGGCGGCTACGGCACCACCTCCTACCGCACAATCTATAGCGGCAGCGAATACTGCCAACCCGCAACCGTCACCGGCTACCCGCAAGCCGTCTACTACAACACCTCGGCCCCCACCTATTATGGAGGTGGCGGCTACTATGGCCGCGGCTACTACGGCCGAGGCTACTACGGCCGAGGCTATTATGGCCGGCCGGTCGTTCGGCACTACGCCTATCAGAATCGGCGTGCCGCCATCGGTCGCGCCGCATATTACAATAACCGACCAGTTGTCGGGCATTACGGTCGGCGCTGGTAAATCTCCCATCCGTGCAGGGCTGCTCGGCACGCTCGCAGCCGATACCATCGGCGGAGCAGCAGCGGCATTGTTTCGGGAGATGGAGCGCGGGTCGTCTGCACCACGCATGTGAGCGCTGTAGCAGTTCGATCCCGATCTTGAGCCACTGCTTCCGCCCGTCTTTTCGCGAGCCGCCGATCGAGCAGCCTTTTTGACTTTGGCTCTGACGTTGATGCGCTGGGCGGAAGGCGAGGGCATGTGCCGATAGGAAAAACGGGGCTGACGGGACCACTCCTCGGAAGCCGCCTTGGGCCTAATCCCATCGCCAGGCACCGTCCTTCAAATGCCTTGGATGGACCCGCTCACCTCCTGACCCGGCCGCGCAGCGCAGGTCTGCTTTTGGGCGGCGTTCCAAGTGCCGCTTATGACGCAGTGCTACCTTCAAGCAGCCGGCCGATCCGGCAGCTGACTTCGACGGGGAACAAAGGCGAGCCTGCCGTTAGTAAACCTGATCAGGTTGCCAATCTGAGCGCCGGCGCAAAGGCGTCTTGCCTTGCCGCTATTATGTCGATAAGTCTCGACATATGGAAAATGAATACGTGATCCTTTCGCTGGCCGCCCTGGCGCAGGGCACCCGCCTCGATGTTTTTCGCCTGTTGGTAACGGCCGAGCCTGAGGGCCTGCCTGCCGGCGAGGTCGCCCGACGCCTGAATGTCCCGCACAACACGATGTCGTCGCATCTCGGCATTCTCAGCCGAGCGGGGCTTATCCGTTCAGAGCGCTTCAGCCGCTCCGTCGTCTACCGGGCCAACCTCGACGGTCTGCGTTCCGTCGTCGCGTTCCTCCTCAAGGATTGCTGCGGCGGCCGCGCGGAGATCTGCGCGCCACTACTGGCCGAACTCAGCCCTTGCTGTCCTACAAAGGTCACAACCGATGCCTGACCGCGTTCACAACGTGCTCTTTCTCTGCACTCACAACTCCGCGCGCTCGATCATGGCGGAAGCTCTGCTCAATCATCTTGGCGAGAGTCGCTTTCGCGCCTTTTCCGCCGGTAGTGAAGGTGGTCCCGGTCCGAAGCCGTTGGCGCTCAAGGCACTCGAGGCCGAGGGCATCGGGACCATGGGCCTGTCTTCGAAGACCTGGGACGTGTTTGCGGCGGCTGACGCACCGGTCATGGATATGGTCATCACGGTTTGCGACCAGGCGGCCGGCGAAACCTGCCCTTTCTGGCCGGGGCAGCCGATCACCGCACACTGGGGCATCGAAGACCCCTGCATGTCGAAGGCACCGAGATCGAGCGCGAGCGCGCCTTCGTGACGGCGTTGCGCTACCTGCGCAATCGCATCAATGTGCTTCTCGCGCTGCCTGTTGCCAGCCTCGACGCGATGGCGTTGGCACAGCGCATTCGGCAGATCGGCGCGCTGGAAGGCGCCAGCAACCGCGCAAACGGCGCCTGAGGCCACATGTCTACTTTCGAACGCTACCTCACGGTGTGGGTCACACTGTGCATCGTCGTCGGCATCGCGCTCGGGCATGTCATGCCCGGCTTGTTTCATGCGATCGGTGCGGCCGAGATCGCCAGGGTCAACCTGCCGGTGGCCGTGCTCATCTGGTTGATGGTCATTCCCATGCTGCTGAAGATCGACTTCGCGGCACTTGGACAGGTTGGCAGGCATTGGCGCGGGATCGGCGTCACGCTCTTCATCAACTGGGCGGTGAAGCCGTTCTCGATGGCTGCGCTGGGCTGGCTCTTCATCGCCTGGCTGTTCCGGCCCTGGCTGCCGGCCGACCAGATCAACAGCTATATTGCCGGGCTCATCATCCTGGCGGCGGCGCCTTGCACCGCCATGGTCTTCGTCTGGTCGAATCTGACGAAAGGCGAGCCGCATTTCACGCTCAGCCAGGTCGCGCTCAATGACGCGATCATGGTCGTCGCCTTCGCCCCGATCGTCGGACTGCTGCTCGGCCTGTCGGCGATCACGGTGCCGTGGGGCACGCTCATTCTCTCCGTCATCCTCTACATCGTGATCCCGGTGATGGTTGCACAAGTCGTCCGCAGCCGTGTTCTGGCGGGCGGCGGACAGGCGGCGCTGGATCGCCTGCTCGGCCGGCTTGGCCCGGCCTCCCTGGTGGCGCTGCTCGCCACCCTCGTCTTGCTCTTCGGTTTTCAGGGCGAGCAGATCCTGGCGCAGCCGATGGTGATCGCGCTCCTGGCGGTGCCGATCCTGATCCAGGTCTATTTCAATGCCGGTCTCGCCTACCTGCTGAACCGGGTTGCCGGCGAGCAGCACTGCGTCGCCGGTCCATCGGCGCTGATCGGCGCGTCGAACTTCTTTGAGCTGGCGGTCGCTGCCGCGATCAGTCTCTTTGGCTTCAACTCCGGCGCGGCGCTCGCCACCGTCGTCGGCGTGCTGATCGAGGTCCCCGCCATGCTCACCGTGGTCTGGATCGTGAACGGGTCGAAAGGCTGGTACGAGCGCGGAAGCAGAGTTCGAAAGGCGCAGGCCGCCGAATGATTCGACAATTGTCGAAATATGGCTTGACGGCTTCTCACGATCGGCGCAGTCTACTTCCATGAAAGTCGAAGAAGCAGCAAAGCAGCTTGAGGCGCTCGGCAATCCGACCCGCCTTGAACTCTACCGGGTCCTCGTCCGTGCCGGCCATGGCGGCCTGCCGGTCAACCAGGTGCAGGAGCGTTTGGGCATTCCCGCCTCGACCCTCTCGCACCATCTTCAGCGCCTCGTGCACAACGGATTGGTCTCACAGGAGCGGCAGGCCACGACATTGATCTGCCGAGCCGAATACCCTGCAATGACCGCCTTGCTGGGCTTCCTCGCGGACGAATGCTGCGCCGATGAAGCCTGCTTGCCATCCGATCGGGCCGCGTGAGCGGCTTTCTATTTGCTTTATAATTCCATACTTCTAGAATAACGCGATATAACGTCATGATGAAACTGCCTGTGGCCGTCATCGGTGCCGGCCCTGTCGGCCTTGCCGCTGCGGCCAACCTCATCGCGCGCGGCCTTGCCGTGAAGGTCTACGAAGCCGGAGCTGCGGCTGGCGCGAGCGTCAGCGATTGGGGTCATGTCCGGCTCTTCTCGCCGTGGGCCTACAATGTCGATCCGGCTGCGCGTTCGCTGCTGGAGAAGGCAGGATGGCGGGAGCCTGGCGCAACGGTCTATCCGACGGGCGCCGACCTCGTCGGCGAATACCTTGCTCCGCTTTCGCAGACGCCTGAGCTGGCGCCGGTCATCGAATATGGAGCGCGCGTCAAGGGCATCGGGCGGCGCGGCGTCGATAAGGTGGTCAGCCGTGACCGTGAGCTGCGCCCCTTCCAGCTGACGATCGTCGACGCCGAAGGGCGCGTCCGCCGCGAGCTCGCGAGGGCGGTGATCGACGCCTCGGGGACCTGGACGTCACCAAACCCGCTCGGAGCAGGTGGCGTCGCTGCTGAAGGCGAGGAGACCTTTGCCGATCGGATCGCCTACAGCATCCCGGATGTGTTCGGCCGCGACCGGGCACGCTATGCCGGGCGCACCACGGTCGTCGTCGGCGCCGGGCATTCCGCCGCAAACGTCCTGCTCGACCTGACCGCGCTCGCGGCCACCGACCCCGCCACCAAGGCGATCTGGCTGACCCGCAGCAACAACCTGTCCCGTGTCTATGGCGGCGGCGCCAATGATCAGCTCGCCGCGCGAGGCGACCTGGGGCAAAGGCTGCGGCAGTTCGTCGAAGGGGGCAGCATCGAGCTCGCCACCACTTTCGCAGTCACCACGGTGCGCGAGGCGAGCGGCCAACTCGTTCTCGATGGCGAGACGCCTGATGGCCTTCGCACGGTTGGGTCCGTCGACCAGATCGTGGTGTGTACGGGGCAGCGTCCCGATCTGGCATTGACCCGTGAATTGCGCATCGAGCTCGATCCGTGGCTGGAGAGCGCAAAGGCGCTCGGGCCGATGATCGACCCAAACCTGCACTCCTGCGGTTCGGTGCCCCCGCACGGGCATCGCGAGCTGTCCCACCCGGAGCCGGGCTTCTACACCGTGGGGATCAAAAGCTATGGCCGTGCGCCGACGTTCCTGATGCTGACCGGCTATGAGCAGGTCCGGTCGGTCGTTGCCGCGATCGCCGGTGACATGGCGGCGGCCGACGATGTCCAGCTCGTTCTGCCGGAAACGGGCGTATGCGCGGCTGCGCCTGAAAGCACCGGCGGTTGCTGCGGAGGTCCGGCGCCGAGCGGTGCGGACGCCTGCTGCGTCGACGACGCTTCCGCCAAAACGCAGGGCAAGGCGGGTTGCGGCTGTGACAGCTCATCGAAGATCGGCGAGGCCGCTCAAACGCAATAACGACACTTGCCGATTCCGAAACGAGCCCGGTCCCTGCTGCAAGGATCGGGCTCATCCTCGCTCTGGGCGTTACCCAGGTTCTTTGCGCTACGGCAGGATCAGGAGGCCGGCCCTTCCGCTACGACATCGTCGAACAGCGGCCGAAGCTCTCCTTCAGCAAGTTGCGGCCCATCATCAAGGCGCTCAGGCTGATAGCGGCTGCCAGCATCACGTACCAGGCCGGCGCGAGGGCGCTTCCCGTCTGGACGATCAGCCAGGTGGTGATGAAAGGCGCGAATCCGCCAAAAACGGTGACAGCGAGATTGTAGGCGATGGACACGCCCGTCGAGCGCATGGCGGGCGGGTAGAGTTCGGCCTCGTCGGAGAAGAACACCACTTGCTCGTGATCGGCGAAGGACTCATGGGAGAAGACGGTCATGACTTGAGGGCTCCGGAGGGGCGGGAGGCGAAAGGCCGGACGCTGGTCGCCGCGAGGCCGAAGCCGCACAGGATCAGCGCGGCGCCGACGAAGTGGAACGGACGCACGGGCTCGCCCAGCAGCAGGAAGGCGAGCACGGCGGTGAACAGGGCGACGAGGTGGAAGGAGGCCCCGGTGACGCTCGGCCCCAGCGTTGCGACGCAGCGGTTCCAGATGACGAAGGCCAGCAGCGAGGCGAAGACGCCGATATAGAGCACGGCGGCGAGCGGGCCGGGCGCGGTCGGGATCGTCGCGCCCCGCGCCAGTTCCCAGATCCAGAACGGCAGCAGCACGAAAAGCCCCGCCACCATCGTCGCCGCCAGGAAGACGAGCGGATCGAGATCGGCGGCGCGGCGGCGCAGCAGCACCGAGTACACAGCGTAATTGGCGACCGCGACCAGAACTAGCGGCTCGCCGCCGCTGATGCCCAGCCGCGACAGGGTCGACGGCTCGCCGCGCGCGACGATCCACGCCACACCCGCGAAGGAGATGGCGACGCCGGCGAGCGTGCGAGCCGAGACGCGCTCGACCCCGAGCGCGAAAGCCGCCAGCGGCACCATCAGCGGCAGGGTCGAGTTGAGGAAGGCGACGCTGGCAGCGGGGGCGCTCTGCAAGGCGAGATAGCCGAGCGCATTGTAGCCGGCGATGCCGAAGGCGCCGCAGGCCAGGACAAGCCAGCGGGCGCGAAAGAGCGCTTGCCGTTGCGCACTGAGCGCGCCGAGCACGAAGGGCGCCAGGCAAGCGAGCGCGACGAGCCAGCGCCCGACCGCGAGCGAGACCGGCGGGAACGAGCCTGCGAGCGCCCGTCCGAGCAGGAGGTCGCCGGCCCAGAACAGGGGCGGCAGGGGAAGCAGCAGCAGCGGCTGGCCCCAGAGGCGCCTGAGGATCGACATCGCCGGCCTCACGGAGTGCCTGCGAGGGCAATCCGCAGGCGCCGGTTGTGGCGGCCCTTGTTGTCGATCTTCAGGATGCGGATCGGCGGCGAACCGCCGGTCGTGGCGAGATGGGTGCCGCCGCAGGCCTGACGGTCGAGCCCGACGATCTCGACGATGCGCACCTGCCCATCCGCGGTCGGCGGCGGGGCGACCGAGCGCGAGCGGATCAACCCCGGTTCAGCGAAGGCCGCGGCCTCGGGGAGATAGTCCTGCCGGACGGCGAGGTCTTGCCGGATGAGCGCGTTGACCGGCTCCTCAATCGCGCGCAGGCGGTCGTTGTCGGCATCCGGCAGGTCGAAATCGATGCGCGCCGTGCCATCCTCATTCATCTGGACGCCGGTGACGAGCGCGCCGTCGAAACCCTGGAAGACCACCGCGTTGACGATGTGCAGATCCGTGTGGAGCGCACGCATCAGCTTGCGAAAAGCCGGGTCGACCCGGGCTTCCACGGGGCCGGCCGGCAGTTCGACGGGGTCGGCGAGCAGGTGCCGAAACCGGCCTCCCTCGTTCTCGAAGCCGGCGACGGCCACCTCGCCGCCGGCCCAGGCCAGCGCGCCGCGATCGGGTAATTGCCCGCCGCCGCCCGGATAGAACGGGCTTTCCGCGAGAACCGCCCAGCCCGGCCCCGCCTCGACGATCTCAGTCGCGAGTGTTGGGACCTCCGGATTGTCGAGGCAGAAATAGCGGGACATGCGTCTCATCCTTTCCGCAGTGCCGACAGGGCATCTGCTCGGGGACGAGATTGGCGCGCCGAACCGCGCGGCTATTGGCGAAAATTGAGAAAGCGGATCAGCCGGCGGTCGCGCGCACCCATTGCAGCGGCGTGATGCCGTAGCTGCGCTTGAAATGCCGCGTCAGCGCGCTCTGGTCATAGAAGCCGGCGTCAAGGGCCGCGGCGGCGATGCTCGTGCCGCGGCCGAGCGCGGCGATCGCGGCCCTCAGGCGCAGTTGTGTCAGATAGGCGTGCGGCGTCAGGCCCGTGGTGCGCTTGAACACCGCGATCAACTGGAACGGAGTGAGGCCGACCGAGGCGCCGAGCTCCTCCAGGGTGAGCTCCTCCATGTGACGTTCGCGCATGACATCGCGGACATGGGTGACCTTGCTGGCATCGCGCGCCGGCAGCGAAAGACTGGGCTCGCCTGCGGCGTGGCGCCGGATCAGGGTTCCGAAACTGCGCAGCAGCAACTCGCGCTCCTCGAAAGGATCGTTGCCGTCGTCGAGAACGCGGTGCAATCCGAGGAAGGCCTCGATCAGATCGGCGTCGTGAAAGGTGTTGCGGCAGAAATAGGCCGTCGCGTCGAGCCCGAGCGCGGCATTGAGCGTCTCGATCGCGGATGGTGTCAGATAGAGCCCGCGATAGAGCCAGCGTTCGCTCCAGCCCATCCGTCCGGAATGAGGCTCGTCAGGATTGAACACGAGCAGCGTCGACGTTCGGGCCTCGTCGCTCCGTCCCCGGCTCTTGAACTCGGCGCCGCCGACCTCTGTCACCGCAACGACGAAGGCCTCGTGGCTGTGGGGCGCGTAGTCGTGGCTGGTGAAGTCGGCGACGAGACAACTCAGGCCCGGAACCCGAGGGTCGCGCCAGTAGCGGGACGAATTGCGCAGGTCCGTACGGGCCAAGATCCGATCCGGTCGTCAGGAGAGCCTCGATCGCGCAACGATCGTGCCGAGATCGCAACGCTGGAGGATTACCAAGGGCACGATGGGCAGCTTCAGGCGCGGGGCGATGAACGCGCCGGCATGTCGCTCTGGCAGTGGCAGCGAGACCATCGAGAGTGCCCCATGCCGTCGCGGCCGAACGCGCTTCGTTCCCGATTCCATCTTGCGCGACATTTCACATTTGCAGCGTCGGCGCCTCGATCGACTGTCCGATGTCAGGGGTTGATCATCGTGGCAGCGTCCTTTCGATCCGTGCGAACCGGCGTCTGCTAATAGACATCGGCCTGGTAGCGCCCCAGCTTCCGCAGGGACGCGACATAGGCGACGGCTTCGTCACTCGAGCGCCCGCCATGCTCGGCGACGATATCCACCAGGGCGCGCTCGACATCCTTGGCCATGCGCTTGGCATCGCCGCAGACATAGAAATGCGCGCCCTGTTCCAACCAGGCGAAGAGTTCCGCCCCGCGCTCGCGCATGCGATCCTGGACGTAGATCTTGTCGGTGCCGTCGCGCGACCAGGCAAGGGTGAGGTTGGTCAGCACTCCCTCCTGCTTCATTGCGTTGAGCTCCTCCTCGTAGAAGAAATCGCTGGCGCGGCGCTGATGGCCGAAGAACAGCCAATTCCTGCCAGAGGCTTTCGTCGCCTTGCGGTCATGCAGGAAGGCGCGGAACGGCGCGACGCCGGTGCCCGGGCCGCACATGATGACCGGCGTCTCGGGGCTGGCCGGCAGGCCGAAGCCATGCGCCCGCTGGACATAGACCGGCACCTTGTCGCCGGGACGCACGCGCTCGCCCAGGAAGGTGGACGCCACGCCCCAGCGCGGGCGGGTGCCGATCTTGTAGCGCACCGTGTCCACCGTCAGCGAGATGCGGCCGGGCGTCGCGACATGCGAGGATGAGATCGAATAGAGCCGCGGCTGCAGGAGATCGAGCGCCTCGACGAAGGCTTCCGCAGAGAGCCTGGCTTGCGAGAATTTGTGCAGCGTGCCGAGCACGTCGAGGCGGTCGAGATCGCCATCGGGATCCTCGCCGGCCGCGAGGCGCTTGGCCTTGGTGCGGGTCTCTCCGCCGGTGACATAGGAGATCAGCTGGAACAGCGCGTCGGGCGCGGGGCCGAGAGCACGGTCGGCGATCAGGATGTCGCGCAGGCTCTTGCCGTCGATGATCGCGTCTGGCCGGGCGCCGAGCAGCGCGATGACCGCATCCGCCAGACGCGGATCGTTCTGCGCGACGATGCCAAAGGCGTCGCCGACGATGTAGTCGAGCCCGCATTCGGTGAGATCGAACTCGACATGCCAGGTCTCCTTCTCGGAACCCTCGCCATTGAGCTTGCGGCGCGACAGGAAGGTGGCGAAGGCCGGGTTCTCGCGGCAGCGGCCGAGCGGGCCAAGCGGCGCCGCCGGAGCATCCTCGGCCGGAGCGGCGGCAGGCGCGGAACCCGCCTCCTCCGTCAGCGTCTTCAGCATCCGCAGCGTGTCCTTGCCGCCGGGCGCGCAGAGGTTCAGCCGCCGCTCCTTGCCGTCTGCGATCGCAGCCGAATAGGTCTCGCAGACATAGCCACACTGGCCGCAATCCTGCTGCGCCATCGCGGCAAAGAGCTTGCGTGGGAATGGCTTGCCCTCGGCCAGCTTCATGCGCTCGGCCATCTCCATCGACGGATCGTGCCAGGGCGCGCCGTCATCGGCCTCGCCCATCACGGCGGCATTCTCGGCCGGCGACAGCGCGGTGACGCCGGCATTGTCGAGCGAGAGCAGGCCGGCGAAGAAGCCATTCAGCCAGGAGCGCTGTTCCTCGCTGAAGGGCGCGGTCTCCGGCAGGACCTGGACGATCGGATTGGCAGTCTGGACGGTCATGCCGCTTCTCCCGTCTGCGCGACCAGCGCCTGTAGCGCCTCGATCTCGTGGCGGCGGGCGAAGGCGACGAAGCTCTCGTCGGGCGCGGCACGATGCGTCTGCCAGGCACGCAGGATCGACTCGACCAGCGCCGGCGCGTCTTCCGCCTTCACATCGGTGCGGAATTCGCGGCCGATGCCGCCCTCGACGCCGAAGCCGCCACCGACGAAGACGTGATAGCCCGGCACCGTGTCGCCCTCGTCGCTGACCGGCACCTTGGCGCCGATCAGCCCGAGATCGCCGATGTAATGCTGGGCGCAGGAGTTGTGGCAGCCGGTCAGGTGGATGTTGACGGGCGTATCCAGCGTGATCCGCGGCTCGCAATGGGCGGCGATCGCCAGCGCATCCTCCTTGGTGTGGGCACCGGCGAATTTGCACCCCGTGGCGCCGGTGCAGGCAATCAGCCCGGCACGCAGGATCGAGGTCTCCGCCGAGAGGCCGATCGCCTGGAGATTGGCGATGACGTCCTCGACCTTGCTGTCCGGCACGCCCGAGATCAGCAGGTTCTGCCAGACGGTGAGGCGGATATCGCCATCGCCGCAGGCTTGCGAGATCGAGGCGATGACACGCATCTGCTGGACGGTGAGCTTGCCGACCGGCAGCGCCACGCCGATCCAGTTGCGGCCGCCTTGCGCCTGCGCATGCACGCCGATATGGCCGAGCCGATCATAGACCGGGCGCGGCTTGACGAAGGCCGTATCGAGCCGGACCAGCTTGCGGCCGAGCTTCTCCTCGACCGCCTTCAGGAAGGTCTCGAAGCCCCAGGCGTCGAGCACATATTTCAGACGTGACTTGTTGCGGTCGGTGCGGTTGCCGTTGGCGATGAAGACGCGGACGATCGCGTCCGAGACCGCGATCGCGTCGGACGGGGCGACGATGACGCCGGTATCGCGGGCGAGGTCCTTGTGGCCGGTGATGCCGCCGAGCGCGAGGCGATACCAGATGCCGGGCTCGACCGGCTGGCCCTCGAAGACGGCGCCCTCGCCGACCTCGATCGCCTGGAAGCCGATGTCGTTGGTGTCTTCCAGCGTCGCGATCGAGCCGGCGCCGTCGAAGGCGACGTTGAACTTGCGCGGCAGCCCGTAGAGCGAGCGGTCGTTCAGGATGTGGTGGTGCCAGGCGCGGGCATGCGGCCGGGTATCCAGCAGTTCGAGCGGGTCGATGCCGGCCGTGGCCGAGCCCGTGACGTTGCGGATGTTGTCGGCGCCGGAGCCCTTGGCGGTCAGCCCGAGATCGGCGAGGCCTTCCAGGAGCGCAGCCGCGTTCTCGGCCGGGATCTCGCGCACCTGCAGATTGGCGCGGGTGGTGACATGGGAGTACCGGCCGCAAAGCGTCTCGGCGAGATCGGCGACGCCCGCAAACTGCCAGGCCTTGAGGATGCCGTTGGGGATGCGCAGGCGGCACATATAGCTGTTCTGCGCCGGGGCGACATAGAACAGGCCGTGATAGCGCCAGCGGAAATTGTCCTCAGGCTTCGGATAGATGCCGGCATTCGCCTGGTCCTTGAAGCGAGCATAGGCATCAAAGGGATGCTCGGCCGCCTTCCACTTCTCCTGATCGACGAGCTTCCCGCCGGCCGCGACGGTCTTTGCCTGCGCTTCCTGATGCTCCTTATCCGGCCCCGAGGGCGCGGCCTTGCCGCCCGCGCCGGGCGTACCGCCGAGCGGCCCCAGCCCGCGCGCCGTGCGGGCCGACTGCATGCCGCTCGTGAAACCTTCGAGATAGCGCTTCTGGTCGGGGGTGAAATCGTCACTCATCATTGTGCTCCGGCTGATGGATCAGGCCGTTGTGTTCTGGCTGGCAGCCGCGATCATCGCGCCGGACAGGGTGCCGTAAGCATTCGTCCAGGCGTCCCTGACGGCAGGGGTGAAGCCCTCGCCGAGCCCCTGCTCCAGCGTCCAGAGCAGCGCCGCGCCGACCGGCGCGTAATGGGCCGCGGTCACGCCATAGCCGTTGTGCTTGACCGCCAGCGCATTCACCGCCGGCATCAGGGCGGGCAGGTCGTCGAGCCCCTTCACCACGACGGCGAGCGTGCCCATGAGCTTGCGGCCCTGCTCCTTCATGTCGCTCGCCTGGAACAGCGGGCGGACTTCGGGCGCGATCTCGAACAGGCGGCCGTAGAACAAGGCGGCGGCCTGTTCGGCAATGGGGGCGACCTTGGAGAAGCTCGCCCTGATCTCGGAAACCTGGTCGGGGGTCATGATTGGCTCCCTCAGGCGGCTTCGACGAAGCGGTGGCGCTCGTAGAGGAACCTCAGCACCGCCTCGCGAGCGGCGATGTAGGTGCGGTCGGAGACAAGCTCGAGGCGCTTGCGTGGCCGGGCGAGGCGCACGTCGAGCACCTCGCCGATGCGGGCGGAGGGGCCGTTGGTCATCATCACGATCCGGTCGGAGAGCAGCACGGCCTCGTCGACGTCATGGGTGATCATGATCATCGTGTTTCCCAGCGCGGCATGGATCTGCATCACCGAATCCTGCAGATGCGCGCGGGTCAGCGCGTCCAGCGCGCCGAAGGGCTCGTCGAGGAGTAGGATCTTCGGCTCCATGGAAAGGCCGCGTGCGATGCCGACGCGCTGCTTCATGCCGCCGGAGATTTCGCCCGGCCGCTTGTCCTTCGCATGCGCCATCTGGACGAGGTCGAGATTGTGCATGATCCAGTCATGCCGCTCGGCCCGGTTCTTCACGCCGCCGAAGACCTTGTTCACGGCGAGTGCGATGTTGTCGTAGACGGTGAGCCAGGGCAGCAGCGAATGGTTCTGGAAGACCACGGCGCGGTCCGGCCCCGGCGAATTGACCTCCTTGCCTTCCAGCAGGATGCCGCCGGTGCTCGCGGGGGTGAGCCCCGCGATGATGTTCAGCAAGGTCGACTTGCCGCAGCCGGAATGGCCGATGATCGAGACGAACTCGCCCTTGTCGATGACGAGGCTGATGTCCTTCAGGACCTCCGTCGTGGCGGTGCCGCGCTGGAAGCGTTTGTCGACATGGTCGATCTTGAGATAGCTCATCGTTTCGCCCTCAATTCGTCGCGGTGCCGCGGGTGACGACATGGCCGACGAGAGCGACGAGGCGGTCGAGCAGGAAGCCGACCACGCCGATATAGACGAGGGCCACGATGATGTCGGACAGGCGCGAGGAGTTCCACGCGTCCCAGATGAAGAAGCCGATTCCGACGCCGCCGGTCAGCATTTCGGCGGCGACGATGGCGAGCCAGGACAGGCCGGCGCCGATCCTCAGGCCCGTGAAGATGTAGGGCGCGGCCGAGGGCACCATGATCTTGTAGAAGAACTCGATCTGGTTCAGCCGCAGCACCTTGGCGACGTTCCGGTAGTCCTGCGGGATGTTGCGGATGCCGACTGCCGTGTTGATGATCACCGGCCAGATCGCGGTGATGAAGATCACGAAGATCGCCGAGGGCTGGCTGTCGCGGAAGGCGGCCAGCGAGAGCGGCAGCCAGGCGAGCGGCGGCACGGTGCGCAGCACCTGGAAGACCGGATCGAGGCCACGCATCGCCCAGACGGATTGCCCGACCAGCGTGCCGAGTAGCACGCCGACCACGGCCGCCAGGCTGAAGCCGATGGCGACACGCTGCAGCGAGACGAGGATGCGCCAGCCCAGCCCGATATCCTGCGAGCCCGCCCAGTAGAACGGCTCGGTGATCAGGTCCTTCGCCTCCTCCCAGATCTTCGTCGGCGGCGGCAGCGAGGATTGCGGCCCATGCGCGGCGAGCTGCCAGAACAGCAGGATCAGCGCGACCGTGATCAGCGGCGGCAGCAGGTTGACGAGGGCGCTTTTCCCCCAAGGAAGGAGCTTCGCCGCGAAGGGCTGCGGGCGCCCGGCCGGCAAGGCCACCACGTCCGGCGTCTTCCCCGGGAGCGCGACCACCGTCGCGCCCGCGATCGTGCTTTTCAAGGCAGGCTGAGCCATGTTCCAGTCTCTCCTCTGACCGAGCTGTTCCGTCGCGTGCGTCATGCCGCTTCGCTCGCGCGTGCCTGCGCGCCGATGCGGCGGATTTCGGGAAGGCAGGACCCGCAATTGGTCCCCGCTTTGAGCTGAATTCCGATCTCTTCGGCCGTCGCGGCGCCGGCCTCGAAGGCGGCGCGGATCGCGTGCAGGCCGACGCCGAAGCAGGCACAGACGGTCGGTCCGGGGTCAGACCCGCCGGGGCGGCGCCCGGAGAGCAGGGCGAACCGGCTCTCCACGGTCGCCGTCGGATCGGCGAAGGCGGCCTTGACCGTGTCCCAGAGCGGTGCGCGGCCCGTGGGCGCAAGGAAAAGCGCGGCCGCGAGCCGGCCCTCGCGCAGCACGGCGCAGCGATAGCTGCCGCCGTCACGGTCGATCAGCTCGGTCAGCCCCTCGGCGCCGAAACGGTCGCGTATGAGCGCCATCATCGTGTCGATGGCGGCGTCGGTGGCGAAAAGCCGGCCTTCGCCGCCTTGCACGGCAAGCCGTGCCCACCAGCTTTCGGTCGGCAGGGCAAAGGGCTCGCGCGAGAGGACGAAGCCCTCGGAGCGATAGGTGACCGGCGCCATGGAAACCGGGGTCGCCTTCATCTCGGGCTGGCCGGAGAAGGGATCGCAGAGCGGCTGCGTCAATGCCCCGATCCGGGCGTTGGAGGCTGTTTCCCCCGACCAATGGATCGGCGCGAAAAGTGATCCCTGGGCGATGCCCTTGTCCGCGACCACCTTGAGCACTGCGTTGCCCTGCACTCCGGCGATGCGCGCGAAACCGCCCTCATTCAACCCGAAGCGGGCGATGTCGGCCGGATGGACCGAGACGGAGGGCTCGGCGATATGGGCACTGAGCCGGGGGCTCAGGCCAGTGCGGGTCATCGTGTGCCAGTGGTCGCGGACGCGGCCGGTGTTGAGCAGCAGCGGGAAGGCCTCGCTCGTTGCGGAGGCGAGCTTCGGTACCGCGAGCCTGCGCATCTGCGCGCGGCGGGCGGGGCCGAAGAAGCCTCCCTCCGCGAAGAGCCTTGCCGTGCCTTTGGGTCGATGCGCCGGCACGGGCCATTGCACGGGCTGGAGCGCATCGTAATCCGCGTGATCGAGGCCGGCATGGGCGCCGATATCGAAGTCGCGCGTGCCGTCGTTTTCGAAGGCCGAAAGCGCCGCGTGCTCGGCATAGATTTCGTGAGTTCCCGCGTAAGTGAACGCCTCGCCGAAGCCGAGCCGTTTCGCGACCTCGCAGACGATCCACCAATCCGGCTTCACCTCGCCGGGCAGCGGCAGGAAGGCGCGCTGACGGGAGATCCGGCGTTCGGAATTGGTGACGGTGCCGTCCTTCTCGCCCCAGGCCGCCGCGGGCAGGATGTAGTGCGGCTTGGCCGACAGCGTGTCGTTCGAGAGCACGTTCTCGGAGACGATGAAGAGGTCGAGTCCGGCAAGCGCGGCGCGCACCTTGTCGGCCTGCGGCAGGGAGACGGCGGGGTTCGTCGCCATCACCCACATCGCGCGGATGCGGCCCTCGGTGACGGCATCCAGCATCTGGACCGCTTTCAGCCCCTCGCGGCGGGCCATGTTCGGCGCCCTCCAGAAGCGGCGGATGCGGTCGATCTCCTCGGGCGCGTAGCCCATATGGGCGGCCAGCATGTTCGCGAGCCCGCCGACCTCGCGCCCGCCCATCGCATTGGGCTGACCGGTCAGCGAGAAGGGGCCGCAGCCGGGGCGGCCGATCCGGCCGGTGGCGAGATGGCAGTGCAGGATTGCCGCGACTTTGTCGGTGCCCTGTGCCGACTGGTTGACGCCCTGGCTCCAGGCGGTGACGACATGCGGCGTGCTGGCCCAGAGGTCGTAGAAAGCTGCGATCCGCTCCTCGGGCAGGCCGGTGGCGGCGGAAACGGCGGCGATGTCGGGCGCGATTTCTTGCGCATTGGCTAGCGCCTCGTCGAAGCCCGCGACATGACGCGTGACATAAGTGCGGTCGATGAGGCCGCGATCGGCGAGATGGACGAGGAGCCCCGCGAAGAGCGCGGCGTCGGAGCCGGGCTTCAGCGCCAGCACCATGTCGGAGTCATCAGCCGTGGCGGTGACGCGCGGATCGAGCACGACGAGGCGTGCGCCGCGCTCGCGACGATTGTCCTGCATCCGCCGGAACAGGATCGGATGGCACCAGGCGGTGTTGGAGCCCACGAGGACGATCAGGTCGGCGCTGTCGAAATCCTCATAGGCGCCGGGCACCGTGTCCGAGCCGAAGACCCGGCGCTGCGCGGCGACGGTCGAGGACATGCACAGGCGCGAATTGGTGTCGACATGGGGCGAGCCGATGAAGCCCTTCATCAGCTTGTTGGCGACGTAATAGTCCTCGGTCAGGAGCTGGCCGGAGAGATAGAAGGCGATCGCCTCGGGGCCATGCGAGGCGGTGATGGTCCGAAGACCAGCGGCGACCGCGTCGAGCGCCTCGTCCCAACCGACCCGATCGTACTCCCCGGCGGCGTTGCGTTTCAGCGGATGCAGCACCCGGCTGCCGAGCCCGAGCGTCTCGCCGAGGGCCGAGCCCTTGGAGCAGAGCCGCCCCTTATTGGCCGGATGATCCGTGTCTCCCGCGATGGCTGCGCCCCCCAGCCCGTCCGGGGTTGCCAACACGCCGCAGCCGACCCCGCAATAGGGGCAGGTCGTGCGTACGGCGCTTGGGAAGAGGGGAGCGTTGTGGCGCATCAGGCGGCTTCCCCGATGCAGTAGCCTTCTCCGAAGGGCAGTTCGGCGCGGATCGCGCTGATGTCCTGCCCCGAGCGGATCAGGCCGAGATAGAACAGCGCGCCCTGCGTATCGCCGACGAGCACGCAGCCGGCGAGCCTGCCATCGCGCAGCACGAACTTGCGATAGACCCCGGCAGCGGGATCGCGCAGCACCACCGTCTCGGTGCCCACGCCACCCTCGAACTCGCCGGCGGAGAAGACGCCGACGCCGGACACCTTGAGATTGGTCGAGAGCAGCGAACCCCGATAGGCGCCCTCGCGGCCGGCAAGCCGCAAGGCGAGCGCCCGCGCCTGCTCATAGGCCGGCTCGACCAGCCCGTAGGCGAGGCCGCGATGCTCCGCGCATTCACCGATGGCGAAGATGGCGGGGTCGTCGGTGGCGAGCCCGTCATCGACGAGGATGCCGCGATTGGTGCCGAGACCGGCAGCGCGGGCGAGCCCGGTATTCGGACGCACGCCGATGGCGATGACGACGAGATCGGCGGCGATCGTCGTGCCGTCAGCCAGCTCGACCGCCTCGACATGGCCGTTGCCGGCAAAGCCCTTCGTCTCCGCCCTCAGGCGCACATCGATGCCCCGCGCCGCCATCGCGGCGGCGAGCAGCCCGGCGCCCTCATGGTCGAGCTGGCGTTCCATCAGCCGATCGACGAGGTGCAGCAGCGTGACCTCGCCCCCGGCCTGCGCCAGGCCATAGGCGGCTTCGAGCCCGAGCAGTCCGCCGCCGATGACGACGATGCGCGCGCCGCTTTCGGCATGGGCCCGCATCGTCCCGACATCGGCGGTGTCGCGAAAGGTGACGACGCCTTCGAGATCGCCCCCCGGGAACGGCGGTCGCAACGGCGTCGAGCCGATTGCGAGCACGAGCTTGCCATAGGGTAGCGTCGGGCCGCCCCGAAGCGAGACCGTCCGCGCCGCGCGATCGATCGCCTCGACTGGCCGGCCGTAGAAGGTCGACACCCCCCGCGCGCGCCACCACGCGGCCGGTTTCAGCTCGATGTCCGGCTCGCCGATCTCGCCCGCCAGCAGCGGCGAGAGCAGGACCCGGTTATAGGCAAGCCGCGGCTCGTCCCCGATCACCGCGACGGAATAGCGGCCGAGCGCGCGCTGGCTGAGCTCGTCGACCAGCCGCGTCGCGGCCATGCCGTTGCCGACGATGATCAGGGGCTCGGCCATGGTCTCAGGCCACCCGCTTGATCTTGAGTGCCTTGAGGTAGTCGAGCGGTGCGGCGGGATCGAATGTCACGCCGTCGAAGAAGGTCTCCACGCCGCGGGAGTCTGCGGTCGGCGCGCCGGCGACGCCGAGCGTCTTCGCGGCCTCCCGCCAGAGATCGGCGCGGTTGGTCTTGTCGACCAGCGCCTTGATGTCGATCGTCGGCTCGAACTTGCCCCAGCGGATGTTCTCGGTGACGAACCAGGTGTCGAGGCTCTTCCAGGGATAGGATGTCGAGCCGCCTTCGCCCCAGAACTTCATGTAGAGATTGGTGCCCTTCGCCTCGCGGCCGTTGCCGTAGTTGATGTCGCCGAGCAGGCGCTTGTTGATGTCGCCGGTGGGGACGTTGAACCACTGGCGCCGGCCGACGATCTCGGCGAGCTCCTGGCGGTTCTCCATCTTGTCGGCCCACATCTGGGCCTCCATCACGGCCATCAGGATCGCCTGCGTGGCCCTGGGGTTGGCATCGACGAAGTCGGCGCGCATGCCGAGGATCTTCTCGGGATGGCGGGCCCAGAGCTCGCCGGTGGTCAGCGCGGTGTAGCCGATGTTCTGGTTGACGAGCTGTTCGTTCCAAGGCTCGCCGACGCAGAAGCAATCCATGGTGCCGACCTTCATGTTCGCCACCATCTGCGGCGGCGGCACGGTGATGACCTTGATGTCGGTGTCGGGGTCGATGCCGCCGGCGGCGAGCCAGTAGCGGATCCAGAGGTCGTGGGTACCGCCCGGGAAGGTCATCGCGGCGGTGAGTTCCTTGCCGGCCGCCTTCTTGCGTTCGAAAGCCTGCTTCAGCGGCGAGGAATCCTTCTGGACGTTGAGGTCCTTGTATTCGTTGGAGACCGAGATCGCCTGCCCGTCTTCGTTGAGGTTCAGCAGCGTGTACATCGGCAGGGGCTGGCCGTTCTGCATCACCTTGCCGGTCGCGTAGAGATGCGTCTTCGGCCGCAGGATGTGGCCGCCGTCGATGCCGTTGTTCTTGAAGCCGAGCGCCATGTTGTCGCGCGTCGCGCCCCAGGAGGCCTGCTTGGAGATGTCCATGTCGGGCAGGCCGTACTTAGCGAAGAGGCCCTTCTCCTTCGCGATGATCAGCGGCGAGGCGTCGGTGAGGGCGATGTAGCCGAGGCGCGTTCCCTTGACCTCGGGACCGGCTCCTTGCGCGAAGGCGCCGGAGGGCAGGGCGGCCTTCGCCGCCGCGAGCAGCCCGGCCGTGCCGGACAGCTGCAGGAAACGGCGGCGGCTCGGGCGGGCCTGCTTCGCGGCGGCCTGGCTGATGCCGGTATCGGTGGTGTTCGTCATCGGTCGCCTCTCGGTTGCTGGAAAGCCACTCGTTCCGCACCGGCCCGAACGCGAAAAACGCCGCGCGAAAGACGCCTTGGCAGGCGCATTCCGACAGCGACGTTGCTGTATCTTCCGGATCAGGGGCGGCGCGGGCAGCATTGGCCGCGTCGCAGCAAGCCTTACAAGGACCGTGCCAACTGGCTCACCTCAGCTGGAGCTTTGAATTGCAACAGCTTGCGAGTTTCCGGCTCGCCGCTCCTCCCGCACGAGCGCCTTGTTGCGTCGCACAAGAGAGGCACACTCGCCTATTCTTTGGGCATGATCCGATTGGCTGCCAGAATGCCTTCGAAAGAGGCGGGGAGGAATACGCCTCGGGCGATCTCCTGCATCTGCGGCTGCGCGACGATCTGGCCTGCGCGCTCCATGCCCGCGAGCACCCAACCGGCATCGTCCGGATCGGGGCGCAGCGCCTCCCGGTCGAAGCGGATGAAGCGGTCGATAAGGCGCGGTGGCCGATCGGCGCCCTGGATCAGTTCCCCATGCAGGATACGCTCGATCAGCGCGGCGGGGAGTGCGAGCCGATCTTGGGCCGAGAGGTGATGCGCCATGCGGCCGAAATTCTCGGGGTGACAGGCCCAATCGCTGGCCTTGAGGAGCGCTTTGCCGAGCTTTGAGACCGCCGCGGGGCGCCGTTCCACGTCGTCGGCACGCCAGGCCAGGACCTTGTCGTGACAGTTGCGCCGTAGATCGACGCTGGCATGCACCATCGCGCCGACACCCGCGGCCACGGCAGCCGAATTCCAGGGCGCGCCTGCGCAGAATCCATCGACCCGGCCGCTGGCCAGTGCTTCCACGGTCTGCGGCGGCGGCACCACCTCGAAGCGGATGTCCTCGCCGAGCTTGAGCCCGCCCTTCTCCAGCCATTCGCACAGAAGGTAGATATGCATCGAGAAGCCGAAGACCGCGGCGAATGTCAGGGGAGGCAGGCCGGAGGCCTTGCGGCGCGCGACCATGGCGGCGAGCGCCCGGGCCGAGACGGCGGTATCGGCCAGGTCGCCATCGGCAAGGCGCGACAATTCCTCGAAACGCCGCAGCGACAGGGTGATCGCGGCGCCATCCCGGTTGAGCGCGATCGGAACCGCCATCGGAGCCTTCACCCCGCCGATACCCAGCGTCGCGGCAATGGCGGCGGGTCCGAGCATATGGGCAGCGTCGAACAGCCTTACGTTCAGCTTGTCGCGGAGGTTCGACCAGGAGACCTCGCGGACCAGTTCGAGATTGAGCCCTTCGGCCTCGGCGAAGCCCTCGTCCTTCGCCAGCACCACCAGCGCGCAATCGACCAGCGGCATGAAGCCGACCCGCAGGTGCAGCGTCGTCATTTGAGCATCTCCGCGGCGGTGATGAGGGAGCGGGCGATGTCGACGAGTTTTCTCTTCTCGTTCATCGCGGTGCGGCGCATCAGCGCGTAGGCCTCTTCCTCCGAGAGGCCCTTCAGCCGCATGACGATGCTCTTGGCGCGATCGATCGTCTTGCGGTCCTCCAGCTGCGAGCGGGCGTCGTCGAGTTCCTCGCGCAGCTTGCGGAAGGCGTTGAAGCGGCTGATGCAGGTCTGCAGGATTGGCTGCATCCGCTCCTTCTTCAGCCCGTCGACGATATAGGCGGACACGCCGGCTTCCACCGCCGCCTCGATCGACGCGGAGTCCGACTGGTCCACGAACATGGTGATCGGCCGCCGGATGTGCTTGCTCACCAGAAACATGTCGGCCAGCGCGTCGCGGCTGGGGTCCTCCAGGTCGATCACGACGACATCGGGATCGTGAGCCTCTATCGCCGCGACCAGCCCGGTGGTCACCGAGACGCGGATGAGGTGCTGGTAGCCTGCGTCCCGCAGGCCGTCCTCGATGATGGCGGCCCGAACCTGGTTTGCATCGACGATGAGGATCCGCAGATTTGGCACCATGCCTGTTCAGTGGTTCCCGGTGGACGACCCGGAATCATGCCAATCAGGAATCGTGCCACTGCGGTCGGAACCGGCCAGTGTACGAGGCTGTGCCGGTTGACCATGAGTTGGCTGGGTCAGGCGAAACGCTTGGCCCCGGCGACGCAGAGCACCACCACGCCCGTTGCGGCGATCATCGTCCAGGCGACGGGCTCGTGCAGCAGCAGGCCGGCGAGCATCAGGCCGAAGAAGGGCTGGAGGAGCTGAAGCTGCCCCACCCCGGCGATGCCGCCGAGCGCCAGCCCGCGATACCAGAAGACGAAGCCCACCAGCATGCTGAAGACCGAGACATAGGCGAGCCCAAGCCAGGCCGGCGTCCCGATCCCTTGCCAGGAGGCCGGCAGGAATAGCAGCGCGAGCAGGCCCATCGCCGGCAGCGACAGCAGCAATGCCCAGGAGATCACCTGCCAGCCTCCGAGCCGTCGCGAGAGCCCGGCACCTTCGGCATAGCCGAGCCCGCAGAGCAGGACGGCGGCGATCATCAGCAGGTCACCGGTCAGTGAACCGCCCTCGCTATGGACGAGAGCGAAGCCGGCGACGGTCGCCGCGCCGACCACCGAGAACAGCCAGAAGGCCGGTTTCGGTCGCTCGCCGCCGCGCAGCACGCCGAAGAGTGCGGTCGCCAGCGGCAGCAGGCCGATGAACACGATCGAGCGCGCGGCATTGATGTGCTGCAGCGCCAGCGCCGTCAGTAGCGGAAAGCCAAGGACGACGCCGATCGACACGATGGCAAGCGGGCCGAGATCGGAGCCGCTCGGCCGCTTTTGCCGCAGCAGGACGAGGAAGGCGCCGCCCAGCAGCGCCGCGATCACGGCGCGGGCGGAGGTGAGGAAGAGTGGCGAGAAGCTGCCGACGGCGACGCGCGTCGCCGGCAGGGAGCCGCTGAAGATCAACACGCCCAGAAGGCCGCTGCCCCAGCCCTTGCCGGCCCATCCCTGCTGCATCGTCGCCATCCAGTCCTGTTCCGTCGACGGCTTAGGCGGCTTCGGACCACGACGATAGCGACAGTCTGATACAATCATGGCAAACTGTATGGCTATGGACAGCATGACAGTTGTGGCAACGGAAGAAACGACGAGCCGGCCCGGACGCACGGCGGCCGTCATGGCGGCCGTTCGGGACAGGCTCGCGGCGCGGTCGCTGGCTCCCGGCGACCGGCTGCCGTCGATCCGCCGTTTCGCCGCAACGATGCGGGTTTCGCCATCGACCATCGTCGAGGCCTATGACCGGTTGGCGGCCGAAGGCCTGATCCGTGCCCGCCATGGCTCGGGTTTCTATGTCACCGGCAATGGCCTGCCGCCCTTGACGCTGACGCAGGCCGCATCGCCGCGCGAGCGCGCTGTCGATCCGTTCTGGGTTTCCCGGCAGTCGCTCGATGCGGAGGACACCGCCCTCAAGCCTGGCTGTGGCTGGTTGCCGGCCGACTGGATGCCGGGGGAGGCGCTTCGTCGGGGCTTTCGCGCGCTGGCACGGGCCCCGGATGCGCTGCTGTCCGATTATGGCAGCACGCGCGGGTCATCGGATTTGCGCCGCCATCTGCTCGGCCGCTTCGTCGAGCAGGGGCTGGCAGTCGGCCCGGAGCAGTTGATGCTGACCGGCTCGGGCACGCAGGCTCTCGATCTGGTCTGCCGTTTTCTGCTGCGGCCGGGCGATACGGTCCTGGTCGACGATCCCTGCTATTTCAATTTCCAGGCCCTCTTGCGGGCGCATCAGCTCCGCGTTCTCGGCGTGCCCTATACCCCGTCCGGGCCCGATGCCGTCGCGTTCGAGGCGTTGGCCGCTGCCGAGCGACCGCGTCTCTACATCACCAATTCCGGGCTGCACAATCCGACCGGCGCGAGCCTCTCGCCGCAGACGGCCTTCCGCATCCTGCAAGCTGCAGCTGCTCATGGCCTGACGATCGTCGAGGATGAGATCTTCGCCGATTTCGAACCGGAGCCTTCGCCGCGCCTCGCTTTGTTGGATGGACTCGATCGGGTCATACGGATCGGTAGCTTCTCGAAGACGCTCTCGGCCTCCGTGCGTTGCGGCTACATTGCCGCAAGATCCGACTGGATCGAAGGCCTCATCGATTTCCAGCTCGCCACGAATTTCGGCGGGCCGAGCCCGGTCGCGGCCGATCTGATCGCGGGCGTCCTCGCTGGAGGCGGTTACCGCAAGCATATGGAGGAGGTGCGCCGCCGCCTCACGCAGGCACGGCGCGAGATCGCGGGCCGGCTGGAGGAGCTCGGCATCCGGCCCTGGCTGATGCCGCGCGGCGGCTTCTATCTCTGGTGCAGCCTGCCCGAAGGCGTCGATTCCGCCGAGCTGGCCCGGCTGGCCGTGGCGCAGGAGGTCGTTCTGGCGCCCGGCAACGTCTTCAGCGTCTCGCAGAGCGCCGGTGGCTTCATGCGCTTCAACGTGGCCCAATCGCGCGATCCGCGCGTCATGGAAGTGCTGCGGCAAGGGTTCGAGCAGTTGCGGCAGGGCGGAGCCGCCACAGGCTGAGCCGGCGCAGCGCTTGCCTGCATGAGTCGCTCTCGTCAGCCCGCGGCCCCCCTGTTATAGACCCCGCAACCGGCCCGGCCGGATAGGATCGAAAGTTTCAAGGCATGCATCTGAGGATCGGCACGCGCCGCAGCCCGCTGGCGATGGCCCAGACCAACCACGTCATGGGGCTGATCCGGGAGAAGTTCCCGGAGACGGAATTCACCCTCTGCCAGATCGCGACGATCGCGGATCGCGACCGCGTCTCCGAATTCCATCAATTCGGCATGGTCGGCGTCTTCGCCGTCGAGCACGAGCAGCAGCTCGTGCGCCGTGAGGTCGATTTCGTCGTCCATTCGCTGAAGGATCTGCCGACGACCCTGCATGATGGGCTCGTTCTCGCTTCCGTGCCGCCGCGGGAGGACCCGCGCGATGCGCTTTGCGGTGTGACGATGGCCTCGCTCCGCCAGGGCGCGCGGGTCGGCACCGGTTCGCTGCGGCGCCGCGCCCAGATCCTGAATCTGCGGCCCGATGTCACCGTCGTTCCCATTCGGGGCAATGTCGGGCCGCGCCTCGCCAAGATCGGGGGCGAGGATGCTCTTGATGCCGTGATTCTCGCCCAAGCCGGCCTACGCCGCCTCGGACTGGACGAGGCTTCGTCGGAGGTTCTGGCCTCGTCGCTGTTTCCCTATGCCGTGGGGCAGGGAGCGCTTGGACTTGAAGCCCGCGCCGACGATGCTGCGGTGATCGAGATCCTGCAGGCGATCCAGTGCCCGAAAACGCGTGCCGAGGTGGAAGCCGAGCGCGAGATGATGCATGCGCTGGGGGCAGGCTGCAGCCTGCCGGTCGGCGCCTGCGCGAGTTGGGAAGGCGATCGCCTGACGCTCCACGCGCAGGTCACCTCCGTCGACGGCGCGGAACGCGTCGTCGCCAGCGACAGCGCCGCGCCTGAACAGGCACGGGAACTCGGCCTCGCCGTTGCAGAAATCCTGAAAGAGCGCGGCGGCGGAGCGATTCTCGAGAAGAGCTATCGCGGCTACTATCCGACCTTCAAGACGCTCTAGAGCGTGCTGGTTTTGTCCGGAACCCAGGCGTCATCCCGGGCTTGACCCGGGATCCATGCCGGAGCGCGTCCGGTCGAGGTTCAACATGGATCCCGGATCTGCGCTTCGCTCCGTCCGGGATGACGAGCCTTTCCACGAAAATGCAGAGGCTCTCGTTCCGGCAACGCGAGAGCAGCTGTTGCCGACAGAAAAGGCCCGGCCTCCTGATCGGAGTACCGGGCCTTGTCATGGCCACCTTCGCCTGCAGGCGAGCGACCGCTTGGGGTTTTCTTAGAGCCTTACCGCGACATCGCGGTGACGGGCGGCAAACAGCGCCGCCTCCTGGCGGAACAGCATCCAGGCCGGCTGCGGGCTTTCATAACCGGGTTCCCGCATCGAAATCGTATAGGGCCCCTTGTTGCCGGCCGGCTTGTCGGGGTCCAGGCGCGCTGCCCGGCACATCGCACGAGCGATCCGCTTGATTCTGTCTTCGTCCATGTCCGTCTCCGCCGCGAAGATTCAGCGGCGACGGAACGTCGAATCGGCCCGGCAGGTTCCCCAAAAATGCGAGAAATTTAATAACGTCGCGATCTCAAGTGCTTAGATCGGGTCACGCGGATCGTCGGCGCCGGGCTTGTCGAGCATGGCCGCACCGGGCCCGCGCGAGCGCGCCCAAAAGGCTGAGAAGCCGATTCCAAGCGGAATCGCGATTACGACGATCCAAACGATGAAACTCCAGTCTCCCGCCATGGAACTCATCTCCGCTGCGTTGTCCCGACGGGTTTTTGCGAACCGATGAGGTTGGCCACGTCATTCTCCTCCGCTGCCGCTCAGACCTTGGGCGGAAGCGAGCCGCGATCGAAAACCGGCACCGACTCGGTCGGCGAGCTGCCGGTCGGGATGTCTTCGGCGGCCTGCCGAACGGCCTCTTCCGATTCCGTCAGCCCGTCCGGCGTGTCGTTGGCGTCGCTGCCGGCATCATGGACATTTGTCCGGTCGCTGACGCGGTGGCTGGCTGGATCGGTGTCGATGCCGGCCTCGGCCGGATTGGAGACCTTGCGCTCATCGTCGAGCAGGGCAGGGTTTTCACGCTTTCTGTCGGGCTCGGCCATGTCGGCTCTCCTGTGGAAGGGCTTTCCCGACCAAGCCCCGAGCCGCGGCATTGTTCCCGGCAGGTCAGGCCGCGAGCAGCCCGAGCGCGCGCTCGATCCGCGAACAGCCCGGCCGGGCACGCGCCTTCGCGTAGCTGCGCTGCAGCCGGCCGCTGGCATAGGCCTCGATGACGATGGCGTGGACATAGCTCTTGCGGACCACAGCAGGCGTGTTGACCAGCCGCTCCGAGATCGCGCGCATGATGTCGGCGAGCTGGCGCTTGCGCCCGGTTTCGGTCGCCATCACTTCGCCGGCCAGCAGAAGCTCCGCCGCGGCGGCGTTGGCGGCGAGCATTCGCAGGTCCTTGCTGCTGATCGGGAGGCTGCAGGCGGTCTTGAGATAGGCGTTGATATCGGTCGCATGGATCGCCGCCACCGAGCCGTCCTCGCGGCGATATTGCAGCAGCCGCCGCCCCGGCAACGCGGCGATGCGCGCCAGCGCTCGCGCGAGCGGCGCCTCGTCGATCGCGCAGGCGATGTCCTTGCCGCTCTTGCCGCGGAAATGGAGCGCGACCCGCGTCCCCGTCAGCGTCACATGCCGCTTGAGCAGCGTCGAGGTGCCGTGGCTGCCATTGGCCTTGGCGTAGGCCTCGTTGCCGACGCGCAGATGGCCGCGGTCGATGATGGCCGCGGCGCAGGCGAGGGCTTTTTCCTGCGATAGCGTGCGCGCCTTCATGTCGGCTACGATCCGGGCGCGCAGCTTCGGCAGGGCCGCGATCAGCTGGGCGAGGCGTTTCAGTTTGCGCCGCTCGCGCACCTTCTCCCACTCCGGGTGGTAGCGATGCTGAATACGCCCGGCTTCGTCATGGCCGACGGCCTGCAGGTGCGCGCGTGGATCGGCGGCGATGCGGACACCCTGATAGGCCGGGGGAATGGCGAGGGAGCGGATGCGGGCCAGCGTGCTCTCATCCGTGATCTTCGCGTCGTCCTCATCGCGATAGCCGAAGGAGCGGCCATGCCGGACGCGCCGGATCGTCAGTTCGTCCGACGAAACACGCCGCAGTCGCGTCGAGGGCGGGCGTGGTTTAGCGTGCTGGGAAGCCGGCATGGCGGTGCTCGCAGATTTCTGCTGCGGAGAATGCGCCATCGCCGGGTTGGTTCCGCCAAGTCGAGCATATTCACCACAATTCGGCAAGCGCTCCCGCCAGAGGACGCATATGCGCGGAAATCGGTAGAAATGGCCGGGCGGCTCGCCAAGAGTGTCAAAAAATTTGAACGGGGAGTCTGAGGGGACAATGGCGCGGCGCGTACTGATCGCTGAGTTCATGCACGAGACGAACACCTTCAGTGTTCAGCTCACGGACGAGGCCACCTTCCGGGCGCATGGCGTCTTTCTGGGCAACGCGATTCCCGGGGCTTTCCGCGGCACGCGTACCTCGATGGGTGCTGCCTTCGAGGCAGCCGACAAGTTCGGCTGGAGCCTCACGCATCCGCTCGTGACCGGCGCCAACCCTTCCGGCCGCGTGACCGATGCCGCCTTCGATGTCTTCGCCGCTCACATCGTCGATGCCGCCGATGGCGTCGACGGCGTGCTGCTGCATCTGCACGGCGCCATGGCGACGGAAAGCTCCGATGATGGCGAGGGCGAATTGCTGGCGCGCCTGCGCAAGCGCATCGGCCCTGATGTGCCGGTCGTCGCGGTGCTCGACCTGCACGCCACGGTTACGCAGCTCATGGCGGATAATGCCAATGCGCTGATTTCCTACCGAACCTATCCGCATATCGACCAGTACGAGCGGACCTGGCAGGCGGCGGAACTGCTGGAGCGCGCCATGAAGGGTGAGATCCGGCCGAAGGTCGCGCTTGCCCGGCGCCCGATCCTCTATGCGCTCGATGGCGGGCGCACCACCTCGCCGCCTTTCCTGGAGTTGCTGCGCCGTGGCGATGTGCTGGAAGCCGCGGGAGACGCGCTCGTGGTCAGCGTCCAGGCCGGCTTCTCTTCTGCCGATGTTCACGACATCGGCCCTTCCATCGCAGTGACAGCCGATGATCGCGGCAAGGCGCAGGCCATCGCCGAAGAACTGATGGACTACGCCTGGGAGCAGCGCCGCTTTTCCTCGATCCATTTCACGCCGCTCGCGGAAGCCATCGCTGCAGCCAAGGCCGGCGAGGCCGATGCCGGCAAACCCGGCTACAAGCCGCTGGTGATCTCGGACTATTCCGATAACCCCGGCTCCGGCGCCTATGGCGACGCGACCAACCTGCTGCGCGCTGTTCTCGACGCACGACTGAAGAATGTCGGCTTCCATGCGATCTGCGACCCAGAAGCGGCGCTGGCCGCGCAGGCGGCCGGTGTCGGCAACCGCGTCAAGCTCAGGCTGGGTGGCAAGGTCGATCCGAGCATGGGCGGCGGTCCGCTCGATCTTGACGCCCATGTCGTCGCGATCACGGACGGACATTTCATCTGCTACGGCCCGATGGCAGGCGGCGTCTGGCGCAACTACGGCCTCTCGGCGCTGCTGCGGGTCGATGATGTTGAGATCGTCGTCATCACCCATAACGGCCAGGCGACCGACCTCGCCCAGTTCACCTCGCTCGGTGTCGATCCGACCCGGAAATCGACCGTGATCGTCAAGTCGATGCAGCATTTCCGAGCCGCCTTCGAGCCGATCGCGCACGAGGTGCTGGAGGTCGACACCGGCGCGCTTTCGACCCGCAATTTCAAGGAGCGGCCCTACCGCAAGGTGCGCAGGCCGATCTTCCCGCTCGATGATATCTGACGCCGGGCTGCGAAAAGCCGGCGACGACAAGACTGGATGAGGAGAGAAACCATGGCGGTTCATGCCGATATCGTGCTGCGCAACGGGCCGATCTGGTGCGGGCGCGAGGATGGCGTCGTCGAGGCGCTGGCGATCTGGCAGGGCAGGGTGCTGGCGGCCGGGCCGGATAGCGAGATCGCACCTCTCGTCGGGCCGCAGACCCGCGTGATCGATCTGAAGGGCCGGCTGGCGACGCCGGGTCTCAACGACTCGCATCTGCATCTCGTCTCGCTCGGCATGACCATGGGCTGGGTCGATTCCAAGCCTGAGGCGGCGCCGACGCTGGAGGCGCTGCTCGGCGCCATCTCGGCCCGCGCCGCGACGCTGAAGCCCGGCGAATGGATCCTCTCGCGCGGCTACGACCAGACCAAGCTCGATACCGGCCGCCACCCCTATCGCGAGGAACTCGACCGCGCGGCCCCGAACAATCCGGTGATGCTGGTGCGGGCCTGCGGCCATATCGCGATCTGCAACTCCGAGGCGCTCCGTCTCGGCGGCATCGACGAGAAGTCCCCGACGCCGCAGGGCGGGCTGATCGAGCAGCAGAACGGCCGCCTGACTGGCCTGCTTGCCGAAAATGCCCGCGCTCCGGTGCAGGCTGCGGTCCCCGCCGCGACCGAGGAGGATATCATCGCCGGCATCGAGCGCGGCGGCCGCTACCTGCTCTCGCTCGGCATCACCAGCTGCATGGATGCCGCTGTCGGCCAGAAGGGTGGTTTCCGCGAGATCGCGGCCTATCATCGGGCCAAGCGCGACGGGCGCCTGCCGGTCCGCACCTGGCTGACATTGCTGGGCGATGACGGCCGCTCGATCGTGCCCCAATGCTACGACGCCGGGCTGATCTCGGGCACCGGCGACGACATGCTGATGGTCGGTGCGGTCAAGCTCTTCCTCGACGGCTCGGCCGGCGGGCGCACCGCCTGGATGACGGAGCCCTATCTCGGCGAGGACAAGACCACCGGCGTCTGGATGTGGGACGATGCCGAGCTGGAGCGCATGGTGCTCGACGCCCACAGGAAGGGCTACCAGCTCGCCTGTCACGCCATCGGCGACGCGGCGATCGAGCAGCTCATCACCGCCTATGAGAAAGCGCTTGCCGCCTATCCGGACCCCGACCGGCGCCACCGCATCGAGCATTGCGGCTTCTCGACGCCGGCCCAGCACGAGCGCATGGTCAAGGCCGGCATCTATCCCTGCCCGCAGCAGGTCTTCATCCATGATTTCGGCGATGCCTACGTCAAGGTGCTCGGGCCGGAGCGCGCGCTGCCGAGCTATCCCTTCCGCACCTGGTTCGATCTCGGCCTGAAGCCTGCTACCGGCAGCGACGCGCCGGTCTGCGACCCCAATCCCTTCCCGAACTTCCACACCATGCTGACCCGCCAGACCTGGAAGGGCACGGTGATGGATGCCGGCCAGCGCGTCTCGATCGAGGAAGCCCTTCAGGCCTACACCGAGTTCGGCGCCTTCTCGCAGAAGCAGGAGAACGTGAAGGGGCGCCTCGCTCCGGGCTTCCTGGCCGACGTCGCAGTGTTCTCGCGCGACCTGCTCGAAGCCGATCCGGCCGACATCCTCAAGGATACGCGCTGCGATCTGACCATCCTCGGCGGCGAAGTGGTCTACGAGCGTTGATGGAAGTCATGCCAAAAAATTGAGCGGACGGGGAAGACATGCGCGGCTCAGCCGCTATGGTTCCACTTGGAAGCAAAAAACTCCGGATCAGCCGGAGCGGATAAAACGGGAGGAATAATCGTGTTGTTGAAGAAACTTGCCTTCGCCACAGCGCTGACGCTGGCGGCCTTTACGGTGCAGGCGCAGGCCCAGGAGCCGCGCCGCGGCGGGACGATCCGCTTCACGGCGCCTTATGGCGCGTCTTTCGTCAGCAATGACAGCCACGTCTCGAACCAGATCCAGGACGAGATCTACGGCTACGCGCTGCATGGCATGCTGTTCCGCTGGGATTCGAACGCCGGCAAGCCGATGCCGGAAGTCGCAGAAAGCGTCACGGCTTCGGCCGACGGCCTGACCTATACCCTCAAGCTGCGCGAGGCCTTTTTCCATAATGGTCGCAAGCTCACTGCTGACGATGTGATCTGGTCCTTCACCCGCATCATGGACGGATCGAAGAACTATCCGGGCGCCCTCTACGTCGCCCGTGTCAAGGGTGCGACGGAGGTTCCGAAGGGCCAGGCCAAGGAGATCTCGGGCCTGAAGAAGGTGGACGATTCCACCGTCGAGATGACGATGACCGACAAGGTCGATCCGGGCTTCCTGTTCTACAGCGCGACCACTGCGATCCTGCCGGCCAAGGAGGCGCAGGAGCCGGACTTCTTCAACAAGCCGATCGGCCTGGGGCCGTTCAAGTTCGTCGAGCACGTGCCCGGTTCGCGCATGGTCTTCGATCGCTGGGAGAAGTACTACAAGCCCGGCAAGCCCTATGCCGACAAGCTGGTGATTTCGCCGATGGGCGAGGCAGCTGCACGCGACGTTGCCTTCCGCAACAAGGAGATCGACGTCTCGATCCTCGGTTCGACCCAGTATGTCGCCTACAAGGCCGATCCGAACCTCTCCAAGGGCATCCTGGAGGTCGCCGAGGTCTTCACCCGCAACATGGGCATGAACCCGGAGTTCAAGCCCTTCTCCGACAAGCGGGTGCGCCAGGCGATCAACCATGCGATCGACAGCGAACTCATCATCAAGCGCCTCGTCCGCGACAAGGCCTATCGCGCGGTAAGCTGGCTGCCGAGTTCGGTCCCGGCTTTCGACAAGGACGCCAAGCCCTACGCTTTCGATCCCGAGAAGGCCAAGAAGCTGCTCGCCGAAGCCGGCTATCCCGACGGTTTCGAGTTCGAGTGGACCGCGACGCCGAACGAAAGCTGGGGTATCCCGATCGTCGAGGCGACGATCCCGATGCTCGCCAAGGTCGGCATTAAGGTGAAGGTCAAGCCGGTCGAGACCTCGGCGCTCGGTGGCGTCGTCGCGAAGGGCGATTTTCAGGCCTATATCTGGTCCAACACCTCCGGCCCGGATGCGTTGACGCGGCTGAAGTGCTTCCATTCCGCCACGCCGCGTTCCTCCTGCAACTACACCACCTTCAAGAACGCCGAATACGACAAGCTGATCGACGCGGCCGCGGCCGAGAGCGATCCGGCCAAGCAGCTCGGCATGCTGAGGAAGGCCAACGCCATGCTGCAGGACGAGGCTCCGGTCTGGTTCTTCAACTACAACAAGGCGGTGCTGGCCTATCAGCCCTGGCTGCGCGGCCTGCAGCCGAACGCGACCGAGCTCGCGCTCCAGCGCTACGAGGATCTCTGGGTCGACGCGTCTTCGCCCGCGGCGAAGTAAGCGCCTCCGCGGAGGTTCCCGCCAGCTCGAAGACATCCGTCATCCCGGATCGGTGTGGCCTCGCCGTTCGTCCGGGGTGACGGAGACTTTCGAGCCTTGACCTGAGTCCGCCTTGCGGCGGCGATCAGGAGTTGATCATGCTGCCCTATGTCGTCCGCCGTCTGCTGCAGGCCATCCCGATCCTGCTTGCGGTAGCCGGGCTTGTCTTCGTGATGTTCAGCGTCATTCCCGGCGACTTCGCCTCGACCCAGATGTCCGATGGCCGTTCGGTCGTCGATGCAGAGCAGGTCGCGCGCATGAACAAGCAATTCGGCCTCGACGATCCCCTCCATGTGCGCTTTGCAAAGTACGCCGCGAAGCTTGCGACGCTCGATCTCGGCACCTCGTTCCGCACCCGCCAGCCGGTGATCAATTCCCTGCTCGAGCGGATCTGGCCCAGTCTGCAGCTGGCCGTCGCCGCAATGGTGTTCGCCATCGCCCTCGGCATTCCGCTCGGCTTCCTGGCGGCGCTGAAACCGGGCGGCTGGCTCGACATGCAATCGATGTTCGTCGCCGTGTCGGGCCTGTCCCTGCCGCAGTTCTGGCTCGGGCTGATGTTGATGTATGCCTTCGCGCTGGTTCTCGGCTGGTTTCCCAGCTTCGGCTATGGCGACGGCAATCCGCGCTACATCGTGCTGCCGGCGGTCGCTCTCGGCGTGGCGCCACTCGCCCTGCTGGCCCGCACGACGCGCGCTGCCGTGCTCGAGGTCATGAACGCGGACTTCGTCCGCACTGCTCGCGCCAAGGGCAACAGCGAGGTCCGGGTGATGCGCTGGCATGTGGCGCGCAACGCGATGGTCATCGTGCTGACGACGCTGGGCCTGCAGTTCGGCTCGATCATGGGCGGCGCCGTCGTGATCGAGAAGCTTTTCGCTTGGCCGGGCATCGGCTCGCTGCTGGTCGACAGCGTGTCGCTGCGCGACATTCCCGTTGTCCAGGCCTGCATCCTGCTGCTCGTGCTTTTCTTCCTCGTCGTGAACATCATCGTGGACGTGCTCTGCGCTCTGATCGATCCGCGCATCAAATATACCTAGAGGTTGGGCAGCAGATGAAATTCCGAGCCAATCTCTGGATCGGTGGCGTGCTCTTCGCCGCCGTCGTGGTCGGCGGGACGCTGGCGCCCTGGCTGGCGCATACCGATCCCGTCATGGATGCCAATCTGATGAATGCCGAGGTTCCGCCCGGCGCCGAGTTCTGGTTCGGCACGGATGCGCAGGGTCGCGACATCTACAGCCGGGTGCTCTACGGCGCCCGCATCTCGCTGACGGTCGGCATCGTCTCGCAGATGATCAACACGGTGATCGGCGTGGCGTTGGGCATGTCGGCGGGGTATTTCGGCGGCTGGTGGGACGATTTCGTCAACGGCCTGACCAACCTCATGCTGTCGATCCCCTCGCTGGTCTTCGCGCTCGCCATCATGGCGATCCTCCAGCCGGGCCTGACCAGCCTTCTGATCGCGCTCGGCCTGACCAACTGGTCCTATACCTGCCGGCTGTCGCGGGCTGCGACGCTGTCGATCAAGCAGCAGGGCTATGTCGAGGCGGCGCGCTCCTTCGGCTCGAGCAACCTGCGGATCATGCTGCTGCAGATCCTGCCCAACATCGCCGGCCCGATCATCGTCATCGGCACGCTCGGCATGGGCGGCGCCGTGCTGGCGGAGGCCGCGCTGTCCTTCCTAGGACTCGGCATCCGCCCGCCTTTCCCGAGCTGGGGCAGCATGCTCTCGGATGCGCGCGACCAGATCACCACGGCGCCCTGGATCTCGGTCTTTCCGGGTCTCGCCATCTTCATGACCGTGCTCGGCCTCAACCTTCTGGGTGACGGTCTGCGCGACATCCTCGACCCACACTCGCAGCTTCGCAAAGCCTGATAGCAGAGCCTATGACCACGCCAGACCTGATCGATCCGCCGCTCGAGACCATTCGCTTCCATGGGCTGAAGGCGGGGCCGAAGCTCCTCGTGCTCGGTGCCGTCCATGGCAACGAAACCTGCGGGCCGAATGCGATCGCCCGCGTCGTCGAGGACTGCCGTGCGGGCCGCGTCTCGATCCAGCGCGGCGAGGTCACATTCCTGCCCGTCGCCAATCCGAAGGCCTACCGGCAGGACACCCGCGAGGGCGATCGCAACCTCAACCGCGACCTGCGCGAGCGGCCGCAACCGGGTGACAACGAGGACCGGATCGGCAACCGCCTCTCCGCCATCCTGCGCCAGCACGACATCCTGCTCGACGTCCACTCCTTCACCGGGGAGGGTGTGCCCTTCGTCTTCTTCGGGCCGGAGGACAATCGCGGCGATCTCGAGCCCTTCCGCCATGGCGCGGCCGAGGCCGCCTTTGCCGCTTGCCTCGGCGTCGACCTGATGATCCATGGTTGGCTCGACATCTATGTCCGCCTGATCGCGGCGCGCGAGCGGCTGAACCTGCCCAGGCTGGCCGTAACGGAAGGCTACGGCACCACCGAGTTCATGCGCTTCGCCGGCGGCTATGGCGTCACGCTGGAATGCGGGCGCCATGACGATCCGACCTCGGTCGATGTCGGCTACAAGGCGATCCGCAACGTGCTCGCGCATGTCGGGCTGACGGACGAGGCCGCTCCGACCGCCGAGAAACGCCTCGTCGTCCATATGGACGATCTCGTCATCTGCGAGGCGGAGGGCGATCGCGTCGAGGGAACGTGGAAGACAGGCGACCGGGTCGCCAAGGGCACGCCCATCGCCCGCCGCGCCGACGGCAGCATCCTGGCGATGCCGCGCGACGGTTTCATCATCTTCCCGAACCCCAAGGCCAAGCCCGGCGAGGGCATCTGCTATCTCGGCAGCGAAAGCCACCGCCGGCCGTGAGAGCAGGTCGCGTCGATCACTGGACGACGCCGCGCTTCTGTCCGAAGCCGGGGATGTAGCAGCCACAGCCTGCGCCGTAGGGCAGCGGCGGCGTCGGGCATTCCCCCCGGCCGGTGACGCAAATATTGCCGTAACGCGGCCTGTAGCGCGGCCGGTCATATCCGTAGCCGTAGGGTGGCGGAGGCGGCCTGTCGTAGCCATAGGGCGGTGGCGGCCGGTCATAGCCATAGGGCGGCGGCGGGGGCCGATAGGGGTCGTAATACTGAGCGCCGGCCGGAATGGCCGACAGCAGCATGGCCCCGGCGAATGCCGAGAGGACAAGCCCGTGGCGCGACATGGTCTTCCCTTTCCATTGTCTCGCCGCGACCAATGGCCGGCGACGAGAGTGCGGCCGTTCTAGCCTGCGAGCGATGAACGGAAGCTGAGCCGCTTTCCGCCGGATCGTTAAAAAGCCCGGGATCGGGCTGACGGAGTCTTAGGCCCGTAGAGCTATTAAATAATACTATGCACCTGCTGATGAGGCCCCGCAGGCGAGCGACGCGGTTGCCCGCCGAAATCGAGATCGAGATCATCTCGCGTCTCTTCGCCGCCTTGCCGCAAATCCTCTGCATCGCGGCCGGCCTGATCATCGGCTCCGCCATCATGGCCGTTCAGACGGCCGAGCCGATCTTCTGGTGGCTCACCGGCGCCGGCGTGCTGACGACGATCGCGCGCATCGTCAACATCATCGGCTTCAAGCGTCGCGACCCCGCGCAAAGGCTGACGCTGGAAGAGGCGCGGCGCTGGGAGAAGGGCTACGCCTACACGGCCTTCGCGTTCACCGGCGTCATCGCGACATTGACCATCACGGCCGCCTATCTCGGCCATCCCGGCGGCTTCGTGCTCAGCCTCGGCCTCAACATGGCGCTGACAGCCGGCTCATACCTGCGCACGCTGCGCTACTGGATCTGCGCCGGGCTTTCCTCGCTCGCCATCGGCGCTCAGATCGCCGCCTTCCTGCTCTCGGGCGATGCGCTGTACCAGGCGCTCAGCATCCTGCTCGCCGTCTATCTCTACTCGATCTTCGAAAGCTCCGATCACATCATCGGCCAGTTCGAGGAACTGATGATGGTGCGGCGCGAGCTGGATTTCGCGGCCAGCCACGATCCGCTCACCGGGCTCGCCAATCGCAGGGGGCTGGACCGCGTCCTCGATGAAGCCTGCGCCGGGGGACAGGCGCTCGGCCTGCTCTTGCTCGATCTCGACGGCTTCAAGCAGGTCAACGACCGGCACGGCCATCATGGTGGCGACGATCTGCTCAAGCAGGTCGCGGCGCGGCTCCAGGGCGTCACGCGGCCGGGCGACGTCGTGGCGCGCCTCGGCGGAGACGAATTCGCGATCGTCGTGCGCGGAACCGACGATGTCGCGGTGCTGTCGGATGTGGCCGACCGGGCCTTGTCCGTTCTCCAGGCGCCGTTCACGATGCTCGGCCAGTTCGCATCGGTCGGTGCCAGCGTCGGCGTCGCCGTCATGTCGGCGCAGGATTCCGAACGCTGGACGGTCGAGACCCTCAAGCGCTCGGCCGATCAGGCCCTCTACGGCGCCAAGCGCGCCGGCAAGGGGCGCAGCATGATCGCTGCCTAGGACGATGTCGCCTGACAGGTGACGTCAGGCGGCCGATCAGGCAGGGTCTAGCGCGATCAGCAGTTCACCGGCTGCCGCCGTTGCTCCCGCCTTCGTCGCGATGCGGGCGACCGTTCCGGCTATCGGGCTCTTCAGCTCCATGAAGAGCTTCATCGATTCGAGCACGGCGACGACCTGACCGGCGATGACGCTGTCGCCTTCGCCGACATGGATGGCTGCGACGGTGCCGGGCATGGTCGCGCGGATGGAGTCTCCGCCATGTCCCTGCGCATCGCGCGCAGCTGCCGCGGCCACTACCGCGAGCATGATGTCGATGCGCCCCTCGAAGGTGCCGTGGCGCAGGAAAAGCCCGGTGCGATCGAGCACCGCATCGACCGACCGGCGCTGGCCGTCGAGCAGCACGGATCGCGATGTTCCACCCGCCGCATCGTCGACGACGGCGATATCGAACTGTCGTTCGCCGATCGTCATGCGGAAGCCGCCGTCAAGCGCCTCTGCGCGCAACGGTCGTGCCTCGCCCGCTGACGTCAGTACGAGATGGCAGGCGCCGGGCTTGCCCGCTGGCGCGAGCAGGCGAAAGCTCGTCAGCGTGCCCCACGGTCCGGCTGGCACCTTGCCCCGAGTCGAAAGCCAGATCGCGGCGGCGATGGCGTCCCGTTCCGCGGCGTCGCCGACCGAGGGCTGCCACCCGCCCGGCCAGGTTTCCCCGATGAACAGCGTCGTCGCCTCGCCATCCGCGAAAGCCGGCTCCCTCAACGCATCGATCAGGAAGGGCCGGATCGTCGCCGGGCCGAGCACCGTCGTTCGCTCGAGGCCATCGGCGAGCAGCCGCCGGGCGGCGTCGCGGTCGGGGCCGTAGGCGATGACCTTGGCGAGCATCGAATCGTAGAAGGGCGAGACGGTGCTGCCGGTTTCGACGCCGCTGTCGACGCGCAGGCCCTCCGGCTCGCGCCAGAGCGCGATCGTGCCGGTATCCGGCCGAAAGCCTTCATCGGCCCGCTCGGCCGTCAGCCGCGCTTCGATGGCGTGGCCGGTGCAGGTGATCTCCTCCTGCCCGCGCGGCAGGGTTTCGCCGGCCGCGATCCGGATCTGCCATTCGACCAGATCGAGCCCAGTGATCGCCTCCGTCACGGGATGCTCGACCTGCAGGCGCGTGTTCATCTCGAGGAAGAACACCTCCTGCGTCACGGCATCGACCAGAAACTCCACCGTGCCGAGATTGTCGTAGGAAATGGCACGCGAGAGTTTCAGCGCATGCGCATGCAGCGCCTCGCGCGCTACCGGCTTGAGGTTCGGCGCCGGCGCCTCCTCCAGCAGCTTCTGGTTCGAGCGCTGCACCGAGCAGTCGCGCTCGAACAGATGGACGATGTTGCCGTACCTGTCGCCGGCGACCTGCACCTCGACATGGCGCGGCCGCGTCACGAATTTCTCGATCAGCAGGCGCCCATCGCCGAAGGCGGCCTCTGCCTCGCGGCTGGCGGCAACGATGGCGTTGTCCAGCTCGGCTTCGCTCTCGACCTTGCGGATGCCCTTGCCGCCACCGCCGGCCGAAGCCTTGACCATCACCGGCAGGCCGACGCGCAATGCCTCGCGCTTCAGCGTCTCGGGCGCCTGATCGGCGCCGTCATAGCCGGGAACGCCGGGCACGCCGGCTTCGCGCGCGATCTGCTTGGAGCGGATCTTGTCGCCCATCGCCTCGATGGCGCCGGCCGAGGGGCCGACGAAGGCGATGCCGTTCGCCTCGCAGGCGGCGATCAGGTCGAGACGCTCGGAGAGGAAGCCATAGCCCGGGTGGATCGCCTGCGTGCCCGTCGCGAGCGCCGCTTCGATGATGCGGTCGGCGCGGAGATAGGAATCGCGCGCAGGCGCCGGGCCGATACGCACGGCCCGATCGGCGAGTCGCACATGCAGCGCATCCTTGTCGGCGTCCGAATAGACCGCGACGGTGCGGATGCCGAGCTTGCGGCAGGTCCGGATGATCCGGCAGGCGATCTCGCCGCGATTGGCGATGAGGAGGGTGTCGAACATCAGATGCCTCGCCGGAAGCGCGCTGGGGCCGCATCCGTCATTCCGGGGCGCCGCGTAGCGGCGAGCCCGGAACCCAGAACCGATGCGGGAACAAGAAGGAGCGACGGGCCGATAGGCCTCGTTCTGTGAAGGCGTCGATTCTGGGTTCCGGGCTCATTGCTATGCAATGCCCCGGAATGACGGCGGAGGTTCCCGAGCATCGTCATCACATCCGGTAGACCGGCCGGGGGCCGGTGTCGCGGGCCTCGCCCGCCGAAAGAGCGAGGCACAGGCCGAGCACGTCGCGCGTCTGCGGGGGCTCGATGATGCCGTCGTCCCAGAGCCGGGCCGTGGCGTAATAGGGATCGCTCTGCTCCTCGAACTGCGCGCGCGTGCGCTTGTCGAGTTCGGCGATGGCGGCTTCGTCGCCCGAGCCCTTCAGGGACTGCCGGCGCAGCTCCGTCACCACCGTCGCCGCCACCTCCGGGCTCATCGTCGCGATGCGGGCATTCGGCCAGGAGAACAGGAAGCGCGGCCGGAAACCGCGACCGCACATGCCGTAATTGCCGGCGCCATACGATCCGCCGATCAGCACGGTGTATTTCGGCACGCGCGCATTCGAGACGGCATAGACCAGCTTGGCCGAGTGCTTGGCGATGCCGCCACGCTCGGCCTCGGTGCCGACCATGAAGCCGGTGATGTTCTGCAGGAAGAGGATCGGGATCTGGCGCTGGTCGCAAAGCTCGATGAAATGCGCGCCCTTGATCGCGGACTCGGAGAACAGCACGCCGTTATTGGCGAGGATGCCGACCGGGTAGCCGTGAATATGGGCGAAGCCGGTGACGAGCGTTGCACCGTAATCGGGCTTGAAGGCGCTGAAGGCGCTGTTGTCGACGATGCGGGCGATGACCTCGCTGATGTCGTAGGGCCGGCGCAGATCGGTCGGCACGATGTCGACGAGCTCCGCCGGATCGAGCCTCGGCGCGGCGGCCGGCTGTGGAGGCGGCGCGATGCGTCCGATCTCGCTGAGCGCACCGACGATCTCGCGCAGTTTGGCGAGGCCTTCCATCTCGCTCTCGACGAGATGATCGCTGACGCCGGAGACGAGCGTGTGCATCTCGGCGCCGCCCAGCGTCTCGCCATCGACGATCTCATGGATCGCTGCCTTCACGATCGGCGGGCCGCCGAGGTGGATGCGGCCGGTGCCCTTGACCATGATGACCTGGTCGGACAGCGCCGGGATATAGGCGCCCCCGGCCGTCGCGCCGCCGAAGACGATCGATATCTGCGGGATGCCCGCTGCCGACATCCGGCACTGGTTGTAGAAGCTGCCGCCGAAATGGTCGCGATCGGGGAAGACACGGTCTTGCTCGGGCAGGAATGCGCCGCCGCAATCCACGAGATAGAGGCAGGGCAGCCGATGTTCCTCGGCGATCTCTTGCGCGCGCAGATGCTTGCGGACCGTCTCCGCAAAAAAGGAGCCGCCCTTCACCGTCGCGTCGTTCGCGATCAGCATGCAGGCGCGCCCCGCGACTATCCCGATCCCGATGACGATGCCGGCGCCCGGTACTTCGTTGCCATAAAGGCCGTGGGCCGCCAGTGGCGACAATTCGAGGAAAGGCGTCTGTGGATCGAGCAGCAGATCGATGCGCTCGCGCACCATGATCTTGCCGCGAGACTTGTGGCGGGCGCGGAGCTTCTCGCCGCCGCCTTGGGCAACGAGGCTATGGCGCTCGCGCAATGTCTCCAGCATGGCGGAGAGCGGGGGAGGGGCCGTTGCAGCTTGCGATGCTGTCTCAGACATGGGCGCACTCCTCCAAAGCCGCCGTCATTCCGGGCGCAGCGAAGCGGAGACCCGGAATCCATCGAAGGGCATCGTGCTCTATGATGGATTCCGGATCAGCGCCGCTGTCGCGGCTTGTCCGGAATGACGGGTTTCCGTCGATCCAAGGTAGAATGGGCGTCTTGATCTCGCTGCGACATTCACCTACCGTCCGGTAGGTAGTCAGATCGCGGCGCCGCGGTCAAGCAGGAGGACGTGATGTCGGCAGTCGAGAAGCTTGCAGGCGAAGGCGCCCGTCGTTCGCCCTATTTCACCGAGGAGCACGAGGCGCTGCGCGATCAGGTCCGCCGCTTCGTCGAGACCGAGATCAAGCCGCACGCCCTGCAATGGGAAGAGGACGGCTTCGTCCCGCGCGCCGTGCTGCGCAAGATGGGCGAGCTCGGCTTCTTCGGCATCCGCTACCCCGCCGAATATGGCGGCTCCGAGATGGACACGATGGCGACCGTCGTGCTGGCGGAGGAACTGGGACGCTCGACCTTCTCGGGCGTCGCCATCACGGCGCTGGTCCACACCGACATGGCCTCGGTCCATATCGCCAATGCCGGCAGTCAGGCCCAGAAGGACAAGTACCTGCCCGCCATCATCGCCGGCGAGAAGATCGTCGCTGTCGCCGTCACCGAGCCCGATGCCGGCTCGGACGTGAAGGGCATCCGCACCACCGCGCGGCGCGAGGGCGACCATTATGTCCTCAACGGCGCCAAGATGTTCATCACCAACGGCGTCCATGCCGATCTCTACTGCGTCGCCGCCAAGACCGATCCGCAGGGCCGGCCCTCGCAGTCGGTCTCGATCTTCCTCGTCGAGAAGGGCACGCCCGGCTTCTCGGTCTCTCGCGCGCTCGACAAGCATGGCTGGCGCTCCTCGGATACCGCCGAGCTCTCCTTCGTCGATTGCCGCGTGCCGGCCGAGAACCTGCTCGGGCAGGAGGGGCGCGGCTTCTACGCGATCATGAGCAATTTCCAGAACGAGCGCACCGTGATCGGCGCCATGGCGATAGGCGAGTCGCAGGCCGCACTCGACCTGACACTGGACTATGTGAAGACGCGCAAGGCCTTCGGCGCGCCGCTCTGGGAGAAGCAGGCGATCCGCCAGCGCCTCGCCGAACTCGCCGGCAAGGTCGAGGCCGGTCGCCAGCTCGTCTACCACGCCGCCTGGCTCGATGCGCAGGGCTTCGATGCCACCCGCGAGGTCTCGATGGTCAAGGCCTACTGCGGCGAGCTGGTCAATGAAGTCATGTATGACTGCCTGCAGTTCCACGGCGGCATGGGCTACATGCGCGAAAGCGCGATCGAGCGCATGACCCGCGACGCGCGCGTCCAGTCCATCGGCGGCGGCGCGACCGAGGTCATGCTGGAAGAGGTCGCGAAGCGGCTGTGAGCGAAGCCCAAATCGCGCGAGCAGCACCCGAGGGCGGCTCTCGCCGCCTGATCCTCGATCATGCCGCGCGCCTGCTGCGCAATGGCGGCTATTACCAGACCACGTTGCGCGAGATCGCCGAGGCCGTCGGCATCCGCAAGGCGAGCCTCTATTACCATTTCGCCTCGAAGGAGGAGATCGTCGAGGCAGTGGTGAATGACGGCGTCCGCTTCGTGCATCAGGGCGTCGTCGCTGCGCTCGTTGCGACGGAGGGTGCGCCGCCGCGGCAAAGGCTGGAGGCGGCCATTCGCGGCCATCTCGCGGCGCTGCACGGCCATGGCGACTACACCACCGCCAGCATCAAGGTGTTCAATTTCGGCGCGGCGCCGGCGCCGGCGAGCGTGCGGGCCGTGCGCCGCGCCTACGAGGAGGTCTGGAGCGAGTTGATCGCCGAACTGCAGCAGGCCGGCACGCTGCCGGCCGGGCGCTCGCCGGACGTCCTGCGCAATTTCCTGCTGGGCGCGCTCAACGGCTCGACCGACTGGTACCGGCCGGAGCGTTTCGATATCGATGCGCTCGCGCGCGAGTTCGCGGCGTTGTTGTCGCCGATTTCATGAACGGGCCGTTCCGCCGCCAACGCAGAGGCGGGCCGCGCCGATGCTGCTGACGGGCGCCGCTGCCGTGCTAGCATCGCTCCGCGAGGCCGTTGGTTGCCTCGTTGTCTGACGAGGATGCTTCGCCTGATGCGCGCCTTCTACCACTCCGATCAAGCTCTTCATGATCCGCAGCAATATATGCGCTTCGGCAAGGTCGTCGCTCCCAAGGACCTGCCGGAACGGACCGAGCGGCTGCTCGGCGCGCTGGCGCAGCATGGCATCACGCCGGAGCAGCCGGCGGCTCATGGCGTCGATCCGATCCTGGAAATCCATGACGAGGGCTTCGTGCGCTTCCTCGAGGGGCTGTGGGACCGCTGGAAGGACCTGCCCGAGCGCGGCCCTGAAGCCTGGCCCAACACCTTCCCCTATTGGAGCGGCCGTTCGGACGAGGGTGTCCGCCCGCCCTGCCGGCCGACCGGCATCGTCGGACAGATGGGCTGGTATCTCGGCGATCTCTCGGTGCCGGTCGGCGAGCATTGCTGGCATTCCACTTTGCGCTCGGCCGAGACCGCAGTTTCCGGTGCCGATGCGGTCCTGGCGGGCGCGCGCGCGGTCTATTCGCTCTGCCGGCCCTCAGGCCACCATGCCCGTGCCGACCGGGCCTCGGGCTTCTGCTACATCAACAACTCGGCCGTCGCCGCGCAGCACCTGCGCTCCAAATTCGGCAAGGTCGCGATTCTCGACGTCGATGCCCATCACGGCGACGGCACGCAGCAGATCTTCTATCGCCGCGACGATGTGCTGACGATCTCGGTCCATGCCGATCCGGTGAACTACTATCCCTTCTTCACCGGCTATGAGGACGAGCGCGGCAACGGGCCGGGCGAGGGCTTCAACCTCAACCTGCCGCTCGCGCATGGAGCGGGCGGGGCCGAGATGCAGGCGGCCGTCGACCGCGCCGGCAAGGCGATCCGCGATTTCGGCGCAGAGGCTCTGGTCGTCGCGCTCGGCTACGACGCGCACAAGGACGATCCGATCGGCGTGCTGAAGCTTGAGGCAAGCGATTTCGGCACGATCGGCCGGCAGGTGAAGGGCCTGGGCCTGCCGACGCTCGTCGTGCAGGAAGGCGGCTACGCCATCGGGGCGATCGGCGACTGCCTCGATGCATTCCTGGGTGGGTTCAAGGAATAGGGCTTCGGCGCCACTCCGCCAGGTAGTCGTGCAGCACCCGGCCAAAAGGTAGGGTGAAGTCGACGACCTGGTGGCGTGCGCTCACGATCCTCCGCACCGGAAAATCGGCGACCCGGCAGTTGACATGCGGGATGAGGTGCAGTCGCGCCTCGCCCTCCCAGGCGCCGTGGACCGTGATGTCGGTGAGGTTATAGCCGACGAGTTGCGCCACCTTCGGCGAGCCGTCGACATCGGGCAGCAGCTTCAGGTTGACGTTCAGCCCGGCAATGCCGTCGCGGACCTTGTCGAGCTGATCCTCGAGGCTCCGATGCTTGTAGGTCATCGTGCCCATCGCCACGCGCTCGCCGTCATAATGCAACGTCCCGGTCAGGGTATCTTTCATCACGCCGAGGCGCGGCACGCCGTATTTCTTGGGAAAGCCCCAGATCTCGCGTCCGCCGGTGATGGGCGGCTCGTCGTCGAGATACATCTGGACGGAGAAATTGCAGGGCTCGCCGTTGTAGATCGCCCGGATGCCGGTGCCGCTTTCCTCGTAATCGCCGAAGCCGGAAGAATCCGGCATCTTCATCCATTCATAAAAGACGAGGTTGCCGGGTGCGGGTTCGAGTGGCTCCGGCAGCGCGGCGCGGATGATCTCGAGGTCGGTCTCGTAGGTGATGATCAGGTATTCCCGCTTGATGAAGCGGTTTGGCGGATGCGGGTAGCTCGGGCTGAAGACCGGCATCGACGGCGCCTTGAGGATCTCGTCCCGATTCATGCTGGTCGCTCCTTCTGGAAATCAGCCGCAACTCTGGCAGGGGCCCCGCGACAGATTGATGGTGACCGGATGAATAGGGAAGCTTCTCCTCACGGCTCGCGCAAAGATCACCCTCCACCCGTGTTCCTCGGGTGGAGGGTGATTTGTCTCGAACGGCTTCTCAGATCACCGCTTCGATCAGGAACGGCCCCTTCTTCGCCAGCGCCGCCTTGAACAGGCTGGTGAACTCCTCGGCCGTCGTGGCGCGTGCGGCTTCCACGCCCATGCCCTTGGCCATAGAGACCCAGTCCAGCGCCGGCTCGTCGATATTGAGCATCAGCGTTGCGTTGCGACCGAAATCGTTGACGCCGACGGCGCGCATCTCGCCGTGCAGGATCTGGTAGGTCCGGTTGGCGAAGACGACGGTGACGATGTCGAGATTCTCGCGCGCCTGCGTCCACAGCCCCTGCACGGTGTACATGCCCGAGCCGTCGGCCTGCATGCCGATGACCTTGCGGTCCGGGCAGGCGACGGCCGCGCCGATGGCGAGCGGGATGCCTTCGCCGATCGCGCCGCCGGTGAGCTGGATGTAGTCGTGCTGCGGCGCGCTGTGGCAGTCGTAGTAGAAGCTGCGGCCCGAGGAGACCGACTCGTCGCAGACGATGCAGTTCTCCGGCAGCAGCGCCGAGACGATGGCGCAGGCCTTGTCGGCGTCGAGCTTGCCGGTCGGCAGCGCCGGCTGCTCCTTGCGCGGCGGGGCGATATAGGCGGGGGCGATCTTCGTCGCGCCCATCTCCTCGGCGAGCGCGGTGATCGATGCCGGCAGGTCGTCACCGGGGCTGGCCAGCGTCGCGACCTCGCAGCCGTCATGGATCAGGCGGCCCGGCTTGCCCGGATAGGCGAAGAAGCCGACCGGGGTCTGCGCGCCGACGAGCACGAGATAGTCGATGTCCTTCAACTGCTCGAGCGCCTTGTCGATCGGATAGAAGACCTTGGGCATGGCGACGCGGCCGGCGCCGCGCTGGATGCGCCCGTTCGACATCTGGCTGAAGACCTTGGCACCCGTCGAAGCGCAGATGCGGGCCGCCATCTCCATCGGTTTCTCGCGCAGCGCCAGGCCCGTCAGCATGATCGCGGCGCGCGCGCCGTGCTTGCGCAGGCCGGCTGCGACCGTGCGGATCGCAGCGGAATCGACGCTCTTCAATGCCGGCAAGGTCGTCGGCTTGAGATCGGCCGGCTCGACGCTGCCCCAGGCGCAGTCGGCCGGCAGGATCACGGTGGTGACGCCCGGCAGCGTCAGCGAGGCGACATAGGCCTCCCCGATCGCCGGGCCGACATCCTCCGCCGTGGCGATGCGACGGACGAAATGCGACATCGGATGCGCGAGGCTCTCGATGTCGCTGGTCAGCGGCGCGTCATGGACGAGATGATAGGTCGCATGGTCGCCGACGACGTTGATCATCGGCGTGCGGGCGCGCCGCGCATTGTGCATGTTGGCCAGCGCATTCGCCATGCCCGGCCCGCAATGCAGCAACGTGGCGGCGGGCTTGTCGGCCATGCGGGCATAGCCGTCGGCTGCGCCGGTCACCACGCCCTCGAACAAGCCGAGCACGCAGCGCATCTGCGGCTTGCGGTCGAGCGCCGCGACGAAATGCATCTCGGACGTGCCGGGATTGGCGAAGCAGGTATCGACGCCGTTGATCAGGAGCGTGTCGCAAAGGCGGTCGGCGCCGTTCATACTGGAAACCTCGACTCGAAAGGGCGCCCTTGCGCCAGCGGGCAAGAGGGGAGGAAATTCCTCCCGCCCTGTCAAACGAGAGAATGTCATGGCTTTCCCAAGCGACGCTGATCGGCCGCTTGACGGATTTGCATATGCATTTAACCTGATTTGGAACGAAGGTTGCATCCCGCCGCGAATGACGCTGTCTAGCGTCCTGAGTGGCGCGTTCGCCGCAAAACAGGGGAAGGGTTTCGATCATGGCAGCATTCAAGCGCATGGGCGCCGCAGTCGGCTTTGGCCTTGCCGCGCTCCTGGCGGCGGGCGGCGCTCAGGCACAGACCAAGGTGAATATCGGCATCTCCGGCTGGACCGGCTTCGCGCCGCTGGTTCTCGCCAAGGAAGCCGGCATCTTCGCGAAGAACGGCCTCGACGTGACGATCAAGAAGATCCCGCAGAAGGATCGCCACCTCGCCATCGCCTCGGGCGACATCCAGTGCGCCGCGACGACGGTCGAGACCTGGATCGTCTGGGATGCCGCTGGCATCAAGACCAAGCAGATCTTCCAGCTCGACAAGAGCTACGGCGCCGACGGCATGGCCGTGCGCAGCGGTGTCGGCTCGATCAAGGACCTCAAGGGCAAGACGGTGGCGGCCTCGGCGCCGGGCACCTCGCCCTATTTCGCGCTGGCCTGGTTCCTCAAGGAGAACGGCCTGTCGGTGAAGGATGTCAGCGTCGTCAACATGGAGCCCGGCCCGGCCGCGCAGGCCTTCATCGCCGGCCAGAACGACGCCGCCATGACCTATGAGCCCTATCTCTCCTCCGTCCGCGACAAGCCCGATGCCGGCAAGATCATCGCGACCACGCTCGAATACCCTATGGTGATGGACACCTTCGGCTGCACGCCGGCCTTCCTCGTCAACGACAAGGCCGCGGCAGCGCTGACCCAGAGCTATTTCGAGGCGCTGGAGATGATCAAGAAGGACCCGGCCAAGGCCTATGAGATCATGGGCGCGGATGTGAAGCAGACCGGCGAGCAGTTCGGCAAGTCGGCCGCGTTCCTGCGCTGGTCCGATGCCGAGGGCAACAAGGCGTTCTTCGCCGGCGACTGGCAGGCCTTCTCGGCCAAGGCCGCCGACCTGCTGCTCGAGATCGGCCTGATCAAGGCCAAGCCTGATCTCGCCTCGCTGGTCGACACGAAGTTCGTCGCCGGCAAGTGAACGCCGACGCGTGACGGAAGACATCCTTCCGGACGTCCTCGAACCCGGCCTGCGCGTCGTCTTCTGCGGCACGCAGGCCGGGGCCGTCTCGGCCCGGCGGAGAGCCTATTATGCCGGCCCCGGCAACAAGTTCTGGACGGTGCTTCACCAGACCGGGCTGCTGCCGGTGAAGCTGGCGCCGGAAGAGTTCCGGAGCCTGCCGCGCTACGGCATCGGCCTCACCGATGTCGCCAAGCGAACCTCCGGCCCCGACTCGGCGCTGCGAGGCGGCCATTTCGACGTGGCTGGCTTCACGGCGCGGATTGCAGCCAGCACGCCCGGTATCGTCGCCTTCAACGGCAAGCGCGCCGCGCAGGCCGCGCTCGGAATTCGCGAAGGCCGTCTCGCCTACGGGCTTCAGCCCGGAAAACTGGCGGGCGCCAAAATCTATATCCTCCCCTCGACCTCCGGCGCTGCCGCCGGCTTCTGGTCGATCGAACCCTGGAAGCAACTGGCCATGGCCGTGACCGGAACGACAGCGCGATGAGACCTTTGCAACCCGTCTCCGCCACGGCCCGCATCGGCTATGGCCTGGCCTTCTTCGTACTCTTCGTCGCGCTCTGGTCGGTCGCGACCTTCGGCGGCTACGTCCAGCGCCTCTTCCTGGCCGATCCGCTGACCATGGTCGCCGAGGGCTACAACCTGCTGGTGCGCTACGGCTTCAGTTTCGACATCATGATGACGATCTGGCGCGTCCTCGGCGGCTTCATCATCGCCGTCATCGTCGCCCTGCCTCTCGGCATCCTGATGGGTGCCTACAAGCCGATCGAGGCGTTCCTGGAGCCGTTCGTCTCCTTTGCGCGCTATCTGCCGGCCTCTGCCTTCATCCCCTTGCTGATCCTGTGGGCCGGCATCGGCGAGACGCAGAAGCTGCTCGTCATCTTCATCGGCTCGGTCTTCCAGCTCATCCTGATGATCGCGGTCTCGGTCGGCTCGATCCGGCGCGATCTCGTAGATGCCGCCTATACGCTGGGCGCGACCGACAGCTCGGTGGTGCGCCGCGTGATGTTGCCGAAGGCGGCGCCCGAGATCGCCGAAATCTTCCGCCTCGTGCTCGGCTGGGCCTGGACCTATGTCATCGTCGCCGAGCTGATCGGCTCCTCGTCGGGCATCGGCCACATGATCACCGACAGCCAGGCGCTGCTGAACACCGGGCAGATCATCTTCGGCATCATCGTGATCGGCCTGATCGGGCTGGTCTCGGATTTCCTCTTCAAGGCGGTCAACCAGCGCCTCTTTCCATGGGCGCGCGCATGAGCAAGCTAGTCATCGAGAACGTCGGCAAGGTCTTCCCGGGCCAGCGCGGCGGCGAGCCGACGCGCGCGCTGATGCCGACCTCGCTCACCGTCGCGGACAACGATTTCATCACCATCCTCGGCCCCTCCGGCTGCGGCAAGTCGACCTTACTGCGCATCATCGGCGGGCTGGAGACGGCGAGCGAGGGGCGCATCATGCTGGACGGCGCCCCGGTCTTGGGGCCCGGCGCCGATCGCGGCTTCGTCTTCCAAAGCTACACGCTCTTCCCCTGGCTCACCGTGCAGCAGAACATCGCCTTCGGCCTGCGCGAGAAGGGCGTTTCCGAAACGCAGCGGCTGAAGATCGCTCGCGACTGGGCGGCGCGCGTCGGGCTTTCCGGCTTCGTCGACCATTTCCCGAAGCAGCTTTCGGGCGGCATGCAGCAGCGCACGGCGATTGCCCGTGCGCTCGCCAACGACCCCAAGATCCTGCTGCTCGACGAGCCCTTCGGCGCGCTCGACAACCAGACGCGTGCGCTGATGCAGGAGATGCTGCTCGGCATCTGGGAACGCGAGCAGAAGACGGTGCTCTTCGTCACCCATGACATCGAGGAGGCGATCTTCGTCGGCTCCCGCGTCGTGGTGATGAGCGCGCGTCCGGGGCGGATCAAGGCCGACATCCCGGTCAACCTGCCGCATCCGCGGCCCTACACGATCAAGACCACGCCGGAATTCGTCTCCCTCAAGGAACGGCTGGTCGAGGAAATCCGGGCCGAGGTCATCGCCGCCGACCACTAAGCCGGTTGACAGATTGTCGCACCTTTGTTTCCCTCGCCTGAATTGGCCTGACCACATGGCCAAAACGACCCCGGCACGAACCGGGGTCATCGAGAGGGAACCGGGGAGCCGTCCGTGCCGATCGAGGCCGTCGAGACGTCACGCCTGTATCGTCAGATAGCCGACCAGCTTCGCCATCTCATCGAGAGCGGCGAGTTCCCGGTCGGTAGCCGGTTGCCGTCCGAGCGCGAGCTTGCCGACAAGCTCGGCGTCTCGCGCCCGTCGGTCCGCGAGGCGCTGATCGCGCTGGAGGTCGAGGGCCGCGTCCGCATTCGCATGGGCTCGGGCGTCTATGTCGTCGATCCGCCGGTTCAGGCCATCGCCCGGCTCTGGAGCGACCGGGCTCCCGAAGGCCCGTTCGAGGTTCTGAAGGCGCGCGAGCTGATCGAGAGCGCGATCTGCTCGGACGCCGTGGGCCTTGTCGAGCCCGCCGATATCGCGGCTCTCGACATGGTCCTGGAGCAGATGGCCGCATCGGGACTAAGCAGCGACGATCTCGTCGCACTCGACCGCTCCTTCCACGTCGCGCTGGCCGGCATTCTCCGCAACGGCGTGCTGGTCCGTTGCGTCGGCGATCTCTTCGACCAGCGCATCAGCCCGTACTTCCGGCAGCTTGCCCGCTATTTCGAAGGCCCCGACTCGTGGCGCCGCGCGGTGGCCGAGCACCGGGCGATCCGCGATGCTTTGGCGCGCGGCGACGGGGCGGCGGCGCGCGAGGCGATGCGCCGGCATCTGCAGAACTCACAGGAACGCTTTTCGCAGAGCTTCGGCGATGCAGGAAAGAGCAACGGGCCGGCCGGCGCCAAGGCCGGCCCGAACCAGAAGAACGGGCGCATGACGGGATCGAAACGCAAACAGGGAGAAGCCCGATGAAGACCTATCTCACCGTTGCCGCGCTCGCCGCCGGCCTCGGCCTGCTGGGCGCGCCCGCGCAAGCGCAGACCAAACTGAAATGGGCCCATGTCTACGAGACGTCGGAGCCGTTCCACACCGAGTCCGTCTGGGCGGCCGACGAGTTCAAGAAGCGCACCAACGGCAAATACGAGATCACGGTCTATCCCGCCTCGCAGCTCGGCAAGGAGACCGACATCAACCAGGGCCTGACGCTCGGCACCGTCGACATCATCATTTCCGGATCGAGCTTCGCGGCACGCGCCTATCCGCCGATCGGCGTGACCTACTACCCCTTCACCTTCCGCAATCCCGAGCATCTCCTCGCCTACACCAAGACCGACATCTTCAAGGAGATGGCGAAGGGCTATCAGGAGAAGAGCGGGCACCAGATCGTCGCTGTCAGCTATTACGGCACGCGCCACACCACCTCGAACAAGCCGATCAAGGCCTGCGCCGACATGAAGGGGCTCAAGATCCGCGTGCCCGACGTGCCGGCCTATCTCGCCATGCCGCGCGCCTGCGGCGCCAACACCGCGCCGATCGCATTCGCCGAGGTCTATCTCGCGCTCCAGAACGGCACGGTCGAGGCGCAGGAGAACCCGCTGACGACCATCGAGGCCAAGAAGTTCTACGAGGTGCAGAAGCACATCGTCCTGACCGGCCACATCGTCGACCACCTCAACACGGTCGTCGCCAAGCAGCTCTGGGACAAGCTCTCGCCGGAGGATCGCAAGATCTTCACGGACGTCGCGCAGGAGGCGGCCGAGCGCACGACCAAGAAGATCCAGGCCGATGAGGTGAAGCTGGTCCAGCTCTTCAAGGACAAGGGCCTGACGGTGACAGAGATCGACAAGGCCGACTTCCTCGCCAACGTCCAGAAGAACGTCACCTTCGAGCAGTTCGGCTACCGCAAGGCCGATTGGGATCGCATCCAGGCGATCAAGTAAGGCGGCTGCCGCCCAGCTCCGCGGCTCGGCTGGCGACTGCCGGGCCGTCTCTCACCCTTGTCGATCCGACGCGCCTGACGTGCCGAGAGGTTCCCCGTGACAAGCGCCAGCCAGCCGGAAGTCCATACTCAGGTGACGATCGAGGAGATCGCTCACGTCTTCGACGAGCCGCCTCCGCCGGCCGATCTTTCGGGCTACGGGGTTGAGGATTGGGCGACGCTCGCCGTCTTCTGGCTGATGGTCACTTGCGTCGTGGCGCAGTTTTTCACGCGCTACGTCCTCAACAACAGCCTGGCCTGGACGGAGGAGATCGCGATCTACGCCCTGATCGTCGTCGTCTTCCTCGGCTCCTCGCTCTGCGTACGCGCTTCGCGCCATATCCAGGTCGATTTCCTCTATCGCTACGTGCCGAAACCGGTTGGCCGTGCCTTGGCGACGGCGGTCGATGCCATCCGCATCGGCTTCCTCGGCTACGCCACCTGGCTGGTCTGGAAATACGCCTCCCTCATCCCGGACGAGATGATGACCACGGTCGATCTGCCGAAATCGATCGTCTTCTATTCCGTGCTCGCCGCCTTCGCGCTGATGACGCTGCGAGCCCTGCAGGTCGCCTGGCAGAACTGGCGCCGCGGCTACTCCGTCCTCGAAAACCCCGCCGCTTTCGACGGATCGGAGGCCTGATCCATGCTGATCCTCGTCGGAACCTTCCTCACCCTGATGATCTTCGGCGTTCCCGTCGCCATCTCGATGGCGGTCGCCTCGCTCACCTACATCATCGCGACCGGCACCGTGCCGGACGTCATCATGGCCCAGCGCATGATCGCCGGTGTCGAGAGCTTCCCGTTGCTGGCGGTGCCGTTCTTCATCCTCGCCGGCAACCTGATGAACATCGCCGGCGTGACCGGCCGGATCTACGCCTTCGCCGTGGCGCTGGTCGGCTGGATGCGCGGCGGCCTCGCCCAGGTGAACATCATCGGCTCGGTGATCTTCTCCGGCATGTCGGGCACCGCGATCGCCGATGCGGCCGGCATCGGCACCATCGAGATCAAGGCGATGAAGGACCACGGCTATCCGATGGACGTCGCGGTCGGCGTCACCGCCGCTTCCGCGACGCTGGGTCCGATCATCCCGCCTTCGCTGCCCTTCGTCATCTACGGCATGATGGCCAATACCTCGATCGGCGCGCTCTTCCTCGGCGGCGTGATCCCCGGCGGGGTGATGACGCTGTTCATGATGGCGACGGTCACGATCTTCGCCCGACTGCGCAACTGGGGCTCGGATTCGCCGTTTTCGCTGAAGCAGATCGGCAATGCCGGGCTCGAAGTGCTCGTCGTTATGGGCTTCCCGATCCTCGCCTATCTCCTCGTCTGGGCGGGGCTCTCGGAGAACGTCGCGATCGGGCTCGCGCTCGCCGCCCTGCTCGCGCTCGACTACTACTTCGACTTCTCGGCGGTGATGGCGCTGATGACGCCGGTGATCCTGATCGGCGGCATGACCCTGGGCTGGTTCACGCCGACGGAGGCCGCCGCCGCAGCCGTGATCTGGTCGCTCTTCCTTGGCCTCGTGCGCTATCGCTCGATGACCATGCGCTCGCTCGCCAAGGCGACCTTCGACACCATCGAGACGACCGCCTCGGTGCTCTTCATCGTCACGGCCGCCTCGATTTTCGCCTGGCTGCTCACGGTCTCGAACACGGCACAGATCCTCTCCGACGCGATCCTCGGCCTGACCCAGAACAAATGGGTCTTCCTGATCCTGGTGAATCTGCTGCTGCTCTTCATCGGCTGCTTCCTCGACACCATCGCGGCGATCACCATCGTCGTGCCGATCCTGCTGCCGATCGCGCTCAAGCTCGGCGTCGATCCGATCCATTTCGGGCTGATCATGACGCTGAACCTGATGATCGGCCTGCTCCACCCGCCGCTCGGCATGGTGCTGTTCGTGCTCTCGCGGGTGGCCAAGCTATCCGTCGAGCAGACGACGATGGCGATCTTGCCATGGCTGATACCGCTGTTTGCGGCCCTCATAGCAATCACCTTCATCCCGGAGCTGACGCTCTGGCTGCCGCGGACGATGGGCATGCTTCGCTAGCGCATTTTCGAGCGAAGTGACCATCGGTTGCGTGAAGAAAATGTGATAAAACAATAGGATAGGGCGTTTCCGTCAGAGAAGTGCGGAAATGCTCTAGGATCGGGAAACGCATGGCGTCGACCTGACGCCGATGCAGAACTGATATACCTCGCCTGTGCGGTCATGCCGCAGGCGAGGGGCTGCCTTGCACGAAGGCCTCGTTACGAACACATAGAGGCTTGCCATCTTTTGGCGAAAGGGGCGCTGCCGAAGGTGGGGCCAATGCATTCGCTGATTGCCAGGATGTTGTCTCGGCTCGCGATCGAGCCACGTATCGATGTTGTTTTTCCCGATGGCACGCTGCAGTCGATCGGGCAGGGCGCCGCACCACGATTGCGCATGCGGATCGTGGATGCGCCGACTGAACTGAAACTTGCGCTCAATCCCGAACTCGCTTTGGGCGAGGCCGTGATGGACGGGCGCGTCGTGGTCGAGCAAGGCTCGCTCTACGATCTGCTCGACGCGTTGGTTGCGGCCATGCACAAGGCCCGCCCGCAGGGCTGGGGCAAGGTGCTGACGGGCTTGCGCACCGCGGTGCGGCGCTTCCATCAGCACAACACGCCCGCGCTGGCGAAGCGCAACGTCGCGCATCACTACGACCTGAAGAGCGATTTCTTCCGGCTCTTCCTCGACCAGGACATGCAGTATTCCTGCGCCTATTTCGAGCGGCCCGGCGTCACGCTGGCCGAGGCGCAGCTCGCCAAGAAGCGCCACATCATAGCGAAGCTCGATGTGCAGCCGGGCCAGCGCGTGCTCGACATCGGCTGCGGCTGGGGCGGCATGGCCTTGTCGGTCGCCGGCGAGACCGGCGCCGCGGTCACTGGCATCACTCTGTCCGAAGAACAGCTCGCCATCGCCAAGCAGCGGGGCGCGGATTCCGGCCTGCCGGTGGAATTCCGTCTGCAGGATTATCGCCACTTGGCCGAGCCCTTCGACCGTATCGTCTCGGTCGGCATGTTCGAGCATGTCGGCGTCGGCTATTATCGCGACTACTTCCGCAAGATCCGCGAATTGCTGAGCGATGACGGCGTGGCGCTGATCCACACCATCGGCCGCTCGTCGCCGCCCGGCGCCACCAACCCCTTCATCGCCAAATATATTTTCCCCGGAGGCTACATCCCCGCCATGTCGGAGGTTTCGGCGGCGATCGAGAAGGAAGGGCTTGTGATCACCGATGTCGAGGTGCTGCGCATCCATTACGCCGAAACGCTGAAGGCCTGGCGCGAGAACTTCCTCGCCCGGCGCAATGAGGCGGTGGCGATGTATGACGAGCGCTTTGCCCGCATGTGGGAGTTCTATCTCGCTGCTTGCGAGGCGAGCTTCCGGCATGACGATCTCGTCGTCTTCCAGTTCCAGCTGGCGAAGAAGCTCGACGGCTTGCCGATCACGCGCGGATATATCGCGGAGCGAGAGGGCGCGCTCGGCAGGGTGGCGTAGAGCGCACGGTACTCGTGTTGAAACGCGGGTCATCCCGGACGCAGCGAAGCGGAGATCCGGGATCCATGCCTGAACCTTCCTCGGAAGCGTTCCGGAATGGATCCCGGGTCAAGCTCGGGATGACCCCGTAGCTGCGCAGAAAATGAATGGGCTTCAAGCCGGCTCCGGACCGACATAACGGGCGCGGGGGCGGATCAGCCGCCCCGTCTCGTTCTGCTCCAATGCATGGGCGATCCAGCCCGTGCAGCGCGCGGCGGCGAAGATCTGGAAGGGAACGTCGGCCGAGAGCCTCAACGTGGTGGCGATCGCCGTCAGCACGAAGTCGATATTGGGCTCCTCGCCGGTGAGTGCGGTAACGGCGCGGCGAGCCTCTTCATAGGCCGGAGGCAGCGTGAACACGGCGAGCAACCCTCGCGCTCGCGGGTCGCCGTCCGGATAGAGCGGATGGCCGAAACCGGGCAGCGGCATGCCGGCCGCGAGGCGGGCGGAAATCGCGGGCTCGGCGCCCTCGCTCGCGATCTCCCGCATCAGCCCGAGCACGCGCGGCGTCATGCCGCCATGCAGCGGTCCCGACAGCGTCGCGAGCCCGGCCAGAACGCAGGCTGCGAGGGATGCGCGGGTCGAGGCGGCGACGCGCACCGCGAAGGTCGAGGCGTTGAGTTCGTGGTCGGCGAGCAGCACCAGCGCCCGGCGGATCAGGTCGGCGCCAGCCGCATCGCATCCCCAGGCCTGCGCCAACCGGTGATGGATGGGACCCTGTCCAGGCCGTCCGGCGATGGCATCGACCAGCGCGTCGAGCACCGAGGCCGCTTCGAGATAAAGCGCCTTCTTCGCGCGCCCCGCCATGGCGGTGTCACCTGCGGCCCGCGCCGCGATCACGCCGAAGATCCGCTGCAGGGCAGGGGCCTCCGGGACGAGCGTGAACAGCGGTGGAAAGCGCTGCGAGCCGCAATCCCACAGCAGCCGCGCGACATCCTCCAGCTTAGCCGTCTGCGCGAGCTGTTCGGCATCCTGCCCGCGATACCAGAGCTTGCCGCGCTGGATCGTGGCGATGGAGGACGCCAGGATCGGCTCGCCGAAGGCGATCGCATCCTCCGCGATCGCGGCAGGCTTGCGCCCGCGCGCCTTGCGGTGCTCCAGCCGCGCCACATCCTCGGCCCGGTAGAGCCGGCGGCGCGAATCGTCCGCGTCGCCGCGCGCCTCGATCAGCCCGCGGCTGACATAGGCATAGAGCGTCTGCGGCTTCAGCCCGAGCCGCGCCATCACCTGTTGCGCCGTCAACCAGTCGGTCATCGAAATACATTGATTATATTGTTCAAGATTGATCCTAGCGATGAAGCTCCCAATCCTCAAGCCATCGTTTTGTAGGAGAGATCGCCATGTCCGATGGCCTTGAAGACGTCGTTGCCGCCCACACCGTGCTCTCGGAGGTCGATGGAGCAGCGGGCCGGCTGGTGGTGCGCGGCCACAGCCTGGATGAGCTGGCGAGCCACACCTCCTTCGAGGATATGGCCGCGCTGATGCTCGACGGCTTCGTGCCGGACCTGCCCGCCATGAAGGACCTGCCGGCGGCGCTGGGCGCGGCCCGGCAGGAATTGTTCGAGATGGTGGTCCGGAAGGCGGCCGTGCCCGTTACGCTCGGCCCGGTCGAGATGATCCGGGCGATGACTGCGCTGATTCCCGATGGCGAGGATGCCGGCACGGTGCTGCGGCTTCTGGCTGCGCCCGCCGTCTTCACCGCCGCGTCCCTGCGCCTACGGCAGGGGCTCGTGCCAGTCGCGCCCGATCCGTCCCTGTCGCAGGCGGCCGATACGCTGCGCATGCTGACGGGCACGGCGCCGACGAAGCAGCAGGCCGCCGCGCTCGATACCTATCTTGTCACGGTCGCTGATCACGGCCTCAACGCCTCGACCTTCGCCGCTCGCGTCGTTGCCTCGACCCGCGCGGGGCTCGTCTCGGCCGTGCTCGCTGGCGTGAGTGCGCTGAAGGGCCCGCTCCATGGCGGCGCGCCCGGCCCGGTGATCGAGATGCTCGATGCGATCGGCACGCCCGCCAATGCTCGGACCTGGCTGGAAACGGCGCTCGATCGCGGTGACCGGCTGATGGGCTTCGGCCACCGCATCTACCGTGTGCGCGATCCGCGCGCCGATGCGCTGAAGGGCGCGATCCGCCGGCTCGGTGCCGATAGCGGGCGTCTCGCGCTGGCCGAGGCCGTCGAGCAGGCGGCGCTCGCCATCCTGCGCGAGCGCAAACCGAACCGGACGCTCGAGACCAATGTCGAGTTCTACACGGCGCTGCTGCTGGAAGCGCTCGGCTTCACGCCGGACTCCTTCACCTGCGTCTTCGCGCTCGGTCGCACGATGGGCTGGCTCGCCCATGCCAAGGAGCAGATCGCCGGCGGTAAGCTGATCCGCCCGCAATCGGTCTATGTCGGCCCGCAGCCGCGGCAGGCGGCGTGAGGTGAGGGAAGGGCGTCATGCTCGGGCTTGACCTGAGTATCTCTTGAACCAGTGCCTTCTCCGGCAAGAGGTTCTCGGGTCGGAGCCGCGCTCCGCCCGAGAATGACGGCATAGGTCAGGCCCGCGAAAGGCGGATGGCGAAGAGTTCGCCGCCGCTTTCGGCGCGCAACGAGACGGTTGTGGGTGCCGGGAGGACCGCGCTGTCCCCGGCAGCCAAAGCCGAGCCGTTCACTTGCCAAACGTCGCGGCGCGCGACCAGAACCAGCAATCCACGCTCGTTCGCGATCTCGTGCGATCCGCCGGGCAGGCGCTCGACTTTGTGGCTCCACGCCCCGCGCCGGCTCATCACGTTGAGATCGTCGATCGGCCCATCGACCAGCACGCCATCGACGGCTCGGTCGGCAGCGAAGAAGAAGGGCTCGGTCCCCTTGTCGAGCGCGACCGTCTCGCCATCGCCGAAGGCGAGATGGATGCCGTTGCCGGTCAGCAGCGACAAGGTCCGGTCGATACCGGGGAAGGACGAGAACGGCCCGTCTGTGCCCACATGCGCCATCGAGATGCGCCAGTCGAAATCGCTGAGGGGGGCTCCCTCGGGAAAAACCGCGATTTCTGTGGTGGTGCCGCCGCCGTTCTTCCACGGCATGACCTTGCAGTCGGCGGCGCGGATGATGCGCATGTTGCTTGTTCTCCGCTCGGAACCACAGCGTCATTCCGGGGATGGCGAAGCCATGAGCCTGGAACCCAGAACCGATACCCTACCCGAAAAAGCCGGTAGGTAGGCCGAGCTCACGGGAAAACCGGTCTCGGTTCTGGGTTCCGGGTTCGGCGCTGATGCGCCGCCCCTGAATGACAGCGAGGCTGGCTCAGCCCAGAATCCCCGGCAGGTTCAGCCCCTTCTCGCGGGCGCAATCCAGCGCGATGTCGTAGCCGGCATCGGCATGGCGCATCACGCCGGTCGCGGGGTCGTTCCACAGCACACGCCCGAGGCGGGCGGCGGCATCGTCCGTGCCATCCGCGCAGATGACGACGCCCGAATGCTGCGAGAAGCCCATGCCGACGCCGCCGCCATGGTGCAGCGAGACCCAGGTCGCGCCCGACGCCGTGTTGAGCAGGGCGTTGAGCAGCGGCCAATCGGAGACGGCATCCGAACCGTCCTTCATCGCTTCCGTCTCGCGGTTCGGCGAGGCGACCGAGCCGGAGTCGAGATGGTCGCGGCCGATCACGACCGGGGCCTTGAGCTCGCCGTTCCGGACCATCTCGTTGAAGGCGAGACCCAGCCGGTGGCGGTCGCCGAGGCCGACCCAGCAGATGCGCGCCGGCACACCCTGGAAGGCGATGCGCTCGCGCGCCATGTCGAGCCAGTTGTGCAGATGCGTGTTGCCGGGGGTCAGCTCCTTCACCTTGGCGTCGGTCTTGTAGATGTCCTCCGGATCGCCCGACAGCGCGGCCCAGCGGAAGGGGCCGACGCCACGGCAGAACAGCGGGCGGATATAGGCCGGCACGAAGCCGGGGAAGGCGAAGGCGTTCTCCAGCCCCTCCTCCTTGGCGACCTGGCGGATATTGTTGCCATAGTCGAAGGTCGGGATGCCCATGTCCTGGAAGGCGATCATCGCCTCGACATGCTCACGCATCGAGGCGCGCGCCGCCTTCTCGACCGCCTTGGGGTTGCCCTCGCGCCGCTGCTTCCACTCGCCCATGGTCCAGCCCTTCGGCAGGTAGCCGTTGACGGGGTCGTGGGCCGATGTCTGGTCGGTGACCATGTCGGGCCGGATGCCGCGGCGAACCATCTCGGGCAGGATCTCGGCGCAGTTGCCGAGCAGTCCGACTGACTTCGCCTCGCCGGCCTTGGTCCAACGGGCGATCATCTCGAGCGCCTCGTCGAGCGTCCCAGCCTTTTCGTCGAGGTAGCGGGTGCGCAGGCGGAAATCGATCGAGTCCGGGTTGCACTCGACGGCGAGGCAGGAGGCGCCGGCCATCACCGCCGCCAGCGGCTGCGCGCCGCCCATGCCGCCGAGCCCGCCGGTCAGCACCCATTTGCCCTTGAGGCTGCCATTGTAGTGCTGGCGCCCCGCCTCGACGAAGGTCTCGTAGGTGCCCTGCACGATGCCCTGCGTCCCGATATAGATCCAGGAACCGGCCGTCATCTGGCCGTACATCGCGAGCCCCTTCTTATCGAGCTCGTTGAAATGGTCCCAGTTCGCCCAATGCGGCACGAGGTTGGAATTGGCGATCAGCACGCGCGGCGCATCCTTGTGCGTGCGGAAGACGCCGACCGGCTTGCCGGACTGGACGAGCAGCGTCTCGTCCGCTTCGAGCTGGCGCAGCGTCGCGACGATGCGGTCGAAATCCTCCCAGCTGCGCGCGGCCCGGCCGATACCGCCATAAACGACGAGCTCATGCGGGTTCTCGGCGACGTCGGGGTCGAGATTGTTCATCAGCATGCGCAGCGGCGCTTCGGTCAGCCAGCTCTTGGCAGTGAGGTCGGTGCCGGTCGCGGCGCGGATGGTGCGGGTGTTGTCGAGGCGGGTCATGAGCGGCTCCGTTCGAGGGCAGCGGCCGCGCCGAGGGCGGCTTCGATGGTGGCGGATAAGGCGGTCTGAAGCAGGGCGGCCTTCGGCGCGTCGAAGGTCCAGGGAGCGGCCTCTTCGGTGAGATAGGCCGAGAGCGCGATTTCCATCTGCAGCGCGTGCACGCGGCTATGCGGGCGCCCGTAATGGCGCGTGATCCAGCCGCCCTTGAAGCGGCCGTTGACGATCTGCGTGAAGGGGTGGCCCGCCATGGCGGCGACGGCTGCCGCCTCGACCGAATGGGCGGCGCTCTCGCCGGAATTGGTGCCGAGGTTCAGCGTCGGCAGCGTGCCCTCGAACAGGCGCGAAATCTCCGACTTGATCGAGTGGCAGTCCCAGAGCAGGCAGTACCCGTGCTCGGCCTTCACCCGGTCGATCTCGGCAGCGAGCGCCTGATGATAGGGCTGGAAATAGGCAGCCTTGCGCCGCTCGATCTCGGCGGCGTCCGGTGTCATCAGCCAGATCGGCGCGCCGTCGAAGGTCGTGCCCGGCACGAGCTCGGTCGTCGCCTGCCCCGGATAGAGCGAGACGCCGGCGGGGTCGCGGTTGAGGTCGATCACGAAGCGCGAGAGCTGCGCTTCGACGACGGTGGGCGCGAAACGATCTGCGAAGCCGTAGAGCTGGCGCATATGCCAGTCAGTGTCCTCGACCTGCCGGCCGCGCTCGTTCAGCGCCGCTCCGACCTCCGGCGGCAGCGCCGTGCCGGGATGCGGCATGGAGAGGATGAGCGGGGAGGAGCCTCGCGTGACCGCGACAACGTCCGCACTCACGCCCCGAACTCCGCGAAGCTGTCGAGGCCGGCCGCCTTGCCGACGGCGCCTGAGAGAACGAACTCGGTTGCCGCAGCGAGGTCTGGCGCAAGGTAGCGATCCTCGGTCAGCGGGGCGATCTTCTCGCGTAGCAGCGTCAGCACCGGCTCCAGTCGTGCGCTGGTCTTGAGCGGCCGGTGGTGTTCGATCGCTTCCGCAGCCGCCATCAGCTCGACGCCGATGATGCTCGCGGCATTGCGAGCCATGTCGATCAGGCGGAAGGCGCCATGCGTTGCCATCGAGACGTGGTCTTCCTGGTTGGCGGAGGTCGGGATGGTGTCGACCGAAGCCGGATAGGCCTTCTGCTTGTTCTCGGAGGCTAGGGCCGCGGCCGTGACCTGCGCGATCATGAAGCCGGAATTCAATCCGGCGTCGCGGGCGAGGAAGGGCGGCAGCCCGCTCATGACGGGGTCGACCAGCAGCGCCATGCGCCGCTCGGAGAGGTTGCCGATTTCGCAGACGCCCATCGCCAACATGTCGGCGGCGAAGGCGACAGGCTCGGCGTGGAAATTGCCGCCCGAGACGATTTCTCCCGGCCCGAGCACCAGCGGGTTGTCGGTGACGGCGTTGGCCTCGATCCCGAGCGTCGCCGCGACGCTCCCCAGCAGGCCGTGAACCGCGCCCATCACCTGTGGCTGGCAGCGCAGCGAGTAGGGATCCTGCACCTTGCTGTCGCCATGGCGGTGGCTCTCGCGGATCGCGCTGCCGGCAATGAGCTCGAGCAGGATCCTGGCGACCTTGATCTGGCCCGGCTGGCCGCGCAGGCTCTGGATGCGCGGATCGAACGGTGTGTCCGAGCCCTTCAGCGCATCGACCGAAAGTGCGCCGGCCACCAGCGCCGCGTCGAAGACGCGGGTGATGGCGGCAAGGCCGGTCAGCGCGAGTGTCGTCGAAACCTGCGTGCCGTTGATGAGCGCGAGCCCTTCCTTGGCGCCGAGCGTCAGCGGCGCCAGGCCGGCGCGCTTCAGCGCCTCGGCGGCGGGCAGCGTCTCGCCCTTCAGCCTGACCTCGCCGACGCCCATCAGGGCTGCGGTCATATGGGCGAGCGGGGCGAGGTCGCCGGAGGCGCCGACCGAGCCCTTGGCGGGGATGACCGGCAGGGCATCGGCCTTGAGCGCGGCGACCAGCGCCTCGACCACGACCGGCCGCACGCCGGAGGCGCCGCGCGCCAGGCTCGCCGCCTTCATTGCCAGCAGCAGGCGCACGACGCCGTCGGGCAAGGCGGGGCCGGTGCCGACTGCGTGCGAGAGAATGAGGTTGCGCTGGAGCGTGGCGAGGTCGGCATCTGCGATGCGAACGCTGGCGAGCTTGCCGAAGCCGGTGTTGACGCCATAGGTCACGGTGCCGGCCGCGACGATCTCCTCGACGATCTTCTGTCCCGACGCGATGGAGGCGGCGCTGTCTCCGGCGAGCGAAGCGACGGCGCCGTCGAGGATGGCACGCCAGTCGGTGAGGCCGGCGGCGCCGGGGATCAGGGAAAGCGTCGTCATTGTCCGTTCCAGATGCGGGTGTGAAGCGGGTTGAAACCGATGCGGTAGGCGAGCTCGGCCGGGCGTTCGATGTCCCAGATCGCGAGGTCGCAGCGCTTGCCGGCCTCCAGCGTGCCGATTTCGTCCTGCAGGCCGAGCGCCTTGGCGGCGTGGCGGGTCAGGCCGGCTAGCGCTTCCTCCGGCGTCATGCGGAAGAGGGTGCAGGCCATGTTCAGCACGAGCAGCGGCGAGGTCAGCGGCGAGGAACCGGGATTGGCATCGGTCGCGAGCGCGATGGCGACGCCGTGCTTCCGCAGCAGCGCGATCGGCGGCACTTGCGTCTCGCGCAGGAAATAGAAGGCGCCGGGCAACACGACCGCGACCGTGCCGGCCTTGGCCATCGCTTCGACCCCGGCCTCGTCGAGATATTCGAGATGGTCGGCGGAGAGCGCACCCATCTCGGCGGCGAGCTTGGCGCCGTTGAGGTTGGAGAGCTGCTCGGCATGGACCTTGATCGCGAGGCCCTTGGCCTTGGCGGCGGCGAAGACCTGGCGGGTTTCGTCGGGCGAGAAGGCGATGCCCTCGCAGAAGGCGTCGACCGCATCGGCCAGCCCCTCGGCTGCGACGGCATCGAGCATCGGCCCGGCAACGAGCGCGGTGTAGTTGCCCGAGCGGCCTTTGTACTCCGGCGGCACGGCGTGGGCGCCGAGGAATGTCGTGCGCACCGTCACCGGCCGCTCGCGGCCGATCCGGCGTGCGACACGAAGCTGCTTCAGCTCGGCGGCCTGCTCCAGCCCGTAACCGGATTTGATCTCGACGGTGGTGATGCCCTCGGCGATCAGCGCGGCAAGGCGCCGGTCGGCCGATGCGAAAAGCTCGTCCTCGCTCGCATTGCGGGTCGCGGTGACCGTGGAGAGGATGCCGCCGCCGGCGCGTGCGATCTCCTCATAGGTCGCGCCCTGCAGGCGCAGTTCGAACTCATGCGCGCGGTCGCCGCCATAGACGAGATGGGTGTGGCAATCGATCAGCCCGGGCGTGATCCAGCGTCCCGCGCAATCGATCGTCTCGGCCGCCGCGAAGGCCGGCGCCTCCGAGCGCGGGCCGGCATGGACGATGCGCCCGTCGCTGGCTGCGATCACGCCATCCTCGATGGCGCCGTAGGGTGCGCCGGCCGTGGGTGACATCGTCGCCAGCCACGCATTCGTCCAGAGCTTGTCGCAAGCCAGCGTTTCGCCCGGCGCCTTCGCCACGTCGCATCCTCCCCGCTATCCTTCGATTTCGAATATGCTATCTAATTGCATATGCAAATGGCAAGTGCTTAATTGCATATGCAATTAATCCATGGAGCGATGGCGTGACCAAAACCCTGCATCTGGCCGAGGCGCTTCTGCCACAAGGCTTTGCCAGCAATGTGAAAATCACCATCGAAGGCGGCGTCATCACGGCCGTCGAGCCTGGCGCCGCGCCGGTGGATGCAGGGCATAGCTTCGCCGCAATGGCGCTGCCGGGCATGCCGAACCTCCACAGCCACGCCTTCCAGCGCGGCATGGCGGGCCTGTCCGAGCAGCGCGGCGCGCCGGAGGATTCCTTCTGGACCTGGCGCGAGGTGATGTATCGCTTCCTCGACCGGCTCGATCCCGATGACGTGCAGGCCATCGCCGCGCAGGCTTTCGTCGAGATGCTCGAAGGCGGCTTCACGGCACTCGCCGAATTCCACTACCTCCACCACGACAAGGATGGGCGCCCTTACGCTAACATCGCGGCGATGGGGCAGGCGGTCGCCGCAGCCGCCGCTGAAACCGGGCTCGGCCTTACCCTGCTGCCGGTGCTCTATCGCTTCGGCAATTTCGGTGAGGCGCCTTCGGTCCACGGCCAGCGCCGCTTCGTCAACGATCGCGAGTCTTACCAGCGCCTGCTGGAGGGCAGCGCGGCGGCTATTCGGGATCTGCCGGATGCGCGGCTCGGCGTCGCGCCGCATTCGCTGCGCGCGGTCGCGCTCGACGATCTCGGCTGGGTTTCCTCGCTCCGGCCAGGCGAGCCGGTGCATATCCACATCGCCGAGCAGATGCGCGAGGTCGACGACAGCGTGAAGATCATGGGCAAGCGCCCAGTCGAACTGCTGATCGACACGATCCCGCTCGACCGCCGCTGGTGCCTGATCCACGCCACCCATCTGACCGATGCCGAGCGCGACGGCATTGCTCGCAGCGGTGCGGTGGCCGGCCTGTGCCCGATCACCGAATCGAGCCTCGGCGACGGAATCTTTGACGGTGTCCGCTACCGCGATGCGGGCGGTGCGTTCGGGGTCGGCAGCGATTCCAACATCCAGATCGATGCCGGTGCGGAATTGCGGCAGCTCGAATATTCGCAGCGCCTGCGTGATCGCCGCCGCGCGCTCTACGCCGAGGAGGGCGCCTCGACGGGTGTCGCGCTCTGGCAGGCGGCGTGCGCCGGCGGCGCGCAGGCCTGCGGCCGCGCGATCGGCGCGATCGCACAGGGCTGCCGTGCCGACTTCATCACGCTCGATGTCGATCACCCCGCCATCGTCGGGAAGTCTGGCGCGGAGGCGCTCGACAGCGCGATCTTCGCCGCCAACGCCCTGCCTTTGCGCGATGTCGTCGTCGGTGGCAGGAGGGTAGTGACCGAGGGTCGGCATACCGCCCGCGATTCGGTGCGTGCGCGCTTTGCCGGCGTGATGCGGCGCCTGCTCGCGGCAGCTTAGGAAGCACGATGACCGAGACCCGGCTCGACGCGGTGAAACTGGACGGCGCCGGGCCGGTCTACGACCAGATCCGGCGCGCGATCCGCGATCTCGTGCTCAGCGGGGAATGGCCACCCGGCACCAGCGTGCCGCCCGAACATGCCCTGATGGAACAGCTCGGCGCCTCGCGGATGACCGTGCACCGCGCTTTGGTGCAGCTGGCGCGCGAGGGGCTCATCGTGCGTCGGCGCCGCTCGGGAACCATCGTCGCGAGCCCTCCGGCGAGCCACGCCATGCTCGACATCCTCTCGATCCCGGAGGAGGTGAGCCAGCTTGGCCAGGCCTATGCCTACGACGTGCTCTCGCGTGAAGATGGGCGTCCTTCGTCCGAGGTCGCGGAGCGGTTCGGGTTGAAGCGTTCCGACAAGGTAGCTCACCTCGTCGTGCTGCATCGCGCCGGCGGAAAACCGCATGTGCTGGAGGAGCGCATCATCCACGCCGCCGGCATCCCGGGAGTGGCCGAGGAAGACTTCGCCGAAACGCCGCCCGGCGACTGGCTGCTCCGGCACAGCCTCTGGTCGCAGGCGGAGCATGCGATCAGCGCCGTCGGAGCGGGGCCCGAGGAGGCGGCCTTGCTGGATGTCACGGTCGGCGAACCCTGCCTGCTGGTCGAGCGTCGCACCTGGAACCAGGCGCAGCCGGTCACCGCCGTGCGCCTGCTCTATCCGGGCTTCCGCCATCGTTTCGTCGGGCGTTTCGGCCCCTATGGACAGGTCTGAGACGCTCGCAGCAGCAGACCCTCCTCGAAAGAAAAAAGGCCCGCCGGATTGGCGAGCCTTCCCTTCAGGCGATCGGGAAATAGTTCAGCACTCGTAAGCGAAGCGCCGGCCCCACTCGTCGCGGCCGTAGCAGGTCTGACGCGTCGCCGCGCCGCCAATGAGCGCACCGCTCGCGCCGCCGATGGCCGCGCCTGCCAGGGCGCCGCCCGCCCGGCCCGTCGCTGCGCCGCCGATGATGGCGCCTGCGCCTGCGCCGATCAGAGCACCAGTGCCCGCATTCTGTTCACGCGGGGTGCAGGCGCCGATGGCGGCGGCGAGACCCACGATGACCATGAACTTTTTCATGCTGCCTGTTCCTCTTCTTCACAAAACGGCGATCGAACTTCGGAACCCCAAACCCGTCACGCGGGCAAAGGTTCCCGGCGCGCGCGGGGACCGCGCCCGTAAGAGCTAAGAGCAGGACGTTCGCTGCAGGAGGATTGCACAGAAACTCGCCGAAAAATGCCGGAACCTTTCGCATCGGCGAGACGTTGAGAAGGCAAGTTTCAGCGCTGCAGCGATGTGCGCTCCGACCACTTGGAGGAACCGACATGACGATGTCCACCACGTCCACCACGACGTCCAATCCGCTGATTGCCGGCGCCCGCGTCGCAGGCACCGACGTCTACAATGCGGGTGGCGACCATCTCGGCGAAATCTACGACGTGATGCTCGACAAGCAGACCGGCAAGGTCGCCTACGCCATCATGTCCTTTGGCGGCTTTCTCGGGCTTGGCGAAAAGTACCATCCGATCCCGTGGAGCGTTCTCGACTATGACCCGCAGCGCGGCGGCTACGTCGTGCCTCTCACCAAGGAAAAGCTCGAAGCCGCCCCGATGTACGACAGCGAGGGCGAGCCCGACTGGGAGGACAAGGCTTACGGCAAGCGTGTCCACGACTATTACGGCACGATGCCCTACTGGATGATGTAGCGGCTGCCAGACGCAGGTCGCGGCGGTTGCTATCCCCCCAGCCGAACCGCCGTGGCGGCGGGATGCGGGCCGAAAGGCCCGCATCTTCTTTTTTGACGGGGCCTTTTATCGGCCGTGAAGGCGACCCGGCGTCGCGTTTTTTCGCCTGAACCTGGGAACCCGAGCCCGCCCCAGCGCGTCTTTTGCGTGGGGGAATTCGAGACCCGATGAGCTGCTGTGACGCTGTCGCGATGTAGCCGTCCCTCACATCAGGAGAGACCGAGATGCGCATCCGTTATGGCTATCGGATCGAGTTGGTTTGCGCTCATGAGATGCCGTTGGTGACGCTGCTGGACGTTCATCCGTCGCGGCGCCACGATCTGACCATGCCCGACGAGATGCGGGTGAGCGCGCTCGCCGATCAGTCGCTTCCGATCACTGTCACTCAGCATCTCGACGCCTTCGGCAATATCTGCCGGCGCATGGTCGCGCCGCCCGGCGGCATCCGCTTGGAGTCGGAAGGCGTCATGCATGATTCCGGCGAGGTGGATCCCGTCAATCCGGCCGCGCGCGAAGTGCAGCCCTCGCGCCTGCCCGATGATGTGCTCGTCTATCTGCTTGGCAGCCGCTACTGCGAAACCGACAAGCTCTTCGGGCAGGCCTGGTCCCTGTTCGGCCAGGTCCAGCCGGGCTGGCAGCGCGTGCAGGCGATCGTGGACTTCGTCCATAATCACCTGACTTTCGGCTATCATTTCGCCCGCAACACGCGCACGGCGGCCGAGGCGTTCGAGGAGCGGATCGGCGTCTGCCGAGATTTCGCCCATCTTGCGGTCGCGCTCTGCCGCTGCATGAACATCCCGGCGCGCTACTGCAACGGCTATCTCGGCGATATCGGCGTGCCGCCCGATCCGGCGCCGATGGACTTCAACGCCTGGTTCGAGGTCTTCCTTGGCGGGCGCTGGTACACCTTCGACGCCCGCCACAACGAGCCGCGCATCGGCCGCATCGTCATCGCGCGCGGCCGCGACGCGACAGACGTGGCGATGATCAGCTCCTTCGGCAGCCACACGCTGCAGCGTTTCGAGGTGATCACCGAAGAGGTCCAGGAAACGCCGATGCCGTTGAGGCGTCCAATGCCGGCGCAGTTCGACGCCCACCCGGCGGCGGCATAGGGCTGCCCTTGTGTCCGCGGGGCAGGCGCCTATCTTCGCCTGCACCATGCGTCACACCGTTGTCGTCAACGCTCGCGCCGGAGCGGTCCTGGAGGCCGGGGCGGATGCTTTTGCGGCGCGTCTTCAGGCGGCCTTCGCCGCTCATAGCTGCCATGCGGAGGTCAAGCTGGTCTCGCCGCGCGAGATCGGTAGCGCACTGTCCCTCGCGATCGAGAAGGACCAGTCGATACCGGTCCTCGCCGGTGGCGACGGCACGATCAACGGTGCCTTGCCCATTCTGATTCAGGCGGATCGCCCTGTCGGCATTCTTCCGATGGGGACCGTCAACGTGCTCGGCCGCGATCTCGGCCTGTTCGGCTCGCTGGAGCAGCAGGTCGAGGCGCTCTGCCATGGCGAGCCCGTGGCGATGGATGTGGGCCGGGTCAACGACCGGCTCTTCCATTCGATCTCCGGCATGGGGTTCTTCAGTCTCATGGCCCGCGAGCGCGAATATGCGCGCCGCCGCTTCCCGTTCAGCCGGGCCGCCGCCTTCGGTGTGGCCGCGACACGCTCGATCCTGTTCACCCGCCCGATCACGGTCGAGATCGCCGTCGGCGAGGAGAGCCACGTCGTCGAGGCCGATGCGGTGCTGGTCACCGTCAACCGCTTCGACGGGTCCGAGTGGCGGCGCGATAAGCTCGATGGCGGTATCTTCGAGGTTCATGTACTGAATGCCGGTGGCCTCTATTCGCGCAGCAAGGCGGCTTTGTCCGTCGCCTCCGGTCGCTGGCGCTCCTCGCAGAATCTGAGCTCGTTCACGGGCAACGCCGTGACGCTCGCCCGCCGCGACAAGCGGCGCGGGCACATCACCTTCGACGGCGAAGTGGAGCGCAAGGTCGGCCCGTTGGCCTATGGCTTGCTACCCCGGGCGTTGACCGTCATTGCTGCGCGGCCGACCAGCCTCCGGAGTGAAAGCCACTATGTCTGAGCCTGCGCACGCCTTGTCCTGGGCATCGTCGTCCTGGTGGCAGCCGCGCGTCCTCGTGCCGGTCGCGGCGGCGTTGGCGTTTCTCGGTCTCGCCGCCTTCATCGCGTCGGACCGCAGCTTCGCCTTCGACACCAGGTTGATCATGCTGTTCCGCGATCCGGCCAATCCGGCAATGCCGATCGGCCCGGCCTGGTTCCAGGAAGCTGTACGGGACATGACCGCGCTCGGCAGCTTCGTCGGCCTGTTCTTCATGGCGACGACGGCGACGCTGGCGCTCTGGCTGTGCGGCTTCCGCCACCTCGCTATCGGCCTTGTCGTCAGCCTGCTCGCGGCCCTGCTGGCCAGCAACGGCCTGAAGATCGCGATCGGGCGCGAGCGCCCCGATGTCGTCACCCACGCTGCGCTGACCTTCACCGCCAGCTTCCCGAGCGGGCACGCCTTTCTTTCGGCGGTGACGCTGCTCAGCATCGCAGGCTTCGTCGGCCTCGCCTCGCGCCGCGAGGACATCAAGCGCCTGTGCATCGTTTTGGCGTGGGTGATGATCGTGCTGATCGGCCTGAGCCGGATCTATCTCGGCGTTCACTGGCCGACAGATGTCATCGGCGGCTGGTGCCTCGGCATCGCCTGGTCGAGCATCGCGATCGCCTGGCTCGGCCGCAAGATGGCGGCCTCCGACCCGGCCTGACCCCCCCCGCGGTCGGGTTCAGCGCATGTCGATGGTTGCGTTGACGCCGAGATCGGGCGTACGGCCCAGGATTTTCGCCGTCGCCAGCTTGAAGGCGACCAGCACGCTGCTCGAAGGGCCGTCCCAGATCTCGGCCGAGATCGGCGTCAGCGCCAGCAGCGTAGCGTCGGGGTCGTCCGGGCCGTTGGGGAACCAGGCGCTGGCCATCGGCGTCCAGAGCTGGCGCAGCGTCTCCCGGCTGGGCACCTCGGAGGCCGAGCACGAGATCGCGGCATAGAAGTTCCGGTCCTCGTGGCTGATCGCGATCGAGACGGAGGGCGAGCGGAGCGCTGCCCCGACGATGCCGGTGTGGCGGTGGCTGATGAAGAGCAGCCGATGGTGATCGCGGTCGAGATGCCCCGACATCGGCCGCGTCTTGATGTCGTTCTCGGCCAGCAGCGAGACCATGTAGACGGGATGCGCGGCCAGCGCCGTCCAGATTCTCTCTTGCAGTTCGGTCTCGGCCATCGCTCCCTCCAGCGCGCGATTATTCCACGGCCCGCGCCGAATGGGAACGCCGGCGGCGTAGCAACGTTCCCCTTCGCGGAACATTGTCCTGCGGCCGACGTTTGGAGGGCGCTGCCGCTCGGCCGCTTCTTCAAGGAAACTTCATGCTCGCTTCGCGCAATCTGCTGGTCGTCCTCGTCGTCGTCCTTGTCGCCGCCCTCGCCGTGACCGGCTATTCGCTCTACCAGGAAAAGAAGCAGCCTGACGGCGTGGAGATCTCGGTCGGCAAGAACGGGTTGTCGATCAAGGAGAAGTAGGGCGCACAGCCTTTTTGCCCGCCCCGGCGATGCGGCCAGCGGGTGGGCGCTTGACGGGGCGGCATTGGCCTTCACGGCTCAAAGGCGCTAACACCCTGCCACGAGCCAGTTTCGTGGGAGAACGAGATGAACGCGCCCTTCAAGAACCTCATCGCCGGCGAATGGGCCGGTGCATCCAACGCCTCGCGCAACATCAACCCCTCCGACACCAACGACGTCGTCGGCGAGTATGCCCAGGGCTCGGTCGAGGACCTGAACAATGCGGTGGCCGCTGCAAAGGCAGCTTTCCCGTCCTGGAGCCGCACGACCCCGCAGGAACGCTACGAGATCCTGAAGAAGGCCTCGGACGAGATACTCGCCCGCAAGGACGAGCTCGGCCGCCTGCTCTCGCGCGAGGAGGGCAAGACCCTTGCCGAGGGCATCGGTGAAGCCACCCGCGCCGGCCAGGTCTTCGCCTTCTTCGCCGGCGAATGCCTGCGGCTCGGCGGCGAGGCCGTGCCCTCGGTGCGTCCCGGCGTCGGCGTCGAAATTACGCGTGAGCCGGTCGGCATCGTCGGCATGATCACGCCCTGGAACTTCCCGATCGCGATCCCGGCCTGGAAGATCGCGCCGGCTCTCGCCTGGGGCAACTGCGTCGTCATCAAGCCGGCCGATCTGGTGCCGGGCTCGGCCTGGGCGCTGGTCGACATCATCCAGCGTGCCGGCCTGCCGAAGGGCGCGCTCAACCTCGTCATGGGGCGCGGCTCGGTCGTCGGCCAGGCGCTGCTCGAGCACAAGGACGTGCAGGCGATCTCCTTCACCGGCTCTGTCGCGACCGGCCGCAAGGTCGCCGCTGCCTGCATCGCCGGAAACCCGATGAAGAAAGTCCAGCTCGAGATGGGCGGCAAGAACCCGCTTGTCGTGCTCGATGACGCCGATCTCAAGACGGCGGTGGAAGTCGCGGTCAACGGCGCCTTCTTCTCCACCGGCCAGCGCTGCACCGCCTCCTCGCGCCTGATCGTGCAGGCTGGCATCCATGACAAGTTCGTCGAGGCCTGCATCGAGCGGCTGAAGGGCGTCGTCGTCGACGATGCGTTGAAGAGCGGCACCCATATCGGCCCGGTCGTCGACCAGAGCCAGCTCGACCAGGACCTGAAATACATCCAGATCGCCAAGGACGAGGGCGGCAAGCTGGTCTTCGGCGGCGAACTCCTGAAGCGCGACACCCCCGGCTTCTATCTGCAGCCGGCGCTGTTCACCGAGACCACCAACGCCATGCGCATCTCGCGCGAGGAGGTCTTCGGCCCTGTCGCCAACATCGTTCGCGTCAAGGATTACGAGGAAGCGCTCAGCCTCGCCAACGACACCGAGTTCGGCCTTTCCTCGGGCATCTGCACGACCTCGTTGAAGTATGCGACACACTTCAAGCGCAACAGCGAGGCGGGCATGGTGATGGTCAACCTGCCGACCGCGGGCGTCGATTACCATGTGCCGTTCGGCGGCCGGAAGGGCTCCAGCTACGGCTCGCGCGAGCAGGGCGCCTACGCCAAGGAGTTCTACACCACGGTCAAGACGGCCTACACGCTGGCCTGAGCGCCGGAACAGGGGGCTGTCGCGGCAGTTGATCGGGAACCCTTCCCGATCGGAGCCGCGACATGCACCACCTCGACCCGAAGACGCGCAACGCCGCCGACCTCGCGCTCGACTGCTACAAGCACTGCCACAGCATGGCGACGACGCATTGTCTCGCCGTCGGCGGCGCCCATGCCGAGCGCGGGCATCTCACATTGATGCTGGCCTGCGTCGAAATCTGCCGCACCACGGCGCATCTGCTGCTGATGGACTCGGTCCATGGCCGCCATCTGGCGAGCGAATGCGTGGAGGTCTGCGGGGCCTGCGCCGCCGACTGCGAGCGCGTCGGCGGCATGGACTCCTGTGTCGCGGCCTGCCGGTCTTGTGCCAGTGCCTGCGCTGCCCTGATCGCGTGACGGTCGGTCGCGCGGCCGGCTCTCTCAGAAACCTTCCAGCACGATCTTGCCCTTGGCGCGATTGCTCTCGATCAGCGCGTGCGCCCGCTTGAGATTGGCGGCGTTGATCGGGCCGAAATGCTCGGCGAGCGTGGTCCGGATCGTGCCGTCATCGACGAGGCGCGACACCTCTGCCAGCAGCTTGCCCTGCTCGTCCATATCCGCAGTCTTGAACAGCGAGCGGGTGAACATCAGCTCCCAGTGCAGTGACAGGCTCTTGCGCTTCAGCGAGTTGGCGTCGAGCGCCTTCGGATCGTCGATCAGGCCGAGCCGTCCCTGCGGTGCCAGCAGTTCGACGATTCCGGCGAGATGCGCGTCGGTATGCGTCGTCGAGAAGACGAAAGCCGGCGCCCCGATGCCGAGCGCTGCGATCTGCGCCGGCAGCGGCTTCGTGTGGTCGATCACATGATGCGCGCCGAGCTGCTGTGCCCAGCTCTGTGTCTCAGGACGTGACGCGGTCGCGATCACCGTGACGTCGGTGAGCTTGCGCGCGAGCTGGATCGCGGCCGAGCCGACGCCACCGGCTCCGCCGATGATCAGGAGCGCATGGCCCGCGCCCGGCACCGGCTTGCGGATGTCGAGCCGGTCGAACAGCATTTCCCAGGCGGTGATGGCGGTGAGCGGCAGCGCCGCGGCCTCCGCGAAGCTCAGTGTCTTCGGCTTGGGGCCGACGATGCGTTCGTCGACGAGGTGGAATTCGGCATTCGAGCCGGGCCGGTCGATCGCGCCGGCATAGAACACGGCGTCGCCCGGCTTGAAACCGGTCACCTGCGGGCCTAATGCCTTGACGATACCAGCCGCATCCCAGCCGAGCACATTCACCGCTCCCTCTGCCGGCTGGCTGCGGACCCGCATCTTGGTGTCGACCGGATTGACCGAGACCGCCTTGACCTCGACCAGCAGGTCGCGCCCGCCGGCCACCGGCTCGGGCAGGTCGAGATCGATCAGGCTGGTCTCGGCGATGATGGGCTGCGATTGGCGGTATCCGACGGCGCGCATGGCGTCTCTCCTGCGTTGCGATAGCGGCGAAATGCGCATAACCATCGACGGGCGCAAGAACGCACAATTTCAGCCTATAGTGTCGAAAAGGATACCGTCATGCCGCCCCGTTTCCAGGAGCCTTATCGCTCCGCCGGCTGCCCGGTCGAGGCGGCGCTCGGCCTGATTGGCGGCAAATGGAAGGGCATCGCGCTCTATCACCTGATGGGCGGAACACTTCGCTTCAACGAGATACGGCGGCGCATTCCCGGCGTGACACAGCGCATGCTGACGACGCAATTGCGCGAGCTCGAAGCGGACGGGCTGATCGTACGGGTCGTCTATCCCGAGGTGCCGCCGCGCGTCGAATACAGCCTTTTCGCCAAAGGGCGCACGCTAGAGCCGGTCATCATGGGGTTGAAGATCTGGGGCGAGGCTCATGCCCGGACGCCGCAGGCGGCCTCGGCGGACAAGGCCGCCTGAGCGCTCAGCCGACCGGGATCACATCCACTGCGATGCCGATCTTCTGCGAACCGGGGCCGATCACGACGCCGTCGAGCGGAGCCACATCGGCATAGTCCCGGCCGATGGCGGTGACGATATGGTCGTCCGCGACGATCAGGTCGTTGGTCGGGTCGAGTCCGATCCAGCCGGTTTCCGGGCCGCACCAGAGCATCACCCAGGCATGGCTGGCATCGGAGCCTTCCAGCCGCTTTTCCCCGGGCGGCGGGATGGTGCGGATATAGCCGCTGACATAGGCGGCAGGCAGGCCCAGACCCCGCAGGCCGCCGATCATGATATGGGCGAAGTCCTGGCAGACGCCGTGCCGCTGGGCGAAGGCCTCGGCGATGGGCGTGGTGACCTCGGTCGCCTCCGGATCATAGGTGAAGTCGCGCCGGATCCGCGCCATCAGCTCGCAGGCGGCTTCGAGCACCGGCCGCTTTCCGCCGAAGCTTTCATCGGCATAGGCGATCACCGCCTGAACCTGGGGTACGAGCCGGCTCGGATAAAGATGATGGGCCGGCGAAACCGGAGCGAGGCTGCTAGACGCCAGCGCCAGCCTGGCGACCTCTTCCCAGCCGCGCGTCAGGCCGGCATGCGGTGGTGTCGGCCGCTGAACCTCGATCCGGGCACGCATCTCCACCTTCAATTCCCGGTGGGGCTTGGTGATGGTGACAGCCGTCATCCGGTTGCCGAAGAAGCAGATGCCGTCGTTGCGCTCCGCCGGCCTGGGCGAGATCGAGAGCTCGGCCTTGCGCACGATCTGGCCGCCGCCGTCATGCGGCAGCAGCCGCATGATGCAGCGAGCGAAGGGCACCTGCCGGCTGTAGCCATAGGTGGTGACGTGGCGGAGATCGTAGATCACGCGATGCCCGTCATCCGCGAGCCCTCGGGCCCGCTGTTCTGCAGGAAATAGCGGTCGGCGATGGCGCTGGAGAGACCCATCAGCAGTTGCTCGAACAGCAGGATGCTGGTCCGGTCGAGGCGCCCCGCCTCGGTGGTGCGGCAATCGGCGGCGAGGCGCAGCACCAGCCGGCGCGGCGCTTCCAGCATGCCGTCATCGGCGAGCGTCGGCAGGTCGGCGATCTCGGCGTCGAGCCGCTCGACCTGGAACGCGACAGAGCGCGGATTATAGGGGTCGAGCATCACCAGATCGAGCACCGGCTGCAGGCTGGCGCCGAGCAGGTAGCGCGAGCGGTAGGTGATCTGCGAATCCGTCAGGTCGAGCAGGGCGTCGAGGCTGTCGCCCGACGCATGGCTGTCGGCGAACTGCCGGGCGAAGCGGCAGGTCGCGACGCCGCGCTCCAGACGCCGGCCGATGTCGAGGAAGCGCCAGCCGGGACCGCGCACCATGTTCTCCTGGCTGAGGCCGGAGAAGGCGGCGAGCGTCTTCAGCGCCCGATCGGCGATCTCGTAGGTCTCGCCTTCGCTCGGCTTGCGCCCTTCCTCGGGAAGGAGCTGGCGCTGCAGATCGCCGAACAGCCGCCAGGCATCGACCGAGAGCCGTTCCCGGATCACCGAGGCCGTGCGCCTCGCCTCGCGCACCGAGGCTGCGGCGGAACCATAGTCGTCGAGGCTGTAGAGCGCCGCATAGGCCTGGGCGGCCGGATTCCTCTGGCCCTGTCCGCCGGCTGCCGCGCCCCAGGCGACGAGCATGCTCCCGAGCTGCCGCACCGTATCGTTGCGCCCGGGCGCCGGGTCCGCGTCGATCAGCCTGCCGAGCAGCGCGCGCACCAGGCGCAGGACCGCTTCGCCGCGCTCCAGATAGCGCCCGAGCCAGAACAGATTGTCGGCGGCGCGGCTCGGCAGCGTGCCGGTGAAGCGGCGGATGCTGATGCGATCGGGCGTCGGCAGCAGGCTGATCTGCGCGACGGGCTCCTCCGAGGTGATCCAGACATCGCTGGAACGCACGCCGTTGCGCATGCTGACGGCGCGCGCATCGGGCTCGTCGGAGATGCGGCAGAAGCCGCCAGGCATCACCTTCCAGCCTTCCGGCGTCGCGGCGGCGAAGACGCGCAGCGTCATCGGGTGGGGTTCGAGCCGGCCGTTCTGGAAGACCGGCATGGTCGAGAGCCGCACCACCTCCTGCCCGACATAGTCCATGCCGCGCTCCTCGATGCGCTGGCGCAGCGCGTCGCGCTCGGCCGCCGCCAGATCGCCGGCCAGGATCGGGGCCGTGTCGAACCCGCCGCCGGCGCTGCGGAAGGCGGGCGCGACGCTCATTTCACCGAGCCGGTCGAGCACGGCCTGCCGCTCCTGCGGCTGGCCGCACCACCAGGTCGCGACATTCGGCAGGATCAGCTCCTCGCCGGTGAGCTGCTCGGCGATGGCCGGCATGAACCCCATCAGGGCGCGGGCCTCGACGACGCCGGAACCGAGCCCGTTGGCGACATGGACATGGCCCTGCCTGACAGCCTCGACGAGCCCGGCCACGCCGAGCGCCGAGCGGGCATTGAGTTCGAGTGGATCGGCGAAATCGCCGTCGATCCGCCGCCAGATCACGTCGGCCCGCTTCAGCCCCGCGATGGTGCGCACATGCACGCGCCCCTCGCGCATCAGCAGGTCGCCGCCCTCGACCAGCAGGAAACCGAGATAGCGCGCGAGATAGGCCTGCTCGAAATAGCTTTCGTTGAGCGGGCCGGGTGTGAGCAGGCAGATGCGCGGCTCGACCCGCTTCGAGCGCGCGACGAGCCCGGCCCGTAAACCCTGGAAGAAGGCCGCCAGCCGTTCGATGTTCATGCTGCGGAACATGTCAGGGAAGGCGCGGGCAAGCGCCAGCCGGTTCTCCAGCGCATAGCCGGCGCCCGAAGGCGCCTGCGTCCGGTCCTGCAGCACCCACCAGCGCCCGTCGGGGCCGCGTCCAAGATCGGCGGCGTAAATCTGAAGCGCGCCGCCCCCCGGCGCACCGTGGAGCGGGCGTAGGTAGTCGGGGCTGCCGGTGACGATGGCGGCAGGCAACAGGCCGTTCGCGATCAGCTCGCCCGGTCCGTAGATGTCGTCGAGCAGCGTCGACAGCAGTTGCGCGCGCTGCGTCACGCCCGCCGCGATCACCTGCCATTCCGCTTCGGGGATGACGAGCGGCACATGCGAAAGCGGCCATGAGCGCTCGCCGGAGCCCGGGTCGTTCGCGTCGATGTCGCCGTGGACGCGGTAGGAGACGCCGGTGTCGCGGACATGCCGGTCCGCCAGCCCGAAACGCTGCGAGAGCTCGGCCGGCGTCAGCGCGCACCATTCCGCCAGGAACGGCTCCCAATGCGGGCGAACGGTGCCGGCTGCATCGACGAACTCGTCAAAGGCGCCGGGGAAGGGGCGATAGCCGGCGAGCAGCGCGGCGCGCCGCTCGGCTCTGCTGCGTCCCCCCGACCGGGTGCGGCTCTGCACAGCCATCCGCTTGGTCTAACCCCCGCTAGCGCGCTTTCCGTCCGGCAGGAAACCGCCGAACGATAAAGCTCGCGCCAATGAAAAAGCCTGCTCTAGCGCCTCAGATCCAGCGTGAGCGGGAATTCGGCGCTGCTTTCCTCCGACGGAATCGCCAGAGCGCCGGGACTATGACCGATCGCCTCGAACCGTGCGAGCCGTCTCGCCTCCGCTTCGTAGGAATTCACAGGCGGTGTCTCGTAATTGCGACCGCCCGGATGGGCGACATGATAGACGCAGCCACCCAGCGAGCGGCCCACCCAGCTGTCGACGATGTCGAAGGTCAGCGGCGCGTGCACGGGGATCGTCGGATGCAGGCCCGAGGCCGGCTGCCAGGCCTTGAAGCGCACGGCCGCGATCGCTTCGCCCGACGAGCCGGTCTCGGTCATCGGCAGGCGCCGCCCGTTGCAGGTGATCAGATGGCGGCCGAGCACGAAGCCCTTTGCCTTGACCTGAAGGCGTTCCACCGAGCTATCGACATAGCGCACCGTGCCGCCGATCGCGCCCTCCTCGCCCATGACGTGCCAGGGCTCGAGCGCCTGCCGGATCTCGATCTCGACCCCGCCATGCGCGACCTTGCCGAAGAAGGGGAAGCGGAATTCGGCCTGTGCCTCGAACCAAACCGGATCGAAGGCGTAGCCGGCGCGCTTGAGATCGGCGAGCACATCCTGGAAATCCCGCCAGACCATCTCGGGCAGCATGAAGCGGTCGTGCAGGGCCGTGCCCCAGCGCACCAGCTTGCCCTCCTGCGGCTCGCGCCAGAACCAGGCGACCAGCGCCCGCAGCAGCAATTGCTGGGCGAGCGACATGCGCGAATCCGGCGGCATCTCGAAGCCGCGGAACTCGATCAGCCCGAGCCGCCCCGTCGGCCCGTCCGGCGAATAGAGCTTGTCGATGCAGATCTCGGTGCGGTGCGTGTTGCCGGAGACGTCGACGAGAAGATTGCGGAAGAGCCGGTCGACCAGCCAGAGCGGGATCGGCGTCTCGCCCGCCTTCGGAACCTGCGCCATCGCGAGCTCCAGCTCGTAGAGCTGGTCCTGCCGGGCCTCGTCGATGCGCGGAGCCTGGCTGGTCGGGCCGATGAACAGGCCCGAGAACAGATAGGACAGCGAGGGGTGCCGGTTCCAGTAGAGCACGATGCTCTTCAGGAGGTCCGGCCGGCGCAGGAAGGGCGAATCGGCAGGCGTCACGCCGCCGAGCACGACATGGTTGCCGCCGCCGGTGCCGGTATGGCGCCCGTCGACCATGAACTTCTCGGCGCAGAGCCGCGAAAGCCGCGCCTCCTCATAGACGCCCTGCGTGATCGCGACGGCGTCGCGCCAGTCCGTCGCCGGGTGGATGTTGACCTCGATCACGCCGGGGTCGGGCGTGACCTTGATGACATTGAGGCGCGGGTCGAAGGGCGGGGCATAGCCCTCGATATGGACGGGCTGGCCCAATTCCTCGGCAACCGCCTCCACCGAGGCGACGAGATCGAGATAATCCTCCAACTGCTCGACCGGCGGCAGGAAGACGCACACCACATTGTCGCGGATCTCGAGGCTGAGCGCGGTACGGACATGCTCGCCGCCGATCTCCTGCTCGCGCCGATCCTGCGCGGAGCCGTTTGCGGTCTCGACGGCGCGCACCATCTGCGGATGCGGGGCGAAGCTCGTCGGCGCGGCCGGCGCCGGCGGGCTTCCGGCGCCCGCGGCGGGTGCAGGCCCGGATGATCCCGCCGGGGCGAGGGGCTGCCGCGGCTCCATTGGGTCCTGCGGATGGATATGCGGATACTCGGCCTTGGGCACCACCGGAAGCGAGCCGAGCGGCAGCCGGTAGCCGACGGGGGAATCGCCCGGCACGAGGAACAGCTTGCCGCGGCGCAGCCGCCACTTCTCGGAGCGCCAGCGCCGGTCGCTCGCCGCCGCCTGCCAGCGCTGCACCGGGATGACATAGCCACGCGGATTGCCGAGGCCGAGCTGGAAGACCTGCGCCATCCGCGCCCGCTCCTCCGGATCGGCCAGGCGCGGATCGAGCGGGTCGACATTGTCCGGGAGCTGCGCCTCCTTCAGCAACCAGTGGCCGGTGTCCTCATAGGCCGGCAGCACATAGTCGGCGCCGAGGCCGAGCTTGTCCGATAGGCCCTTGGCCAAGGCCTCGGCGTCATGCGTGGTGGCTTTGGTCTCGAGTTCGCGATCGCCGCCCGTCTGTGCGCCCGGCTCGCGGGCGATGAGATCGGCATTGCGCCAGATCGGCTCACCATCGCGGCGCCAGTACAGGGCGAAGGCCCAGCGCGGCAGGCTCTCGCCCGGATACCACTTGCCCTGGCCGTAATGCAGCATGCCGCCCGGCGCGAAGCGCTGGCGCAGGCGCCGGATCAGCGTGTCCGCCCGCTGGCGCTTGGTCGGTCCGACGGCGTCGATGTTCCACTCTTCGCCGGTCTGGTCGTCGATCGAGACGAAGGTCGGTTCGCCGCCCATGGTGAGGCGGACATCCTGCGCCTGAAGATCGGCCTCGACCCGCTCGCCGAGCCGGTCGAGCTCGGTCCAGGATTCGTCCGAGAAGGGCAGGGTGATGCGCGGCACCTCGTGCACGCGCTCGACGCTCATGTGGAAGTCGAAGGTGGTCTCGGCATAGCTCGCCACGCCGCTGACAGGCGCGGCGCCGCGATAATGCGCGGTGGCCGCCAGCGGCAGATGGCCTTCGCCGGTGAGAAGCCCGGATGTCGGATCGAGCCCGACCCAGCCGGCACCGGGAATATAAACCTCCGCCCAGGCATGCAGGTCGGTGAAGTCCTTGTCTGTTCCGCGCGGCCCTTCCAGCGGATCGATGTCGGCCTTCATCTGGATCAGGTAGCCGGAGACGAAACGGGTGGCGAGGCCGAGATTCCTGAGCGCCTGCACCAGCAGCCAGCTCGTATCGCGGCAGGAGCCGGAGCGGATCGACAGCGTGTGCTCCGGTTCCTGCACGCCCGGCTCCATGCGGATGCCATAGGCGATCAGGCGCTGCAGCCGCGCATTGAGATCAACGACGAAGTTGACCGTGTTGACGGGCTCCGTCGGCAGTTCGGCCAGGAAAGCTTCGAGCAGCGGACCGACCGGCTCCGTGACGAGATAGGGGGCAAGCTCCTCGCGCAGTTCCTGCGTGTAGGTGAAGGGGAAGGTCTCGGCGTCGGTTTCGACGAAGAAATCGAACGGGTTGATGATCGACAGCTCGGTGACGACGTCGACCTCGATGCGGAACTCGTTGACCGGCTCGGGAAAGACGAAGCGCGCCAGCCAGTTGCCCGCGGGGTCCTGCTGCCAGTTCACGAAATGCTGCGCGGGCGACACCTTCAGCGAATAGCTCTGGATCGCGGCGCGGCAATGCGGCGCCGGCCGCAGGCGGATGATCTGCGGCCCCAGCGTGACCGGCCGGTCGTAGCGGTAATGCGTAACGTGGTTCAGCGCGGCGATGATGGCCAAGGCTCGGCTCTCCTGGACGCTGGCAAGGGCGGAAACCGCCGACGAAGACAGGTTAGCGAGCCGGCAGACGCGCGCAAAGCGCCGTTATGGAGATGGGGTCGGCGGCGCGGGCAGTACCTGCCCAAGAGATGTGCACAATGGCGTGCGCATGATCCGCCGATGGCTGGACAGTCGCGGCGGAGTGGTCCCAGATAGCGCGCAATGGGCTGTTTGGCAGCCCGCAGATACGAACAACGGGGAATTCGATGCGTCACGTAGCCAAGTTGATGGCCGTTTCGGCCTTTACCGCGCTGATGACGACGACGGCGGCCTTCGCGCAGACGCCGAAGGACACGGTCGTCATGGCCAAGCAGATCGACGACATCATCACGTTGGACCCGGCCGAGGCCTTCGAGTTCTCCGGCGTCGAGGTTGGTGCCAACGCCTATGACAAGCTCATCGGCGTCGATATCGCCAACAACAACGCGCTCGTCCCGGAACTGGCCGAGAGCTGGACCGTCACCCCCGACAACCTGACCTACACCTTCAAGCTGCGCAAAGGCGTCAAGTTTCACTCCGGGAACCCGCTGACCGCCGCCGATGTCGTCTATTCCTTCCAGCGCGCCGTAACCTTGAACAAGTCGCCAGGCTTCATCCTGCGCCAGTTCGGTTTCGTTGCCGAAAACGTGCTCGACAAGGTCAAGGCGCTCGACGAGAACACCGTCCAGATCACCGTCTCCAAGCCTTTCGCTCCGACCTTCTTCTACAACTGCCTGACCTCGGGCGTCGCCTCGATCGTCGATACCAAGCTGGTCAAGGCCAACGAGAAGGACGGCGACTGGGGCAATGGCTGGCTGAAGCTCAATTCGGCCGGCTCCGGCGCCTACAAGGTCCGCAGTTACCGGCCGAACGAGCAATACACGCTCGACGCCAATGAGAGCTGGTACAAGGGCGCGCCGAAGAGCAAGCGCGTCGTCGTCCGCCATGTCGCCGAGCCCGCATCGCAGCGCCTGCTGCTGGAGAAGGGTGACATCGACATTGCCCGCAACCTCTCCAAGGACCAGCTCGCGGCGGTCAAGAGCAATGACGCCATCAAGATCGTCCAGGGCGACAAGGGCTACATCCTCTATCTCGGCCTTAACCAGAAGAACCCGAACCTCGCCAAGCCCGAGGTGCGCGAGGCGCTGAAGCTGCTGGTCGATTACGGCTCGATCGAGAAGAACATCGTCGAGGGCACCTATAAGGGCCACGAATCCTTCCTGCCGCAGGGCTTCCTCGGGGCGATCTCGGACAAGCCGTACAAGCTCGACGTCGCCAAGGCGAAGGAACTCCTGGCCAAGGCCGGTCTCGCCAACGGCTTCACCGTCACCATGGATACCCGCTCCGTGGCGCCGATCACCGACATCGCCCAAGCGATCCAGGCGACCTGGGCCCAGGCTGGCGTCAAGCTCGAGATCATCCCGGGCGACGGCAAGCAGACCCTGACCAAGTACCGCGCGCGCACCCATGACATCTATATCGGCCAGTGGGGTCCGGACTATCTCGACCCGCACACCAATGCCGAGACCTTCGCCATCAACGAGGACAACGGCGAGGAGGCGAAGTCGAAGACGCTGGCCTGGCGCAATGCCTGGGACATCCCGGACATGACCAAGGTCACGCAGGGCGCGGTGCTGGAATCCGACGCCGCCAAGCGCACGACCACCTATGAGGCGCTGCAGCGCGACCACCAGAAGGTCTCGCCCTTCGTCATCATGTTCCAGCAGATCGAGGTCTCGGCCGAGCGCAAGAACGTGAACGGCTGGGTCATCGGACCGAGCTCGGACACCAACTTCTACGCGACCATCGTCAAGAACTGAGTCCTGTCAGGGGTGGGAGACCCGCTGCGGCGCCAAAGCCGCGGCGGGCGCCTTCGCCATGCCCTGTCCCGGCCCGCTCCTGCTTCGCGCCCCGTCGCTGCCCGAAGCGCCCTGGCAACCACAAGAAACGGAGGCGGGTCATGACGGCCGTGACGCAAACTCCCGTCCGCAAATCATCGGCCGCCGGCGCGCTGCGCCGTTGGGCTCGTGTGCTCTCCCGCGAGCTGACGACCGTGGCCATCACCATGTTCGGCCTGCTGCTCGTCACCTTCTTCATCGCCCGCGTCATCCCGATCGACCCGGTGCTCGCCGTCGTCGGCGACAATGCCCGCCCCGAGACCTATGAGGCGGCACGCATCGATCTCGGCCTCGACAAGCCGCTCTGGCAGCAATTCGCCATCTATATCGGCAAGGTCTTCACCGGGAACCTCGGCACCTCCGTGCTGACCTCGAATCCGGTCACCGAGGACATCAGGCGCGTCTTCCCGGCGACGCTGGAGCTCGCCACGCTGGGGACGGTGATCGGCGTGCTGATCGGCGTGCCGCTCGGCATCCTCGCGGCGGTCAATCAGGGGCGCTGGCAGGATCAGGTGGCCCGCGTCGTCGGCCTCGTCGGCTATTCCGTGCCGGTCTTCTGGATCGGCCTGATGGCGCTCCTGCTGTTCTACGCCAAGCTCGGCTGGGTCGCGGGGCCCGGCCGCATCTCCGTGGTCTGGCAGGACATCGTCACCACCCGCACCGGCGTGATCCTCATCGACGCGGCACTGGAAGGCGAATGGGAAGCCTTCTGGGATGCCTTCTCGCATCTGATCTTGCCGGCGCTCGTCCTCGGCCTGCTCTCCGTCGCCTATATCAGCCGCATGACCCGCAGCTTCATGATCAGCGAGCTGCAGCAGCAATATGTCGTCGCCGCCCGCGTGAAGGGCGTCTCCGAAACGGCGGTGATCTGGCGCCACGCCCTGCGCAACGCCGCCGTGCCGCTCTTCACCGTGATCGCGCTGTCCTACATGCACCTGCTCGAAGGCTCGGTGCTGACCGAGACGATCTTCGCTTGGCCGGGGCTCGGCCGCTATCTCACCAACGCCCTGCTCAATGCCGACATGAACGCGGTGCTCGGCGGCACGCTGGTGGTCGGCGTCGTCTTCATCGCGGTCAATCTGCTGACCGACATCATCGGCCGGCTGGCCGATCCGCGCGTGCGCTGAGGAGGCGGATATGAGCGACACCTCCCCCTCCGCCGGCTTGCATGCCTGGCTTATCAGCGATTCACCGGAGTCGCGCCGACAGGCCCGGCTCGGCCAGCTCTATCGGCAATGGCTCGCCTTCCGGCGCAACCCGATGGCGGTGGCAGGCCTCGCCATCATCGTCCTGTTGCTGCTGGTCGCCGCCTTCGCGCCGCTGATCGCGCCTTTCGACCCGCTCGCCCAGGCACTCGACAAGCGGCTGCTGCCGCCCTCCATGACCAACTGGTTCGGCACCGACGCGCTCGGGCGCGACATCTTCAGCCGTATCGTCTACGGCACGCGTATCACGCTGGTCATCGTGCTGCTGGTCGTCGTCACGGTCGGGCCCTTCGGCCTGCTGATCGGCGCCGTTTCCGGCTATTTCGGCGGCTGGGTCGACCGGCTGCTGATGCGCATCACCGACGTCTTCCTGGCCTTCCCGCGTCTCGTGCTGGCGCTGGCCTTCGTCGCGGCGCTCGGGCCGGGCATCGTCAACGCCATCATCGCCATCGCGATCACGACCTGGCCGCCCTACGCCCGCGTCGCCCGCGCCGAGACCATGGTGATCCGCAACCAGGATTACATCGAGGCGATGCGCCTGCAGGGCGCCTCACGCGCCCGCATCATCTGGAAGCATGTCGTGCCGATGTGCATGCCCTCGCTGATCGTGCGCACCACTTTTGACATGGCCGGCATCATCCTCACCGCCGCGGGCCTCGGCTTCCTCGGCCTCGGCGCGCAGCCGCCCATGCCGGAATGGGGCGCGATGATCTCGGCCGGGCGCGAGCAGATCTTCGACCAGTGGTGGGTCGCGACCTTCCCCGGCCTCGCCATCTGCGTCGTCGCGCTCGGCTTCAACCTGCTCGGCGATGGCTTGCGCGACGTCATGGATGCCAGGTGAAGCCATGACGCGCGAGGCCATGACGAGCGAACAGCCGCTTCTCGAAGTCGACAATCTCAAGGTCGATTTCCACACCGCGACCGGCATCGTCCATGCCGTGCGCGGGCTCTCTTTCACGCTCGGGCGCGAGCGCCTCGGCATCGTCGGCGAGTCCGGTTCCGGCAAGTCGATGACCGGCCGGGCCATCCTCGACCTGATCCCGCAGCCCGGCGTCGTCAGCGCCGACGCCATGAGCTTCCGCGGCCAGGACCTGATGACGATGGACAAGGGCGCACGGCGCAAGCTGCGTGGCCGGCACATCTCCATGGTCATGCAGGACCCGAAATTCTCGCTGAACCCGGTCCAGACTGTCGGCAGCCAGATCGCCGAGGCCTATCGCATCCACCGCAAGGCCGGCGGCCGCGAGGCGCGCGAGCGCAGCCTCGCCATGCTGGAGCAGGTGCAGATCCGCGAGCCCGCGCGCGTCTACGACCTCTACCCGCACGAGGTTTCAGGCGGCATGGGCCAGCGCGTCATGATCGCGATGATGCTGATCGCCGAGCCCGAGATCCTGATCGCCGACGAGCCGACCTCGGCGCTCGACGTCACCGTCCAGCTCCAGATCCTCAAGATCCTCGACGATCTCGTGACCGAGCGCGGCATGGGGCTGATCTTCATCAGCCACGACCTGCATCTGGTGCAATCCTTCTGCGACCGCGTCATCGTCATGTATGGCGGCAAGGTCATGGAGACGCTGCCGGCGGTCGAGCTCGCCGACCCTTCCGCGCGCAGCCGGCGCCATCCCTACACGCTCGGCCTGCTCGAATGCCTGCCGGATCTCGACGATCCCCGCGCAAAGCTCGCCACCCTCAACCGCGACCCGGCCTGGCTGGCGTGACGAACATCCAACACCGTCATTCCGGGGCTTCGCGTAGCGAAGAGCCCGGAATCCATAACCGCTTTGGCGGCCGGACAAGGCTCGACCGTCGCGCCATCCCTTCCAACGCCAGTGTTCATGGATTCCGGGCTCGCCGCTGCGCAGCGCCCCGGAATGACGAAGAGGTCGCGGGATGACCACGCAACCCGCGATCTCCGTCGACAAGCTCAACGTCTCCTTCGGCGATTCCCATGTCGTGAAGGATCTCTCCTTCACCGTGAACCATGGCGAGAGCTACGGCCTCGTCGGCGAGTCCGGCTCCGGCAAGTCGACCGTGCTGCGCGTGCTCTCCGGCCTCAACCGCGACTGGGGCGGCGCGGTCGCGATCGAAGGCGCGGCGCAGCCCAAGGTCCGGGACAAGGCCTTCTACCGCCATGTCCAGATGGTCTTTCAGGACCCCTATGGCTCGCTCCATCCCAAGAAGACCGTGGACGACACCCTGGCCGAGCCGCTCGCCATCCACGGTGTCCGCGATGCCGAGGCGCGCATCGGCAAGGCGCTCTCCGATGTCGGCCTTCCCGCTTCCTTCCGCTTCCGCTATCCGCACCAGCTCTCGGGCGGCCAGCGCCAGCGCGTCGCCATCGCTCGTGCCCTCGTGCTCGAACCGTCGATCCTGCTGCTCGACGAGCCGACCTCGGCGCTCGACGTCTCGATCCAGGCCGAGGTGCTGAACCTGCTCGCGGCGCTCAGGCAGGAGCGCAAGCTGACCTATATCCTCGTCAGCCATGATCTCGCGGTCGTCGGCCATATGTGCGAGCGGCTGCTGGTCATGCAGTTCGGCCGCGCCGTCGAGGAGATGACCGTCGAGACGCTGGCCGCGCGCCAGCCTCAGACGGCCTATGCGCAGCAGCTTCTGGCGGCGAGCGCGGGGTTCAGCCGCGCAGGCTGAACGGGACGCGCAACGGCCGAGCGCCATTGCCTCTTTGCAGCGGGGCCAAATCGTCTCACTCTGGTCGCAGCCTTGCGCTATGCGCTTCCCGTTCGACACAGGCCGGTCGAGCGGCAAGGCTTTGCGCCGGCATTACGAAACCGGCACCGCCTTACGGAGTTGTGAGTTCCATGGACGCCATCGTCGACAATGCGCTTCGGCCCGAGAGCATTCCCGAGAGGACGCCGGTCCCGCCCTTCGATCTGGTGATCTTCGGCGCCGGCGGGGATCTCGCCTTGCGCAAGCTCTTTCCGGCTCTTGGCCAGCGCAATCGCGAAGGGGTTCTGCCCGAGGAGAGCCGCATTTTCGCGATCGTCCGCAAGGAGGAGGATGTCGAGGGCCTGCCGAAGCAGATCGCCCAGCGGCTCCATGAGGAAGGCATCCCGAAGGATCAGGTCGAGTCCTTCCTGCGCAGGCTCACCATGGTGCTGCTCGATGCGGTCCAGCCGGCGACCTACAAGGCGCTGAAGAAGGCGCTGGGCGACAGCGAGCGCGTCCGCTCCTTCTATCTCTCGACCCCGCCCGATCTCTTCATCCCGATCTGCGAGAACCTCGCCAAGGCCGATATCCTGACGCCGACCTCGCGCGTCATCCTCGAGAAGCCGCTCGGCCGCGATCTCGCCTCGGCGCGCCAGATCAATGACGCCGTGGGGCGTATCCTGCCCGAAAGCCGCACCTACCGGATCGATCACTATCTCGGCAAGGAGACGGTGCAGAACCTGCTCGTCCTGCGCTTCGCCAACACGCTGTTCGAGCGGTCCTGGTCGAGCCGCGACATCGATCATGTCCAGATCACCGTGGCCGAGACGGTCGGTCTCGAAAGCCGCGCCGGCTACTACGATAAGGCCGGGCATATGCGCGACATGGTGCAGAACCATCTCATGCAACTGCTCACTCTCTTCGCCATCGAGCCGCCGAACATGCTGGAAGCCGGCGCCGTCCGCGACGAGAAGATCAAGGTGCTGAAGGCGCTGCGTCCCATCGTCGGACCTGACGTCCAGCGCTTCACCGTGCGCGGCCAGTACGGCCCTGGCCAGATCGACGGCCAGCGCGTGCGTGGCTATGCCGATGAGCTCGGCCACGGCAGCAACACCGAGACCTTCGTCGCGGTGCGCTGCGAGATCGACAACTGGCGCTGGGCCGGCGTGCCGATCTATCTGCGCACCGGCAAGCGCATGGCGCAGCGCTACTCCGAGATCGCGGTCACCTTCAAGCCGGTGCCGCACTCGATCTTCGGCAATGGCACCTGCGACAGGCTCGATGCCAACCGCCTCTTCATCCGCCTGCAGCCGAACGACGGCGTCCAGCTCCAGCTGATGATGAAGGTGCCGGGCTCCGGGCGCCTCAAGATCGTGCCGCGCCAGCTCGACCTGCGCTATTCCACCGCCTTCGACGAACGCACGCCGGATGCCTATGAGCGCCTCCTGACGGATGTGATCCGCGGCGACCAGACCCTGTTCATGCATCGCGACGAGGTCGAGCAGGCCTGGACCTGGGTCGATCCGATCATCGCCGGCTGGCAGGATTACAGCCCGCATCCGCATCGCTACGCCGCCGGCTCCTGGGGGCCGTCGCAGGCGATCGGCCTGATCGAGCGCGACGGCCGTTCCTGGGCCGATCCGGATTTCGTCTGATGACGGCCGGCCCGCTTGCCTGGCAGCGTTTCGCCACCCTTGCCGACGCCTCCGAGGCGCTGGCCGAGGCCGTCGCGGTGCGGTTGCGGGAGGTCGTCGCCGAGAAGGGCAAGGCGCTGCTCGCAGTCCCCGGCGGCACGACGCCGGCGCGCTTTCTCGCCGCTCTCGGGCAGAAAGATCTCGCCTGGGACAAGGTCACGCTGCTGCCGACCGACGAGCGCTTCGTCGCGTCCGACGACGAGGCCTCGAACGAGCGCATGATCCGAGAGCAGTTCGCGCCGCTGGCCGAGGGACGCGCCGGTTTCATCTCCTTCCACGGCCACGGCAGCGATATCGAGGCTGCGGCAGCCCTGCTTGGCGCGCGACTTGCCGAACTTCCGCCGCTCGACCTGCTTGTCAGCGGCATGGGCGCGGATGGTCACGTCGCCTCGCTCTTTCCCGGCGCCGAGGCCACGTTCAGCGCGGTGCCTGATAGCGGCATCGTCGTCGCGCGCCCGCCCGGCCTGCCGCCACGACTGTCGCTCTCGCCGGCGCGCCTCGTCCATGCCGGCTGGGCGGGCCTGCTCGTCTCCGGCGGCGCCAAGGAAGCCGTCCTCAAGGAGGCCTCCAACCGCAAGGCACCGCTGCCGGTCGACATGCTGATCGGCCGCGAGCAGGGGCTCGACGTCTACTGGGCGAAGGAGTAGAGCCCGCTCACCCGCTCAAATCGATTGAAAGACGAGGCCATGGAAGAAACTGCCGCGATTGCCCGGTTGAAGAGCTGCGGCGTGATCCCTGTCGTCGTGATCGAGGACGCCTCGCGTGCTGTGGATCTCGCCCATGCGCTGGTCGCCGGCGGCATCGACGTCGTCGAGGTCACGCTGCGCCGTCCCGGGGCGATGGAGGCGCTTGCCGCCATCGCGAAGTCGGTGCCGAAGGCATTGGCCGTGGCCGGCACGGTGGTGACTCCGGCCCAGGTGACGCAGGTCAAGGATGCCGGCGCGCAGGCCGTGGTCAGCCCCGGCTTCAGCGAAGGCGTCGATGCGGCTTTGCGCGAGGCGGGCTTGCCCTGGCTGCCGGGCGTCGCCACGGCGTCTGACTGCATGCGCGCGGTCGCGGCCGGCCGGACCACCGCCAAGTTCTTCCCGGCCGAGCAGGCCGGCGGCCCGCCGGCACTGAAGGCGCTCTCCGGCCCGTTCCCGCAGATGAGCTTCTGCCCGACCGGCGGCGTCGGCCTCAAGAACCTCGGTGATTACCTCGCTTTGCCGCAGGTGATCTGCGTCGGCGGCTCCTGGCTCGTCCCGGCCGATGCGATCGCCGCCGGCGACTGGAGCCGCATCACAACGCTGGCGCGCGAGGCGAAGGAAGCGTTTGTGAAGGCACGGAGCTGACTTCGCCGCATGCGCGTACGCCCTGCGTCATTCTCGGGCGGAGCGAAGCGCAGACCCGAGAATCTCTGGCAGGATGCGGCTCTGGAGTTTCTTTCGGCATGAGATGCTCGGGTCAAGCCCGAGCATGACGCGCTCTATGCCGCCAGCTTCTCCCGCACCATCTCCGCGATCGCCAGCGAACTCGTCAGCCCCGGGCTCTCGATGCCCAAGAGGTTGACCAGCTCCGCCACCCCATGCACCTCCGGTCCGTCGATGCGGAAATCCGGCATCGGCTCGGTCGGCCCGTGCAGCTTCGGTCGGATGCCGGCATAGTCGGCGACCAGCGCTCCATCCAGCAATGCCGGCCAGTAGGTCCGGATCGCCGCGTAGAACTTCTCCGCCCGCGCCGGGTCGACCACCAGATCCTGGTCACTCCCGACCCATTCGACATCGGGGCCGAACTTGACGCGCCCACCCATGTCGATCGTGGCGTGGATGCCCAGGCCGGCCGCTTCCGGCACCGGATAGACCAGATGGCTGAAGGGCTGCCGCCCGGTCAGCGCGAAGTAGTTGCCCTTCGCGTAGTGCTGGACCGGTACATGCTCGGCCGGGAAGCCTGGGAGCAGGCCCAGCAGCTTCGGCGCGCCGTGCCCCGCCGAATTGACGATCGTCCGCACGGAATAGGTCGCGGGCTCCGCGCCGCCGAAATCGACGCTGAAACCCTCCGCCTCGCGCCGCCAACCGGCGATCGGCGTGTTCAGCGCAAGCGAGCCGCCGGCCGCCTCGCACTCGCCGAGCAGCGAGAGCATCAGCGCATGGCTGTCGACGACGCCGGTCTCGGGTGAGAGCAGGGCGATCTCGCAGCGCACCTCCGGCTCCATCGCCTTGGCCTCGGCGCCCGAGAGCCAGCGCAGCGAATCGACGCCGGAGGCTTTCGCCCGCGCCATGATCGTCTCCAGCGCCGGCTTCTGGGTTTCGGAGGTGGCGACGATCAGCTTGCCGCAGGCCTTGTGCGGCAGGCCGCGCTCTTCGAGGTAGCGGTAGAGCTGCTTGCGGCCCTCGACGCAGACACGGGCCTTCAGCGAGCCGGGCGGATAGTAGATCCCGGCATGGATGACCTCGGAGTTGCGCGCCGAGGTCTGGGTGCCGATGCCGTCGGCAGCCTCGGCGATGACGACCTCGCGGCCGGCCAGCGCCAGCGCGCGGGCCACCGCGAGGCCGACGACGCCGGCCCCGATCACCAGGCAATCGATGTCGCTCATCGTGAGGCGTCAGGCCCGCTGCGGCATGGCGATCTCGATCAGGCTCGCCCAGTAGTTCACGCCGACGGGGATCGCCGCATCGTTGAACTCATAGGCCGGGTGGTGCAGCCCCGCCGAGTCGCCGTTGCCGATGTTGATGAAGGCGCCGGGGCGCTCCTCCAGCATGTAGGAGAAGTCCTCTGAGCCCATGGTCGGCGGGATGTCGGTGGTGATCGCATCCGACCCGAAGACTTCCTTCGCGACGCTGGTCACGAAATCGGTCTGGCCCGCATGGTTGAAGGTCACGGGATAACCGAGATGGTATTCGAGGTCGTACTTCATGCCGAAGGCCTTCATCACGCCCTCGACGATCTCGGTGATGCGCTTCTGCGCGAGTTCGCGCGTCTTCGGCGTCAGCGTGCGCACCGAACCCTTGATCTCCGCCGTCTGCGGAATGACGTTGAAGGCCTCGCCGGCATTGAGCGCGGTGACCGAGACGACGATGGATTCGAGCGGGTCGGCATTGCGCGAGGCGACCGTTTGCAGGGCGCTGACAAGAGCGCAGGAGGCGACGATCGGGTCGTTGACGTTGTGCGGTGCTGCCGCGTGTCCGCCCTTGCCCTCGATCTTGATGTGAATGCGGTCGGCTGCGGCCATCGCCGGCCCCTTGGCGATCTCGAAGCGGCCGAGCGCGAGCCCCGGCCGGTTGTGCATGCCGTAGACCTCCTGCACGCCGAAGCGGGTGATCAGCCCGTCGTCGATCATCGCCTTGGCGCCGGCACCGCCTTCCTCCGCAGGCTGGAAGATCAGCACGGCGGTGCCGTCGAAGTCGCGGGTCTCGGACAGGTACTTCGCGGCGCCGAGCAGCATGGCGGTGTGGCCGTCATGGCCGCAGGCATGCATCTTGCCAGGCACGGTCGAGCGGTGCTCGAGATTGGTCTCCTCATGGATCGGCAGGGCGTCCATGTCGGCGCGCATGCCGATGACCTTGCCGGAATTCTGGCCCTTGCCCTTGATGATCCCGACCACGCCGGTCTGGCCGATGCCGGTGACGACTTCGTCGACGCCCCATTCCTTGAGCTTGTCGGCGACGAGGCCGGCAGTCCGGTGAACGTCGTACATCAGCTCGGGGTGGCGGTGGATGTCGCGGCGGATCGCGGTGATTTCCGGAGTCAGCGCCGCGATGATGTCGGTCTTGGGCATCGTATCCTCTGAGATAGCATGGGGCGCCGCGCAGAAAGCGGGTGCCGTCCGCACGCTAGCCCAGGCCCGGCCCGCCTGTCCAAGCCGGCAGCGCGCAGGGGGCGGGCCTTTGCGGAATGGCGGTCAGTGATCTGACAAGATGATGTGCCGTTGATTCCGCTCCGAAGGCCTCTTGGATTGCATCTACGTAATAGATCGGAAAGCCGCCAGCCATGATTTGGCCTTCCTTTGCCAATAGCGGAGGCGGCGTTCGCTCGGGTCATCGAGAATCTCTGACCTGATCATTCCTTTCCCCCTTCTCATGTTTGGTAGATGATGCGTCGTTCGTTGTTGCTTGCGTTGATGTTCGGTTTCTTGCCTGCGGTGGCCCTGGCCAACATTCCCTCCGAGAAAATTTCCTTTCAGCCTCAGGTCAAGGGCCTGGGCTGCCTCAAGCCCGAGACGCTGGCGATGGTCGCCGAGCTCATCGCGAAAATCGGGCCGATCCAGATCACCTCGACCTGCGGCGGCCGCCACGCCCGCCATTCGCAGCACTATAGCGGCAAGGCGATCGATTTCCGGCCGCTGGGGACCTCGCCACGGAAAGCGGCTGCGATCGCCCGCGCGCTCGAAAATGTCGGCGGTGTGGGTACCTACTCCAACGGCCTCGTTCATGCCGATATCGGCGAGCGCGAGGTCTCCTGGCACGGCCAGAAGCGCAGCCGCTATGCCTCCGCCGGCAAGCGCAGCCGCTACGCGAAGCTGGCCCGCAACGGCGGTTGATCTAACCGTTCAGAGCCCGAATTCGGTCCGCCAGCGCGCGATATCCTCGATCGCGACGTTCGATCCGCAGAGCACGAGACAGACGCGCTCTCCGGGGCGGAACTTCTCCTTGCGCGCCAGCGCGGCGGCCACCACGCAGGCGGCCGCCGGCTCGACCAGCACGCGCTCGTTCTGCAGCACCCAGACCAGTTCCCGCGCCGCGTCCGCATCCGGCACCACGACGATCTCCTCGAGGAATTGCCGTGCAGCCGCCATGGTGCGCTCGGTGGCGAAGGGCGCTCCAAGCGTGCGTGCGATCGAGGTCGAGCGGATCGGGACGGGCTCACCGGCGGCGAGCGCCTGCGTCATCGTCGTCGCGCCCTCGGTCTCGACGCCGTGCAGCCGCACCGCAGGGTCGAGCCCCTTCAGAGCCGCGCCGACCCCGGCCGAGAAACCGCCGCCGCCGATCGAGATGAAGACATGGTCGATGCGCCCGCCGGCATCGGCGGCGAGTTCGAGCCCCAGCGTGCCATGGCCCGCGATGATCGCCGGGTCGTCATAGGAATGCACGTGGACCATGCCTGCTGCGGCATAGTCCTCGGCCTTGGCGAAGGCTGCGATCGAATCATCGCAGAGCTCGACCTCGCCGCCGGCCTCCTGGGTCAGCCGGATGTTGAGGGCCGGCGTCGCCTTCGGCATCAGCACCAGCGCCCGGGTGCCGACCGCCCGCGCGACGAGCGAGACGGCGATGGCATGGTTGCCGCCGGAGACGGTGACGACGCCGCGCGCGAGCTCGGCAGCGCTCAGCGCCGCTAGCTTGTTGAAGCAGCCGCGCACCTTGAAGGAGCCGCCGAGCTGCAGGCTTTCGAGCTTCACCCAGGTCTCGACCCCGAGCCGCTCCGACAGGCCGGCGCTGTGATAGGTCGGCGTGCGGCGGACCTTGCCGGCGATACGAACGGCGGCAGCCTGGATATCGGCGAGGGTGACATCGAACGGCATGGCGGGTTTCGGTCCTGTTCTGGGCGCGGCGGCACCTGTTGCCGCACGAGAGCGCGTCCCGTGCAAGGCCGTCAAGCGCGAGCGAGACGGGTTTCGCCTTGTCCCTGCTCCCTGGCAGGTCCTAGCTTGCTGTCACGAAACCTGCGCGCGGCAGGGCCTTTGGAAGAGGGATGCGATGACGATGACGCCGAAAGAGATGCTTGCGAAGCTGGTTTCGTTCAACACGGAATCGCAGCGCAGCAATCTCGACCTGATCCATTTCTGCCGCGACTATCTCGCCTTGCTCGGCGTCGAGAGCAGGCTCGCGCCGAGCGAGGACGGCCAGAAGGCCAATCTCTATGCGACGATCGGGCCGAAGGGCGATGGCGGCGTCGTGCTCTCCGGCCATACCGACGTCGTGCCGGTAGCCGGGCAGGCCTGGACGTCCGACCCCTGGACCCTGACCGAGCGCGGCGGCAGGCTCTATGGCCGCGGTGCCTGCGACATGAAGGGCTTTGACGCGATCGCGCTGGCGCTCGTGCCGGAGATGCTGGCGGCGCCGCTGAAGCGGCCGATCCATATCGCGCTCTCCTATGACGAGGAGGTCGGCTGCCGGGGCGCGAGGGTGATGATCGAGGCGATGCAGGCTGATGGGATGAATCCCGCGGCCGTGATCGTCGGCGAGCCCTCCATGATGCAGGTCGTGACCGGCCACAAGGGCGCCATGCGGATGCGCACGACCGTGCGCGGTCACGCCGTGCATTCAAGCCGCGTCGATATCGGTGTGCCCGCCGTGATGGTCGCGGGCGAGCTGATCCACTGGCACAACGAGGTGATGGCGCAGAACAAGGCCGCGGCGCCCGATAACGGCTTCGAGCCGCCCTACAGCACGCTGCATGTCGGCGTCGTCCAGGGCGGCACGGCGGTGAACATCACGGCGGAGCACTGCACCTTCGCCCATGAGGTGCGCTGCGTCCCCGGCGACAGCCATGAGGACTACGCCGCCCGCTATCGCGCCAGGCTCGCCGAGATCGAGGCGCGGATGCAGGCGATCGCGCCCAAAAGCGGCATCGGCTTCGAGATCACCTCGAACACACCCGCCATGGGCCCCGAGACGGACGGTGCGGCCGAGGCGCTCTGCCGGCGGCTCACCGGCGACAATGGCAGCCATGTCGTCGCCTACGGAACCGAAGGCGGGCTGTTCCAGCGCGCCGGCTGGTCGACCGTGGTCTGCGGTCCCGGCGACATCGCCCAGGCGCATCAACCGGACGAGTTCATCGCCGTCTCGCAGCTCGAAGCCGGCGCTGCCTTCCAGCGCGCGCTTATCGCCGAGCTCTCCCGCTGAGGCAGCCGTCAGGCTGCGGGCGGTTCGCCCGCTTTTGGCCGCTTATGGCTGGCGGGGCGCATCGGCAGCGGCACCGCCGGCCGGTCGGTCCGGTACTGGCCGCGGGCGATGGCGCCGAACAGCAGCACGACGGAGGTCAGCGTCATCAGCCACCACGGCAGCAATGGCGCGAAGCCGAAGACGCTGAGCGCAAAGGCAGTGGTGAAGGCCGCGACGCCGCCGGCAGCCAGCGCTCCCGGCATCCGGCCGGCGGCGCGGATCGCGAAATAGAGACAAGCGGCGGCGGCTGCGGCGCCGACCAGCCCGAGCTCATACCAGGTCTCGAACAGCAGCGTGGCTGGCGCCGGCTGCGGCAGCGTCCCGTTCATCTGGCCGCGGACGACCGTGTCGAGCCCGTGCCCGGTGATGAGCTCGATCGGCGACTGGCGGATCACATCCGCCCAGATCGAGAGCATCTGCGCGAAACCATCGGCGCTGTCGGGCAGCGCCGAAACCAGCGGCGCGAGCAGGAAGGGCAGGATCGGCGCGAACAGCATCAGCCCGGCGATGATCGTGGCGATCACCTGCGCGGCCCGCTCGCGGCTGGCCGTCACGGCTCCGAAGGCCACGGCCCCGAAGATCATCGCGACGGTCTCGCCATCCTCGAAGCGCGTCAGCGCCAGCAGAGCCACGACGAGTGCGAGGCCGAGCGCACTCATCCCCCTTTCGCGTGACAGCAGCCAGGCGAGCGCCGGCCAGGCCGTGATGAGAACGACCGAGACGCCGCGCTCGACCGCGCCGGGCGGCGTTTCGGCATGCCTGAGCGCCGCGATGATGATCAGCCCGAGCGCGAAGATGCCGGCGCTGCCGGTGCCGAGCGGCGAGAGGTTCAGGTTCGAGGAGCGCATCCGCTCGGGCAGGGCGGAAAGCCCGGCAAAGCCGAGCACGACGGCGAGCATCAGATTACCGGCCTTCTCGGCCGCGGCAGCCGGGAAGGGGCTCCACACCAGCGAGAGGAACGCCCAGGCCACGAGGCCTAGCAGGATCAGGCCCGGGCGGCTGAGCACGGCTTCCTTGAACGCGCCGGCGAACCTGCCGGGCTCTTCGACCAGTGCCGCGATAATCAGCAGCGCGATTCCGATCGGCACGAGCACCACGGCGGCGCGGCGCGAGACCAGCGCCGCCAGCGGCAGGACAAGCGCAAGCGTGCCGAAGCCGATGCGCCGCAGCAGCAGGGCGGCGTCGGTCGCCGGGTCGAGCGGGGTTTGGGCGTTGTTGCGGATCATGCGTTCCGACGGCGTGATGGGCAGCGGCCGGCCCGGTTGCCCGAGACAAACCTTCGCCACCCTAGCGAGACTGTAAGCGCACGACTGTAGGTGCGGCGCAACACTGCGCCGGCATCTCTCGGTCGCGTGACAAAGTCTTGCGGCCACCGCCTCTGGCGTCGCGCGGCCGTTCGTGAGAGGAATCCGGCATGACGATGCTGGCTGCCATTCCTTATGCGAGCGGTTCCGCGATCGACGCCTTCATGCAGGGACTGGCGGCGCAGCTGAGACAGCGCGGTCTGCGTCTCGGCGGGGTCGTCCAGCACAATGATGATGCCTGCGACGATCGCTGCATGGCGATGTCGCTTGAGGATCTCGGCAGCGGCCGGCGCTTCCCGATCAGCCAGAATCTCGGCGATGCCGCCGCAGGCTGTCATCTGGATGCGGCCGGGCTTGCCGCTGCCTCGGCCGCTTTTGCCGGCGCGCTGGCCGAGCGGGTCGATCTCGTCATCGTCAACAAGTTCGGCAAGCAGGAGGCCCTGGGCGAGGGGCTGCGTCAGGAGATCGCCGATGCGGTGATGGCCGGCTTGCCCGTGCTGATCGCGGTACGGCACGATTTCCTGCCGGCCTGGCGTGATTTCGCCGGAGACGACTGGGTCGAGCTGGCGGCCGACGCTGTGGCGGTCGAACGCTGGGTCGCGGCTGCGATCCGGCTCGCTGCCTGACCGGCGCCGTGATGCGGCGCCGGGATTGTCTGGCATGACGGGAGCCACGCTGCCGCCCACGGTCGGCCTTATCCTCGCGGGCGGCCTCGCACGCCGCATGGGCGGCGGCGACAAGGCCCTGAAGATCCTCGCCGGCCGGACGATCCTCGCCCATGTCGTCGGGCGGCTCGGTGAGCAGTGCGACAGCCTTCTCCTCAATGCCAATGGCGATCCAGCCCGGTTCGCGGCATGCGGCCTGCTGGTCGTCGCCGATACGGTGCCGGATTTCGCAGGCCCGCTTGCTGGCATCCTGGCCGGCCTCGACTGGCTCGCGGGCCACCGGCCGGATACGGCGTGGCTGCTGAGTGTCGCAGCCGATACGCCGTTCATCCCGACCGATCTCGCCGCGCGTCTGCACCGGGCCCGCATCGCGGCGGGCGTGCCGCTCGCCTGCGCCGCCTCCGCCGGGCAGGCGCACCACGCCATCGGGCTCTGGCCCGTCTCGCTGCGAGAGGAGCTGCGCCAGGCCTTGGCGACCGGTGAACGCAAGATCAGCCGCTGGACGCAGGCGCAGGGCGTTGCCGTCGCCGAGTGGCCGGCCGAGCCGTTCGATCCCTTCTTCAACATCAATTCGCCGGAAGATCTGGTTGAAGCGGAGCGCCTCGCGGGGTTGCCGATCTAGCCACGGCGACGGGCATTACCGCTCCAGCAAGGCCTTCAACACCGCGAGGTCGCGGGACACCATGGCCGCGTCGCGCGCCATCTCATCGTCGGACACACCCTCGCGCTGGAACAGCGTGAACACCAGCTCGGCACCGTCGCCATTGGCGACGACCCGCATCGGGTTGTGCATGGCCGGCCCATGCTCGGGGATCACTGCATGGTCGAGCACGCCGTGATTGTTCGGCTCGCTGAACAGGACGCGCATCGGTCCCATCGGCGTCTCGGCGCGCCAGGTCATGCCTTCGACATGCACGAAACTATGACCGAGGCCTTCGGCCCATTGCGGGAAATTCGCCGGATCGGCCAGGAAGGCATAGACCTCCTCCACTGGGCGATCGATGCCGATGCCGATATGGCGGGCGTGCTGGACGGGCATGGCTCTGTCCTCCCAAACGCGGGTCATCCCGGCCGGAGCCCTCGGGTCCGGCCTTTTGGTCGGCCCAAGGGTGAACTCCGTGGAGAGCCGGGATCCATGCCCGAACCTCGATCGGAAGCGCTCCGGCATGGATCCCGGATCAAGTCCGGGATGACGGCGTGATTCCGTGTAAAGTCGGTCGATACTGAGAACAAAAGAAGAACATATTTACTTGCTTGTCAAGCCCCGACATCGGCCGGTCGGTGCTACTCGATGACGATCCGTGGTGCCGCCCGCATGGCGCCGCCGAGGCCGGCCTGCACCTGTCGCGCCACCGCGATATAGGCCTTGGCATGCGAGCTCTGCGGGTCGCTGGCGACGATGGGCCGGCCGCCGTCGGAGGTCTCGCGGATCGGCATGGCCAGCGGGATCTCGCCGAGGAAGGGAATATGGAGCCGCTCGGCCTCGTGCCGCGCCCCGCCATGGGCGAAGATATCGGACTGGTGCCCGCATTGCGGGCAGATAAAATAGCTCATGTTCTCGACGATGCCGAGGATCGGCACCGCGACCTTCCTGAACATCGCGACGCCACGGCGCGCGTCGAGCAGGGCCAGGTCCTGCGGCGTCGAGACGATGACGGCGCCGGCGAGCGGCACCTGCTGGGCCATGGTGAGCTGCGCATCGCCGGTGCCGGGCGGCATGTCCACGACGAGGATGTCGAGCTCTCCCCAGGCGACCTCGCGCAACATCTGCGTGATCGCCGAGATCACCATCGGCCCACGCCAGATCATCGGCGTCTCCTCGTCGACGAGGAAGCCGATCGACATCACCTTGAGCCCATAGGCCTCCATCGGCGCCAGAGTCCGGCCGGAGACGAGCTGGGGCTTGCCGGTGATGCCGAATATCTTCGGCATGGACGGCCCGTAGATGTCGGAATCGAGCACGCCGACCTTGAGGCCGAGCGTCGAGAGCGCGACGGCGAGATTGGCCGCGGTGGTCGACTTTCCGACGCCGCCCTTGCCGCTGGCGACGGCGATGATCTGCTTCACGCCGGGAACGCCGGTAGGCTTGGGCGCGCCGCCGGGGCCGGGGCGCTGCGCCTGTTGCCGGGCTTGCATGCCCGCCGAAGCCGCTGCCTTGTCCGCGGTCAGCCCGACAAGGACCTGGGTCACGCCCGGCAAGCCGCCGACCGCGCTTTCGGCCGCCTTGCGCACCGGCTCCATCGCGCCGGCCTCGGTCGCGTCGATGCCGATGGCGAAGATCACCTTGCCGCCATCGACCAGGATATCGCCGATGCGGCCGGAGGCGGCGAGCGATTGCCCGCTTGCCGGCAGCTCCACCAGTTCGAGCGCCCGCAGGACATCGGCTTGGGAGACGGTCACGTTGTCGAACTCCGTTTGTCGGAAGCGTCGTTCTCGGGCGGAGCGCAGCGCAGAGCCGAGAATCTCTTCGAGGAGATGCTCGGGTCAAGCCCGAGCATGACGCGGTTGTCTAGGCCGCCTTGCGAATATGGAAGACGAGGGCGCCGTCCGCATCCCCCTGCAACTCGATGGCATCGCCCGTTTCGCGCGCGAGATTAGGCAGGTCGATCACCGTCATCGGATCGGTGCATTGCACGACGAGCAGGCTGCCGGCCCGCGCGCCGCGAAGCGCCTTGCGCACGCGCAGCACCGGGAGCGGGCATTTCAGGCCGCGCAGATCGAGCGGAATGGTGTCCATGGTCTCGCGCCCGCCGGGCCGTTGTCGTCGCACTGCTTCATAGGACGGCTGTTCGGGTTGGAGCAACCGCCGCCATGCCGCATGCTTGACCCGCCTCGTCGCCGCGACGATGAAGGTCGGGCAGGATAACACGGAGTGCCGGCGGCGATGCTAGCGAAGAGCCGAAGCGGGCGAGGGCCGTGATGGCGCGGCTGAGCGGCGCCCGGACGGATTCCGAGCTCATCACTGTCGAGCAAGCCGGGGCTCGCGCGGCCGCGCTGGTCGCGCCGGTGGCCGATGCTCTCGCTCTGCCCCTGGGCGAAGCAGATGGCCGCACCCTGGCCGAGGCCGTGATCGCGCCGTTCGATCTGCCGCTTTTCTCCAATTCGGCGGTCGACGGTTATGCCGTCCGCTCTGCCGATCTCTCGCCCGGCGCTGAAACCCGTCTCCCGATCCTCGGCCGCAGCGCGGCGGGCGATACGGGCGGAATGCTCGGGCGGGGCGCCTGGCGCATCTTCACCGGCGCGCCGATTCCGGCCGGCGCCGACACTGTCGTCATGCAGGAGGATGTCACGCCGAACGGCGGGGAGGTCAGTCTGCCTCCCGGCCTGAAGCGCGGTGCTAATCTGCGCTTGGCAGGCGAGGATATCGCGCGCGGGCAGGTGGCCTTGCCGGCGGGGCGACGCCTGAGGCCGCAGGATCTCGGCCTGCTGGCGGCACTGGGGCTGGATCACGTCCGGGTGCGGCGTCGCCCGCGCGTGGCCGTGTTCTCGACCGGCGACGAGCTGACCGAGCCTGGGCAGCCCCTCGCGCTGGGGGCGATCTACGACGCAAACCGGGCGATGCTGCGCGCCCTGTTGGCGCGAGCGGGCGCCGATGTCGCCGATCTCGGCATCCTGCGTGACGAACCCGCCGAGCTGGAGCGGCATTTGCGCGAGGCGGCCGGCGCCTGCGACCTCGTCGTCACCTCCGGCGGCGTGTCCGTCGGAGAGGCCGATCACGTCAAGGATGCGGTGGCCGCCTGCGGGGCGCTCGATCTCTGGCGCGTCGCGATCAAGCCGGGCAAGCCGATCGCCGTCGGGTCGGTCGCCGGCACGCCCTTCATCGGCCTGCCCGGCAATCCGGTTGCCGTTTTCGTGGGCTTCATGTTCATCGCCCGGCCGGTGCTGGCCCGGCTTGCTGGCACGGCCTTCGAGGCATCAGTCGCCCTGCCGGTCACGGCGGGCTTCCGTCATCGCAAGAAGGGCGGGCGGCGCGAGTTCCTGCGCGTGAGCATCGAACGGCGTGACGATGGAGTCGTAATCGCGCGCAAGCATCCGGGCGAAGGCGCCGGCTCGCTCGCCTCGCTCGCGCAGTCGGACGGGCTTGTCGTGCTGGCCGAGCATGTCGAGCAACTGGAAGAGGGCGAGAGCGTCGCCTTCCTGCCTTATGGCGGTCTGCTCGACTAGCTCGCTGATTTTTCACGGAACCACGGCGTCATCCCGGGCCTGACCCGGGATCCATGCCGGAACGCCGCCGATAGAGGTTCAGGCTTGGATCCCGGCCCTCCGCTTCGCTCCGGCCGGGATGACCCGCATTCCCCTGAAAACGAAGCAGGCTCCAGCGCGGCCGCCCGCCTCAATCGCGTCGGAATACGACGCTCGCTCCCCAGCCGAGGAGCAGCGCCAGCAGCGCCGTCGCGAAACCATAGAGCAGCGGCCAGTCATAGGCTCCGGAAGCGAGGCGCTGCTCGATGCCGGTCTTGATCACCTCGAAGCTGGTCTGCTGGCGCGCCAGCGGAACCCCGCCGGAATACAGCACGATGTCGACGGTGTAGGAGCCGGTCGGCGCCGTGGCCGGGATGTCGATCGGCGCGCTGAACAAGGCGTTCGACAGGAAGGTGACGCCGCGTTCCTCGTAGCCGTACAGGTCCTTCGCCTGCATGATCCGGGTGAGGCTTTCGCGGAAGCGGATCGAACTGGGATCGAGATCGACCCAGTTTCCCTGCGGCAGTTCGGCATTGGCGAGGCCGATGCGGCCGCGACGTGCGGTCTCAGCGTTCATCATCTCGGCGATCGGCCGGTTGCTGGCGACGTGCAGGAAGACCGGGTTGTCAGGGAAGCGCCGCTGCGTCCGGTTGATCCAGATCGGGCCGAGCCGCTCCTTCTCGCGCACCAGCAGCATGCGCCGGGGCCCGCGGACCGTGACGATGATGTCGTAGGGATCGCCGCGCGAGACCGTGCGTCCGTCGCGCTCGACCAGTCCGAAGACCGTCAGCTGGCTGCCGGTGTAGTTCGAGGTGATCTGGATCTGGTGGCTCGACATCGCGGCGATCAGCGTCTCGGCCCGGGCCGCCACTGTCGCGAGACCGGCGCAGAGCGCGGCGAGGAGGCCGAGGACCCGCTTCATCGCGCGCTCTCCGGCACAACGACCGAGAAGGGCTCGTTCGGCGGAATGAAGAGCTCGATGGCGAAGCGCAGGCCGACCGAGAGGATCAGCAGCGCCAGCAGGAGCCGGAAGGACTCGACGTTGAGGTTGCGCGCCGCCCGTCCGCCGAACTGCGCGCCGATGACGCCGCCCAGAAGCAGGAGCGTCGCGAGGATGAGGTCGACCGACTGGTTGGTGACCGCATGCAGGATGGTCGCGCCCGTCATCGTCACCAGGATCTGGAAGAGCGAGGTGCCGACCACCACGGCCGGCGGAATCCGGAAGAAGTAGATCAGGCCGGGCACCAGGATGAACCCGCCACCGACGCCGAGCACGGCGCCGATGAAGCCGATGATGATGGCGAGCAGGGCGATAGGCAGGACGCTGCAATACAGGCCGGAGCGATAGAAGCGCTGGCGGAAGGGCAGGCCCATCCACCAGGGATGCATGCCGCCGCGCCGCTTCAGCCGCGCCGGCTTGCCGGCTCGGACGCGCAGCATGGCGCGCAGCGCATCGTAGAGCATCAGCCCGCCGATGATCGAGAACAGCGTGACATAGGACAGCGTGATGACGAGCTCGAGCTGGCCGAGCCGGCGCATCGTATTGAAGAACAGCACGCCGAGGACCGTTCCGACGATGCCGCCCGAGACCAGGACGCCCCCGAGCTTGAGGTCGAGCGCCTTGCGCCTGAGATAGGTCAGCACCCCGGTCATCGACGAGCCGGCGACCTGCGCCGCGACCGTCGCGACCGCGACGGCGGGGGGAATGTCGAGGAAGATCAGGAGGGGCGTGAGCAGGAAGCCGCCGCCGACGCCGAACAGGCCGGAGATGAAGCCGACCGCGCCGCTCAGGCCGAGCACCATCAGCACGCTGATCGGAAGCTCGGCGATCGGCAGGTAAATCTGCACTCTTACCCCTCGCAGGCGGGTGCATAGCCGCTGCTTGCACCGATTTGTCCCAGACTGAACCGCCCAGGTTAAAAGATGTTGCTGAAATGGAAGACGGGCCGCTACCGGCCCGCCTCAAGAGACTATCGTTCTGCTTGCCGCGTCAACACGTCGAAAGCATGACGCGCCGGCGCCGGGCTCAACTCCGCGCCGGCTTGTTCGGCTTGGCTGCCGCTGCGGTCGGGCCGGCGTCCCAGCCCTTGGCCGGCGGCGTCACGTCGTTGGCGACGGCATCGAGCGCCTTGGGCTTCCAGTTGCTGGCGGTCGCCTTGGCGGCGGCGAGCTCTTCCGGCTTCATGCGCTGGGCGACCTCGTCGCGCTTGCGGCCGGCATCCTCGTCGCCCTGCGTGGCGGCCACCGAGAACCAGACGAAGGATTGGGCGAGATCGGTCGGCGCCCCGAGGCCGCGGCCGAGCAGGACCGCGAGATTGTACTGGCTGTCGCGCACCCCGAGCTCGGCGGCGCGGCGGAACCACTCGGTCGCGACTGCATAGTCCGCCTTGCCGGAGACGCCCTCGGCGTGGAGCACCGCAAGGTTGTGCATCGCCTTGGCGTTGCCACGCTCGGCGGAGCGCTGGTACCAGATGCGGGCGAGCGCGAGATCGCGCTGCGTGCCGATGCCCTTCTCGAACATGTTGCCGACGCGGAACTGGGCAGGAGCGAGCCCCGCCACGGCCGCGCGCTCGAACAGCCGCAGCGCGAGCTTGGCATCGCGTTGGGCGGCGGGACCGTCGACGGCCTTGCTTGCCAGCTCGTAGACGGCGCGCGCATCGCCATCGAAGGCGGCCTTGCGCAGCCCGGCACTGCCGAAGCCCGCCGGCAGGTCGCCGAGGCCGGTCACCGCCTGCACATTCGATTCCGTCGCCGGGGCAGGAGCCGCCTGGCTGTCCATCGCGGCCGGACCGACAGGACCGGGGGGCAAGGCCGCAATCTGTTCCGGCGCAACGATGGCCGGCGCAACAATGGCCGGCGCCGGATTCGGGGGAGCCGACGACAGTGCCGAGGACTGGTCCTTAGCCGCAGCCTGATCCTTGACCGGCGCCTGCGACGGCTCGGCCGGCGCTTCCGGCTGGGCCACCGGCGGAGCGACGAGGCTGCGCGCTTCGCCGTTCGCGTTGGCGGTTTTGGTGCCGTCGCCGCGCAGCGCACCGGTGACGATGTGGGCCGTGCCCATCGCCAGGACGAGCGCGGCGAGACCGAGCAGCAGCGGCCGCTTGCGCTTCTCCAGGATTTCCTTGAGCCGGCCGGAGCTTTTCGTTGTCGGCTCAAGGCTGGCCGAGGGCGCGCTCGCTGCCGCCTCGCTGGCAGCTTTCGCCGAGCGCCGCGCGGCGGCGATCAGGCTCTGGCGGACCGATTGCTGGTCCTGACCTGTGGCGACATTGCTTTCGGGGCGGGGACGGCCGGAGCCCGGCTCCAGCGGCAGGTCGAAGGCCGTATTCGGCAGCGTCGGAGCGCTCTCGACGCGGGAGGAGGAGGCAGGCGCCCCAAAGCGATCCTGAGCGGCGGCGCTGACGGAGGGGCCGGTGCTTTCGCGAGCGGGAGCAGCAGGCGCGCGGCCGGTCGTCTCCTCGGCACGCGCCATTGTCTGAGCGCGGGGGGGTGCATTCCGGCGCTCGCCTTGCAGCTCGGCCTCCAGCCCGGAGAGCCGGCCCATGATCGCCTCGAGCGACATGTGGACGGCGCCCAGCGCATCCTGCGTCTGGCGCTCGGACGAGACATGGGTGTCGCGCAGGCCGGTGACGAGGTTCGACAGCTCGGCGATGCCCTTGCCGGGCGCCGCGGCCGTGCTGGTCGCCTGGACGAGGGCCGCCCGCTCGGCCGCAGTCTCCTCGCGCATCGACCGCAGATGCACGACGAGATCCTGCAGCGTGCGCTCGATGCCGGTTTCGGCCGTACGTGTCGCTGCCGCCTCGTCGAGGCGAGTTGCAATGCCTGAAATCTGCTGTTCCAGGGCTTCGAACGATTGCGAGTCGGCGCCGGGGGCGCCGGCTTCGTCGATCTTGTCGGCGAGATGGCGCAGCATCTGCTCGATCGGGCCGAGATCGACCGGCGTCGCCGGGTCGCCTGTGCCGACCATGCGGTTGAGCTGGCTCGATGCGGCGAGGCTCTCGATCCGGCCGGCCAGCGCTTCGATCTGGCGGGTGACGGCGGATGGGCCCTGCTCGGCGAGGAGCTCGATGCGGTGCTGCAAGGCGTCGATGCGATCGTCGAGATGGTCGCCATGCCGCTGCGCCGTGACGTCGTCGAACTTGCGCGACAGCATTTCGATCTGCGTCGCGAGCGAAGCCAGGGGCGCGGCGTCGAAGTCCTGTGGCCGGCTGGACAGGACCGTGCTGCGCACGTCCTCGATCGCAGCCGAGAGCGTACGCATCTCCCGCGGGTCCGGCTGGATTTCGCGCAACCGGCCGATCTCGAAGCCGAGCGAGGCGACCTGCTGGGCGAGGTCCTCGAGCCGGTGATCCTGGCCGCCGGATGCGACCAGGCTGCGCAGCTCCGCGATGTCGCGCATCACCGGGTCGAGGTTGGCCGTCTCGCCGCCGCGCGTCGCGAGCGCGTCGATCTTGGCGGCGAGATGCGCGATTTCGAGCTGGAAGCGCTGATAGCTGTCGCCCGTGCGATCCTGCGACAGCCGCGAGACCTCGGCCTCGATCCGGGCCAGGGGCTTGAGCAAAGGTTCGAACTGGTCGCGCCGGTCGAAGCGGTCGAGACGCTCGGCGAGGCCGGCGATCTTGTTCTCGATGATGCTGGTGTCCGCCTGGCGCGGCTGCGGAGCGGCGGGGCGCTGTGCCGAGGTGCGCCGGGTCCCGAGGGAGAGTCTCGATTCCAGCTCCCGCAAATCCTCCCGCAACGCGGAGATACGTTCCGGCGCGACGCTTGCGGCACGCGAGGGCACGGTTTCCTCGGTGTCGAGAACGCGCTGGCGCGTGCGGATGTCGGTGACGGCCGCCGCCAGCCCGTCGCGGCTGAAGGCGAGACGCGGCGAATGCTCGGCCCGGTTCTGCTGGATCTCCTGGCTGCGCCGCTCGATGTCGGCGATGCGTTCGCCCATCGTTTTGATCGCCTCGGCGATGACGCTGGTCGCGCGCTCCTGTCGTTCGGCGGAGCCGCGCTCGCTCGACGACATGCGGTCTTCGGTCTTCTCGATCCAGCGGGCGATGGAATCGAGCGCGCCCGCGGTGCGGGTGCTGGCCTCCCGGGTCAGGCGTTCGATGCTGGCGGCCTGGTTGACCACGGCATCGAGTTCGAAACGCGACAGGTCGGGAACGGCGTTGCGCGGCGCGGTATCCATCTGTCCCTGGGACAGGCGTGCGAGCCTTTCGGAAAGGGCCGCGATATCCAGCTGCTCGGGCTTGGCGGGTGTCGGTGTCGGGGCGAACTCGGGCTCCCCGCTCTCGTCGCGGATCTTGTGGTCGAGCCATTCGCCGAGCGTCATGCCGGCGCGCCGTGCCGCTGCCTTTGCCGCGTCGCGCGTCCGGGGATCAACGCCCTTGACGCTCCAGGGCAAGCTGTTGGCCATGTTCTCGCTCGCCTACGGGGCCGATCTCCACGTCGGGTGCGGCCCCCTGATGCCGCAAACCCGCCGCGCGAACCTGGGCAGTCGTGAAGATAATGTTGACGACGCCGATGCGCGTTCCCGACATTTGACGGCCATGGTAAACAACGAGTTAAGAAACGGCTTCCGAACCGTTAATTTTCCGCCATTGACTCATGGGAACATCGGCCGGGCCGCGATGTAACGGTAACTTACCCGGGCAAAGCGACGTATTACCTGACGCAACGAAAGCGTCTTCCGTATGAGGAGGTATCCTGATCGATGCTGCCGTATGGGCAGCGATTCGATCTCCCGCAAGGAACGAGACCTCCATGTCGCGCCAAAGCCTGGCTATGGCGGGTTCTTCGAGTCATGAAGCCCGCTCTATAAACGCACCCGCCGAGGCCGATGAGGCCGGCGAATTCACCATCAGCGATCTCGCTCGCGACTTCGACGTCACGCTGCGTACCCTTCGCTTCTACGAGTCGCGCGGCCTGATCACGCCGACCCGTTCGGGGATGGTGCGCATCTATTCTGCGCGCGATCGCGCGCGGCTCGCATTGATCCTCAAGGGCAAGCAGCTCGGCTTCACGCTGGTCGAGATCCGCGCCATGCTCGCCAATGAGGACAAGAAGGGCGGGGCCGGGGACAAGGCCGCCAATGTCGGTGGCCTTCAGCTCAGCCGCGACCAGATCGTCGAGCAGCTCGAGCTGCTGCGCAGCCAGCGTGCCGAGATCGAAAGCGCGATCTCGGAGCTTGAGGCTTCGCTCGCCCGCTTCCCGAAAGCCTGATCTCCTTTTCGTTCTGGCTACCCACGAAACCCCGGCTTTGCCGGGGTTTTTTTATGCCGCATGCCCAGCGGCCGTCCGCAGAACGACAAAAAGGCGGTGTACCCGGTTGCATGTCGACCGGGATTGTTTATATATGAACCATCTTCAAGCGGCCCGGTTGACGAAGTGCCGCTCAGCGACGAGAGGGAGGACCAGATGCCGGTCTACAAGGCGCCCGTCGACGATACGCTTTTCCTGCTCAACGACGTTTTCAACATCGAGCGCTACAACAATCTCCCGGGCTTCGCCGATGCGAGCGCGGATGTGGTCGAGGCTGTGCTCGGCGAGGGCGCCAAGCTCTGCGAGGAAGTCCTTCAGCCGATCAACTATTCCGGCGACCAGGAGGGCTGCACGCGCCATCCCGACGGCCGGGTGACGACGCCGAAAGGCTTCAAGGCGGCCTATGAGGCCTATGCCGGCGGCGGCTGGATCGGCCTCGCCATGGACCCCGAATATGGCGGCCAGGGCCTGCCCTACACGCTCGGCGCCGTGATGAACGAATATGCCTCCGCCGCGAACATGGCCTTCGCCATGTATCCGGGCCTGACCATGGGCGCGATCGCCGCGCTCTACGTCCATGGCTCCGACGAGCAGAAGCGGGCCTATCTGCCGAAGATGATCGAAGGCACATGGTCGGGCACGATGAACCTGACCGAGCCGCATTGCGGCACCGATCTTGGCCTGCTCAAGACCAAGGCCGTGCCGAACGGCGACGGCTCCTACGCGCTGACCGGCACCAAGATCTTCATCTCGGCCGGCGAGCAGGACATCACCGAGAACATCATCCACCTCGTGCTTGCCCGCATCGAGGGCGCACCGGCCGGCGTGAAGGGCATCTCGCTCTTCGTCGTGCCGCGCAACCAGATCGGCGCGGATGGCTCCGTCGGGGAGAACAACCACGTCTCCTGCGGCTCGATCGAGCACAAGATGGGCATTCACGGCAATTCGACCTGCGTCATGAACTATGAGGGTGCGCAGGGCTGGCTCATAGGCGCCGAGAACAAGGGCCTCAACGCCATGTTCGTGATGATGAACGAGGCCCGCCTCGGCGTCGCCATCCAGGGCCTCGCCCAGTCGGAGGTCGCCTATCAGAACGCCGTCGTCTACGCCAAGGAACGCCTGCAGGGCAGGGCGCTGACCGGCGCCCAGGCTGCCGACAAGCCGGCCGACCCGATCATCGTTCATCCCGACGTGCGCCGCACGCTGATGTCGATCAGGGCGTTCAATGAGGCGGCCCGCGCCTTCGTGCTCTGGAACGCGTTGCAATCCGACATCGCCCATCGCTCGGGCGATGCCGCCGAGCGCCAGGCGGCCGACGACCAGCTCGGCCTGATGACGCCGGTGCTCAAGGGCGTGCTCACCGATATCGGCTTCGACAATGCTGTGAAGGCGCAGCAGATGTTCGGCGGCCACGGCTACATCGCCGAGACCGGCGTCGAGCAGTTCGTCCGCGATGCCCGCATCGCCATGATCTATGAGGGCGCCAACGGTGTGCAGGCCATGGATCTCGTCGGCCGCAAGCTCGGCCGCGACGGCGGGCGTGCCATCATGGCCTTCTTCAACGAGGTCGGCGGCTTCCTGAAGGACAACGCCGAGGACGAGGCTCTGAAGCCTCTGCTCGGGCCGCTCCAGGTCTCGCTCGGCCATCTCCAGCAGGCGGCGATGTGGTTCATGAACAACGCGCTCGCCAAGCCGGACAATGCCGGCGCGGGGGCGAACGACTTCATGCACCTGCTCGGTCTGGTCTCGCTCGGCTACATGTGGGCGAGGATGGCCAAGGTCGCGCAGGAGAAGCTCAAGGCCGGCGCCAACGGCGCGACCGAGCGGATGAACGCCAAGCTGGTCACGGCCCGCTTCTTCATGGAGCGCACCTTGCCCGAGACTGCCGCGCATCTGGCGCGGATCACTGCCGGTGCCGATACGACCATGGCGCTGACGCCTGAGCAGTTCTGACGATCGACGGTCATGCCTGGGCTCGACCCGGGCATCTCTTGCAGAACCCGCTGGATGACGAGATGGTCGGGCCAAGCCCGACCATGACGTCCGGCACCAGAACGCGCCGGCCGACGGCGCCCCGGGAGGCCACCAAATGGCAGACGCATTCATCTACGATCACGTCCGCACGCCGCGAGGCAAGGGCAAGGCTGACGGCTCGCTGCACGAGGTCACGGCGATCGAGCTGGGCACGCAGGCCCTGCGTGCGATCAAGGACCGCAGCAACCTCGATCCGCTGCTCGTCGAGGATGTGGTGCTCGGCTGCGTCGATCCGGTCGGGGAGGCTGCGGCCGACATCGCCCGCACGGTCGCGCTCAAGGCCGGCTACGGCAAGGAAGTGCCGGGCGTGCAGATCAACCGCTTCTGCGCCTCCGGCCTCGATGCGGTGAATCTCGCGGCAGCGCAGGTCATGTCCGGCCAGAAGGAGATGGCGATCGGCGGCGGCGTCGAATCCATGTCCCGCGTCGGCATGGGCGCCTCCGGCTTCGGCATCGCCGTCGACCCCAGTGTCGCGATCGACACCTATTTCATGCCGCAGGGCATCTCGGCCGACCTGATCGCGACGAAATATGGTTTCTCGCGCGACGATGTCGACGCCTTCGCCGTCCGCTCCCACCAGCGCGCCGCCAAGGCCTGGAAGGAAGGACGCTTCAAGAACTCGATCATCCCCGTGACCGACGTCAACGGCCTCATCATCCTCGACCACGACGAAACCATTCGTCCCGAGGCCAACATGCAGGCGCTGGCCGCGCTGAAGGCCTCCTTCGTCCAGATGGGTGAGATGGGCGGCTTCGATGCGGTCGCGACTGCCGCGCATCCGGATGTCGAGTTCGTCAACCACGTCCACCACGCCGGCAATTCGTCGGGCATCGTCGATGGCGCGGCGGCCGTCCTCGTCGGCTCGAAGCGCGCTGGCCGCGCGGCGGGCCTGAAGCCGCGCGCTCGCATCAAGGCCTTCGCCACGGTCGGCTCCGACCTCGCGCTGATGCTGACCGGCCCGATCGACGTCACCCAGCTCGTGCTGAAGAAGGCCGGCATGACCTTGAAGGACATCGACCTCTTCGAGCTGAACGAGGCCTTCTCCTCCGTGGTCCTGCGCTATCAGCAGGCGCTCGACATCGACGACGACGTTCTGAACGTCAACGGCGGCGCCATCGCGATGGGCCACCCGCTGGGCGCGACCGGCGCGATGGTGCTCGGCACCGTGCTCGACGAGCTGGAGCGGCAGGACAAGCAGACCGCGCTGGTGACGCTCTGCGTCGCGGTCGGAATGGGCGTTGCGACCATCATTGAGAGGGTCTAGCGCCGCCGTCATTCCGGGGCGCCGCATAGCGGCGAGCCCGGAACCCATGACCACCAGCCGCTGCGGAAGAGGCGCAGCGGCTGCCGCAGCAAATCAACATCACACGTCGTTCATGGGTTCCGGGCTCCTCGCTGCGCTCGGCCCCGGAATGACGAGGGAGGATTTCAGATGAACCTCACCAATTTCCGCTTCGAGACCGACGCCGACGGTATCGCCGTCGCGACCTGGGACATGCCGGGCCGCTCGATGAACGTCATCACCCCCGAGGCGATGGAGGAGCTGAACCAGATCGTCGACAAGGTCGCCGCTGACGAAGCCATCAAGGGCTGCGTCGTCACCTCCGGCAAGGAGAGCTTCTCCGGCGGCGCCGACCTCACCATGCTCCAGGGCCTGCGCGATCTCTATGTGAAACTCGCCAAGGAGAAGGGCGAGGCGGTCGCGATGCAGAGCTTCTTCGACGAGAGCCGCAAGCTCTCGCTGCTCTACCGCAAGCTCGAGACCTGCGGGAAGCCCTTCGCCGCCGCGATCCATGGCGTCTGCCTCGGCGGGTCCTTCGAACTCTCGTTGTCCTGCCAGTACCGTGTCGTTTCGGACGATGCCTCGACCCGCGTCGGCCTGCCCGAGATCAAGGTCGGGCTCTTCCCCGGCGCCGGCGGCACCCAGCGCGTCGCGCGTCTGATGCAGACCGGCGACGCGCTCCAGATGATGTTCAAGGGCGAGCAGGTGAAGTCGCTGCCGGCGCGCAATTCCGGCCTCGTCCACGCCGTCGTGCCGCGCGCCGACATCGTCCAGAACGCCAAGGACTGGCTCAAGGCCAACCCGCAGGCGACCGCGCCCTGGGACCAGAAGGGCTTCAAGCTGCCCTCCAACAAGGTGCATTCGCCAGCCGGCATGCAGATCTGGCCGCCGGCCAACGCGATCTATCGTCGCGAGACCAACGACAACTATCCGGCCGCCCGCGCCATCCTCTCGGCTGTTTATGAGGGGCTGCAACTGCCCATCGATCTCGCGCTGAAGGTCGAGAGCCGCTACTTCGCCAAGATTCTGCGGACGAAGGAGGCGGCCTCGATGATCCGCTCGCTCTTCGTCTCGATGCAGGAGCTGAACAAGGGCGCCCGCCGCCCGGCCGACGTGCCGCCCTCCAAGCTCAAGAAGGTCGGCGTCATCGGCGCCGGCTTCATGGGCGCCGGCATCGCCTATGTCACGGCGCAGGCTGGCCTGGACGTCGTGCTGATCGACAGGGACATCGAGGCGGCTGAGAAGGGCAAGGCCTATTCGCACAAGCTGGTCTCCGACCAGATCATGAAGGGCCGCGCCAAGACCGCCGACCGCGACGCGCTGCTTGGCCGCATCAAGGCCTCGTCCGACTATACCGACCTCAAGGGCTGCGACCTGATCGTCGAGGCCGTGTTCGAGGATCCGAAGGTCAAGGCCGCGGTCATCGCCGAGGTCGAGGCCGTGGTCGGCCCGCGCACCATTTTCGGCTCCAACACCTCGACGCTGCCGATCACCGGCCTCGCGGAAAACAGCCAGCGCCCGAAGAACTTCATCGGCATCCATTTCTTCTCGCCGGTCGAGAAAATGCTGCTGGTCGAGGTCATCATGGCCAAGAAGACGGGCAAGAAGGCGCTCGCCATGGCGCTGGATTATGTCCGCGCCATCAAGAAGACGCCAATCGTCGTCAACGACACCCGCGGCTTCTATGCCAATCGCTGCGTCGGCAACTACATCCGCGAAGGCCATCTCATGCTGATGGAGGGCGTGCCGCCGGCGATGATCGAGGCTGCCGGCAAGCAGGCCGGCATGCCGGTCGGCCCGCTCTCGCTCAATGACGAGGTCGCGGTCGATCTCGCCTGGAAGGTGCTGAAGGCCACCAAGGCCCAACTCGGCGACGCTGCCGTCGATCCGGCGCAGGAGAAGCTGCTTTCCGACATGGTCGAGAAGCACGGGCGGCTGGGCCGCAAGAATAAGAAGGGCTTCTACGATTATCCGGAAGCCGGGCCGAAGCGGCTCTGGCCGGGCCTGGCCGATCTCGTCGGCAAGCGGCTCGATCCGGAAAGCGTCGACATGGAGGAGCTGCAGCAGCGCCTGCTCGTCACGCAGGCCCTGGAAGCAGCCCGTACCTATGAGGAAGGCGTCGTCACCGATCCGCGCGAGGCCGATGTCGGCTCGATCATCGGCTTCGGCTTCGCGCCTTACTCGGGCGGCACGCTCTCCTACATCGACAACATGGGCGCGGCCGTCTTCGTGAAGCTCTGCGAGAAGCTGGCCAAGGCCCATGGCGAGCGCTTCAAGCCGAACCGGCTGCTGAAGCGCATGGCCAAGACCGGCGAGAGCTTCTACGCCACGGCGGAGAAGAAGGCGGCGGCCTGACGACGAGCCGCCGCCATGGCTATCCGCCAGATCGTGCGGTTCCCGGATCCGCGTCTGCGCGTGGTGGCCGAGCCCGTCATCCGTTTCGACGCCGATTTGCGGGCGCTCGCCGAGGATCTGCGCGACACGATGCGGGCGGCGCCGGGTGTCGGCATCACTGCGCCGCATATCGGCGTGCCGCTGCGGCTGGTCGTGCTGGAGCCGACGCCGGGCGAGGTCGCGGTCTACGTCAATCCGGTCGTCGTCGAGGCGTCGTCCGAGATGATCCGCCATAGCGAGGGCAGCGTCTCGATGCCGGGCGTAGTCGACGAGATCGAGCGCCCGGCGCGGGTGACGATAGGCTATCGCGATCTCGACGGCGTCGAGCGGACCGAGGCAGCGGAAGGCTTTCGGGCGATCTGCCACCAGCACGAGATCGACCAGCTCGACGGCATCTTCTGGATCGACCGCCTGTCGCGCCTCAAGCGCGATCGGCTTATCGCGCGCTACAACAAGTTGCAGCGCGGGTGAACTGATCGCCGGCTATCGCGCCAGCCCGCCGAAGACGAACTCGTTCGTCAGCTTCACCGATGTCTGCCAGCCATCCGGCTGGTTATAATTGCCGGCGGTGACCGCGACGACGATATCGAGGTCCGGTGCGACGACCAGGCGCTGGCCGCCATTGCCGAAGGCGCCGTATCGCACCGAGGGTGTGCCATAGCGCGGCAGGTACCAGTGATAGCCGTAATCGAGGCCGTCGCCCGTCCTGATGCGCGAGGTCAGGCTCGCCTCCAGCCAATCGGCGGGGACGACCTGCCGGCCGCCATATGCGCCCTTGTCGAGCAGCAGCTGGCCGATGGCGGCGAGATCGCGCGGGCGCAGGCGCAGGCCGGAAGCCGCGGCCTCCAGGCCGTTCGAGCCCTTGATCCAGGCGAAATCGCCGATACCCAGCGGAGCGAACAGGCGCTCGCGGGCAAACGAACCGAGCGGCATGCCGCTGCCCTTCGCGATCAGATGGCCGAGCAGCGCGGTTGCGCCGCCGCTATAGGTCCAGGCCTCCCCGGGCGACCGGTCGATCGGCCGGTCGAGGATGAAGCGATAGCGATCGGGCGCGCGTTCCATGGCGATCTCGCTGTTGCGCGGATCGCTATACGGCAGGCATTCGTCCCATTGCGTGCCCATGGTCATCGCGAGCACATGCGATACGCGCAGCCTCTGGCGGGCCGCGTCGGCGGTGAGATCGGGGTACTCGGGGAAGCTCGCGAGCAAGGGCGCGGTCGGCCCCGGCACCAGCCCGTCCGCGAGCGCGATTCCGTAGAGCAGCCCGACGATGCTTTTCGAGACGGAGCGCAGATCGTGCAATTCGCCGGCATCGAAGGCGACGACGCCGCGGCTATCGCCCCAGATCTCGTCGGCGCCGGGGAAGTAACGCTCGAGTGCGATCTTGCCTTGCCGCAGCACGACAACGCCGTGGAGGCCTTTCAGCTCTCCAGCGGCGAAGGCCTTGTCGATGCGTTCGCCGGCATCTGCCCGGAAACCGGCCTCGACGGGCGAGAGGCTCTGCCACTCTCTCATCGATTGTCGTGCGGCGACAGGGGCAGCCATAAGGGCCATGCCCGTCGCTGCCAGGAAAGCGCGGCGGTCCATGGCCTGGTGCGAATCAGTTCGCCACAGCCCGGATCACCCGGCGCAGCTTCTCGACCAGTTCGCCGACCTGGCTTTCCGTGATGATCAGCGGCGGCGAGAAGGCGATCGTGTCGGCGGCGGTGCGGACCATCAGCCCTTCCTCGCGGAAGGCACGGTCCATCGCCTCGTAGCCGCGCTTGCCCGCGCCTTCCGCGCGCGGAGCGAGATCGACGGCGCCGACGAGGCCGAGTGTGCGGATGTCGACGACGTTGGGCTCGCCCTTCAGGCTCATCACCGCATCGGCCCAGGCATCCTCCATCGCACGGGCGCGCTCGAACAGCCCTTCCTCGCGATAGATGTCGAGGGCCGCCAGCGAAGCGGCCGCTGCCAGCGGGTGGCCCGAATAGGTGTAGCCGTGAAACAGCTCGATGACGTTGTCCGGGCCGTTCATGAAGGCGTCGTAGATATGCTTGCGCACGATCACGCCGCCCATCGGCACGGTGCCGGAGGTCACGCCCTTGGCGAAGGTGATCATGTCCGGGATAACGCCGTAGCGCTCCGAGGCGAAGGCGAAGCCGAGGCGGCCGAAGCCGGTGATGACCTCGTCGAAGATCAGCAGGATGCCGTGCTTGTCGCAGATCTCGCGCAGGCGCTTGAGATAGCCCTTCGGCGGCGGCAGCGCGCCGGTGGATCCCGCCATCGGCTCGACGATGACGGCGGCGATGGTCGAGGCGTCATGCAGCGCGACGACGCGTTCGAGATCATCCGCGAAATGCGCGCCGTATTCCGGCTCGCCCTTGCTGAAGGCCTGCTTCTCGCGGTCATAGGTGTGGGCGATATGGTCGGTGCCGGTCAGCAATCCACCGAAGAACTTGCGGTTGTTGACCATGCCGCCGACCGAGATGCCGCCGAAGCCGACGCCGTGATAGCCACGTTCGCGGCCGATCAGACGGGTTTTCGAGCCCTTGCCCGAGACGTTCCAATAGGCAAGCGCGATCTTGAGGGCCGAATCAGCCGCTTCCGAGCCCGAGCCGGCGAAGAAGACATGGTCGAGATCGCCTGGCGCCAGCGCCGCGATCCGGGCGGCGGCGGCAAACACCTTCGGGTGGCCGTATTGGAAGGACGGCGCGTAGTCGAGTTCGCGCGCCTGCGCCTGGATCGCCTGGATGATCGGCTCGCGGGCGTGGCCGGCATTGCAGCACCACAGGCCCGCCGTGCCGTCCATGACCGGCTTGTTGTCCGGCGTATAGTAGAACATGCCCTCGGCCCGCGCGACCATGCGCGGGTTCTTCTTGAACGACCGATTGGCCGTGAACGGCATCCAATAGGCTTCGAGATCGTTCGGCGTGCCGATGGCGGAAGGTGCTGAAGTCATCGAAGGGCCCCTGTGGATTAACCTTCGTTGAACCTAGCAGGCGAAAGCGGGCTGTAAATCGCCATCATGGTGCGCCATGGCTGCACCGGACAAATAGCGGTCTGGGCAAGGCTGCACGTGACGTTAGGTCGTCGATGGCGTAATCTCCCCACTTGGGGCGCAGACTGAACGGACCCCGATGATAGAAGGCGATGGTGATCCTGGACGGCTGGACGAACGGGCCGCAGCGATCATCCGCGCGGAGCTGGCCCGTGTCCTTGCGTCCGACGCTTTTCGCGCCGCGCCTCAGCTTTCGGCTTTCCTGAGCTTCATCGTCGAGCGCACGATCGAAGGCCGCGCCGCCGAATTGAAGGGCTACACAATAGCCGTGGAAGGCCTCGGCCGGCCGGCCGACTTCAACCCTCAGATCGACCCGATCGTCAGGGTAGAGGCGGGCCGGCTCAGGCGTGCGCTGACGCAGTATTATGGCGGCGAAGGCCAGGGCGATCCGGTCGGGATCTCTATGCCGGTCGGCGGATACGTTCCCGTTTTCGAGATCGTCGACGCGAATGAAGAGATTGGTTGGGTTCCGGCTCCCGCCCGTCGGGACGAGGACACCATGGCGGCGCCACGGGCCGCAAAACCCGCCGATCGCGTCGCCGCGCGTCGGTGGTCCGTGGTTACCATTGCGGCGCTCGCGCTCGGCCTTCTCGCGCTCGGCTGGTGGTATCTGGCGCTGCCCGACGCGCCGGCCGAGCTCGCTTCGGCCAAAACGGCGGGATTAGAACAGGGCGCGGGCACACCGCAGGGCATCGCAGCTTCACTGCAGCTTGTCCGCGTCGCGATCACGATCCCCACCATGCCGTCCGATCCCAAGCTGGCAGGCATCCTGCGCCGGTTCTCCGATCTGCTCGTCGATGCGATGGCCCGCTTCGACGATCTCGTGACGATCAAGGCTCCTGCGCCAGGGGCGGCGGCGCCGGCCGACGTCGACTATGTTTTCGAGATGAACGTCCAGGCCGTCGATGGCGGCGTCGAGGGGTTGGGTCGCCTGCGTTCCGTTCGGGACGGACGCATCGTCTGGACGGCGTCCTCCGGCCGGCCATCGCTCGAACTGCTGCAGGAATCCGACCTTGCCGAGATGGCCCGCAGGCTGGCGACAAGGCTGATCGAGCCGTTCGGCATCATCCCGGCCGATGCGCGCCAGTCGCCGCCGACACCGGCGGTTGGCTGCGTCCTGCAATCCTTCGATGCCCGGCGCTCGATGTTGCCGGACGACCTTCTCGCCGCCCGCTCTTGCCTCGAAAAACTGGTGGAGCAGGAGCCGGGCTTCTATCCGGCCTGGGCCCATCTTGCGATCATGACGCTTGGCGAGCACGGCTCCGGTTTCAATCCCGAGACCCTCGTTCCCAAGAACCTGGACGACAAGGGCCGTTCACCGCTCGACCGTGCGCTGGCCGCGGCTCTCACTGCCATTCGCCTGGCTCCGTCCGGCGCGCGCGCCTATCAGGCGATGATGAAGGTCCTGCTCTTGCGCGGATCGACCGAGGAGGCGATCCAGAAGGGGCGGGAAGCTCTGACGCGCAATCCCTATGATCCCGACATCATGGCCGATCTCGGGTCGCTCTATGTCCGGCTCGGCCGGCCGATCGAGGGGCTGCCGCTGCTCGAGCGCGCGACGGCGCTGAGTGTCGGGCGCCCGCCGCGCTACGATTTCTATGCCTTTCTGGGGGCCTATCTGATCGGGGCGAAGAAGGTTTCCGAGACCTATGCCGCCACGCTCGCCGCCGACACCAGCCCGTTCGGCCTGCTGGCCCAGGCACTGCGCGCCGTATCGGACGACGACTCGCCGGCACAGGCCAAGGCCATCGCAGGGCTGCGCGACAAGGCGCCGCTCTTCGCCAGGGATCCGCGCGCCTATCTGGCCCGAAAGGGGTTCGCCGAAGAGGTGACGGGCAAAATCCTGACCGCGCTCGGGCTCGACAAGTCCTAGGCGTTTTCTGCAAGCCGCCCAGAGCGCCCGCGCTCCCATGTGACGCTGCTCGCATAACATTGTGCGCGCAGGTACTCTGCGGCTCAGTGTTGTGATTCGTTCCCCGCTTTCCGATCCACCCTTGTAGCGCGAACGCTGCCGTGGCCCCCTTGCGCTTGAAAGCCTTGCATCCTCTCGCCGGCGCGATCACCGGCCTTTCGGCCGGCGCGGTGATGACGATCCTGTTGCCTGGCGCGCTCGGCTCGGCGTTGGGGTTGCTCGCCTCGGGCGCTGGCGTATTGGCCACCATCCGTGCCTTCGAGCGCTATGGCCTCGCGCGGCATGAGCAGGCTCTGGCCGGACTCGGCGAGGTCAAGGTCCGGCTCGCCACCAATGCCATCCGTCTCGATGCCTTGTCGCAGCGTGTCGAGCAGATGCCGATGCGGGATGTCGATGCGGCGCCGGCGCGGGCGGCGATCCATGAGCTCACCGCCGAGGTCGGGCTCCTCGGCGATCTCATCCATCAGGTGGCGATGACGCTGGCCGATCATGAGAACGTGCTGGCCCGCCTGCCCGAACCGGCCGCAGCCGCGCCGGCGCCAGCGGCTTCAGCCATTCCCGAGGTCGTTCTCGATCCGGAAGCGGCGCGGCGCGCGCGGGCAGAACAGCTCGCCGCCGAACGCGCTGCCGCGGCCAAGGCTGCCCGGGAAGAGGCCGAAGCCGAGCGTGCCGCCCTTATCAGCACCGCGCTCAGCGAGGGGCGCCTCGAAGTCCACCTCCAGCCGATCGTGTCGTTGCCGCAGCGCCGCACCCGCGGCTATGAGGCGCTGGCGCGGCTGCGGCTCGACGAGAACACGCTGCTTCTGCCGCATGAATTTCTCGATACCGTCGAAGCCCGCGGCTTCGGGCCGACGCTCGACGCGCTTGTCCTGACGCGCGCCTTGGCGATCGCCCGGCGCCTTGGCTCGAAGGATGGCGATATCTTCGTCTCCTGCAATTTCAGCGCCGCGACCTGGGATTCGTCGCGCGCATTGGCCGCCCTGACGCGCATTCTCGACAAGTATCGCGACCACACCAGGCATCTCGTCATCGAGATGCCGCAGGCGGTCTTCCGCAAGCTTGATCCGACCAGCCTCGGCCTGCTCGGCGCGATGTCAGCGAATGGCGTGCGCTTCGCGCTCGATCATCTCGTCGATCTCAGGCTCGATCCGCATGCGCTGTTCGAGCGGGGCGTGCGTTACGTCAAGGCTCCGGCGGCGCTGCTGCGGGACCATGTCGAGGGCAGGATTGCCAGCGATATCGCGGCTGGCGATCTCGCGGCGATGATGGGCCGCGCATCGGTCACGCTCGTTGCCGAGCAGGTCGAGGACAACCCGCTGGCCGCCGACATGATCGAGCTCGGCGTCACGATGGGACAGGGGCAGGCGTTCTCTCCGCCGCGCCCGGTCAAACCGGAGGTCTTCGCCGAGCCGGAGGCTGCTTCTGCGCTGTCTCAGGCAGTCTCGTCGCAGGCCCCGCAGCAGGACGCAGCAAACGACGTCGTGCGTCCGATGGTGTCTGCCGAGCTGCCTCCGGCCCCACCCATTCAGCAGGCGGAAAGCCGCCCAGAGCGGCTGCCCTTCCGCTCCGTCCTGCGCCGCGCCACAGCCTGACGCGCGGCGGTGCGCCGCAACATCCGGTTCCGCTCTCTGCGAATCCCGTCTAGACCTGCCTGCGCGAGGCGGCTTCCGCATCGCTACCAGCCGCCGGAGATCGAGACAGTGTCGCCATCGGGGATCGCATCAACCATCGCGCTATCGGGCTTTTCCGAGGTCGCGGACCGCTTCGATCTCTGCCTGTGCGACGTCTGGGGCGTGGTCCACAATGGCGTTGCCGCCTATCGCGAGTCGATCGTGGCGCTGATGCGCATGCGCGAACGTGGCATGAGCGTCGTGCTCGTCACCAATGCGCCGCGTCCGAGCGATGTCATCGTCGGTCAGCTCGACAATTTCGGTGTGCCGCGCGAGGCCTGGGACGCGATCGTCACATCCGGTGATGTCTGCCGGTCCCTGATCCGCGCACGCGCCGGCGAATCGATGTTCCGCCTCGGTCCGGATCGTGACCTGCCGCTGACCGCGGGTCTAGACGTGCGGGAAACTGGTCCCGACGACGCGGCCTATGTGCTCTGCACCGGCCTGTTCGACGACGAGAACGATACGGCGGCGACCTATGCCGATCTGCTGGCAGGCTTCGCCGCGCGGAAGCTGCCGCTGATCTGCGCCAACCCGGACCTCGTCGTCGAGCGCGGCGGCCGCATCATCCCCTGCGCCGGTTCGGTCGCGCTTGCCTATGAGGAGATCGGCGGGCAGGTGATCTATGCCGGCAAGCCCCATCTGCCGATCTACGAGGCAGCGTTGGCCGCGGCCGAGGAGAAGCGCGGTGCCCCGATCGCCCGCGACAGGATCTGCGCCGTGGGCGATGCGATCCGCACCGACATCGCCGGTGCCGAGGGCTTCGGCGCGGCCGGCGTCATGGTGCTGGCGGGCATCCACGCCCAGGATCTGATGGAAGCGTCGTGGGAGGAGCGTCACGGCTGGTTCGGCCGGCAGACGCACCGCCCGGCCTATGCCATGCCTCATCTGGTCTGGTGAGCGGCGCTAGAGCATTTTCGAGCGAAGTGGATACCGGTTCGCGTGAAGAAAATGCGGCGCAACAAAGAGGTGGAGCATTTCGCGCTTCGAAGCACGCGGGAATGCTCTACGCGGCCACGCAGACCGATTCGATCTTGGTCTTCAGCATCTGGGCGTTGAACGGCTTGACGATGTAGTTGCTGACGCCGGCCTTCTTGGCGGCGATGACGTTCTCGGTCTTCGATTCGGCCGTGACGATGATGAAGGGCGTCTCGGCCAGCCGCGTCTCCTCGCGGACCTTCTGCAGCAGCTCGAAACCGCTCATCGGCTCCATGTTCCAGTCGGAGATCACGAGCCCGTATTTCTTGTCGCGCATCTTGGCGATCGCGACCGAGCCGTCCGAGGCGTCGTCGACATTCTCGAAGCCGAGCTGCTTCAGCAGGTTGCGGATGATGCGGATCATCGTTTGGTAGTCGTCGACCACGAGGATCGGCATGGTTGGATCGAGAGCCATCGAGACGCTCCAGGGCAGTGCAGCGGTTCCGGCGCCGGAACATACCAGCGCCACGCCGCCCGTTCGGGGCGGCCTCCACTCGCATTCGGTGATAGCTCCGGCACGTTGCGAAGCGGTTAATCCGATTGCCGAGTGACGTAACGACATGATGGCGCGCCGCACCAAAGTTCAATTGCCGTCATATTGCAGTTGCGAGATGCTTAACCCGATCGCTGACAGGGGCTGGGGGCCGCCTGCAAGCCGAGAGAGATCCATGACAGTTCAGCCGATGCCCGGCGCGCTCTATACCGTTCATGCCTTCGAGGATCTGGCCGTCGGCCAGAACGAGAGCCTGATGCGGACCGTGATGGAACGCGATGTCGCGCTCTTCGCCGAGCTGTCGGGCGATGCCAATCCGATTCATCTGTGCGATCATTTCGCTGCCGGCACCAAGTTCGGCCAGCGCATCGCCCATGGCATGCTGACGGCGAGCCTCGTCTCGGCGCTGCTCGGCACGCGCCTGCCAGGGCCGGGTGCCGTCTATCTCTCGCAGACGCTGACCTTCCTGGCACCCGTGAAGATCGGGGATGTCGTCACCGCCCGGGTCGAGGTCGTCGAGCTCGTCACTGAGCGCCGCAGGGCGCGCTTCTTCTGCGAATGCCTGGTTGACGGCAAGGCGGTGATGGAGGGCGAGGCCTGGGTGGCGATGCCGCCGAGGCCGAAATCCTGAGGCGTTCGGCCGGCCGTGGCCTTGACGCCTCGCCGGCCTTCGCCGCAAAGACGACCGACGCCCGGCTTTCGCGGGCAGACGGACGTTCTCGATCGATGTCATCCCCAGCCGATGCGCCGTTGCGCCCAGAGCCGGCGGCCGTGGTCCTCGACCTCGACAAGCCCATACCCGATAGCCTGCGCGGCGCCGTCCTGGCGCTCGGCAATTTCGACGGCGTCCATCGGGGCCACGCCGAGTTGGCGCGCGTGGCGGGCGCCATGGCGAGTGACCTCGGAACCAGGCCCGCCGCCTTCACCTTCGAACCGCATCCGCGCAGCGTCTTCCGCCCGGAGGAGCCGGTATTTCGGCTAACGCCGCCGCAGCTCAAGCTCGAATTGCTGGCCGATTCCGGCCTGGCCCAAGTCTTCGTCCTGCCCTTCGACCGCGACATCGCGGCGATTCCCGCCGAGCGCTTCGTGGACGATCTGCTCATCGGCCGGCTGGGCGCCTCCGGCCTCGTCTGCGGTTACGATTTCCATTTCGGCAAGGGCCGCACCGGTTCGCCGGAGATGCTGCAGGCTCACTGCCTTGCGGCCGGCATCCCGGTCAGGGTCGTCCCGCCCTTCGCGTGGCAGGGCGAGGCGGTGTCTTCGACGCTGATCCGCCAGGCATTGGAGGAGGGCGATGCCGCCCGCGCCGCAGCGTTCCTGGGCCGCCCCTGGTTCGTGCGCGGGCTCGTAGCTCACGGCGACAAGCGCGGCCGCGAACTCGGCTACCCCACCGCCAACATGCACCTCGCTCGCGATTGCCGGTTGCGCCACGGCATCTATGCCGTGCGCATGCGCATCGATGGCGCCTGGCATGACGCCGTCGCGAGCTTCGGCCGCCGCCCCACCTTCGACGACGGCGCGCCGCGGCTGGAGACATTCGTCTTCGATTTCTCGGGCGATCTCTACGGCAAGCGCGTCGAAGTCGCTTTTGTCGACTGGTTGCGCGGCGAGGCGAAGTTCGACTCGCTCGATGCCCTGATCGTGCAGATGGACGCAGACAGCGCCCGCGCGCGCGACATTCTGACCAAGGCCCCTGCTTTCGACGCGCCGCCCTTCCTTCCGTGAGCGGCGCCTGCTAGAAGCCCCTCATGCCCGCTGAACGCGCCATGCTGATCGATTTTCCCCGGCGAATTACGGGCCCGGCTGCCGCCTCGCGCTAGACAGGCGCGGGCGCTTGCGCAGTCCGGGTTGAAGACCGCTTTTCCCGTTTCAAGAGTGGACGCGCCGGGGCCTGATCGAAGGCCCGCCGTTCCGATTGCCCGAGCCGGATGATGACTGACAGCACCAAGACCGCCCAAGTTGCCGAGAGTGTCGACTATTCGCAGACGCTCTTCCTGCCGCAGACCGAATTCCCGATGCGCGCGGGCCTGCCGCAGCGCGAGCCGGAGCTGCTCGCCCGCTGGGCGAAGCTCGACCTCTACCGCAAGCTGCGCCAGGCCGGGCAGGGCCGGGACCGTTTCGTCCTGCATGACGGCCCGCCCTATGCCAACGGCAACATCCATATCGGCCATGCGCTCAACAAGGTCCTGAAGGACCTCGTCACACGCTCGCAGCAGATGCTCGGCTACGATTCCAACTACGTGCCCGGCTGGGACTGCCACGGACTGCCGATCGAGTGGAAGATCGAGGAGCAGTACCGCGCCAAGGGGCTGAACAAGGACGACGTTGATGTCGTCGAGTTCCGCAAGGAATGCCGCGCCTTCGCCGAGCACTGGGTCGACGTGCAGCGTCAGGAGTTCAAGCGCCTCGGCGTCGAGGGCGACTGGGCCCACCCCTATCTGACCATGGCCTATCCCGCCGAGGCGCAGATCGCCCGCGAAATCATGAAGTTCGCCGAGACCGGCCAGCTCTATCGCGGCTCCAAGCCGGTGATGTGGTCGGTCGTCGAGAAGACGGCGCTCGCCGAGGCCGAGGTCGAGTACGAGGAGCATACGAGCGACACGATCTTCGTGGCGTTTCCGATCATCGATGTTGAGCAGGCTCCGGTGGTTTACGAGTTCGGCAAGCCGCCGGAAGACCCAAGCGCGCTTGAAACGCAGCTTGAGGAGGTGAATGCGCTTATCGATTGCTCGGTCGTTATCTGGACGACGACGCCTTGGACCATTCCCGGTAATCGGGCGATCGCCTACTCCTCCAAGTTGTCCTATGGCGTGTACAAGGTTGACGACGCGCCCGAAGGGAATTGGGTGAAGCCGGGAGCCAAGTTCGTCCTCGCTGACAAGCTGGCGGAATCCGTCCTGAAGGCTGCCAAGGTATCGAGCTTTCATCGGATCAAGGCCGTTGAGGCCAACGAGCTCAGAACGATGTTTTGTGCTCACCCGCTGCGCGGCCGCGGCTATGATTTCGACGTTCCGCTGCTCGATGGTGATCACGTCACCGACGAAGCCGGTACCGGCTTCGTTCACACGGCACCGAGCCACGGTCGCGAAGACTTCGACGTCTGGATGGCGAACGGCCAGAAGCTTGTGAAGGCAGGCATCGAGACCCGCATCCCCTATACCGTCGATGCCGATGGCCGCTTCACCAAGGAGGCTCCGGGCTTCGAGGGCGCGCAGGTCATCACCGACAAGGGCGAGAAGGGCAACGCCAACGACGTCGTCATCAAGGCGCTGGTCGAGGCCGGCAACCTCGTCGCGCGCGGCCGCCTGAAGCACCAGTATCCGCATTCCTGGCGCTCGAAGAAGCCGGTGATCTTCCGCAACACGCCGCAATGGTTCATCGCCATGGACAAGCCGATCGGCGAGGCCGGCGCGCCGGACGTAGCCGATCCGCAGCCGGTCGCGGGTGGCAACGCCGACACGCTGCGCAACCGCGCGCTGAAGGCGATCAAGGAAACCGAGTGGGTGCCGGCCGCTGGCGAGAATCGCATCAACGGCATGATCGCCAATCGGCCCGACTGGGTGGTCTCGCGCCAGCGCGCCTGGGGCGTGCCGATCACCGTCTTCGTCGAGAAGGAGACGAAGGAGATCCTCATCGACGCGAAGGTCAACGCCGCCATTGCCGAGGCCTTCGAGGCCGAGGGCGCCGATGCCTGGTTCACCGACACCGACGGCGCCCGCTTCCTGAAGCCGCTCGGCTATGATCCGGCGAAATATGAGCGCGTCACCGACGTGCTCGACGTCTGGTTCGACTCCGGCTCCACCCACGCCTTCACCCTGGAGAAGCGGGCCGATCTGCGCGCCCGCCGCAAGGACGAGGGCGGCAAGGACCGCGTGATGTATCTCGAAGGCTCGGACCAGCATCGCGGCTGGTTCCATTCGAGCCTGCTTGAAAGCTGCGGCACGCGCGGACGTGCGCCCTACGACATCGTCCTGACCCATGGCTTCTGCCTGGACGAGAAGGGCGAGAAGATGTCGAAGTCGAAGGGCAACGTCACCGCCCCTCAGGACATCATCAAGGATTCCGGCGCCGACATCCTGCGCCTCTGGGTCGCGGCGGCGGATTATTCCGACGATCTGCGCATCGGCAAGGAGATCCTGAAGACCTTCGTCGAGACCTATCGCAAGCTGCGCAACACGCAGCGCTGGATGCTCGGCACGCTCGCGCATTTCAGCGAGGATGTCCGCGTCTCCGACGTGCAGACCATGCCGGAGCTGGAGCGGCTGATGCTGCACCGGCTCGCGGAACTGGGGCCGCAGGTCGCGGAGGCCTACCGCACCTATGACTACAAGAAGGTCGTGACGCTGCTCTCGCAGTTCATGAACACCGAGCTGTCGGCCTTCTATTTCGACATCCGCAAGGACGCGCTCTACTGCGACCCGCTGTCGAGCCACGTCCGCAAGAGCGCGCTGACGGTGGTCGATCATCTGTTCCGCAGCCTCACCACCTGGCTGGCGCCGATCCTCGTCTTTACCTCCGAGGAAGCCTGGCTCGAACGCTACCCGGAGCAGAAGGCCGCCGAGGGTTCGGTCCATCTCGAACTCTTCGCACGCGCCCCGGAGGATTGGCTCGATCCCGAGCTCGCCGAGCGCTGGAGCAAGATCCGCCGCGTCCGCCGCGTCGTCACCGGCGCGCTCGAGCTTGAGCGCGCCGCCAAGCGGATCGGCTCCTCGCTTGAAGCTGCTCCCCAGGTCTTCGTTTCCGACGCCGATCTCTACGCAGCCCTGTCGGGCGTCGATCTCGCCGAGATCGGCATCACCTCCGATGTTCGCATCGAGAACGGGGAGGGGCCGGCCGAGGCCTTCCGTCTCCTCGATGTGCCGGGCGTGGCAGTGGTGCCGCATCGCGCCGACGGCATCAAATGCGCCCGTTCCTGGAAGTATTTCGACCCGGCGACGGCCGACCCGGCCTATCCGCAGGTGACGCCACGCGACGCGAAGGCGCTGAAGGAGTTGGGAGTGCGCGCCTGATGACGCCTGCCCGCCGCCTCGGCCTGGCCACGGTCCTGATCGTCTTCATCTCCGATCAGGTCCTGAAATCCTGGCTGCTCTACAATGTCGGGCTGGCCGAGAACGGCCCCTTCGATCTCGCCCCGTTCCTGACGATCGTGCTCGCCTGGAACCGCGGCATCTCCTACGGCCTGTTCCAGCAGGGCACCGATCTCGGCCGCTGGTTCCTGGTGGTGATCTCCTTCGTCGCGGCCATCTGGCTCTGGCGCTGGATGTGGCGCAGTCCTGACAGGCTGACGGTCCTGAGCCTCGCCCTGATCATCGGTGGGGCGCTGGGCAACGGCGTTGATCGTGCTGTCTACGGCGCGGTTGTGGACTTCGTTCACTTTCACTGGGGTAATTTCAGCTGGTACATCTTCAACATCGCCGATGTCGCGATCGTTGTCGGCGTGGTCGGGCTCCTGTATGAGTCCTTCCGACCGGCTGGGGAAAAGACAGCTGAGTGACGGTCTCGCCATCCTTTCGCCGCTCCTCCGTGGTTGAGGCGGGTCTTGAGATCGTCCAAAGGGAGATTTGACATGGCGCAACGCATCCGCGTGACGCATCTGCTGCTCGCCGGCGGGCTCGTGCTGGCCGCTCAACCTGCCTTTGCGCAGGAGGGCATGCTGTTCAAGAACCTGATCGAGGGAACTTTTGGCGGCCGTGGTGCCGGCGGCGATATCGAGTATCGCGCTCGGCCGCCGCTGGTCGTGCCGCCGAATTCGACGCTGCCGCGTCCGCAGGATCCTGCCAGCGCCCGCAGTGCCGCCTGGCCCAATGATCCGGACGTCCAGCGCCGCAAGGACGAGGCCAATCGCCCAGCCTATGTGCTGACGGAGAAGGCGCGCAACAACCCGGTCCTGTCGCAGGAAGAGCTGCGCCGCGGCCGGATCTCGCGGGGCGAGGTGGCGCCGACCATCGTCGAGGAACACAGCAACTATAACAACCAGATTCAGCCGATCCGCATCGGCAAGGATCTGGCTGCCCGCCGCAATCAGGCTGCCGAGGAGACGCTGGCCTATGGCAGCGAGCCGCCGCGTCGCCTGCTGAGCGAGCCGCCGACCGGATATCGTCGCCCGGCAGCCACGGCCGCATTCGGCCCCGGTCGCGGTGGCCCGGTCGAGGACAAGCAGGCCGTCGGCCAGCGCGAATTCGTGACCGGCCAAGGCCCGGTGATGCAGATCAAACCCGAATAGGGGCGATCCGCGGAATCGGCTGAGGCGAGCCCTTGCCGAAGCCGGGCAAGCTGACCAAGTTCTCTTTGGGGCGGGCGCATCGTGCCCGCCCCTTCTTATCTGAGCAGGAGACGGCATCAGGTGAATATCCACGCGCGCCAGCCCGACGCGGCGGAGCCCGTCGAGTCCTTCCGCCTCGGTAATGGTCTCGATGTCGTGGTCGTGAAGGACCACCGCGCGCCGGTCGTCACCCACATGGTCTGGTACCGCAACGGCTCGGCGGATGATCCGGCCGGCAAGTCGGGCATCGCGCATTTCCTTGAACACCTGATGTTCAAGGGCACGCAGCGCTGGCCCGCCGGCGAGTTCTCCAAGATCGTCGCCGGCTATGGTGGCCAGGAGAACGCCTTCACCTCCTTCGACTACACCGCCTATTTCCAGCGCGTGCCAAAGGAGCATCTGCGCGCGATGATGGACTACGAGGCCGACCGGATGACCGGTCTCTCCTTCGACGAGAGCGTCGTCGCGCCGGAGCGCGACGTGGTGCTGGAGGAGCGGCGCATGCGCGTCGATTCCGACCCGGCTGCCGAACTCGGCGAGGAATTTTCCGCGACGCTGTTCTTCCACCATCCCTACGGCACCCCGATCATCGGCTGGGAACATGAGATCGAGGGCCTGAGCCGGGACGACGCCTTCGCCTATTACCAGCGCTTCTACACGCCCGAGAACGCGATCCTCGTCGTCGCCGGCGACACCGATGCCGCCGAGGTGCGCCGTCTCGCCGAGGAGAGCTATGGCAAGATCGCGGCCCGCGGCGCGGCGCCGGTCCGCAGCCGCCCGATCGAGCCCGAGCCCCGCGCCTCGCGACGTGTGACGCTGAACGACCGCCGCGTGCAGCAGCCCTCGCTGCGCCGTGGCTGGCTGACCCCGACATACACCAGCGGAGACCGCGACGAGGTTCTGGCGCTCGAACTCGTCGCCGAGATCCTCGGCGGCGGCACGACCTCGCGGCTCTACCGCAAGCTCTGTGTCGAGGACGAGCTGGCGGCCGGCGCCAATGCTTATTTCATGGGCTCGATGGTCGATCGTTCGGCCTTCCAGCTCTCGGCGAGCCCGCGCCCGGGCGTCGAGATGGCCGCGATGGAGGCAGGCCTCGACGCCGTCCTCGCGACCTTCCTGGCTGAGGGGCCGAGCGAGCTCGAATTGGCGCGCGCCCGCACGCGGCTCGTCGCGGAGACGATCTTTGCCCGCGACAATCAGGCCTCGCTCGCCCGCATCTTCGGCTCGGCCCTGGCTGTCGGCGAGACCGTCGAGGACGTAATCGCCTGGCCGCAGCGCATCGAGGCGATCAGCCGCGACGCCGTCGTCGAGGCTGCCCGCCGCTATCTGAAGCCGGATCGCAGCGTCACCGGCCTGCTCCTGCCCGCCTGACCTCGCGGTCTTACCCTTTCGAACGGGCGGGCTTCAGGGCCCGCCGACAGGAAGCGACATGAACGCGCCGATTCCGACCCCCAAGCTCAATACCGCCGGCCCCGCCATCGCGGTCCAGACCGTCCGCTCGCCCGGCGGCATCGAGGCCTGGCTCGTCGAAGACCATAGCCTGCCGTTGATCGCGGTCGATTTCGCCTTCGACGGCGGCGCCAGCCGGGATCCGGAGAACGCGACCGGTAGTGCCTATCTGATCTCGGGACTCCTCGACGAGGGTGCCGGCAATCTCGACGCCGAAGCCTTCCAGGGCCGGCTGGCGGACCACGCGATCAGCCTCGGCTTCGAGGCCCGCCGGGATGATTTCCACGGTCATCTGCAGACCCTGGCGGGCCACCGCGACACCGCCTTCGAACTGCTGGCGCTGGCGCTCAACCAGCCGCGTTTCGATGCGGACGCCGTTGCCCGCGTCCGGGCGCAGATCATCGCCGGTCTGCAGCGCCAGGCACAGAATCCCGAAGTGATGTGCCGCAACGCACTCTTCGCCGCGGCCTTCCCGGGCCATGCCTACGGCCGGCCGGAGAAAGGCGATGTCGACAGCGTCTCGAAACTGGAAGCCCCGGCGCTCAGGGTGCTGACGCCGGACCTGCTCGATCGCGGCGGGCTCAAGGTCGTCGTGGTCGGCGACATCACGGCTGCCGAGCTCGCCGGGCGCCTCGACCTGCTGTTCGGCGGCTTGCCGGCCGGGGAAGCGCGTCCGCGCCCTTCCGAGCCGCTGCCGATCCAGGGCCTCGGCCAGACACATGTCATCGATCTCGACGTGCCGCAGACCGTCCTGCGCTTCGTGGGACCGGGGCTGATGTGGCACGACCCCGACTTCATCCCCGCGAGCGTGCTCAACCACATCCTCGGCGGCTCCGCCTTCACCTCGCGCCTCTTCATGGAAGTGCGCGAGAAGCGCGGCCTCGCCTATGGCGTCTCCTCCAGCATGATGCCGCTGCGCGAGAGCGCCATGCTGGTCGGCGGCACGGCCACCCGCAACGACCGCGCCGCAGAGTCGATGAAGGTGATCCGCGAGGAGATGATGAAGCTCGCCAGCGAGGGCCCGACCGAACATGAGGTCGAGGAAGCCAAGCGCTACATCATCGGCTCCTACCCGCTGCGCTTCGACACCTCCCCGAAGATCGCCGGCGAATTGCTGCATCTCGCCTTGCGCGGCGACACGCCCGATTTCCTCGCCCGGCGCAATGGCCTCTTCGCTGCCGTGACGCTGGCCGACGTCAAGCGCGTCGCGCAGCGCCTGTTCGGCAATCCCGACCTGCTCGTCCAGGCGGTTGGCAAGCCGGTCGGGCTGGTCTGAAATAGCCCTGTCTTCCTGTCGATACGGATAGTGCCCATGCTTCAGCAAAGCTTCGATCTCGCGCTCGAATCCAAGGTCGGCAAAGGGGGCATTCCCGATGCGGCCTTCGAAAAGGCGCTGGGGGATCTCAAGCCTGCGCTGGCGAAGCTGCAGGGGCAGGCCAGGGATGGCTCGCTTCCGCTGCTGAAGCTGCCGAGCGACACGGCCGATCTCGGCCCCGTGAAGGCTGCCGCCGAGCGCTTGAAGCAGGGCGGCACCACCGATGTGCTCGTGCTCGGCACCGGCGGCTCCAGCCTGGGCGGCCAGACTCTCGCGCAACTCACCGGCTACGGCATCCCCGGCCTCTCCCAGTTCACCTCCGGCCCGCGCGTCCACTTCATCGACAATCTCGACCCGGCGACATATGCGGCGCTGCTCGCCAGGCTGCCGCTCAAGACGACAAAGTTCGTCGCGATCTCGAAATCGGGCGGCACCGGCGAGACCCTTCTGCAGTCGATCGCTGCGATCGAGGCGCTGCGGGGCGCGCATCTCGACGACAAGCAGATCGGTGATCACTTCCAGGGGCTTTCCGAGCCGGCCAAAGCCGGCAAGCTGCACCCGCTGCGCGCGCTGCTGGAACCCTATGGCACGCCCTTCCTCGAGCACCACACCGATGTCGGCGGCCGCTATTCGGTATTGACCAATTGCGGCCTGCTGCCGGCCGCCGTGCTCGGCCTCGACATCGAGGCGCTGCGGCTTGGCGCGGCAAGGGCGGTGGCGCCGCTGCTGGCCGGCAAGGATGTCCGCGAGACGCCCTCGGCGGTCGGAGCCGCGCTTCACCTCGCCGCCATGCGCTCCGGCAAGAACATCGCCGTGCTCATGCCCTATGCCGACAAGCTGGCGCTGCTCACCCGCTGGTGGATGCAGCTCTGGGCCGAGAGCCTCGGCAAGGACGGGCAGGGCACGCAGCCGGTCGGCGCGCTCGGCCCCGTCGACCAGCATTCGCAGCAGCAACTCTATCTCGCCGGGCCGAAGGACAAGTTCTTCACGGTCTTGACCACGAACGTGAAGGGCAAGGGTCCGAAGATCGACGCAGCCCTGGCGGAGAAGATCGGGCAGGCCGATTTCGCCGGCAAGACGATCGGCGATCTGGTGGCGGCGCAGGGCATCGCCATGATCGACACCTTCGCCAAGAATGGCTGCGCGGTCCGCCGCTTCCATGTCGAGCGGATCGACGAGACCAGCCATGGCGAGGTGCTGATGCATTTCATGCTGGAGACGATCCTGACCGGCTACGCCATGGGTGTGGATCCCTTCGACCAGCCCGCGGTGGAGGAGGCGAAGCTCCTCGCCAAGAGCTATCTTGCCGAGGGGCGCAGCTGAGCGAATCGGCTGGCCGCATTGTCATTCCGGGGCAGGCCGAAGGCCTGAGCCCGGAACCCATAACCGCAGGTCCGACATGGTTCCCTCGACCGCAGCAGCCCCTGTCGGCAAGCTCCGGTGTTCATGGATTCCGGGCTCTTCGCTGACGCGAAGCCCCGGAATGACGGCGAGTCCATGACCGTCCGCCGCCTCGATCCCGTCCTGGTCGACCGCATCGCCGCCGGCGAGGTGATCGAGCGCCCGGCAGCGGCCGTGAAGGAACTGGTCGAGAACGCGATCGATGCCGGCGCGCGCGCGATCGCCGTCACCATCGCGGGCGGCGGGCGCGAGCTGATCCGCGTCGTCGACGACGGCGCCGGCATGACGCCGGAAGACCTCGAACTCGCGGTCGAGCGCCACGCCACCTCGAAGCTGCCCGAGGGGGACCTCTTCGCGATTCGCTCGCTCGGCTTCCGCGGCGAGGCGCTGCCCTCCATCGGCTCGGTGGCGCGGCTTTCGATCGCGACCCGCCGGCGCGAGGCGCCGCAAGGGCACGGCCTCGTCGTCGAGGCCGGCGAGAAGGGCGTGGTCCGCCCCGTTGCCGCCGCGCCCGGCACGCGGATCGAGGTCAGCGACCTCTTCATCTTCACCCCGGCGCGCCTCAAATTCCTGAAGAGCGACCGCGCCGAGGCGCAGGCCGTTTCCGAGATGCTGCGGCGCCTCGCCATCGCCCATCCCGAGATCCGCTTTTCGCTCGAAGGCGAGCATGTCAGCGCCTTCGACTGGGCGGCCGAGCCGCTCGGCGAGGAAGGGCTTCTGCGCCGCCTCGGCCGCGCGCTCGGCCGGGACTTCCCCGAGAATGCGCTGAAGATCGATGCCGAGCGCGAAGGCTTCCGCATCAGCGGTTTCGCTGGCCTGCCGACCTTCCATCGCGGCACCTCGGCCGGCGTGCATCTCGCGGTCAACGGCCGCCCGGTGCGCGACAAGCTGCTGCTCTCGGCCGTGCGCGGAGCCTATGCCGACGTCGTCCCTTCCGACCGGCATCCGGTGCTCTTCGTCGATGTCGGCTGCGATCCGCGCTCGGTCGACGTCAACGTCCATCCGGCCAAGAGCGAGGTGCGCTTCCGCGATCCGGCGCTGGTGCGCGGCCTCGTCGTCTCCGGCCTGAAGGCGGCGCTCGCCGCCGCCGGCCACCGCGCCACCACGACCGGTGGCGCGCGCACGCTCGATGCCTTCCGCGCCGTTTTCTCGATGGGCGGCAGCGGCAACGCCATCCCGCGTCCCGCTTTTCCGGAGACGCCGGGCTGGAGTGCCGCAGCGTCGGCCTCGTACTCACCGCCGCAATCCGGCTTCTCCGATTTCGCCGCGCCTTCCGCCGATGCCCGCGCGCATCTCGCCGAGCCGTCAGCCGACGCGCTCGACCGGCCGCTCGGCGCCCCGCGCGCCCAGCTCCACGAAACCTATATCGTCGCCCAGACCCGCGAGGGTGTCGTCATCGTCGACCAGCACGCCGCCCATGAGCGGCTGGTCTATGAGCGGCTGAAAGCCGAGCGTGCCCGCTCCGGCATCGCCCGCCAGCCCTTGTTGCTGCCCGAGGTGGTCGAACTCGACCCCGTCGATGCCGACCGGCTGGTCGCTGCCGGGAGCGAGCTTGAAAGCCTCGGCCTCGTCATCGAAGCCTTCGGCCCGGGCGCGGTGCTGGTGCGCGAGGCGCCGGCCCAGCTCGCCGGCGGCAATCTCCAGCGCCTCGTCCGCGATGTCGCCGATGCGCTGGCCGAGCATGGCACGGCCGGCTCCTTGGAGCGCCGGCTCGACCATGTGCTGGCGACGATGGCCTGCCACAACTCGGTCCGCGCCGGCCGCCGGATGCGCCCCGAGGAAATGGACGCGCTGCTGCGCGAGATGGAGATCACGCCGAATTCCGGCCAGTGCAATCACGGCCGCCCGACCTATGTCGAGCTGAAGCTCAGCGATATCGAGCGGCTGTTCGGGCGGCGGTGAGGGAACGATGACGGCGCCGGCGGATGGGGGCCCGGCGCGACTGCGATCAACTCGGTCGATAGAAACCGGAATCGAGATTGTCCAGCGTCATGCCGGCATCGCCGGCTTGTGGAAACCATTGCTCGTCGACGATGGCCTGAAGTTCGCGTCGCGCAGCGACGTAGTCGACCGCGAGATTGGCATGCGCAGCCGTCAGGCGGACTTGCATGTTGGGGTGACCAAAGAGTTCCATGAGGACGCGCCTCTGATCTCCACGACGGGATTTGAGTTCAGTTGCCAGAGCCCATGTTTTCAAGATTAGGCGATTGGCTCGTGCGTTTTCGTTACGCTCGATCGCATCGTATTGCTCGATGCAGAGCTGTTCAAAAAGTCGCACGATCTCGGCGTTCGACAGGGACTTCAAATCTCGTTGCCGCATCATTTGAGCACCTTAAACTGCCGCAAGGCTTGATGACCGATCCGCACATGCTCCGACCAGTCTCTGCCTCGAAGATAGTCGCGTGGCGTCTGCATGCCGAGCTTCCAGTTTCGCCTACCATACCACCCGCTGATCTCGTGGTGCTTGTATCGCGGGATACTGACCACATTCTCGACGCTATCGATCATGGAGCGCGAAAAGTCCTGGTTCAACCGCGTGTGCTGTTCGACGATATGGTGGTCGTCATAGCCCGGTCGCTGCTGACCGACATGCTGCTGCAACTCGTCGAGCGACTTCGGCTCGTCCTGATAGGAGCGGATCGAGGGATACTCCGTATAGAGCCAGTGCCCCACTTCGATCGCTGTAATGACGACGCCGACCGGACCTGCTCGGCGCAGAGCCTGAAGCGCGATCGCTTTGGCCAGCGCCTTTGCGGCCTGTGTCTTTGAAGGCTGGCCCCTCGCTGTATCCTTGGGCAGGTCGAGCGCCGGGCCGCCATTGTCGCCGATGCCGGGCTGCCGGCTTTGGCCGGAGCCCTCGCCGCCACCCCATTGGCCGCCCTCGGGGCTGCCCGCCGGAACACGCGGTTGATCCGGATTGAAGCCGCCCTTCTCGATCAGCGCCTGCAGGCGGGCGAGGGCACGCATCATGCGATCGCCGGCGAGCCGGCAAGCAACGGCATGGTGGCGGGCAGCGTGCCCGCAAGGTTCGATGGATCGTAGGGTGGGCATCCGGCGCTGGGTCTCCGCGGCGGATGCGGAGACTAAGCGCGAAACAGCGGGTGGGGATAAGTTCGCTGGCGCCGCCGTGGCTCTATGAGGCCCGCAGCACCATCACCTGCGTCTCGCCATAACCCCGCCGCTCCAGCTCCTCGAAGCCCTCGGGCAGGACGATCTCGGCATCCGCCGCCTCTTCCAGCACGATCAGCGCCTCCGGCTCCAGCCAGCCGCCTTCGCGGGCCGAGACCAGAGCCTTTTCGCCCAGCCCCTTGCGGTAGGGCGGGTCGCAGAAGACGAGGCCGAAGGGGGTCATGCCGGTGATCGGGCCGAGCTTGGTCGCGTCGCGCCGGAAGATGCGGCTGAAGCCGGCGATGCCCAGCGCCATCTGGTTCTCGCGGATGATGCCGCGGGCCTCCGTCCCGTCATCGACGAGCAGGGCGAAGCCGGCGCCGCGCGACAGCGCCTCGAAGCCGAGAGCTCCCGTGCCGGCGAAGAGATCGAGCACGCGAGCGCCCTCGATCGCATCGCCATAGGCATGGGCGAGCACGTTGAACAGGGATTCGCGCAGGCGGTCCGAGGTCGGCCGGATGCTGCCGATCCCCGGTTTCGGGCCGGCCAGTGGCCGGCCGCCCAGGCGTCCGCCGACGATCCGCATCGCTTAGCCGCGGTTACCGCCACTGCCAGGGCGCGGACCTCTGCCACCGCCGCCGGGGCGCGGGCCCTTGCCACCACCAGGCCGCCCGCCGCCCGGCTTGCCGCCGAAGGGGCGTCCGCCGCCGGCCGGCCGCTCGGAGGAGCGGGCGCCGAAGCTCTTGCCGCCGAAGCCTTTGCCGCCGCCCGGCTTGTCGCCGAAGCTGCGGCCACGCGGCCGGTCATCAGAAGGTCGCTCGGAGGAACGGGCGCCGAAGCTCTTGCCGCCGCCGAAGCTTCTGCCGCCACCGGGCTTGTCATCGAAGCTGCGGCTGCGGGGGCGATCCTCGGCCGGCCGCTCGCTGAAGCGGCGGGCAGGGCGCTCGGCTCCGTCGCGAGGGGCGCGGTCGGGGCGGTCCCCGCGCGGCGCGCGATCCTGCCAGGGCCGCTCATCGGCGCGGTCTCGCGCTCCGGCGTCCTCGCGCGGGCGTCGCGCCGGTCTCTCGCCGCCGCTCGGGCGGTCGAAGGAGCGCGGAGGCCGAGCCTCGGCGCTGCCCCGTTCCTGGCGCGGCTTGCGATCGGGCCTGCGCTTGCTCTCGCGCGGTGCCTCCGGCTCCGCGCGCGCGGGGGCGGCGACACGCTCGACCAGCACGCGCCGGCCCTTGGGATCGGCGATGGCCTTGTCGCGCCGGCGCGCGACGCCGCCGCTCTCCTCGCGGCTCTGGCGTTCCAGCTTGGGGTCGGCGCCACGGCGCGGCGGTGCCTTCCGCTCGCGCTGCGGCTCGGTCTCGGCATCGCGCCAGACCGTGCGGGTCCACGGCTTGTCGCCGCGTAAGGGCGCGCGGGCCGGTTCGCCATCGCGTCCCGTTTCGTCGCGGCGGCGCCGCGGGCGGTCGTCGCCCGCCGGAGCCGGGCGCGGCGCGGCGGGCAGTGCGTCGCGGCGCGGCGATTCGAAGTCGGCGCCGGCCTGGGCGGCGAGCTCGGTGCCGAGCTGGTCCTGCAGCACGCGCGAGCGGATCTCGTCGGCCTCTCCCTCGGGCAGGTCGCCGAGTTGGAAGGGGCCGAAGGAGATGCGGATCAGCCGGTTCACCGTCAGCCCGAGATGCTCGAGCACCGTCTTGACCTCGCGGTTCTTGCCCTCGCGCAGATCGACCGTCAGCCAGGTGTTGAAGCCCTGCTGGCGCTCGAAGCGGGCGGTCACCGGCCCGTAATGGATGCCGTCGATGGTGACGCCGTCCTTCACCGTGTCGAGCACGTCCTGCGTCACCTCGCCGAAGGCGCGCACGCGGTAGCGCCTGAGCCAGCCAGTCTCCGGCAGCTCCAGCACCCGCGCCAGCCCGCCGTCGTTGGTCAGAAGCAGCAGGCCCTCGGTGTTGATGTCGAGCCGGCCGATGGTCAGCACGCGCGGCAGGTCCTCCGGCAGCGCGTCGAAGACGGTCGGCCGGCCTTCCGGGTCGAAATTGGTCGTCACCACGCCGCGGGGCTTATGGTAGAGCCACAGCCGCGTGCGCTCGCGCGCCGGCAAGGGCTCGCCGTCGACCAGCACGATATCGGTCGGCTTCACGTCGAGGGCCGGGCTTTCCAGCACCGTGCCGTTCACGCTGACGCGGCCTTCCGCGATCATCGCCTCGCTGTCGCGGCGCGAGGCGACACCGGCGCGCGCCATCACCTTGGCGATCCGCTCCGGCTCCTCCGCCGTGATCAGCTTGCGCTCGGGTGCGGCGTCGTGCGAACGGCGCGGCCGCTCGTCATGGCCTCCGCCACCTTCGAAGCGCGGCGTGCGCGGCCGCGAAAAACGCTTCTCGCCGTCGCGACCCTCGCCGCGCGGCGGCCGGTCGGCGCCGCCCTGCGCCCTGTCGCGAGACGGGAAGGGGCGATCGCCCGCTCCTGCCGGGCGCCGGGGCCGCTCATCGCCCGAACGCTCGCGGAAACTGCGGCCCTCGCCTTCCGGCTTGAAGCGGGCGGGCCTTTCACCGTCGAAGCGGCGCGGACGCGGGGCTTCGCCCTCGCTGCCGGCCGGTCGCTCGAAACGGCGGGCCGGGCGCTCGTCGCCGGCCGAATGGCCGCGGAACGGTTTGCGCTCGCCATCGCGGGCGGGGCGCCCGTCGCTGGCGGAGTGAGCCCGAAACGGCTTGCGTTCGCCGTCACGCGCCGGCCCACGGCTTTCCCCGCCGGAACGGCCGCCGAAGCCCTTGCCGCCGAAGCCCTTGCCGGGGCCACGGCCGCCGGCGCCACCGCCCTTGTGGGGGCCGCGGCCTCTGTTGTTGCTGTCGTCTTTCATGGTTGCTCCTGAGCCGGCCGAGCACAACCGCTTTGCGGAGAGGCCTGGCTCGCTTATTCGCTAGAGCGCGCGCCGATCAGCTTGCGACGCAATCTGATCGGATAACGCGTTCTCTATCAATATCTGAGAGACGGATTCACCGATCAGGTTGATCCAACCTGATCGGATCCGGCTCTATGACCGGCGCTTGTAGCAGAGGCTTTTCCTCGCTGCGAGCGCCAAAGCAGGGGTTGATGATGCCGCAGCCGAAACCGTCTCCCGCGCCAGACGCGATGGCGCTCGCCTTCGACGAGGCGAAAGCGGCCGCCCTGCGCGGCGAGGTGCCGGTCGGCGCGGTGGTAGTGCGCGACGGCGCGGTCCTCGCCCGCGCCGGCAATCGTACGCTGGAATTGAAGGATCCGACCGCCCATGCCGAGATGCTGGCGCTGCGTCTTGCCTGCGAAGCGATCGGCAGCGAGCGTCTGATCGGCTGCGATCTCTACGTCACGCTCGAGCCTTGCCCGATGTGCGCCGCCGCGATTTCCTTCGCCCGGATCAGGCGGCTCTATTTCGGCGCGGGCGATCCGAAGGGTGGCGCGGTCGAGAACGGCGTCAGGCTCTATGAGAGCCCGACCTGCCACCATGTGCCGGAAATCTATGGCGGGCTGCGCGAGACCGATGCCGCGGCGCTGCTCCGGGATTTCTTCCGCGAGCGGCGTTGAGCCTCAGGTATCCGACGAGGTGATGCCGAACTTCTGCGCGAGCTGCGTGCGGTCCATGCAGGAGACGTCGTAGGTCACCTGCCGGCCCTTGAACTCGGGGCGCCTGCCGAATTCCTTGGTCATCGTGCCGATGATGTCGTCGACCCGCGCTTCGCAAGCCTGGGCGGTGGTGAACTCCATCTCGCTGATCCGCGCGGTCGTGCACTGGGGCTCCCCGGCGACGCAGGCCATGACGACCATGGTGAAGGCATCCATGCAGGCGCTCCTGTTGCTGCCCGCCGAGGCTGCGCCCGTATGGTTAGGGCGGCGTTAACGGCCGGCGAGGTGGTCCAGGGTGCTTAAGCAAGATGCGCGCCGTCAGGCAAGACCGCGCCAGCAGAGATAGGCGCCGAGCGCCAGCAGGCCGGCGAAGAAGCAGATCTTGAAGGTCGCGGGCGAGATGCGGCTGCGGATGAACTGGCCCGCGCCCATGCCTGCCAGTGCGGGCACAAGAGCCAGCAGCGATTGCCAGGCGACGGTGCCATTGAGCGCGCCGGCGCCGATCAATCCGAGGGAGAGCGCCAGCGTCGAGACGATGAAGGAGATGCCGAGCGCCTGCACCAGCTCGTCCTTGTCGAAACCGAGTGCCTGCAGATAGGGCACGGCCGGCAGCACGAAGACGCCGGTCGCGGCGGTGACGACGCCGGTCGCAACGCCGATGACGGGGCCGAGCCAGCCTTCCCAGGCCGGCGGCACGCGCAGCTTCGCCGCCTTCAGCCCGACAAGCGCATAGAGCACCAAAGCCAGACCGAGCCAGAGCGTCGCGGAGCCGTCCTTCTGCTGCTGCAACAGGCCCGCGCCGGCCCAGGTGCCCAAGCAGATGGTTGCGAGCATCGGCCAGAGCCGCCGCAGCGTCGCGCCGAGCTTCGGGCCAGTCGCGATCTGCCAGCCATTGGTGACGAGGTTGGGTACGACCAGCAGCGCCGCAGCTTGGGCCGGGGCCATGACCACGCCGAGAATGCCGACCGCGATGGTCGGCAAGCCCAGCCCGATCACGCCCTTGACGAAGCCGGCGAGCACGAAGGTCGCGGTGACGAAGAGGAGGAGAGTCGTGTTGTCCATGTCCCGCTTGTGGCATTGGGGGCGGCGGCTGTCGCGGGCCGATGCTACGGCCGGCGCCGTAGCGTTCCCGCTTGCGGTGGTGGCGGGTTGGCGCATCATGCGGCCCATGAACACGCAAGGTCCCTACCTCGCCGAGATCGCCCATCTGATGGGCGATCCTGCCCGCGCCAACATGCTGCACACGCTGATGGACGGCCGTGCGCTCACGGCCAAGGAACTCGCCTGGATAGCCGGCGTCGCGCCGCAGACTGCGAGCGGCCATCTCGCCAAGCTGATGCAGGGCAGCCTGATCGACGTCGCCGTGCAGGGGCGCCACCGCTATTACAGGCTGGCCGGGCCGGAAGTTGCAGCGGCGCTCGAAGGCCTGATGGTGCTCGCCAATCTGGACGGGACGAGCCGGCGCCTGCCGTCGCGCGTCGGCGCCGAATTGAGCCAGGCCCGCACCTGCTACGACCATTTCGCCGGCCGGCTCGGCATCGGCATCCACGACGCGCTGATGACGGGCGACCATCTCTCTGCCAGCGAAGGCGGCTATGCGCTGACCAATTCGGGGAAAGCCATCTTCGTCGCGCTCGGGGTCGATCCCGAAGCAAGCGCCAGGAGCCGCCGCGCCGCCTTGCGTCCCTGTCTCGACTGGAGCGAGCGGCGGCCGCATCTTGCCGGACATCTCGCAGCGGCGCTGGCCTGCCGCTGCTTCGAGATGGAGTGGGTGCGTCGTCGCAAGGACAGCCGCGCCGTCAGCCTGACGGAAGACGGCCGCACCGTGCTCGAAGCGGCGCTTCCCGGTTTCCGCTGCGATGCGCCGGAAACCGTCAGCCCGCCGCTGCGAGAGCGCGCGCCAGCGCTCGCTTGACCTCGTCCTTGATCGGCTCGGCCGCCGCGAGGATCGCCTTGGCCTTGAAGAAGTCGAGCCCGCCGATGCGATCGGCGCCCGCCCGGATCAGGATATCGGGCGGCCGGCGCTCGACCATGCTCTGGACCAGCGTCCGGGTCAGGATCTGCGATGCCCCGACGATCGCCTCCATGGCGCCGGGAATGCGCGTGTCGCTCGTTGCCGTTGTGGGTGCGCTGACATCGACAGCGATGACGATGCGGCCGGGCGCCAGCAGGCCTTGATAGGGCAGGGGGTCGATGGCGCCGCCGTCGATCAGCACGCGCCCGCCGAGCGCGACCGGCCGCACCAGTCCGGGGATGGCGAGCGAGGCCGCGACGGCCGGCGTCAGCGGCCCCTCGTCGAGCAGCACCTCGGCATGGCGATGGTAGTCGGCCGCGACGGCGGTGAAGGGGATCGCCAGCTCCTCGAAGCGATCCGGCACCGCCTCCGGCCAGAACAGGTCCAGCAGCCGCTCGCCGTCGATCAGCACGGGGTTGCCAAGCCCGCGCACGAGGTCGGTGAGCTTGCCGACGCGGGCGTCGAGCAGCTTTGCGATCACGCGGGCCCGGTCGCGGAAGCTCTGCAGCGCATGCTCGCGCAGGTCACGGCCGGAGAGGCCGGCGGCATAGGCCGCGCCGATGATGGCGCCGATCGAGCAGCCGGCGATCTGCGACGGCTTGAGCCCAAGTTCGTCGAAGGCCTCCAGCACCGCGATATGGCTGAGGCCTCGCGCACCGCCGGCACCCAGCACGAGCGCGATTTCCGGCGCGCGACCGGTTCCTTGTGAGGAGATGGCGGTACGGGAGCCCGGCATGCCTTCCGTTCCCGTCCTCTGCCTCAAGCCACCGCCCGAGCCAGGAAGGGCTTCAGCGCCGCCAGCGTCGCCTCCGGATTTTCCTCGGGCAGGAAATGCCCGTTGTCGATCGCCTGTCCCTCGGCCTGCGGTGCGAAGCTCTGGTGCCACGTCTCGAGCGGGCTCGCGCCCTTGGCCGGGATGCCAGCCTCGCCCCAGAGCACCAGCGTCGGGCAGAGGATGCGCTTGCCTTCGGCGAGATCGGCCTTGTCATGCTCGATGTCGGTGGTGGCGCCCGCCCGGTAATCCTCGCAGGCCGCATGGATGCGCGTGGGATCGTTGAAGGATTCGGCGTAGGATCGCATCGCCAGCGGGTCGAACAGGTCGAGGTTCTTTGCCCGGCTCCAGCTTGCGATGGTGTGGTCGAGCCAGCCGACCGGATCGGCCTTGATCAGGTTCTCCGGCACCGGCTCGGGCTGCGCCAGGAAGGTCCAGTGATAGACCTGCATCGCGCGCGCGGCGTCCATGCCCTCCCACATCGAGACGGTCGGCAGGATATCGAGGAGCACGAGTTTCTCGACGCGGCCGGGATGGTCGAGGGCCAGCCGGTAGGCGACGCGCGCGCCGCGGTCATGGCCGATCACGCCGAAGCGCAGATGACCGAGCGCCTGCATCACCGCGACGATGTCCTCGCCCATGCCGCGCTTGGTGTAGGTCGCCTTGCCTCCGTCGCCATGCGGCGCCGCCGACCAGCCATAGCCGCGCAGGTCTGGGCAGACGACGGTGTGGGTCTTGGCCAGTTCCGGCGCGAGCCTGTGCCATTCGGCATGGGTCTGCGGGAAGCCATGGATCAGCACCAGCGGCGGCCCTTCGCCGCCGACGCGGGCGAAGATCTTGCCGATCGGCCCGTCGATCCAGTGTGCCTTGAAGCCGGGGAAGAGCGTGTCGATGTTCGCCATGGCCGGGAGCATAGACCCGGTCATGGCGAGCTGTCAGCCTTGCTCGCGCTTCACCGCCTGCCAGCCGATGTCGCGACGGCAGAAACCCTCCGGCCAGTCGATCCGGTCGACCGCCTCATAGGCCCGCACCTGCGCCTCCCGCACGCTCTTGCCGAGACCGACGACGTTGAGCACGCGCCCGCCATTGGCGGTGAGTTCGCCTTCCTTCAGCTTGGTGCCGGCATGGAAGACGAGGACGTCGTCCAGCGCTTCGGCCTTCTCGACGCCACGGATAACGCTGCCGGTTTCGGGCTTCGCCGGGTAGCCCCTGGCCGCGAGCACGACGGTCAGCGCCGCCTCGTCGCGCCAGCGCAGATCGACGCTGGCGAGCACGCCGTCGCAGGACGCGAGCAGGGCCGGCACGATGTCGCTCTTGAGGCGCGGCATCAGCACCTCGCATTCGGGGTCGCCGAAGCGGACATTGTATTCGATCAGCTTGGGGCCTTGCGCCGTGATCATCAGCCCGGCGAAGAGCACGCCCTGGAACGGCGTGCCGCGCTTGGCCATTCCGGCGAGGGTCGGCCTGATGATCTCGGCCATGACGCGCTCTTCCATGGCGGGCGTCATCACGGGGGCGGGCGAATAGGCGCCCATGCCGCCGGTGTTGGGGCCGGTGTCGCCATCGCCGACGCGCTTGTGGTCCTGCGCCGAGGCCAGCGCCAGCGCATGCGTGCCGTCGCAGAGGGCGAAGAAGCTGGCCTCCTCGCCGATCATCCATTCCTCGACCACCACCTCGGCGCCGGCCTCGCCGAGCCCGCCGGCGAACATCATGTCGATGGCCTCATTCGCCTCGTCCAGCGTCTCGGCCATGATCACGCCCTTGCCTGCGGCGAGCCCGTCGGCCTTGATCACGATCGGCGCGCCCTGAGCGGCGACATAGGCCTTGGCGGAAGACGCATCGCCGAAGCGCCCGAAGGCGGCGGTCGGGATCGCGAATTCGGCGCAGAGCTCCTTGGTGAAGCCCTTCGAGCCTTCGAGCTGCGCCGCCGCCTTCGACGGGCCGAAGACCTTGATCCCGGCCTGGCGGAGATCGTCGGCGATGCCATCGACAAGCGGCCCTTCAGGCCCGACGACGACGAGGTCGATGCCCTGCAACCGGCAGAAGGCGATCACCGCATTGTGGTCGGCGACATCGACCGCGACGTTCTCGCCGCATTGCGCCGTGCCGGGATTGCCGGGCGCGATGAACAGCAGGTCGCAGAGCGGCGATGCCGATATCGCCCAGGCGAGCGCATGCTCCCGCCCGCCCGATCCGATCAGAAGAATTTTCATGGCGCCATCTCCGCTCCGTCACGGGCGCAATAGCGGTCGATCGCTGCGGCGGCAACGCTTCTGCTGTGCGGGCAGGGCCGTTATGGTCCGGTCATGAACACCGAATCGCCCCTGCCGACCGGCAATGCCCCGGAATGGTCCGTCTCGGACCTCTCCGGCGCGCTGAAGCGCACCATCGAGGATAATTTCGGCTTCGTGCGCGTGCGCGGCGAGATTTCGGGCTATCGCGGCCCGGTCGCTTCCGGCCATGTCTATTTCTCGCTGAAGGACACCAACGCCAAGATCGATGCGGTGATCTGGAAGGGCGTCTTCGGCCGGCTGAAGACGCGGCCGCAGGAGGGGCTGGAGGTCATCGCCACCGGCAAGATCACCACCTTCGCCGGCAAGTCGAGCTACCAGATCGTCATCGATTCGTTGGAGCTGGCCGGCGCCGGCGCGCTGATGGCGCTGCTGGAGGAGCGGCGCAAGCGCTTGGCGGCCGAGGGACTCTTCGCCGAGGAGCGCAAGCAGCTCATCCCCTATCTGCCCTCCGTCATCGGCGTCGTGACCTCGCCGACCGGCGCCGTCATCCGCGACATCCTGCACCGGCTGGAGGATCGCTTCCCCCGCCATGTCCTGGTCTGGCCGGTGAGGGTGCAGGGCGAGACCAGCGCGGCCGAGGTCGCCAACGCCATCGCCGGTTTCAACGCGCTGGCGCAGGGCGGACGCATCCCGAGACCGGACGTCATCATCGTCGCGCGCGGCGGCGGCTCGCTCGAAGACCTGATGAGCTTCAACGAGGAGGTCGTGGTGCGCGCCGCCGCAACCTCCGGCATCCCGCTCGTCTCGGCTGTCGGCCACGAGACCGACTGGACCCTGATCGACCACGCTGCCGATCTGCGCGCGCCGACGCCGACCGGCGCGGCCGAGAAGGTCGTGCCGGTCCGCGCCGAGCTGATGAGCTTCGTGGCGGACCTGTCGCGGCGCCACGCCGGGGCGATGCTTCGCCTCTCCGACCGCCGCCGCAGCGACCTGAGGGCGCTGGCTCGCGCCCTTCCCGGGCCGGAAGCGGTGCTGTCCGGCCCGCGTCAGCGACTCGATCTCGCCGGGACACGGCTGGCTCCGGCGCTGGCGCGCAACGCCCGCGCTCATGAGCAGGCGCTGCAGGGCCTGTCGCGCCGGCTGGAGGCGCGTTCGCCCCGTGTGGCGCTTGCCAAATTGAGGGCCGAACTGGCGGGCTTTGCGCGCGTCCTCGCCAACGCCAGAACGAACGCATTGGAGAAGGAGCGCACCCGCATCGCCCATGCCCGCGATCGTCTGGCGACACTCGATGCGCGCGCCCGCAACGCCTTCGGTCAGAGCCTGATTCAGCGTCGCGACCGTGGTGCCGCACTGGCCGAGCGGGCCGAGCGCGCCTTCGGGCAGAGCCTGCATCGGCGCGGCGATCGTCTCACCTCGTTATGGACGCTCATCCGCTCGCTCGGCCCCGAAACCGTGCTGGCGCGTGGATACGCGCTGATCCGCGACGAGGCCGGCGCGCTGGTGCGCAGTGTCGGTGAAGCGCTTCCGGGCCGGGCGCTGACGGTGCAGCTTGGCGATGGCAGCTTCGGCGTCACCGTTGCCGGAGGCGAGCCCGGCGGGCCGAAGCCGGCGCCGCGCCCGCTGCGCAAGGGTCCGGCCCCGGCAGGGCAGGGCGATCTGTTCTGAAGCTCAGGGTGCGTTGAGAAAGGTGTTGACGCGCTTCAGCGCATCCTCGCGCGCGGCCATGTTGGTGCCGACCGTGACCTTGCCTGTGCCGCTGGCGGAATAGGCGATGTTGTCGCGCTCCCTCACCTCGAGGCGCGGATGGTCGAAATCATGCAGGACGCCGGGATAGAGCACGAGGCCGACCTGCTCGCCGCGCGCCTGCGCTGCCTTGGCGAGGTAGCCGCAGGGCGCTGCCGGCGTCCAGTCGTCGGCATCCCCCATCAGGATCAGCAGCGGCAGGCGGGCCGAGAAGCTCGGCGATTCCGATTGCACGCGGCAGGCTGGATAGAACGCGATGGCGCGCTTGAAATCCGGCCGCCCGTCGGTTGGAAGCCGGTCCTTGCGGATCGCGGCCAGAACCGTCGAGCCGCCGCCCGACCAGCCGAGCAGGGAGATCATGCCGGGCCGGATATCGCTGCGGTGCTGCAGCCAGTTCCGCGCAGCGGCGGCGTCGCTCACGCGCTCGCGCCCGGCGCGCACGGTCAGGTCCTTGACGCCGCATTGCGAGCCGAGCCCGCGCGAACCGTAGCTGTCCGGCATCAGCACGGCGAAACCGGCAGCAGCGAGCCGCTCGCCCCAGTCCATATGCCGCACCGACAATTTGCCTTGCTCGCGCCACAGACCGCCGCAACCATGCAGCGCGACCACGGCTGGAAAAGGCCCCGGTCCGGCTGGGCGGTAGAAGACGCCTTCGAGATGCCCGTCGTCCAGCGGAAGCGAGACGCGCTCGTAGCCGGCGGCCAGGGCGGCCGGGGCTCCAAGCAGTAAAAGGCTCATCAGACACGCGGCAAGGCGCTTGAGACTGGACATCACCGACCAGAAGATTATCACAAGCTCTGGAGTATTCCGGTTTTCCGTTTCCCGATCAATGATTTGATACGAATTTGATGAACATCAGCGAGCGTCTTCCTCCGAGCGGGCCCGAGGCGGTCCTCGATTACGGCCCCGGCGAGTTCCGCGTGATGAAGCCCGGCGCCTTCGTGCGTTGCGCCGTGACGTCCGTGCCGATCCGCCTGGAGGAGCTGCGCTACTGGTCCATCGAATGGCAGGAGGCTTACGCCTCGCCGGAAGCGGTCCTGCTCAGGCTACGCCGGGCCGGGCGCGCCTGACGCGGCAGCGAGCAGGCTTTCGACACGGTCCGGTTCTGCGAAGACGAGCTTGACGGGCACCACGACGATCCGATCGATCTCCGTCTCCGGCCAGAGCGCCGCGAGCTTGGTCCAGTCCTTTTCCGTGGTGGCGATCAGCGCGTCGCGCCTTTTCGCCTCGGTCGTGACTTGGGCGATATCGCCTTCCGTATAGGCATGGTGATCGCCAAAGGAGCGCTCGGCGACAATGAGGGCGCCGGCTTCCCGCAGCGTGACGGCGAACTTCTCCGGCCGGCCGATTCCCGAAAGCGCCAGGACGTCTCGCCCCCTCAGCCGCTCGGTCGCTGTGCCCAGCGGTTCCAGCCGGGCAGCAATAACTGGCCGGCCGTGGGACCGGGCGGCGGCCGCAACCTGCCGGCCGGCCTCGCCCTCGCCGATGACGATCACGGCGTCGGCCTCATCGATCTGATCCGCGAGCGGCGCCCGCAGTGGACCGGCCGGCAGGCAGAGCCCGTTGCCGGCGCCTGAAAGCCCATCGACCACCGCCAGCCTGAGGCGCTTCGTGAGCGAGGGGTTCTGCAAGCCGTCGTCCATGACGATCACGCTGGCGCCGAGCCCATGGGCCAGCCGCGCGCCGGCAACCCGATCGCGGGCGATGACGGTGCGGGCATGGCGCGCCATCAGCATCGGCTCGTCGCCGACATCGGCGGCGGCATGATGGTCGGGATCGACCTCGACGGGGCCAGCCAGCCGGCCGCCATAGCCGCGCATCAGCACGAACGGCGTCTCGCCGCGCCGGTTCAGCAGCTCCGCGATGGCGATCGTCGTCGGCGTCTTGCCAGCGCCGCCGGCGACGAAGTTGCCGACGCAGATGATCGGGATCGGGAGATCGGCGCCGGTCCGTCGCATGCGCCGCAGCGTGATCGCGCCATAAAGCCAACCGAGCGGCCAGAGCAGCCAGGCGGGGAGCGTCGGCTTCGGCAGCCACCAGAAGCGTGGCGCGCTGAGCATCAGGAGGTGGGGTCGCGCTGCCCGAGCGCCACGCGCATCAGCAGCGGCTCGATGGCATGGAGCGTGCGGTTGAGCGCGCCGCCGAGCTGAGTCGCCGTCTGCGCCGCCGCCCGCGCTGCCTGCCGCGCGCTTGCCGGGTCGCTCAGCCAGCGATGCACGGCACCCGCCAGGGCCTGCGCATCGGCGACGGAGCGCGAGCCGCCATCCTGGTCGAAGGCCCCGAAGATCTCGGCATTGTTGTGGACGTAGGGGCCGTGCAGCAGCGCGCAGCCGAGCTTGGCCGGCTCGATCGGGTTGTGCCCGCCGATGCCTTCGACCAGCGAGCCGCCGAGGAAGGCGACCTGCGACAGCCGGTAGAACAGCCCGAGTTCGTTGACGGTGTCGGCGACATAGAGCTCGACATCGCGCTCCGGGTTCTCACCGGTGGCCCGGCGCGACATGGCGACGCCGTTGGCCTGCGCCAGCGCCTCGATATCGGGGCCGCGCTGCGGATGGCGCGGCGCGATGATGGTCAGGAGCTTCGGCAGATAGGGCTTGATCGCGAGATGGGCAGCGAGCACGAGTTCGTCCTCGCCCGGATGCGTGCTGGCGGCGATCCAGACCGGGCGCCCGGTCGTCATGCCGTCGAGGATCCCGAGCATGTTCGGCTCGGCGGGCGGGGCCGGCACATCGAATTTGAGGTTGCCGGCGACGCTGACGCGTGGCGCACCGAGCTGGGCGAGCCGCTCCGCATCGCCCTGCGACTGCGCGAGGCACGCCTCGAAGCAGGAGAGCAGGAAGCGCGAGGTCCTCGGCATCTTGTACCAGCGCGCGAAGGAGCGCTCGGACATCCGCCCGTTGACCATGACAACCGGGATCGTGCGGCGCTGCGCCTCGATCAGCAGATTGGGCCAGATCTCGGATTCGCAGATCAGGCAGAGCTCGGGCCGCCAGTAATCGAGGAAGCGGCGCATGTAGCGGGGCACGTCGAGCGGCAGGTACTGGTGGATCACGCCCGCGGGCAGCCGCGCCGCCAGGAGCTTGGCGGAAGTGACGGTGCCGGACGTCACCAGCACGCCGAGGCCGCGCTTCTGCAGCTTGGCGATCAGCGGCAGCAGCGTCACCGTCTCGCCGACGCTGGCGCCATGCAGCCAGACGACGGGCTTGTTCGGCCGCTTGACCCCCGCATGGCCGCGGCGTTCGGGCAGGCGCTCCGGATCCTCCTTGCCGCGCCGCCGGCGCCACAGCAGCAGCCCGGCCGCGGCCGGTTCAAGCAGGGCCGTGGCGTAGCGATAGCTCCTGAGGATCGCGCCCTTGCCGCTCATGCCGGCGCCCCGGCCGGCTGCTGCCGCTCACGCAGGCCTGCGCCCGGATCGCGGCTGCCGACGATCGCATAGGCCCGCGCATGGACGTCGTCGAGGCTCGCCTGCAGGGCGAGGCGGGCTGCTTCCTGCGTCGCCTCGTCGGCATCGCGCGCGACCAGGATCGGTTCGCCGACGACGATCGCGCCGCGTCCGAAGGGCAGGCCGATCGAGGCGCGGTCCCAGCTGTTGAAATCGATGCGGCGGCTGGTGACGACCGCGACGGCGCGGATCGGCCGGCCGGAAGCGCGCGCGAGAGCGATGATGCCGGGGCCGGCGATGCGGGCTCGCTTGGGGATATCGGCGGTCAGCACCATCGTGTCGCCCGCCGCCAGACGGCGCACCATCGCCAGGAAGGCGCTGGCGCCGCCCTTTTCGCGCACCTTCTTGCCCAGCGCGCCGGAGCCGCGGATCGCGCCGATCCCCAGTTCGCGCAGCGCCACGGCGTTGAAGCCGCCATCGCCATGGCGGGAGACCAGCGAGCAGGCCGGCATCCAGTCCGGCCGGGCGAAGGGGATCATGATGTGCTGGCCGTGCCACATCGCGAAGATGACGGGCAGCTCCGGCCGGACATCGTCATAGATGTCCGCCGGTTCGAAGACGATCTTGTTGGTGCGCTGCACGAGGCGCAGATAGCCGGCCAGCAATCGGCCGAGCGTTTCCTGCGCCGCGCGCGTCTTGAGGAGGGAAAACCCCATCTGCGTGTCGTCGAGATCCTGTGCCGGTTCAGGCCTTGGTTGCTTCGGGGTCGAGAAGGCGGTGCAGATGCACGACGAAATAGCGCGTCTGCGCCTGGTCGACCGTTTGCTGGGCCTTGGCCTTCCAGGCCATGTGGGCGCTGGCATAATTCGGGAAGATCCCGACGATGTCGAGCTTCGCCAGATCCTTGAAGGTGACGCCTTCCAGCGAGGCGAGCTCGCCGCCGAAGACGAGATGGAGAAGCTGCTTCTGATCTGGTTCCGCGCTCATCAGTGTCTCCTGCAGGGCTCTGGCGCCCCCCATAAGCCATCCGCGCTGCGCATGCGAGCGGGCCGGGTGGCAAGCCTTCAAAAAAAGCCTCAGACGGACTGCGTCTGTCCGTCGCGCAGCCGCCCGACTGCATGCAGAAGCGGGGCGGCGAGCGCGCCATTGCTGGCAATCAGCATGCCATGCACGGGAGTGGGGCGGTTATAGGCGACAGCCCCTCCTGTGGCGTCGCTGAGCCGCCCGCCGGCCTCGCTCAACACGAGATCGGCCGCTGCGAGGTCCCAGTCGCGTGCATCGGACGAGATCAGCCCGGCGTCGATCGTGCCGTCGGCGATGCGCGTCAGCCTGAGCGCGAGCGAGGGGATCTTGGCGGCTGCCTCGAACTGCTCGAACTGCGCCAGCGCGTCCAGCATCGGCTTGGGGCCGGCGATCCTTGCGCCGGCAAGGCTACCGGCCGGCGAGGTCTGGATGGTGTCGCCGCTGCGCTTCGCGCCGCCGCCCCGCAGTGCCGTATAAGTCGCGTCGCAGGCTGGGGCGTGGACGATGCCGAGCACCGGCTCGCCGGCGTCCAGCAGCGCGACACAGACGGCCCAGTCGGGCGAGCCGCTCATGAAGGCGCGCGTGCCGTCGATGGGATCGACGACCCAGACGAAGCGGTGCGACAGGCGCAGGGCGTCGTCGACCGTCTCCTCGGAGAGCCAGGCAGCTTCCGGCAACAGGGCCGACAGGCGAACGCGCAGGAAGGTGTCGACGCCGATATCGGCCTCCGTCACCGGCGAGCCGCCACTCTTGGACCATGTGCGTGCCGCCGTCTGCGCGCCCGGGCGGAAGAGATCCAGTGCGAGGGCCCCGGCTTCCAGGCAGCTTTCGCAGGCTGCCTTCATCAGCTCGCCCGCGATCGGTAGCGTCATTGCACTCATGCCCTTCGTATCGGTCGCGAAAGTTGCGGTTTCAAGCCGAAAATGCGGGCGGGTTGCGAAAGATTCCGTCAAGCATCAGCGCCGAAACAAGCACAATGGACCCGGCCAGGGGCGAAAACACCATCCTTTAACCCAACCCCTTAAGCGCTCGGACACGGCTGGCGACCATCCTCATCTGGCAAGCACGAGAGCCCCGGCATCGACAGAGGGCTCCGTAGCAGCAGGGATTGAGAGAGGCGTTATAACCGATGGCCAGCGTCACGCCGGCTGCCGGGGAGGGTGGCTTTGCGCCGCATCTCCTCGGCGGCTCGACAACCACAGCGATCGTTTCCAGCAACCCGATGCCGGCCCGGCCGGCGGCGCCCGCGATCGAGCGCCTGGCTTCCGTGCGAATCCTGCGCGGCTCGGCCAATTGGCGCGGGGTCGCGTTGCGTCTCGCCAACCCGGCGGGTGACGATGACCGTTTCGAGCTTGCGCTGACGGCCGGCGATGGCCGCTCCATCGTGGTCGCCTGTGCCGATGAGGCCGATGCCGTCGCTCTCTGGCGTGATTTCGGCCGCGCCAGCGGCTTGCCGCTGCTGCTCGAAACTGCTGACGGCGTGGTGAGCGAACCCTTCCCGCAGATCGGCCGCGTCGCGCTGGGCCCGGTGCGGATCAGGCGTCGCCACGGCCTGCTCAATGGCCGTCGCCCGCGTTTCCTGACGCGTCGCAAGACCGGACGGATCGCGGAGTTGCCGGTGATCGTTTCCGGCGACAGGCTGACGGATTAACTTGCCAGCAGCGCCCGGCTGATCGTGTCAAGCGCCAGCCCGCCGGCCAGCAGCAGCCCGGCATTGCGGTTCGAGCGGAACAGCACCAGGGCCTCGGGCGAGCTCGCGCCCGCAAGGCGCGTGACCTGCCGGCCGAGATGAGCGGCGAAGGCGGCGAGCCCGAGCCAGGCGAAGGCACCGCCACCGACGAGCCAGATCGCGATACCCGTGAGCGACACCGCCAGCCCGAAGCAGAGTGCCACGGCCTCGCGCGTATGATCGCCGAAATAGCGGGCGCTCGACTTGATGCCGGCGATGACGTCGTCCTCGATGTCCTGCATCGCATAGATCGTGTCGTAGCCGACCGTCCAGGCGATCGCTGCCGCGTAGATCAGATAGGCCGGCGGATCGAGCTGTCCGAAGACGGCGCTCCAGCCCATGAGTCCGCCCCATGAGAAGGCGAGGCCGAGCACGAACTGGGGCATGTTCGTGATCCGCTTCATGAAGGGATAGACCGCGACGATCGCCAGCGAGCCGATGCCGAGCAGGATCGTGAAGCGGTTGAACTGCAGCAGCACGGCAAGCCCGCCGAGCGACAACGCGATCATGAACAGCGCGGCTGCCTTGGCCGTCACCTGCCCGGACGGCAGCGGCCGGCCGCGCGTACGCGCCACCTCGGCATCGAGCTTCCGATCGATGATGTCGTTGAAGGTGCAGCCGGCTCCGCGCATCAGGACCGCGCCGATCAGGAAGAGCAGGCTGTGCCAGGAATCGGGATAGGGCCGGCCGGCGGCGATCGCGGCGAGCCCCGCCGCCCACCAGCACGGCAGCAGCAGGAGCCACCAGCCGATCGGCCGCTCGATACGGGCGAGCTTCAGAAAGGGACGGGTCGCACGTGGCGCCCACGTATCGACCCAATGCCCTTTGAGCGCGTCGGGCAGGACGGTGTCAGTTCCGGGAGTGGCGTGGAGCGGTGCCGGCTCCGGCATGATCGGGCTCGCCGGTTAGAGCGCGCCCTGCGGAACGCGCAGCCCACCGCCGGTGCCACTCGTGATCGAATCGGCGCCGCCGAACGGATTCGCGCCCTGCGCCTGCTGCTGGGCCCGCCGCTGCATCACGGCCTGCTGTTTGACCGCATTGCAGGCCTGGCCGCGGAACGTCAGAACTTTCTGATTGTCGGTCTTCATGCCGTCGATGAAGGAAGGCGGGATCTGGCACCAATCCTGGTTCGCAGTGGCGAACTTGATGGCCGACTCGCCGTTGTTCGCCAGCCGGCCGAAGGTGCTGCAGGCTTCCTGCGGCGTCATCTTCTTCTTGGCCTTCTGGGAAGCCTGGAGCCGGGCGACGATCGTCTGGCGCTCTACGAGCAGCTTCTGGATCTGCTCGCAGCCGGAAACCTGGGCGCTGGCGGGTGCGGCGGACAAGAACGAAGCCACGGCGAGGCCGACCGTCGCGACTACGCCTGATGCCATCCTGCGCCGCATGATGTTCCTCTCCAGCTTGCCGGCCGGGTCTGGCCGATCTTTAAATATGTCCTTAACAGCAGGGCGCTGTTAACGCGAACGACCCTAGCGAGTCTACTCTTCGTATGTCGGAAGTAGCTCGCTGCTAATCGATGATTGTGGCGTTTTTCACGCCGCTCTCAACAGCTCTACCCTTTTGCGGAGACGCCTGCCCACATGTCCGTCCCAGATTTCGCCCGCCATCGGCTCTTCATCGATGGAGCCTTGGTACCGGGTGTGGCGCTTCCGCTGGAGCGCGAGCAGGCGAACTATCTGCTCAACGTCCTGCGCTTCAAGGCGGGCGAGACGGTGCTCGTCTTCAACGGCCGCGACGGAGAATGGCTGGCGAGCGTCGTGCCAGAGGGACGCAAGCAGGCGACGCTCGCCCTCGTCAAACAGGTGAAGCCGCAGCCGCCTGCGGGGGATCTGCACTGTCTCTTCGCACCGCTGAAGCATGCCCGCCTCGATTATATGGCGCAGAAGGCGGTCGAGATGGGGGCGAGCGTCCTCCAGCCGGTCATCACCCGGCGCACGCAGGTTTCGCGTCTCAACCTCGACCGCATGCGCGCCAATGCCATCGAGGCGGCGGAGCAATGCGGAATCCTGAGCCTGCCCTCCGTCGAGCCCGAACTGCCGCTGCAGGCCGCTCTCGCTTCTCTGGCGCAGGAGCGGCTGCTGATCTTCTGCGACGAGGCCGCGGGGGAGGTTAGTCCCATAGCGGCATTGGCGGAGCGGGAACGGGCGCCGCTGGCGGTTCTGATCGGACCGGAGGGCGGTTTCGACGAGGCCGAACGGCAGTTGATCAGGTCTCGGCCGAACACCCTGCCGATCTCGCTCGGCCCGCGCATCCTGCGCGCCGATACCGCGGCGGTCGCCGCGCTCGCCGTTGTCCAGGCCACGCTCGGGGACTGGTCCCGGCGCTGAGCGGAACGCCGGCGCCCCTGCGACGTTCATCAGGCGGGGCATGCGTGGCTGCCGGACAAGGGCCGACTGCGTCCCCGTGTGATGAAACCGATCGGGACGGATTGATGGCTGCGCAGCGCTTCGGAATCGAGGAAGAGTATTTTCTGGCGGATGCCGCGAGCCGTGGCGCCGTGCGCAAGGTGCCGCCCGCCTTCATCGACGATGCGCAAAAAGCCTTTCCGGATGAAGTACAGCGGGAGATGCTGCAATCGCAGATCGAAGTCGCGACCGCGATCTGCACCACGATGGCGGAAGCCCGATCGGCGCTCGCAAGGCTCCGTTCAGGGCTTGCGGATATTGCCGGACGGCACGGCCTGCTGCTGCTGGCTTCCGGCACGCATCCCAGCGCAATCTGGTCGCGGCAGCGCGTCACCGAGGCCGCCCGCTACGATCGCCTGATGCAGGAACTGCAGATGATCGGCCGCCGCAACCAGCTCTGCGGGCTGCATGTGCATGTCGAAGTGCCCGATGAGGACGAGCGTATCCGGCTGATGGCGCGGATCATGCCGTATCTGCCGCTGTTACTGGCGCTCTCGACCTCATCCCCCTTTTGGCAGGGGCGGCGCACCGGGCTGATGGGCTATCGCCTCGCCGCCTATGCCGAGTTGCCGCGCACCGGATTGCCGGAACTCTTCGTCGAGCCGGACGAGTATCGGTCCTATATCGCCGCGCTGGTGAATTCCGGCGCGATCAAGGACGAGAGCTACATCTGGTGGGCCATGCGGCCCTCGATGCGCCATCCCACGCTGGAGCTGCGCATCGCCGACAGCTGCACCAGCCTCGAGGACACGCTTGCGATCGCCGCGCTCTATCGCTGCCTCGTCCGCTATCTCCTGCGCAACCCGGCGGTGAATGCGAGGCCGGCGCCGGCGACGCGCGGCATCGCGCTGGAGAACTTCTGGCGGGCGCAGCGCTACGGTATCCATGGCGGCTTCATCGATGGCGCGGGCACCGGCATGCGCCCGGTCGCGGATATCGTGGAAGGCTGGATTGGCCGCTTGGCGGAGGATGCCTCGGCGCTCGGCTGCGAGGCCGAGCTGGCGCGGTGCGGTGTCATCGCTCGCGACGGCACCAGCGCCGACCGGCAGCTCGCGATACATGAAGAGGCCCGCCAGCGCGATGGCGACCAGGCGGCACTGGCCGCGACGGTCGATTGGATCGCCGCCGAAACCCGCCGCGTTGAGGGCGTGGAGCGCGGTGAAGAGACAGCGCAGGGCCTGCTTCGCGCCTGCTGAACGGCTTGCCGGCAACTCCGAGGCCTGCTGTCAGCGCCGGACGGCCTTTCGCGAATGCAAGGACCGGGTCGTTGTCGAGCGTTCTGTGCTCGCCTATGTGTGTCCTCCCGCACCTGCTGCCCCCGGCTTCCGTCGGCGAGCTGCTGGTCCTTCATGTCTGTTCTGCCGGAGCACCCATGGCTCGCGACGTGTCCGATTCGACCCCGATCGGTTCGAAGGATGAACTGGTCTCCTGGATCGCAGCCGGCGAGAAACCGGAATCCGCTTTCCGGATCGGCACCGAGCACGAGAAGTTCCCGTTCTACCGCAGCGATCTCGCGCCCGTTCCCTATGAGGGGCGCGCCGGAGCCGGCGGCATCCGTGCGCTGCTGGAAGGCATGCAGCAGCGCCTCGGCTGGGAGCCGATCCTCGATGCCGGCAACATCATCGGCCTCGCCGGCCCTGATGGCGGCGGCGCGATCTCGCTGGAGCCGGGCGGCCAGTTCGAATTGTCGGGCGCACCCCTGGCCACGCTGCATGAAACGCAGAGCGAACTCGCTGCGCATATCGCCGACGTGAACGCCGTCGCTGCCCCCCATGGCATCGCCTTCACGGCGCTGGGCGCATCTCCGCTCTGGACGCGTGCCGAAACGCCGATGATGCCCAAGGGCCGCTACAAGATCATGGCGAACTACATGCCGAAGGTCGGCACGCACGGCCTCGACATGATGTTCCGGACCTGCACGGTGCAGGTCAATCTCGACTTCGCCACCGAGGCCGACATGGTGCGCAAGCTCCGTGTCTCGCTCGCCCTGCAGCCGTTGGCGACGGCGCTGTTCGCTTCCTCGCCCTTCCTCGAGCGCAGGCTCAACGGCTTCCAGTCGATGCGCTCCGAGATCTGGCGAGATACCGACAATGCGCGCTCGGGCATGATCGCCTTCGCCTTCGACGAGGGCATGTCCTACGAGGGTTATGTCGACTGGGCGCTCGATGTGCCCATGTATTTCGTCAAGCGCGGCGATATCTATCATGACGTGGCCGGCGCCTCTTTCCGCGATCTGCTGGCCGGGAAGCTGCCGCAATTGCCGGGCGAGCGTGCGACCATCTCGGACTGGGCCAATCATCTCTCGACGCTGTTCCCGGAAGTCAGGCTGAAGCGCTTCCTCGAGATGCGTGGCGCCGATGCCGGCCCCGCCGACATGCTGACCGCGCTGCCGGCGTTCTGGGTGGGGCTGCTCTACGACCAATCGGCCCTCGATGCCGCCTGGGACATCGTGAAGGGCTGGAGCGCGGAAGAGCGCCAGGCGCTCCGCGATGCCGTTCCCAAGAAAGGGCTTGCCGCGACGATCGCGGGCCGCAAGCTGAGCGAGATCGCGGCCGAGGTGGTCGAACTCTCGCGCGCCGGTCTCGTCCGGCGCGCCAGCCGGAACGCTGCGGGCCAGGACGAGAGCGTCTTCCTGGCGCCTGTGCATGAGATCGTGGCGCGCCGCCAAAGTCTCGCAGAACGCCTGGAGGAGCGCTTCCGCTCTGCCTGGAACGGCAAGGTCGAGCCGGTCATGACCGAGCTGAGCCTTTAGCTCGACACGCAGGCTCACGCCGGAATCGTGATTTCCGGCGCATTCTGCCGGCGAAATTAACGAGTTGGCGGAAACTTCATGCATAACCTAACGGCATGAAGCAGATCGGCGCCAGCTTTGCGGGGTTCTTGAGCGACGAGCGTGGCGCCACGTCGATCGAGTACGCTTTTATCGCCAGCCTGGTTTCGATCGTCATCCTCGGTGCCGTCACGCTGATCGGCACGCGCCTCAACACACTGTTCGAGGGCGTTGTCCCCGGCCTCGGGAAATAGCCCGCCGATCGGGGCCTCGCCTTATTCCGCCGCCGTCTTGAAGCTCGCCAGATTGTCCAGGCTCTGGATGATGTGCTCGGCCAGCGCGTTCGAGAGCACCGACGGGTCAAAACGGGTGCGCAGCAACCCGATCTTGCACGAGGGCAGGGTGGCGTAACCCTCGGACGGGCCGAGGATGCGCATGCCCGGCCTGACGGCGCTTTCCGGCAGCACCGAAACCGCCAGCCCCGCCAGCACCGCAGCGCCGACAGCCGTCGAGTTCCAGCTGGCATAGAGCACGCGGAAGCGGCGTCCCTTCGACTCCAGCGCATCCACCGCGGCCTGTCGCCAGTTGCAGGTCGGCCGCCCCAGCGCCAGCGGCAACGGATCCTCCTCATGGACGCCATGGCGTGCCGAGGTGACCCAGAGCAACGGCTCGATCCGGATGATCTCGCCCTGACCGCGGCTCTCGACATGGGTGATGATGGCGAGGTCGATGTCGCCGGTCGCGATCCGCTCGGCCAGCATCGGGGTCGGCTCGCAGACGACCGTGACCTCGGCGCGCGGGTTCGAATGGGCGAAGCGGGCGAGGATCTCCGGCAGATAGCGGTCGGCATAGTCGTCGGGCACGCCGAGGCGAATGCGGCCCTTGAGGTCGGCATCGGCGAAGGAGGCGACGCATTCGAGGTTCAGCCGGACGATGCGGCGGGCATAATCGAGCAGGCGCTCGCCATCTTCCGTCAGCTTGGCGTGGCGACCGTCACGCCCGAACAGGGGGCGGCCGACACGCTCCTCGAGCCGCTTCATCTGCATCGAGACCGCCGACTGCGTCTTGAAGACGATCTCGGCGGCGCGGGTGAAGGAGCCGGTATCGGCGATGGCGACAAAGGTCTTGAGCTGATCGGCATCGAGCACATGGGCCATTGGCGATCCCCATCCACTGTTCATCAATTTCAGTGTTGCGAGACATCATAACCATTCGTTTGGCTGATGACCAGAGCCTCGATATGGTCTTCGTAATCTCCGAGTTCCCCCAGTCAATGGTGAGTCCGGACCGGGAGGAGATGCCGAACCATCCTTTCACCCGTCCGCCCCAGGAGGCCGTCATGCTGCTCATGACCATTGCCGCGAAGTCGCTCTCGTCCGTTTCGGTTGGGATCACGCGCATTGCCACGGTGGGTTTCGGCGGGATTGCCCAATTCGTTCGCGCCGTCATCCACCGTCGCGAGGTGATGCGCCTCGCCGAGCTCGACGAGCGCGGTCTCAAGGACATCGGGCTCGTGCGCTCCGATATCGCCGGTGCGCTGGCGACGCCGTGGTTCAAGGACCCGTCGGCCGTCCTCGCGGATCGTTCGCAGGCGCTGACGGACACGGCCGCGGCCCGCCGTGAGCACGCGCTTCTCCATGCGCCGGCCCACCCGAAACGGGCGGCCAACATCGATCTAGCGGTTGCACGCTGCGCCTGACCCCTTGGCGCCAGCGTCCCTGCGGGCGGGAGCTTCGTGCTTCCGCCCTTTTTTATGCCTTGGTTGACGGTTTCCTTCGCCGAATAACGTAAATTTCACCATTCTGACGGAAATCTGCCCGCGGGTGCCGCCATGCTGGCGGCCGCGTTGAACGTGGGCTGTCGGCATGAAACTGTCATTGCGCCTGAAGGACATGCGGATTCGCACGAAGATCGCGATCCCGCTCATCGCGATGGGCCTGATCGGGTTGGGCACCGCGATCTACGCCGGCAACGAATACGCCCGTATCCAGAAGACCTATTCGGACCTGATCGACCAACGCGCCACTGCGATCCTCGGCTCGGCCCAGTCGACCCTGGCGACGAGCTACATCCTGCGCGATCTCTACAAGGCGATCGCCTATCCCGAATTCATGAAGCAGAACGCCACGAGCATCGAGGATGTCCGCAAGGGCTACGATCTCGCGCTGCAGCAGCTCACCAACGCCAAGATCAGCTTCCCCGAGAAGCATGCCGAGTTCGACGGGCTGGCGCGTCGGATCACCGAGCTCAAGTCCAAGATCGACGACGTGACCAAGCAGGCTTCGCGCGACGAGGACCTGCCGGCGCTCTCGGTGATGTCTGAGTTGGACCGGGCCTTCGGAACGATCATCGCCGACGCCGTGAAGCTCAACGGCGAGATCAAGGGCGATACGCTGACGGCCGCACACGTGCTCGATGCCGAGGCGCAGCAGCTCGACTGGCTGATGCTGGTGTTGACCCTCGTCGGCACCTTGCTCGGCCTTGCCGGCGCGATGCTGCTCGCCCGGCAGTCCATCACCAAGCCGCTCGACCAGCTCAAGGAGCGGATGGCGGACCTTGCGGCCGGCAACTATGCGGTCGAGATCGACGGCCAGGTGCGGCGCGACGAGCTCGGCGCGATGGCGCGGACCGTGCAGGTCTTCAAGGAGAACGGCCTTGCCGTGCAGCGCCTCGAAGCCGAGACGGCGGAGAGCCGCGACGCTTCTGAGGCCGAGCGACGCATCATCGAGCAGGAGCGCGCCGCCCGCTCGCATGAGCAGGATCGCCTCGCCGCCGAGCAGCGCCAGGTGATGGAGGCCCTTGCCGAAGGGCTCGACCGGCTGTCGCGGGGCGACCTGACGTGCCGCATCGATGCCGAGCTGGCGGCGGAATACGAGAAGCTGCGCGACGACTTCAATCTCGCGGTCGGCCATCTGGCCGAGACGATCCGCACGATCCAGGCGACATCCGGCGACGTCAGCAATACGGCGCTGGAGATCAACACCGGCGCCGACGACCTGTCCAAGCGCACCGAGGAGCAGGCCTCGTCGCTCGAGGAGACGGCTGCGACCACCGAGCAGCTCGCTGCCTCCGTCAAGGCGTCCGCCCAGTCTTCCCATCAGGCGGTGGCGCTCGCCGACGAGGCGATGGACGTTGCCCGCAAGGGCGGCGCCATCGTTCAGGATGCTGTCGATGCCATGGCGCGCATCGAGGCGGCCTCCCGCAAGATCTCCGACATCACCACGGTGATCGACGAGATCGCCTTCCAGACCAATCTTCTGGCGCTTAACGCCGCGGTCGAGGCCGCACGCGCCGGCGACGCGGGCAAGGGCTTCGCGGTCGTCGCCTCGGAGGTGCGGACGCTCGCCCAGCGCTCGGGCGAGGCTGCCAAGGACATCACCACGCTGATCACCGAATCCGGGGCGGAGGTGGCGCAGGGCGTCGGTCTCGTCCGTTCGGCGGGCGCCGCGCTGGAACGCATCGTCGATGCCTCGCGGAAGGTGTCCGCGACGGTCTCGGAGATTTCCGCCGCTGCGACGGAGCAGTCGCACGGCATCGACGAGATGAGCCAGGCCGTCGCCCATATGGACGAGATGACCCAGCAGAATGCGGCGCTGGCCGAGGAGAGCGCGGCTTCCGCGACGGCGCTCGCCAACCAGATCGAGCGCCTCAACGATCTCGTCGCCAGCTTCCGGACGCGCGATGATGTCACGGCGCTGCGCGGCATCGCAGCCACGATGGCCTCGCCGCAAGGCGATGACGGCTGGGATCAGCGCCTGCGCGCCTGAGCCCTCACTTCAGCAAGCCGGGCCGGACGGAAGAGTCCGGCCGCACGCCCGGGCGACCTCAGCGGCGCCCCTGGCCGCCGCCGAGCATGGCATCCAGGATCGACTTCAGCGCGTTCTGGTGATCGTCCTGAATCTGGCGGCCGTGCTCGAACATCTGGTTGAGTGCGTCGAGACCGATCGAGCCGGGTCCGGCGGCCGAAGACGAGAGCGGCGCATCGTCCGGTTCGGGCGCGGGCGGAGCGGGCGCGCGCCGGGGCGGGGCGCTCCGTGGCGCGGGAGCCGGATCAGGCTCAGGGGCCGCACCGCCGAACATGCCGCCGAGGATCTGGCCGAACGCGCCGCCGAACGGATCGGTCGGCGTCGGCTGGGGATTGGCCTGCGGCGGGCCGGCAGCCTGGCCGAACATGCCCTTCAGGATCGCGTCGAACGGATTGACGGGCGCCTGAGGCTGCGGCGGCGGGGGCTGCATCCCCGGCATCTGGCCGCGCATCATCTCGGCGAACTGGCCGAGAATGCCGCCGAGACCTTGATTGCTGGTCGACTTGAACAGACCGCCCATCAGCATCGAGGCGATGATCGGGAGCATCTGCTTCAGGATCGCCTGGCTGACGCCGCTGGTCGCGGCCGCCTGCACGGCGATGGCCTGGCTGACCTCGGGGGAGCCGAAGAGCTGGCTCAGCACGTTGTTGCCGGCCGTCTGCGCGCCCGATGGAATGCCGCCGCCGGCCGCCTCGAAGAAGCGGGCATAGGGCGAGGCCGTCATCATCTGCGCCAGCGAGCCGAAGGCGTAGGGGTCGTGCGTCTGCCGCTGCAGCCCCATCGAGAAAGCCGGAAGCAGCGCGTCGAGCGCGGCCTGGGTCTGCTGCATGTTCAGCCCGTACTGTCGGGCGAGGTTCTGCATCGCCTGCCCGTTCTGGGCCGATTGCATGATATCGAACAGGTTCACCATCGGCGCCTCCCGGCCGGCACTAGCTCCGTGCCTCGGCCGACGATAGCAGGGTGTCGTTGGCTGGCAAATCGTGGGCGGCCCGGCGTTGTGCCGCCTCCCGTTCCAGCCGGCTGATGCCGCGATAGGCGAAGACCAGCGCCAGCACGCCGAAGGCGACCGCCCCCAGTGCCGAGCCGGCGAGCGCGCCCTTCGGCCCGGCGAGATGCGCACCGAGGATGGCGAACGGCATCGTGCCGAGCGTGGCGCGGCCCCAGCTGAACAGCGTCGACAGGAACGGCATGCCGAGATTGTTGAAGGCGGCGTTCGCGACGAAGAGCATGCCGACGAACAGCCACATCGGGCCGGCGATCAGGCAGAAGAACTCGACCAGCTCCGCCGTCAGGCCGGTGGCATGGAAGGCGGCGACGATGGTGCCGCGCAGCGCATAGAGCAGCAGCCAGGAAATCAGGACGCAGGCCCCCGCGAAGATCGCGGAATCGGTCAGGCCGCGCCGCATGCGGTCGAAGCGCCCGGCCCCCCAGTTCTGACCGAGGATCGGCCCGACTGCCCCGGACAGCGCAAACAGCACGCCGAAGGCGACCGGCACCAGCCGGTCCATGATGGCCAGCGCCGCAACCGCCGCATCGCCGAAGCGGGCGACCACGCCGGCGAAGACGGCATTCGCGATCGGGTTGGAGAGATTGGTCAGGATCGCCGGTCCCGCGATGGCGAAGGTCCGGGCGCTGTCCTGCCGCACGAAGCTCAACTTGGGCCGCGCCATCATGCCGTGGACGATCACGGTGCCGTGGAAGCCGATGGCGACGATGATGATCCGGGCCAGCACGATCGCGATCGCGGCGCCGTCCGGTCCCAGACCGAATCCGAAGATCAGCAACGGGTCTAGCCCCGCAGTGGCTATGCCACCGCCGAGCGTCACGAACATCGCGCGCCTTGCATCGCCGATGGCGCGCAGGATGCCGGAAAAGCCCATGCCTACGGCCATCAAGATGTTCGAGGGCAGCACGATGTGCAGGAAGGAGAGGGCGATCGCATGCGACTGGTCGCGTGCGCCGAGCAGGGTGAGCAGGCGCGGCAATAGCGGCAGGGCGATCAGCGACAGCACGAGGGCGACGAGCGCCGCCAGCACCATGGTCGAGGACGCGATGCGCCGCGCGGCCTGCCGATCGCCGGCGCCGATGCTGCGGGAAGTCAGGGCGGTGATGGCGATCATCAGCCCGACATTCACCGATACCATCAGATAGAGCACGATGGTGGCAAAGCCGACGCCGGCGGTCGCCTCCGGCCGCCCGAGCCAGGAGACGTAGAGTAGCGACAGGAGGTCGACGACGAAGACGGCCATCAGGCCGATCGAGCCCGTCGCGGTCATCACCGCGACATGGCGCATCAGCGGGCCCTCGACGAAGACGGCCCGAGCCGGCCGGACAGAGGCGTTCGTCACAGTTCGGGCTCTCCGACGCCGCCGACCGAGACCTCGGCCCCGCCATCGGCGATGACCTGCTCGGTCTCGGCATTGAGGGCCTTGGACTTGCCCTTCGGCTTGACGATCGGTTCCGGCGTGACGCGCGGCACGCGGTTCAGCGCGGCGGCGATCCCCTCGCTGAACTGGATCTCCATGCGCTGGGCGTCGCGATCGCGGACATGGTCGATGACGAAATCGGCCTCGTCGTGGCTCAGGCCGAGAGCTTCCAGCGTCACGCGCCCGAAACCGAGCGCCGATTCGAAAGTCTCGCGCATCTGGTAGTCGACATTGGCCTTCATCAGCTCGATGGCGTGGATCCTGTCGAAGGCCCGGACATGGACGCGGACATTGGGAAACTCGGCCTTGATCATCTCCACGATCCGGAGGGCCGCGTCCTTGTCGTCTACGCAGACGCAGACCACCTTCGCCCGGCCGGCCCCGGCGGCGCGCAGCACGTCGAGGCGCGTCCCGTCGCCGTAATAGACCTTGAAGCCGAACCGGGCCGCGGCCCGGATCTGCTCGACGTCGGAATCGATCACCGTGATGTTGATGTGCTGCAGCAGCAGCGCCTGCGTCACCACCTGTCCGAAGCGGCCGAAGCCGACCACCATCACCTGGCTGTCGCTGGTCCCTTCATAATCCTCCTCCATCGTCTCCGGTGTGGTGCGCGCCAGCAGCACGGCGTCAATCAGCTTGGCGACGACCGGGCCGAGCAGCATGCTGATGGCAGCCAGAGCGGTGGCCATCGCCGCCTGTTGCGGGTTCAGCAACCCCTGGGCCAGGCCGAGAGGCACAAGCACGAAGGCGAATTCGCCGGCCGGAGAGAGCAGCGCGCCGGCCCGGATCGCCTCGAGCCAGCTCGAACAGGAGATCCTCAGGATCGAGGTGACGACGACGATCTTGAACAGCACGAGCAGCGGCGCCGCCACGGCCAGCAGCATCCAGTTGGCGGCCACCAGCCGGAGATCGAGCGACATGCCGACCGCCATGAAGAACAGCCCGAGCAGCACGCCGCGGAACGGCTCGATGTCTGCCTCCAGCTCATGCCGGAAATGCGAGTCGGCCAGCATCACGCCGGCGAGGAAGGCGCCCATCGCCATCGACAGCCCGACATGCTCCATCAGCAGCGCCGCGCCGAGCACGATCAGCAGGGCCGCAGCCGTCATCACATCCTTAGCGCCGGTATTGGCCAGGATGCGGAAGAACGGGTTCATGACGTAGCGCCCGGCCAGCACGATCAGCACCAGGGCGAAGAGCGCGATGCCGAGGCTGGCGAGCGCCCGCATCGGGCTGCCGGCCTCCGCGCCGCCGGTGGTGGCGAGCAGCGGCAGCAGCGCCAGCGCCGGAGCGATCGCCATGTCCTGGAACAGGAGGATCGAGAAAGTTCGCCGGCCGTAAGGCTCGCTGGCGTCGCCCCGTTCCTGGAGCTGCTGCAGCGCGATCGAGGTCGCCGACAGTGCCAGTGCCACGCCGACAGCGACCGCGCCCGCCGCGGAAAGGCCGAACCACCAGCCGAAAAGCCCGATGCCGGCGGCGCTGAGCGCCATCTGCGCCAGGCCCGTGCCGAGAATGTCCTTGCGCATCGAATAGAGCCGCGCCGGCTGCAGTTCGAGCCCGACGAGGAAGAGCAGCAGCACCACGCCGATCTCGGCCGTGCTGCGGATCGCGTCGGGGTCCTTGATGACGCCGAGGATCGACGGGCCGATGACGATGCCGGCGGCGAGATAGCCGAGAACGGCCGATTGCCCGAGCTTGCGGAAGAGCGGGACGGCGATCACCGCCGCGGCGCAGAAGGTCAGGATCGGCGGCAGGTAGCTGACATGCGAGGCGGCGTCGGCCATGCGGAACTCGTGATCGGGAGCGGGCGTGCGGTGGGTTGGATTGCGGTCGTGCGGTGCGACCGGCCATGACCTATCTAGGCTCTGGGCGGCGATCCTGCGAGGGGCAATCGGCGCGAAGGCGCAGGCCGCGCGGTTTCGCTTCCTTGACATCGCCCCGATCCCGCCGAAAGAAGACCTGGACCGATTGGAGTTTGCCCCGCGCGTGACCAAGCCGCCGCTCGACATTCTGCTCTGTGCCCCGCGCGGCTTCTGCGCCGGGGTCGTGCGCGCCATCGACGCGGTCGAGAAGGCGCTCAACCTGCATGGCGCGCCGGTCTATGTCCGCCACGAGATCGTCCATAACAAATACGTCGTCGAATCCCTGAAGCGGAAAGGCGCGGTCTTCGTCGCCGAATTGTCAGAGGTGCCGGACGCGACCCGGCCGGTGATCTTCTCGGCCCATGGTGTCGCCAAGGCGGTTCCGGCCGAGGCGAAGTCCCGCCATCTCTTTGCCATCGACGCGACCTGCCCGCTGGTGACGAAGGTCCATCGCGAGGCGGAGGTCCATCACAAGCGCGGGCGCCATATCCTGCTCGTCGGCCATGCCGGCCACCCCGAGGTCATCGGCACGATGGGCCAGCTCCCCGTGGGCGCCATCACGCTGATCGAGACGCTGGACGACGTTGCGACGCTGAGCCCCCCGGCCGGCCAGCCGCTCGCCTATGTCACCCAGACCACGCTTTCGGTCGACGATACCCGCGAGATCGTCGAGGCGCTTCAGGCCCGTTTCCCGGACCTGATCGCCCCGCACAAGGAAGACATCTGCTACGCCACGACGAATCGCCAGGAAGCGGTGAAGCGCGTCGCCCCGCAGGTCGAGGGGCTGATCGTCGTCGGCTCGCCCAACTCCTCGAACTCGCAGCGCCTGCGCGAGGTCGCCGAGCGCGCCGGTTGCCCGGTCGCGCGGCTCGTCCTGCGCACCGACGAGATCGACTGGTCGGTCTTCGGCAACATCCGCAGCCTCGGCATCACCGCGGGCGCCAGCGCGCCCGAAGTGCTGGTCGAGGAGATCATCGACGCCTTCGCCGAGCGCTACGAGGTCCGCGTCGAGACCGTCTCGACCGCCGACGAGAACGTCTTCTTCCCGCTGCCGCGCGAATTGCGCGGCGAGGCGGCGCCAGCCGCGGCCGAATAATTCCAGCAGAAGCATTTTCGAGCGAAGCGGGCATCGGTTCGCGTGAAGAAAATGCGACAGACCAAAGTAAGAGAGCCCGATCTTGGCCGTCTATACCGAAGTGCCCGATGACGAGATGGCCGCCTTCGTGGCGCGCTACGGCATTGGCGAACTGCTTTCCGCCAAAGGCATCGCCGAAGGCGTGGAGAATTCGAACTATCTGATCCACACCACGCAGGGCACCTACATCCTCACCCTCTACGAGAAGCGGGTGAATCCGGACGATCTGCCGTTCTTTCTCGGCCTGATGCAGCATCTTGCCGGTCGCGGCCTGATCTGCCCCCAGCCGGTCGAGGACAGCCGCGGCGAGATGCTCGGCCGCCTGGCAGGGCGCCCGGCAGCGATCGTCACCTTCCTCGACGGGCTTTCGGTCCGCCGCCCCACAGCCGCCCATTGCCAGGAACTCGGCCGTGGCCTCGCTTTGATGCACGAGGCCGGCGCGGATTTCACGATGGAGCGGGTCAATGCGCTCTCCGTGCCGGGTTGGCGGCCGCTGGCGCATCAGGCCGGCCCCGATGCCGACAAGGTCTCCCCGGGCCTCGCCCGCCGGATCACGGCCGAGATCGCCGTGCATGAGGCGAGCTGGCCCAAGGATCTGCCGCGCGGCGTGATCCATGCCGATCTCTTCCCCAACAACGTCTTCTTCATCGGCAGCCGCCTGTCCGGGCTGATCGACTTCTACTTCGCCTGCACCGACGCCCATGCCTACGACCTCGCGATCTGCCTGAACTCCTGGTGCTTCGAGGCCGATGGCTCGTTCAACCTGACCAAGGGCCAGGCCCTGCTCGCCGGCTACGAATCCGTCCGCCCGCTGAACGAGGCGGAGATCGCGGCGCTGCCGCAGCTCTGCCGCGGCTCGGCCCTGCGCTTCCTGCTGACGCGGCTGGTCGACTGGCTGAACGTGCCGGCCGGCGCCCTGGTCAAGCCGCATGATCCGCTCGAATACGACCGCAAGCTCGCCTTCCACCAGCGCGTGCTCGATGCCCGCGAATATGGGCTGAAGCGATGAGCGATACGGTCGAGGTCTGGACGGACGGTGCCTGCTCCGGCAATCCCGGGCCCGGCGCGCTTGGGGCTTGCCCCATTCGCGCCACCAAAAATCGCCGGGACCTGCCATGAGCGATACGGTCGAAGTCTGGACGGACGGTGCCTGCTCCGGCAATCCCGGTCCCGGCGGCTGGGGCGCGATCCTCAACTATAACGGCGTCGAGAAGGAGCTTTCTGGCGGCGAGGAAATGACGACCAACAACCGCATGGAGCTGATGGCGGCGATCGCGGCGCTGGAGGCGCTGAAGCGGCCCTGCACGGTCGCGCTCCACACCGACAGCCAGTATCTGCGCCAGGGCATCACCGGCTGGATCCATGGCTGGAAGAAGAACGGCTGGAAGACCGCCGACAGGAAGCCGGTCAAGAATGTCGAACTCTGGCAGCGCCTTGAAACGGCGCTGGGGCGCCACAAGATCGAGTGGAAATGGGTCAAGGGCCATGCCGGAGACGAGATGAACGAGCGCGCCGACGCGTTGGCACGCGCCGGCATGGCGCCGTTCAAGCCGGGGCGGTAGAGCCTCCTGATTTCTGACGGAAGCAGAACGTCATCCCGGACAAGCTGCGCAGCAGCGCCGATCCCGGATCCATCGTAGAGTTCCGGAGCCCTCCGATGGATCATGGCTCAAGGCCGGGATGGCGCCGTGGTTCCGAGAAAACGTAGCGTGCGCTGGTCTGGATCGCCACACGTCATCGGACGCGCCAACGGCCGCGTCGTAGCTTTCGACAGGTCATCAGTAGGGAGCGCCTGTCGGGCACTCCCTGCTGATCGAAGCCTTTCGACGTCGCGGTGTTAGCCGGCCGGCCTTACGCGGCCTGCGAACTCATCCTCGGCGTCACGTTCTGGTTCATGCGGAACAGGTTCGAAGGGTCGTAGCGCTGTTTCAGCGTGGCAAGGCGATGATAGCTGCCGCCATACGCCTCCTGAACGCGATCCGTCTCGTCGGCCGGCATGAAGTTGATATAGGCAGTCCCGGCGGAAAGCGGTCTTGTCGCGTCGAAGAGCTCTCGCGCCCAGCCGATGCAGGCCTGGTCCATGGCCGGTTCGCGCCACCGCGCATGAACGTTCATGACGAAATGGGAACTGCGTTGCGGAAACGCCGTGGCATCGGCGGCGACACGGCCCGCTGCGCCCCCGACGTGAGCGATGAATATCTCGCATTCCGGGCTCGGAAGATGGCACGCCGCGCCGATCAGCAGACGGATCGTCGTGTCCGATAGCTCGGCGAAGTCGTGGCTCTTCCAGTAGTTGCGGGCGCCGGGTGCGAGCAGGGGGTCGAAAGCCTGTTGCCATGCCGTGAACGGCGTGGCTCCCACCACATCGGCGATCGGCGTTCCGATCGAGCGCAGCCTGGCGGTCGCCTTGTTGCCTTCGGCGATGTCGCCGCAATAGCACATGGCAAGGATGAGCACTTCCTTGCCGTGCCACTCCGCCGGGAGGAACGGCAGGGGCGGTGCCTGCCGCATCACGGCCCAGCACGTCAGCTCGTCCGGCGCGAATTCGAGCGCCTGTCGGTATTCCCTCAGAACCGTTTCGGCTTCGCTGAAGGGGTGGACGACGAGGCCCGACAACACCTGCGGGCCGAATTTGTGAAGGCGGAACTCGAACGCGGTCACCACTCCGAAATTGCCGCCGCCGCCACGCAACGCCCAGAACAGGTCCGGATCCTGCGCTTCGCTGACTCGCCGGAGCTCGCCATCGGCCGTGACCACCTCGACCGACACCAGGCTATCCAGCGTCAGGCCGAACTTGCGTGTGATCCAGCCGAAGCCGCCGCCCAGCGTCAGCCCGGCGATGCCGGTCGTCGAATTGATGCCGGTCGGCACGATGAACCCGGCCGCCTGGGTTTCCCTATCGACATCGGCGAGAAGCGCCCCCGGCTCGACCCATGCACGCTCTGACGCCGCATCGACGCGGACCGACTTCATCTGCGACAGATCGATCATCAGGCCGCCGTCGCAGACGGCGTTTCCGGCAATGCCATGTCCGCCGCCCCGCACCGAGACGAGCAGCCCGTTGTCGCGTGCGAAGCGGACCGCGCTGACGACATCGGCCGCAGCCATGCAGCGTATGATCAGGCCGGGCCGGCGATCGACCATCCCATTCCAGATCGCGCGTGCCTCGTCATAGGCTGCGTCACTTGCGTCGAGGATGCTGCCGCGGAGTTGGGAGGCCAGCATTTCGATGGCCGAGGCACTGATGGCCTTCTTGCCGGCCGCCAGTGTCGTAAGGCTATGAGCAGTCATGATAGCGCCTCCCGAATGAGTTTTTGTGGTTCGGCCCGATGGCCGCCGGCACTGTGAGCCCATTCGTGGTTCCGCTCCGTGATGCAGATCACACGGGAAGTGCACACCGGGAAACGCCGAAAACCCCTCTCCTATGCGGGAGAGGGGCTGCCATGGTTCCAGCGCTTGCTTTTCGGATGCCCGGCTTGATCCGGGATGAAGGCTGGAGGGGGGAGCGTCCCGCCTCAGCGCCAGCCGAGGCCGGGCGCGACGTGCTTCAGGATCGCCTCGATCACATGGGCGTTATAGTCGACGCCGAGCTGGTTCGGGACGGTCAGCAAGAGCGTATCGGCCTCGGCGATCGCCTCGTCCTTGGCCAGCTCCTTGATCAGCTTGTCCGGTTCGGCGGCGTAGCTGCGCCCGAAGATGGCGCGGGTGTTCTCGTCGATGAAGCCGACCTGATCGTCGCTCTGGTCTCCGCTGCCGAAATAGGCGCGGTCGCGGTCATCCACCAGCGCGAAGATGCTGCGGCTGACCGAGACGCGCGGCTGGCGCGCATGCCCCGCCGCCTTCCAAGCTTCGCGATAGGCGCGGATCTGCTTCGCCTGCTGGATGTGGAAGGGCTCTCCCGTCTCGTCGTCCTTGAGCGTCGAGCTCTGCAGGTTCATGCCGAGCTTGGCAGCCCAGACGGCAGTCGCGTTGGAACCGGCGCCCCACCAGATGCGCTCGCGCAGGCCTTCGGAGTGAGGTTCGAGCCGCAGCAGCCCCGGAGGATTGGGGAACATCGGGCGCGGATTGGGCTGGGCGAAGCCCTGGCCACGCAGCACGTCGAGAAAGACCTCGGCATGGCGCCGGCCCATATCGGCGTCGCTCTGGCCCTCAGCAGGCTCGTAGCCGAAATGGCGCCAGCCATCGATGACCTGCTCGGGCGAGCCGCGGCTGAGGCCGAGCTGGAGGCGTCCGCCGGCGATCAGGTCCGCCGCGCCGGCATCCTCCGCCATGTAGAGCGGGTTCTCGTAGCGCATGTCGATCACGGCGGTGCCGATCTCGATCCGCTTTGTCTTCGCGCCGATGGCGGCAAGCAGAGGGAAGGGCGAGGCCAGTTGCCGCGCGAAATGGTGGACGCGGACATAAGCGCCGTCAGCGCCGAGCTCCTCGGCGGCGACGGCAAGATCGATCGACTGCAATAGGGCATCGCCGGCCGAGCGCGTGCCGGATTGCGTCGAGGGCGACCAATGGCCGAACGAAAGAAAGCCGATCTTCTTCATGATTCCAAACCTGCCGGTCACCGCGAGGGCGATCATTCCCCCCGATATAGTGCGGTTCGCGGCAAGGCGCGCGTGCGCTCCTGCACGCTCGCGTCTGCACCGGCGCCATCAGGGCGTCATGCTCGGGCTCGACCCGAGCATCTCCTGAAGGAAAGGCGCCTCTTTCGGCATGAGATTCCCGGGCCAGCCCGGGAACGACGCCTTGCCGCTCAAGCCAAGGGCTGCCGATAGACGATGAAGCCCGATTTGTCGGCGACCTTGTTGTAGAGCTCCTGCGCTTGCAGGTTGCTCTCATGCGTCTGCCAGTAGACGCGGAAACAGTTCTTCGCCCGCGCCATCTCGTTCACGGCCTCGATCAGCTTGCGCCCGACGCCGGTGCCGCGGGCTTCCGGCACGGTGAACAGGTCCTGCAGGTAGCAGATATTGCGCTCGCTCCAGGTCGAGCGGTGGATCACCCAGTTGGTCATGCCGAGCGCCTCGTCGCCGCGCATGGCGATGAAACCGCCCATAGGCTCCTGGCCACCGGTCAGCCGGTCGAAGGTGACGGCGTCGAGCTCCGGCGGCAGCGTCGCCTTGTAGAAGGTCAGGTATCCCCGCCAGAGCGGCGTCCAGGCGGCGCGGTCGGCAGCGGTCAGCGGGCGGATGATGATGTCGGACATGCGGGGTCTCTCCTCCGCCGCAGAAGCTAGCGGGCAGTCCGGCACATGTCTCATGACAAGCCGAGATCGGATCGATCACGTGCGGGAAGAGGGGAGACGGGATGTGGTTGGGATGACGGGCAGTCGGCCCGTTGCGGACCTTAGTCGCGCATCATCAGGACCTATTGGGACGGTTCGCCGAGCCAATCGACAATTAACATCACGAGGCTAACCAGCATGATGACGATGGCCGGCAGCGCGACCCATGGAGCGATAACATCCGCGACAGTGTGCGTCCCGTTACCACCGAAATTCCAACATGCGGTCAATGACGACAACAAAGCGATCAAGCTTGACCAACCTAAAGTTCGGCGCGTTATCTCGAAAGCCCGCTGCTTCATGGAAAGATCTCTCAAATCACCACAACGACTTGTCGTCTCTAGGCGCGTCGTATGATGTCCATCGCGGCCGTTGGTTACAACAACGCGTTAACGTTTGCTATCGACGGCGGGCTCAACTGATCGCCGCAACACACTCGGCGAACTTCTCGGCTGGGGTTTGATAGAGCAAGGTCTTTCTGGGCCGTTCGTTGAGCTGACGGGCGATGGCGCTGAGCTGGGCCTGGCTTTGCAGGGACAGGTCGGTTCCGTGGGGAAGATACTGGCGCAGGAGCCGGTTGGTGTTCTCGTTCGAGCCACGTTGCCAGGGTGACCTGGGATCGCAGAAGTAGACCTCGACGTTCGAAGCGAGGGCCAGCCGCTTGTGGTCGGCCAACTCCTTGCCTCGGTCCCAGGTCAGGGACTGATAGAGTTCGCCTTGATCAGGGCGGTGATGACGCTCCCGGTGTCTTTGTTGGCGACCTTGACCAGCATCACGTAGCGCGAATGCCGCTCGACCAGCGTGGCGACGTAGCTGTTCCGGGAGCCGCCGATCAGGTCGCCTTCCCAGTGACCAGGGACCGCACGATCCTCGACGGAGGCCGGCCTTTCGCTGATGGAGACGGCGTCCCTGATCTGGCCCAGGCCGTTCCGCTTCAGGCTGGCGTGCCGGGAGCGGCGGATCGTTCGCCGGGCCCTCAGGTGGTCCAGCAGTTCCTTCTTCAGCACCCCACGGGTCTGGATGAACAGGCTGCGGTAGATCGTCTCGTGCGACACTTGATTGTGTGGCTCCCGGGGGCAGGTGCGCTTGAGCCAGCCGGCGATCTGCTCGGGCGACCAGTTCCGCTGCAGCTTGCCGGATACTGTCCGGGCCAGACCAGGTCGGCAAGCCAGCTTGCACGGCTTGGGACGCAAGGCCCGGTCCCAGGCCGCCTGATCGGAGCGCGCCGCGCGGTAGCGATCCGGCCCGCCGTTGCGCTGAACCTCGCGACTGACCGTGGACGGTGATCGGCCCAATTGCCGAGCGATCACGCGCAGCGACCGGCGGGTGCTGAGCCCTCGGGAGATTTCCTCCCGCTCGCTGAGAGTGAGCGCCCGCGGCGCCCGCCGCCGGTCTGGAGGCCGAATGCCGCCCGTCGGCGAAAGCACCGAGAACACCGAAGAGGACTCCCGATCGAACCGCCGCCCAATCGAACTCATCGACTCGCCGGCCTTCCAGCGATCCCAGATCTCAGCCCGCTGGGCCGCCGAATAGTAGATCCGCCGCCGCTGCTTCATCACCCACGCTCCATCTCCAAAGGAAAAGTAGCGTGTTGCGATTACCGATTGAGACCACCACCCATTCCTGACATTTGTCGCGTTGAGCGCTTCAACGCCGCCGGCCCAACAAAAAAGCCCGCACGAGACGATCGCGCGGGCCTTGGGACTGCTACCCGGAAAGCCTCAGAGCTGGCCGAGCATCGTCTCGGCGCCGGAGGCGTCGGCTTTGCCCGGCGCTTCCTCGACATTGAGGGACTTCACCACGCCGTCCTCGATCAGCATCGAGTAGCGCTGGGAGCGTGTGCCCATGCCGAAGCCCGAGCCGTCCATCGACAGGCCGATCTCCTTGGCGAAATCGGCGTTGCCGTCCGACAGGAACTCGATGACGCCGGCGCCGCCGCTGGACTTCGACCAGGCATCCAGCACGAACACGTCGTTGGTGGAGGTCACCAGGATGGCATCGACGCCCTTGGCCTTGATCTCGTCCGCCTTGGCCAGGTAGCCGGGCAGATGGTTCTTGTGGCAGGTCGGGGTGAAGGCGCCGGGCACGGCGAAGAGCACGACCTTGCGGCCCTTGAACAGGTCGTCGGTCGTCTTGGCCGCCGGCCCGTCGGCGGTCATGACGCGGAACGTCGCCTGCGGAAGCTTGTCACCCACCTTGATCGTCATTGCGGCTGTTCTCCGTGAAGCCTGCGGCCGAGGCCGCTCGCCCCCGGATTAGGGCCTGCTGGCGGGGATGTCGAGTTCGAGCCGCGTCTCGACGGGCTTGGGCATTCCGCGGATGGTGAAGATGAGGGGGACCGGGCCGGCGGCGCTCTTCGGGCGTTCGTTGATCCGGATCTGGGCGACGACCGTCCCATCGGGCTGCGGCGCCAGCCGGGATTTGCCGAAGGACCACATTCCCGGGCCTTCGGCGAAGATGTCCTGCACCTTGCCATCGGGCGGTGGCTGCAGGACGAGCCGCAACCCTGGATCGACCACGGTGTCGTCGAGCTTCGCCTCGATGATGGAGGTCTTCTCCTTGTGCGTTCCCGGCTTCACGGGCACCGGAACGCGCGCCTCGAAGCTCTCAAGCCGTGGCGACGTCACGGTGGTGACGCCCGGCTCGAGCCAGAGGCTCGCCTCGCCCTTGGCGGGAATGCAGATCTTCTCGCAGACGGCATAGTCGAGCTTGAGCACGACCATCACCGGCCGCGACGGATCGACCGGCTGCACCGAGATCGGGATCACGACCTCGCCGACATAGCCCACGGAATAGCCGGCCGAATCCTGGAAGCGCTCCGGAACCGGCCAGCGCACGTCGAGCCCGCCGATATTGATCGAGCCCGACCAGTCGAAGCTTGGCGGCACGCCGAATTCACCCGGGCTGCGCCAATAGGTCTTGAAGCCCGGCGACATCACGATCTCGACGCCGACGCGCTGCTTTCCGGTCGGGGTCGTGGGGCCGGCGATCAGGCGCAGCTTAGAATGCTCGCTCGTCGACCAGGGCGACGTCGCGGCTTCGGTCGCTGCCTCCTGCGCATGCGCGACGGCGCTCAGCACGAAAGGCGCCATGGCCAGCAGGGAAAAAACTCGGTTCACCGACCCTGCCTTATCCATTGCGAAACCGAAAAGCGAACAAATCCTGCATCTCCCTGCGAAGCCAGCGCCGCCGCGACCGTGCAGTTTCTTGCATAAATGGGGCACAATCGCGTTGCCGGCCGTGTCAGTACGCGCATTCAGCCGAGCCGCACGCGAACGTGATCCATGGCGGTGGCCAAGCCAGGGTCACGCGATCTTGGCAGGCGTGTTCGCATCCAACCCTTGCCGAGACTCCCCGACAACCTCTAGCATGGGCGGATGAAGATCGGCTCACAACCACGCGTCGGCGGCCGCAGCTATCTCGACGGGCAATGCCTGATCGCGATGCCCGGCATGGCCGATACGCGCTTCAGCCGCAGCGTCGTCTATGTCTGTGCCCATTCCGAAGATGGCGCGATGGGCATCATCGTCAACAAGCCGGCCGCCGATACGAGATTCCCGGATTTGCTCGTCCAACTCGACGTCATCCCGTCGGAAGAGATCATCCGCCTGCCGAGCCGCGCCGAGAAGATGCAGGTGCTGCGCGGCGGGCCGGTCGAGACCAAGCGCGGCTTCGTGCTGCATACCGCAGATTTCTTCCTCGAATCGGCGACGCTGCCGATCGACGACGGCATCTGCCTGACGGCGACGCTCGACATCCTCCGCGCCATCGCCGTCGGCAGCGGGCCGGAAAACGCCGTCCTCGCTCTGGGCTATGCCGGCTGGGCCGCCGGCCAGCTCGAGGCCGAGATCCAGTCCAATGGCTGGCTGCACTGCGCCGCCGACCCCGAACTGCTGTTCGACGAGGGCGTCGACACCAAATACCAGCGGGCGCTGAACAAGATCGGCATCGACCCGGCCTTCCTCTCGCGCGAAGCCGGCCACGCCTGAAAACCCCCCGCTCCGGCATTCTCGGCCCTGACCCGAGCATCTTTTCAACCCGAGTCATCTAGGGCGTGCCGATTTGGTGCGGAATCACGCCGTCATCCCGGGCTTGACCCGGTATCCATGCCGGAGCGGGTCTCGTGGATCTTCAGGCATGGATCCCGGATCTCCGCTTCGCTACGTCCGGGATGACCCGCGTTTGACGAAAACGCGGCATGCTCTTGTCCTGCGATCCCCGGGTCTGCGCTTCGCTTTGCCCGAGCATGACGCAGTGGGTCACGCCGCTTCCGTCGCCGCAGCCGTTGCGCCCATCAGGCGGCGCGCTTCGGCCGCCGTCATCGGCTGTCCGAAGATGTAGCCCTGCGCGTATTGGCAGCCGAGCTGGTAGAGCTCGATCGCATCCGACTCGCTTTCCGCGCCTTCCGCGACCACGTCCATGCCGAGATCGGAGGCGAGTTGCACGATCGAGCGCAGGATCACCGGCGGGCGGCCATTGCCCATCTGCCGCACGAAGCTCTGGTCGATCTTGATCGTGTCGAAGGGGAAGCGCTGCAGATAGGACAGCGACGAGTAGCCCGTGCCGAAATCGTCGAGCGACAATCCGGCGCCGAGGTCGCGGATGCGTTGCAGCATCTGCGCGGCATATTCCGGATTCTCCATCACGAGGCTCTCAGTGATCTCGAGCTTCAGCGTGCCCGGCAGCACGCGCCGGCGCCCGAGCACGGTCTTCACGTCATGCAACAGATCGTGGCGCAGCAGTTGCCGGCTGGAGACGTTGACGCTGGCGAAGATCGGCGGGTCGACTTCGAGTGCAGCCTGCCAGGCTTCGAGCTCGCGCGCCGTCTTGTCCATCACATAGACGCCGAGATCGACGATCAGCCCGGTCTCCTCGGCGATGGCGAGGAAGTCCTGCGGCATCAGCCGGCCCTCGCGCGGATGGTCCCAGCGCACCAGCGCCTCGAAGCCCGCGATCGTGCGGTCCTCCAGCCGGACGATCGGCTGGTACATGACCTGGATCTCGCTGCGCTCGATCGCCCTGCGGAGGTCGCTTTCGAGCGCGAGCCGGTCGTTGCGGTCCGTCCGCATCGCCGGCACGAAGACCTCGATCTTGTTGCCGCCCTGGCGCTTGGCATGGGCCATGGCGAGCTCGGCGTTCTTAAGCGCATCGTCCTTGCGTGCGGCCGAAGAGGGATCGAACAAGGCGAGCCCGATCGAGGGCGTCAGCACGATCTCGCGCTCGGCATAGGTGATCGGCGTCGAGACGGCGCGGCGCACGAGCTCTGCCAGCGCCAGGATGCGCTCCGGGTCGCGCTCCGAGACAAGGATCATCGCGAAGGTATCGCCGCCGATCCGGGCGAGCGTGTCCTGCGCCCTCAGCAGCCGTCCGAGCCTGCGGGCCAGCGTCAGCAGGATCGAGTCACCGGCCGAGAAGCCGACCGATTCGTTGACCTGCTTGAAGCGGTCCACGTCGATCACGAGCACGGTCGGGCGGATGTTGTCGTCGGCACGGGTGAAGCCGAAGATCGCGCCGAGCCGGTCCTGGAATAGCTTGCGGTTGGGCAAGCCGGTCAGGTTGTCGTGGACGGCGTCGTGCAGCAGCCGCTCCTGCGCGGTGCGCTGCTCGGTGACGTCCGAGAGCGTGCCAATGACGCGGATGACCTCGCCGTCAGAGCCGAGGACCGGCCGCGCCTTGACGTTGAACCAGTGATAGGCGCCGCTTGCGGCGCGCAGGCGCAGGTCGAGATTGAGCTTGCCGCGCCGCTGCTCCAGCACGGCGTCGAGCGTGACGCGGTAGCGATCGCGGTCGGCGACGTGCATGTGCTCCAGCCATCGTGCCGCGGAGCCTTCGAGCGAGCCCTTGGGCAGGCCGAGCAGCGCCTCGATCTGCGGCGAGACGAAGACCTTGTCGGAACTGACGTCCCAGTCGAAGACGAGGTCGCCCGAACCCGAGAGGGCGAGCGCCCGCCGTTCGGTATCCGAGACCAGGCCTTGCGAGATCGCGCCGCCGGCGAAGGCGTGCTGGATCACGGTGAAGCCGATCAGCAGCACGATCAGCACGAGGCCGCCCAACAAGGCAGGCGCGACCAGATCGCGTTGGAATTGCCCGGTGACGGTGAAGCTCGCCGCCGTGACCCAGACCGCGAGCAGGAACCAGGTCGGGATCAGCATCACCGCGCGCTCATAGCCATGCGTCGCCAGATGCACGACGAGCACAAAGCCGACAGCCGCGACGGCGGCGATCGAGATGCGCGCGATGCCCGAGGCCATCGGCGCGTCGAAGACGGCAAGACCGATCAACCCGGCGAGCCCGAGGATCCAGATCGCCGTGACATGGCCGTAGCGCACATGCCAGCGCGACAGGTTGAGATAGGCGAAGAGGAAGACGAGCAGCGTCGCCGCCAGCACCACCTCGGCGCCGGCACGGTAGATGCGCTCGATCGCAGGCGTGAGCGGGAAGAGACGCTGGAAGAAGCCGAAGTCGAGGCCTGCATAGGCAAGGACCGCCCAGGCGAGCGCCGCGGCGGCCGGGAAGATCACCGCGCCCTTGACCACGAAGATGATGGTCAGGAACAGCGCCAACAGGCCGGCGATGCCGATGATGATGCCCTTGTAGAGGGTCAGCCCGTTGGTCTTCTGCCGGTAGGCTTCCGACTCGTAGAGATAGAGCTGCGGCAGGTTGGGCGACTTCAATTCGGCGACGAAGGTCACGGTCGTGCCGGGGTCGAGCGTGATCAGGAAGACGTCGGCGTCGGGGCTGGCCTCGCGATCGGGTGCGAGGCCCTGGCTCGCGGTCACCGCCTCGATGCGCTTGTCGCCGAGATCGGGCCAGACCACGCCGGAGCCGATCAGGCGGTGGAACGGCGCGACCAGCAGCCGGTCGATCTGCTCGTCGGAATCATTGGTGAGCGCGAAGACGATCCAGTCCGGCCGCGCGCCGGATTCGCGCGCCCTGACCGCGATGCGGCGGACGATGCCGTCCGGCCCCGGCGCGGTCGAGATCTGGATGACGTCGCCGTCGGATTTGTTGCGCTCGACGACATTTGTGAGGTCGATCACCGGCACGTCGACCGGCACGCGCACCGCTTCGACGGCGCTTGCCGGCGTCGCGGCCGCAAAAACAAACCACAGGGCAAGGCCGGCGACGGCGAGGCCGATCCGGAGGATGCGCTCGGAATTGGACAAGCTGTGCTCGGCTATCAGGCGGGAAACGATCATTCGAGTTTGAACGAAAATCCCTATTGGTCGCTCATGGCAAGGGCAAGGCAGAGCGCGGCTGTGGTCAACCGCTGCCGTCACGGCTTCTCTCCGGTCAGCGCATCGTTCGAGAGCACGGCATAGAGCAGGTGATCGGCCCAGGCGCCGTTGATCTTCAGATAGGCGCGCGCCAGCCCCTCATGCCGGAAGCCGACCCGCTCCAGCAGGCGCCGCGAGGGCTCATTGTTCGACAGACAGGCGGCCTCGACCCGGTGGAGCGCAAGTTCGGAGAAGGCGAAGCGCACGGCGCCGCGCACCGCTTCCGTCATATGGCCCCTGCCGGCATGGCGCTTGCCCATCCAGTAGCCGAGCGTGCAGGCCTGTGCGACGCCGCGTCGGATCAGGCCCAACGTCAGCCCGCCGAGCAGCGCTTCCGAATGGGCCTCGAAGATGAACAGCGAATAGGCCTCGTCGCTGGCGATCTCACGCGACGCGCGCTTGGCCCGCAGCCGGAACGAGGCGCGGGTCAGGTCGTCCTCGTTCCAGGTCGGCTCCCAGGGCGTCAGGAACTCGCGGCTTTCGATGCGCAGCACGGCCCAGGCCGAGTAGTCGCTGGCCTGCGGCGCCCGCAGGAAGAGGTTCTGCGTCCGGATCAGCGGGCGGTTTGGCGGCTCGCTCGGGAAACGGAAGAGCGCCATCGCCGTTCAGTCCGCCGCCCGGGCCGCCTGGCGCAGGCGCTTGGCGGCGGGAACGTCCTGGATCGGGCCGATCGCGGCGATGGTCGGTTGGTGGCCGAGCAGCGAGCGGCCGGCGGCGCGCACGTCCTCCAGCGTCACCGCGTCGAGCCGGGCGGCCAGCTCCTCGCGCGGGATCGCCCGGCCGAAGATCAGCACCTGCCGCGCCATCTGCTCCAGCTTGCCGCCGGGGCTCTCAAGTGAAGCCAACAACCCCACCTTCATCTGGGCACGGGCGCGCGCCACCTCGATCTCGCTGACATCCTCGGCCGCCTGGCGCAGGCAGCCGAATGCGACCTCGATCAGCTCGTTGGCATCTTCCGGCGCGGTGCCGGCGCCGATGCCGAAGACGCCGCAGTCGGAGAAGGGCCAGTGGAAGGCGTCGATCGCATAGGCCAGGCCACGCTGTTCGCGCACCTCCTGGAACAGCCGCGATGAGAGCCCGCCGCCGAGCACGGAGGCGAAGATCTGCAACGGATAATGGGCTCCGCCGGTGAAGGGCAGGCCGGGCAGGCCGAGCACGAGATGCACCTGCTCCTCGTCGCTGCCGATCCGGGCTTCCCCGCCGCGATACTCGCCGGCTTCCCGCTCCGGTATTTCGTCAGGCCTGGGCGGTAGGTTCGACAGGTGCTCGCGAGCCAGCGCGACCAGCTCCTCATGGTCCACGGCGCCGGAGGCGGCGAGCACCATGTTTCCCGCATGGTAGTTGCGCGCGAGATAGGCGCGGATCGCATCGGGCGTGAAACCCTTCACCATCTTGGCGGTGCCGAGGATCGGCCGGCCGATCGGCTGGTCGGGGAAGGCGGCCTGCAGGAAGCGGTCGTAGACAAGATCGTCCGGCGTGTCCTGAACGGCCGAGATCTCCTGCAGGATCACGCCTTTCTCGCGCTTCAGCTCCTCCTCGGTGAGGGCGGGCGAGGTCACGATATCGGCGAGGATGTCGACGGCGAGCCCGAGATCGGCGCGGAGCACGCGGGCGGTGTAACAGGTGTATTCGACTGATGTCGCGGCGTTGAGGTCGCCGCCGACGCTTTCGATCTCCTCGGCGATCTGCAGTGCGTTGCGCCGCGCCGTGCCCTTGAACGCCATGTGCTCGAGCAGATGGGCGAGGCCGTGCTCATGGGACAGCTCGTCGCGCGAGCCGGCGCCGATCCAGATACCCAGCGAGACGGTCGCGGCATGCTCCATGTGTTGCGAGACGATGCGCAGGCCGGAGGGCAGGGTGGTCAGCCCGACCTCGGGATCATGGGCACCTTCCGGCCGAGCCGGTGCGGCGATCTCGGCGGCCTCGGCCGGTCCGGTCGCGCTCACGCTGCCGCCCCGCGGACGGCGCGGGCATGCTCGCGCACGAAGGCCTCGACCTTGCCGAGGTCGTTCGGCAGCAGCGTCAGGCGCTCCTTCCGCTCCATCAGATCGGCAAGATGGGCGGGCAGGGCGGGTTCGACGCCGCTCGCCGCTTTCACCGCCGCGGGGAACTTGGCTGGGTGGGCCGTGCCGAGCACGATCATCGGCGTTGCCGGGTTGCGCTTCAGCGCCTGCCGCGCGGCGCCGATGCCGATTGCGGTATGGGGGTCGAGCAGATATCCGGCTTCGGTCCAGCTCTTGCGGATCTCGGCCGCGACCTGCTCCTCGCTCCGGGCGCTCGCGTCGAAATCGCCGCGGATGCGATCGAGCGGCTCTGCCGCGATCTCGAAGCGGCCGGATTGCTGCAGCGACTGCATCAGCCGCCGCACGGCGCCGCCGTCGCGGCCATGGGCCTCGAACAGCAGCCGCTCGAAATTCGAGGATATCTGGATATCCATCGAGGGCGAGGTTGTCGCCGCGACGCCGCGCATCTCATAGGCGCCGGTTTCGAGCGTGCGCGTCAGGATGTCGTTGCTGTTGGTCGCGATCAGCAGCCGCTCGATCGGCAGGCCCATCTGCTTGGCGACCCAGCCGGCGAGGATGTCGCCGAAATTGCCGGTCGGCACCGCGAAGGAGACCTTGCGCGCCGGGCCTCCGAGCGCGACGGCGGAGGTGAAGTAATAGACCACCTGCGCCGCGATGCGGGCCCAGTTGATCGAGTTCACGCCCGAGAGCCCGATCTCGTCGCGGAAGGCGTGGTGGTTGAACATCGCCTTCACGAGATTCTGGCAATCGTCGAAGGTGCCTTCGACCGCGATGGCATGGACGTTCGGCGCATCCACCGTCGTCATCTGCCGGCGCTGCACGTCGGAGACGCGGCCCTGCGGATAGAGGATGAAGACGTCGACGCTCTTCAGCCCCTTGAAGGCGTCGATGGCAGCCCCGCCCGTATCACCGGAGGTCGCGCCGACGATGGTGGCGCGCTGGCCCCGCTGGCCGAGCACCTGGTCCATCAGCCGCCCGAGCAGCTGCATCGCCACGTCCTTGAAGGCGAGCGTGGGGCCGTGGAACAGCTCGAGCACGAAGAGATTGTCGCCAATCTGCGTCAGCGGGCAGACGGCCGGATGCCGGAAACCGGCATAGGCCTGATGGATCATCGCGCCCAGCGCCTTAGGCTCGACATCGCCGTCTGTCAGGGCGCCGAGCACGCGTTCGGCCACGGCAGTGTAAGGCTGGCCCGCGAAGCCGGCGATCTCGGCCGGCGTGAGTTTCGGCCAGCTCTGCGGCAGATAGAGGCCGCCGTCGCGGGCGAGCCCGGTCAGGAGCGCGTCGGAAAAGCTGAGCGCCGGGGCTTCACCCCGGGTGGAGACATGCAACACGATCTTGGCCTCGGTGATCTCAGTCAGATGCTATAGGCCGGTCCGTCGGTTTCGGCAAAACCGTCTAGACGTCAGGCCGGGGCCGAGCCCTTCCGCGCCTGCCAGACCCAGGCCGCGAAGACGCCGAGCAGGGTCAGCGCCAGTCCGAACCAGGTCAGGGCGTATTGGAGATGGTTGTCGGGGATTCGTCCGATCAGCTCGCGCACGTCGACGCCGGCCGGTGGCGTCAGCCCGTCGCCCTCCCGCTCGGCTTCGAGATAGAACGGCGCCGGAGGCAGGCCGAGCGAGGCGGCGATGGCGCCGGGATCGCGCGTGTAAAACTCGCGGATCGACGGCAGGTCATCCGGCGTGAAGGTGTTTCGGATTTCCGGCGCGCGCAGGAAGCCCTTGATCGTGTCGGGGCCGCTGGCCGGGCCGATCTGTCCGATGCGGCTTTCAGGCACGAAGCCGCGATTGACCAGGATGATGCCGCCATCTTCCAGCCGGAAGCCCTGGAACACCCAGCGGCCGAAGCCGGAGAGCTGGCGCGAGCCCGGCGGGCCGGCGGCGATCGTGGTGCGCACGCCGGCGATCGGCCCGTCGACGTAAGCTCCCTTGGCGGCGACGCGGGTCAGGTCGAGCGCGGCGGCATCGAGCTTGGCCCATTCGGCGTTCGCTGGCATCGCAGCCGGCGCGCCGGCAGCCTGCGCCTGCAGCCGCTCGATATAGGCGTGCTTCTCCTGCATGCGCTGGAGCTGCCAGGCCCCGAGCGTGCAGAGGATCGCCGTGCCCACGATCGTCAGGATCGTCGGCAGGATCAGGCCCGGCCTCCGCTCGATTGCGATTTGCGCCGTCACTTCGCGCGTCTGCCTTCCTCGGCCTTGTGGGCGTATTGCAGCGCGACGGCGAGCCCCTTCATCGGCCTGAGCAGCCCGAGGCAGAGGATCAGCGCCAGCGGCAGCCACATCGACAGGTGCAGCCAGATCGGCGGCTCATAGGCGATCTCGACATAGAGCGCCGCGCCCAGCACGACGAAGCCCGCGATCAGCATGATGAAGACGGCCGGGCCGTCGGCTGAGTCCGCGAATTTGTAGTCGAGCCCGCAGGCGCTGCAGCGCGGCTTCAGCTTGAGGAAACCTACGAACAGCGCGCCTTCGCCGCAGCGTGGGCAGCGCCCGGCCAGCCCCGTGGAATAGGGGGAGGGAGGTGTGGGTTCAGGACCGGCCATCGCAGCCTCCCAGAGCATCGGCCCGAAAAGTGGAATGCGGTTTTCGGGAAAGCCGATGCAAAATCAAAGGACCTAAGCAGGAAAGGCGGCCTCGCGGCCGCCTTTCGTCAGACGAGAACCGCGAGGGCGCGGTAGTTGTTCGTGATCTAGTGCGCCGCGGCCGCGTGTCCGCCTGCACCCCAGACATAGATCGCGGCGAACAGGAACAGCCAGACCACGTCGACGAAGTGCCAGTACCAGGCGGCGAACTCGAAGCCGAGATGCTGGTCCGGCTTGAAGTGGCCGAGATAGGCCCGGTAGAGGCAGATCGCCAGGAAGATGGTGCCGATGATGACATGCGCGCCGTGGAAGCCGGTCGCCATGAAGAAGGTGGCGCCGTAGATGTTGCCCTTGAAGGCGAAGGTGGCGTGCGAATACTCGTAGGCTTGGCACAGCGTGAACAGGATGCCGAGGATCACCGTCAGCCACAGGGCCTGCTTCAGGCCGGCGCGGTCGTTGTTGATCAGCGCGTAATGCGCCCAGGTCACGGTCGTGCCCGAGGTCAGCAGGATCAGCGTGTTGAGCAGCGGCAGATGCCAGGGATCGAAGGTCTCGATGCCCTTGGGCGGCCAGACGCCGCCGGTAAAATCGTAGCGGAGATAGTTGATCGTCTCGCCGGAAAACAGGCTGGCGTCGAAATAGGCCCAGAACCATGCGACGAAGAACATCACCTCCGAGGCGATGAACATGATCATGCCGTAGCGGTGGTGGAGCTGGACGACGCGGGTGTGGTGGCCTTCCGTCTCGGCCTCGCGCACCACGTCCATCCACCAGGAGAGCATGGTGTAGAGCACGCCGAGCAGGCCGGCGCCGAAGACGAGCGGGCCGATATGCATGCCGCCCACGGGCAGCGCCTTCATCCACATCACGGCGCCGATCGCCAGCACGGTCGCGCTGGCGGCGCCGACGAGCGGCCACGGGCTCGGATCGACGAGGTGGTAGTCGTGGTGCTTCGTATGGGCCCCGGCCATCTTATTCAGTCTCCGCGTACGGCGTCTTGTCCGCGCTTTTGCTCTAGCGCGTTCTACAGTTTCGAATTGCCCGCGTCACCCTTGACGGAGCCGGCCTTGTCCTCGGCGACGGGCTGGCCCGACTTGGAGGCGAAATAGGTGTAGGACAGCGTGATGGCGTGGACCCCGTCGAGCTCGCGATTCCCAGCGATCTCGGGGTCGATATAGAACACCACCGGCGCTTCGAAGCTCTCGCCCGGCTTGAGCGTGTGCTCGGTGAAGCAGAAGCACTGGATCTTGACGAAATAGGCCGCGCCCTTCTCCGGCGCGACATTGTAGGTCGCGATGCCGGTCACGGTGCGGTCCGAGCGATTCGTCATCTTGTAGAACACGGTCTGCGTCGCGCCGACGCGGACCTTGATCTCCGGGCTCTCGGCCTCGAACTTCCAGCCCAGCCCCGGCGCGACATTGGCGTCGAAACGCACTGCCATCGTCCGGTCGAGGATCTTGCCGGCGCCGGCCGTGCCGACCATCGGCGTGCCGCCGAAACCGGTGACCTTGCAGAACAGGTCGTAGAGCGGCACCGCCGCGAAGGAGGCGCCCAGCATGCCGAAGGCGACGCCGGCGCAGATCAGCGCGGTGCGCGCCGGATTGGCCCTGGGCTTCTCGGGGGCGGGGTTCGTCATCACAGCGGCCGGTTCATGATCGCGGGGCCGGTCTTCACCAGCGTCACCACGAAGAAGAACACCACGAGCCCGGCCAGCACCAGCGCGAGCGCGACGGAGCGGCGGCGGCGGCGCGCCATGTCCTCTGGCGAGAACGGAGCTGGCGCGGGCTGCTTGGGGGGCTGCTCGCTCATCCGATCACCTTCGGCAGGGCCCACATCAGCCCAAGGCCGTTCTCGACGAGCAGCACGGCGAACAGCAGGAAGAGATAGATGATCGAGAAGCCGAACAGGGAATAGGCGGCCTTCACGGCGGGCTGTCCCTCCGTGCGGCGCCAGACGCGGATCGAAAGCCAGATCATGGCGAGGCCGGTGGTCACCGAGACGATCAGGTAGAGCAGGCCGCCGAAGCCCATCAGCGCCGGCAGCACGGCGACGGGAGCCATGAGCAGCGAATAGAGCACGATCTGCCGGCGGGTGGCGGCAGGCCCGGCCACGTTCGGCATCATCGGGATGCCGGCGCGCGCATAGTCTTCGGACTTGACCAGCGCCAGCGCCCAGAAATGCGGCGGCGTCCACAGGAAGATGATCGCGAACAGCACCAGAGAATGCCAGCCGAAGTCGCCGGTCACCACCGCTTCGCCGATCATCGGCGGGAAGGCCCCGGCGGCACCGCCGATCACGATGTTCTGCGGCGTCCAGCGCTTCAGCCACATCGAGTAGACGACGGCGTAGAAGAAGATGGTGAAGGCCAGCATGAAGGCCGCAAGTTCATTGGCGACCAGGCCGAGCACCAATACCGAGCCGATCGAGAGTGTCAGCCCGAAGGCGAGCGCCTCGGAGGCCAGGACGCGGCCCGCCGGGATCGGGCGCTTGGCCGTGCGGCTCATCAGCGCGTCGATATCGGCGTCGTACCACATGTTGAGGCAGCCGGACGCACCGGCGCCGACCGCGATCGCGATCAGCGCGGCGAGCGCGAGGACCGGGTGCACGGAGCCCGGCGCCGTCGCCATGCCGGTCAGCGCCGTCACCACGACGAGCGACATCACGCGCGGCTTCAGCAGCGCAAAGAAATCGCGCGCTTCGCCGGGGGAGGCGGTCAGGCCGTCGGTGCGGGTTTCGAACGCAGCAGACATCTGTCGAATCGTCTTCGTACTCGTGAAACAGCGCCGTCAGGCGCGTGGGTATTCGCGGCGATGATCTTGCCGCCCGTCTCCGGAAAGCCTCGGTCGAGGCTCTCGGGGGAAGGGCGGCGGCGGGCCGGTTGGCCCGCCGCCTGTTGTCTCAGTGGTCCGAGCCGGTGATGCGCGGCAGCGTCTCGAACTGGTGGAACGGCGGCGGCGAGGACAGGGTCCACTCCAGCGTCGTCGCACCTTCGCCCCACGGATTGTCACCGGCGAGCTGCTTCTTCGTGAAGGCGACCACGAGGCCGTAGAAGAAGATCAGCAGGCCGAAGGCGAAGATGTAGGAACCGATCGACGACCAGAAATGCCATCCCGCGAAGGCATCGGGATAGTCCACATAATGACGCGGCATGCCGGCGAGCCCGAGGAAGTGCTGCGGGAAGAACAGCAGGTTCGCACCGATGAAGGCCACCCAGAAGTGCAGACGGCCGATCCAGTCGGGGATCACGTAGCCGCTCATCTTCGGGAACCAATAGTAGAAGCCCGCGAAGATGCCGAACACGGCGCCCAGCGACAGCACGTAGTGGAAGTGCGCCACGACGTAGTAGGTCGCATGCAGCGAGCGGTCGACGCCGGCATTGGCCAGCACCACGCCGGTCACGCCGCCGACGGTGAACAGGAAGATGAAGCCCACCGCCCAGACCATCGGCGCGGTGAAGCGGATCGAGCCGCCCCACATCGTCGCGATCCAGGAGAAGATCTTGATGCCGGTCGGCACCGCGATCACCATCGTGGCGAACACGAAGTAGCGCTGCGTGTTGAGCGACAGGCCGGCGGTGTACATGTGGTGCGCCCACACGATGAAGCCGACGACGCCGATCGCGACCATGGCGTAGGCCATGCCGAGATAGCCGAAGATCGGCTTCTTCGAGAAGGTCGAGATGATGTGGCTGACGATGCCGAAGGCCGGCAGGATCATGATGTAGACTTCGGGATGGCCGAAGAACCAGAACAGGTGCTGGTACAGGATCGGGTCGCCGCCGCCGGCCGGATCATAGAAGGTCGTGCCGAAGTTGCGGTCGGTCAGCAGCATGGTGATCGCGCCCGCGAGCACCGGCAGCGCCAGCAGCAGCAGGAAGGCGGTGACCAGCACGCCCCAGGCGAACAGCGGCATCTTGTGCATGGTCATGCCGGGCGCGCGCATGTTCAGGATCGTGGTGATGAAGTTGATCGCGCCCAGGATCGAGGCCGCACCGGCGAGGTGCAGCGACAGGATGCCGAAATCGACCGACGGGCCGGGGTGTCCGGTCGTCGAGAATGGCGGATAGACCGTCCAGCCGGTGCCGACACCGTGCGCGCCGGGAGCGCCTTCGACGAACATCGAGATGATCATCAGGATGAACGCGGCGACGGTGAGCCAGAACGAGATGTTGTTCATGCGCGGGAAGGCCATGTCCGGCGCGCCGATCATCAGCGGCACGAACCAGTTGCCGAAGCCGCCGATGACCGCGGGCATGACCATGAAGAAGATCATGATCAGGCCGTGGCCGGTGACGAAGACGTTGTAGCTCTGGCCGTTGGCGAAAATCTGCAGGCCGGGCTGCTGCAGCTCGATGCGCATCATGATCGAGAGGAAGCCGCCGACGAGGCCCGCGATGATCGAGAAGATCAGGTAGAGCGTGCCGATGTCCTTGTGGTTGGTGGACAGGAGCCAGCGGCGCCACCCGGTCGGGTGGTCGTGATGGGCCTCGTCATGTCCATGGCCGTGAGCGTGCGGTGCCGCGGTTGCCATCGTCTAGTCTCCTCGGCGAATTACTTGGACGCGGCGGCGAGCTTGCTGCCCGCATCCTCGGCATTGGCGAATTTCTGCTTCGCCTCGGCGAGCCAGGCGGCGTAGCGCTCCTGGCTGACGACGCGGAAGGCGATCGGCATGTAGGCGTGGTTCTGGCCGCAGATGAACGAGCACTGGCCGTAATAGATGCCTTCGCGCTCGGCCTTGAACCAGGTTTCGTTCAGCCGGCCGGGAATCGCGTCGATCTTGATGCCGAAGGACGGCACCGTAAACTTGTGGATGACGTCGGCGCCGGTGACCTGGACGCGGACGGTCTTGCCGACCGGCACGACCGCCTCGTTGTCGACGGCGAGCAGGCGCGGGGCTTCCGCCGCCGCGATCTTGTTGCTGGCGATCGCCTCGGCGCGCTGCTTCTCGTCCAGCATCAGCGAGTCGAAGCCGAAGGCGCCGTTGTCCTGCGCATATTCATAGGACCAGTACCACTGCTTGCCGGTGACCTTCAGGGTCAGGTCGGCCTGCGGCACTTCGAGCTGCAGCTTGAGCAGGCGGAAGGAGGGAATCGCGATGACGACGAGGATCAGGACCGGGATCACGGTCCAGGCCACTTCGAGCAGGGCGTTGTGCGTGGTCTTCGACGGAACCGGGTTGGCCTTCTCGTTGAAGCGGAAGACCACGTAGACCAGCAGGGCGAGCACGAAGAGCGTGACGACGCCGATGATGATGTTCAGCCAGTCATGGAACCAGTGGATGAACTCGGCGACCGGGGTCGCCGCACCCTGCAGGTTCATCTGCCAGGGCGATGGCATGCCGGTGCCGGCGATGGCCGGGACAGTCGCCAGCGCGGCGACGGCAAGGGCCGTGGCGGCCGCTGTTGCAAAGGTCCTGCTCAGAAATCGCATCGATCCGACATGCTCCTCAATCGACCTGCATGGGAACCGACCGGCTTTGCCCCACGCACGAAGGGGCGACCGCGAAGTCGCCTCGTTCTTCGGGATTGCGATAAATCAAAGATCGCGCTTACGCCAGAGGGGCAATGAAGAGGCGCCCCGACATCTGTGCGGCATAATCGCGCGAGGTCTTGACGGAAGCGGCTGGACACGCCCGTGCCCGCCTTGACAGGGCCCTGCCTGCATGGTCCCAACGGATTTTATGTGAAGAGCGGTGGGATTCTCTCGCACGGTCGGCGTTTTGCCTGAATCTTGCGCTTCTGCTGCAGTGACGAGTCGGTTTGGAGGATGGCACGGATGATGAGGATCATCGGAGCGGCAGGCGCCTTGGCGCTGGCGCTGCTGGGGACGAGTCTCACCGCCGGCTCCGCTTTCGCGCAGGGCGCGGTGCGTTCGACACATGGCGATTGGCAGATGCGCTGCGAGGTGCCGCCGGGTGCCAAGGCGGAGCAATGCGCACTCGTCCAGAACGTCGCCGCCGAGGACAGGCCGAATTTGACGCTGCTGGTCATCGTGCTGAAGACGGCCGATCAAAAGAGCCGGCTCCTGCGTGTCGTCGCGCCGCTCGGTGTGCTGCTGCCGTCCGGTCTCGGCCTGAAGATCGACGACAAGGATATCGGCCGCGCAGGTTTCGTGCGCTGCCTCACCACCGGTTGCGTCGCCGAGGTCGTGATGGACGACAATCTGCTCGGCCAGCTCAAGGGCGGCAAGAGCGCGACATTCATCGTATTCCAGACGCCGGAAGAGGGGGTGGGCGTGCCCGTCTCGCTCAACGGCTTCGGCCCCGGCGTGGAGGCGCTGCCTTGATCGACCAGACTTTGACTGCGAGCCGCTGGTTTGCCCTGCCGCTGCTCTGCCTTGGCCTTGCCGGCTGTGGATCCTCTTCGTCCTCGTCGGGCCAGCCGAGCACGGCGCAGACGATCGGCAACGTCCTCATGTTCCAGTCGACGAAGCCGCCGGCGCCGGATCAGCTGCCGAAGGAGGAGAATGACGGTCAGTCCATCTGTCCGGAGGTCATCGTCGCCGATGGCGGTGCCGCGGTTCGCGCACAGGCCGGGCAGGACAGCAGCGGCCTGCGCTATCAGATCTCGATCACCAACGTCGCGCGCGAATGCACATCGACAGGCAATGGCGGCTTCCGGCTCAAGGTCGGTGTCGAGGGGCGCGTGCTTCTCGGCCCCGCCGGCGGTGCGGGAAGCTACGGCGCCACGCTGACGACGACGGTGTCGCGCGGCACGACGACTGTCGCCCGCCGCGCCTCGCGCGTCGGCGGCACGATCTCGTCCGGCCAGGGCGGTGTCGATTTCTCCCATGTCGAGGACGGCATCGTGGTGCCGGCCGGCAGCGGCGATGTCGAGATCATCGTGGGCCTGGGCCAGGGCGGCGCTGTCACTCCGGCGCGCAATCGCCGTCGATAAAGGCGGCTTTGCCGTGAAAGAGGGCGGCGCGCCGATTGACTAAGGCCGCGCCTCCTGTATCTCTGCCCCAGCCGCATATCCCCGCGGAAGAGACCGGGCCTGATCCGTCAGGGCCGGCGCCGAAGGCGCAACCGCCCCGGAAACGCTCAGGCAACAAGGACCGCTGGGGATTTGGCGCTCTGGAAAGCGGCGGGAAGCGATTCCCGCCCACCGACGGGTGTAACTCGTCCGGCCTCACGGTCTGGCGGGGAAATCTCTCAGGTCCCAAGACAGAGGGGGCGCGTTCCGGGCGATGCCGTCCGGAGCTTGCGCTCGACTCTGGGAGGGGCATGCCATGGCTGCCGAGGCACTTGAGGCCACAACCGACAATGCCGGCGCGCCTGCGCCGCTGAAGACGCCGCTTCATGCCCGCCATGTCGCGCTCGGCGCGCGCATGGTGCCCTTCGCCGGCTACGACATGCCGGTGCAGTACCCGGCCGGCATCCTGACCGAGCACAACTGGACACGCGAGAAGGCCGGGCTCTTCGACGTCTCGCATATGGGCCAGGCCTTCCTGATCGGCCCCGATCACGAGACTACGGCCAAGGCGCTGGAAGCGCTGATTCCCGCTGACATCGTCAATCTCGCCGCCGGCAAGCAGCGCTATTCGCAGCTCCTCAACGAAGAGGGCGGCATCCTCGACGACCTGATGGTGACGCGCTCGCTCGATCCCGACGAGGATGGGGCGCTCTATGTCGTGGTCAACGCCGCCTGCAAGGATGCCGACTACGCCCATATCGAGGCGCGGCTGCCGGCCAATGTGAAGCTGGTCAAGGCCGAGCATCGCGGGCTGATCGCGCTGCAGGGGCCGGGCGCCCAGGCGGCGCTAGCCGCCATCGCTCCGGAAGCGGCCGAGATGGGTTTCATGACCTCCCGCACCATGAAGGTCGCGGGCATCAAGGCCAATGTCAGCCGCTCCGGCTATACCGGCGAGGACGGCTACGAGATTTCCGCCGCCACCAACAAGATCGGCGAAATCTGGGACACGCTGTTGCTCGATGCCACGGTGAAGCCGATCGGCCTTGGCGCCCGCGATTCGCTTCGGCTCGAAGCCGGACTTTGCCTTTACGGCCATGATATCGATACCACGACGTCCCCGATCGAGGCCGCGCTCAACTGGTCGATCCAGAAGCGCCGCCGCGAGGAGGGCGGTTTCCCCGGCGCCGCGCGCATCCAGCGCGAGCTGGCCGAGGGTGTGTCCCGCATCCGCGTCGGCCTGCTGCCCGAAGGTCGCGCTCCGGCCCGCGAAGGCACGGAGATCGCGACACCAGACGGCGAAGTCGTCGGCACCGTGACCTCGGGCGGCTTCGGCCCGACGCTGAACGGCCCCTGCGCCATGGGCTACGTCGCCAAGGCCCATTCCGCACCGGGCACGAAGCTCAACCTGATCGTGCGCGGCAAGCCGCTGCCCGCCGTCATCGCGCCCATGCCCTTCGTGCCGAACGGCTACAAGCGCTGAATCGTTTTTCCGAGATATTTCGCCAGGAGGAGACCATGGCAGAGACCCGTTACAGCAAAGACCACGAATATATCCGCATCGAGGGTGACGTCGGCACCGTCGGCATCAGCGACTACGCCCAGTCGCAGCTCGGCGATGTCGTCTTCGTCGAGCTGCCGGCCGTCGGCAAGGCGCTGGCCAAGGGCGGCGAGGCCGCCGTGGTCGAGAGCGTCAAGGCCGCCTCGGAGGTCTATGCCCCGGTTTCCGGCGAGGTCGTCGAGGTCAATGGCGAGCTCGAAGCCACGCCCGGCACCGTCAACGAGGACCCCGCCGGCAAGGGATGGTTCCTCAAGCTGAAGATCAAGGACGCGGGCGAGCTCGACGGGCTGATGAACGAGGCCGAGTACCAGGATTACGTCAAGACGCTTTGAGCTGAACCTCCGCGTCATCCCGGACAAGCGGCGAAGCCGCGCTGCTCCGGGATCCATCGGAGAGCGCGCCGCCCTTCGATGGATCCCGGGTCTTTGCCCGGGATGACGACGCGGTTTGGAATGCGTTCGGCGCCAGCACGATAACGGAAAACCCCATGCGCTATCTCCCCCTGACAGATACCGACCGCGAGGACATGCTCGCGCGGGTCGGCGTCTCCGACATCGACGCGCTGTTCAGCGATGTGCCCGCCGGCAAGCTCCTGAAAGGCCCGGTCGATCTGCCGCGTGCCAGGGGCGAGATCGAGGTTGAGCGCATCCTCGGCAAGATGGCCGGCCGGAACACCGCGGCTTCCGCCGTGCCATTCTTCGTTGGCGCCGGCGCCTACAAGCATCATGTCCCGGCGACGGTGGATCACCTGATCCAGCGCTCGGAATTCCTGACCAGCTACACGCCCTATCAGCCCGAGATCGCGCAGGGCACGCTGCAATATCTCTTCGAGTTCCAGACCCAGGTCGCGGCGCTGACCGGCATGGAGGTCGCCAACGCCTCGATGTATGACGGCTCGACCGGTACCGGCGAAGCCGTGCTGATGGCGCATCGCGTCACCCGGCGTCGCAAGGCGGTGCTCTCCGGCGGCCTGCACCCGCACTATACCGACGTCGTGAAGACGCTCTCGGAGATGGCGAATGACGAGGTCGTGGCGCTTAAAGCCGACGTCTCGGCCAATGAGGACATCCTCTCGCAGATTGACGATAGCGTCTCCTGCATCGTCGTGCAGTCGCCCGACGTGTTCGGCAATCTCCGCGACCTCAAGCCGATCGCCGAGAAGGCCCATGCCCATGGCGCGCTGCTGATCGCGGTCTTCACCGAAGTGATCTCACTCGGCGCTGTGGTGCCGCCGGGCGCTGAGGATGCCGACATCGTCGTCGGCGAGGGCCAGTCGATCGGCAACGCCTTGAACTTCGGCGGCCCCTATGTCGGCCTCTTCGCCGCCAAGTCGAAATATATCCGCCAGATGCCGGGAAGGCTTTGCGGCGAGACGGTCGATTCGACCGGGCAGCGCGGCTTCGTGCTGACGCTCTCGACACGCGAGCAGCATATCCGCCGCGACAAGGCGACCTCGAACATCTGCACCAATTCCGGCCTCTGCGTGCTGGCCTTCACCATCCATATGACGCTGCTCGGGCAGTCGGGTTTGACCCGCCTTGCCGAGGTGAACCACGCCAATGCCGTGAAGCTTGCCGATCTGCTGGCCGGCGTGAAGGGCGTCTCGGTGCTCAACGAGAGCTTCTTCAACGAGTTCACGGTGAAGCTGCCGAAGCCTGCGGCCGAAGTGGTCGAAGCTCTCGCCGAGAAGGGCGTGCTCGGCGGCGTGCCGGTCTCGCGGCTGATGCCGGGCGCCGGGCTGGACGACCTGCTGCTCGTCGCTTCCACCGAAGTGAATACCGATGATGACCGGGCGGCCTTCGCCAAGGCGCTCGCGGAGGTGCTGTGATGCTGAACCGTCAGGGACGTCCCACGCAGGCCGGCGAGGCCTCACATGAAGAGCACCTCACCTTCACCGGCAACAAGGCGCTTCAGCAGATCGAGCCGCTGATCTTCGAGATTGGCCATCACGAGACGACCGGCGTCGACATCGAAAAGCCGGCGCCGTTCAAGTCGCGTCTGGGCAAGCATGCCCGCCAGGGCGAGATCGGCCTGCCCGGCCTCTCCGAGCCCGAGGCGATGCGCCACTATGTCCGCCTCAGCCAGAAGAACTACGGTATCGATACCGGGCTCTTCCCGCTCGGCTCGTGCACGATGAAGCACAACGCCCGCCTCAACGAGAAGATGGCGCGGCTTCCGGGTTTCTCCGACGTGCATCCGCTGCAGCCGCTCTCGACCGTGCCCGGCGCGCTCGAATTGATGCTGGAACTGGCCAACTACCTGATGACGCTGACCGGCATGCCGGCCGTGGCGCTGAGCCCCAAGGCCGGCGCCCATGGTGAGGCCTGTGGCATGATGGCGATCAAGGCCGCGATCGAGGCCAAGGGCGAGGGCGCGACCCGCAACGTCGTGCTGGTTCCCGAATCGGCGCATGGCACCAACCCGGCGACCGCCGCGCTGATCGGCTTCTCGGTGAAGGCCGTTCCGGCGCGTCCGGACGGCACCGTCGCGGTCGAAGACGTGAAGGCCCTGCTCGGGCCCGACATCGCGGCGATCATGCTGACCAACCCGAACACCTGCGGTATCTTCGAGCCGCAGATCGTCGAGATCGCCGCGGCGATGCATGAGGCCGGCGCCTATTTCTACTGCGACGGAGCCAACTTCAACGCCATCGTCGGCAAGGCGCGTCCGGGCGATCTCGGCGTCGACGCCATGCACATCAACCTGCACAAGACCTTCTCGACGCCCCATGGCGGCGGCGGGCCGGGTGCCGGCCCGGTCGTACTCTCCGAGCGCCTGGCGCCCTTCGCGCCCGTGCCCTTCATCCATGTCGAGGATGGCGGCAAGCTGCATCTGATCGAGAGCCGGGAGGAAGCGCCGGAAGGCAACAAGCCCTTCGGCCGCATGACCGCCTTCCACGGCCAGATGGGCATGTATGTCCGGGCTCTCGCCTACATGCTGAGCCATGGCTCGGACGGCATGCGGCAGGCGTCGGAAGATGCGGTGCTGAACGCCAACTACATCCGCGCCGGGCTTGCCGACCTGATGTCGCTGCCCTTCCCGGACCATCCGTCGATGCACGAAGTGCTGTTCGACGACGAGTGGCTGAAAGGCTCGGGTGTCTCGACGCTCGATTTCGCCAAGGCGATGATCGACGAGGGCTACCACCCGATGACGGTGTATTTCCCGCTGGTCGTCCACGGCGCCATGCTGATCGAGCCGACCGAGTCGGAATCGAAGGCTTCGCTCGACCTTTTCATCGCGACGCTGCGGGACCTCGCCATGGCCGCCAAGGGCAATGACAAGGAGCGCTTCACCAGCGCCCCGCACCACGCTCCGATCCGCCGGCTCGATGAGACCCGTGCCGCGCGCCAGCCGGTGCTGAAGTGGGAGAAGCCGGCGCCGGCGAAAGTCGCGGCAGAGTAAACGGCGACAGGCCGTCGCCGGCCGATCTTAATGCTTCCTTGACTATGTCGAGGAATGATCCCCCCGTGCCGCTCCCTGCGGCTCGGGGGTTTCCATGTCTATCCGTCCCGCCATCCTCGCTGCGACGGCCGCTCTTCTCCTGGCTTCGACGGCGGTCGTGCGCGCGAACGAGCCGAGTTACGGCCCGAATACCTATGACCGCACGCTCGAGGCGCTGATCGCCCATGAGGATGTCGCTGGCCGTGGCGGCTGGCCGAAGGTGCCGGGCAGCGCCGCGGCGCTGAAGCCGGATTCGCAGGGCGCGGATGTCGTCGCGCTGAAGCAGCGGCTGCTCGCCAGCGGCGATCTCGCGCCCGAGGCTATCGCGGGCGACGTCTACGATGCCGCCGTGACCGAGGCGGTGAAGCGCTTCCAGCGCCGTCACGGCCTGTCGGATCTCGGCACGGTCGGGCGCCTCACCCTCAAGGCGATGAATACGCCGGTCGAGACCCGGCTCAACCAGCTCACCGCGACTCTGGAGCGCCTCAAGGGCAACGGCTTCAACTTCGCCAGCCGCTATGTCGTGGTGAACATCCCCGGCGCCAGCGTCGAGGCGGTCGAGAACGGCGCCGTCCAGCAGCGCCACCTCGCCATCGTCGGCCGGGCTGACCGGCCTTCGCCGGTGATCCAGGCCAACATCACATCGGTCAACCTCAATCCCTATTGGACGGTGCCGATGTCGATCGTGAAGGCCGACATCATCCCGCATATGCGAAAGGATCCGGGCTTCATCGCCAAGTCGAACATGAAGCTGCTCGGAGCGGAGAACAAGGAAATCGACCCGGCGAGCGTCAACTGGGCGGGCCTGACCAATCCCTATTTCTATGTCCGGCAGGAGCCCGGGCCGACCAATTCGCTCGGCCAGCTCAAGATCGACATGCCGAATTCCGAGGCGGTCTACATGCACGACACGCCGAAGAAGACGCTGTTCCGCAACGATGTCCGTTTCAACTCCTCCGGCTGTGCCCGTATTGAGGGCGTCCGCGATCTCGCGGCCTGGCTGCTGGAAGGCTCGGAGTGGAATCGCCAGGCGATCGAGGACGAGATCGCCAAGGGCGAGCGCAAGAACATCGCGCTGAAGAAATCCGTGCCGGTCGCCTGGGTTTATCTCACCGGCTGGCAGGGCGCGGACGGGCAGGTCCAGTTCCGCGACGATATCTACGGGCTCGACACGCCGCAGGGCATCGTTACCTCGACGATCCAGCCGCGCAAGCCGAAGCCCAAGGCGGCGGTGGCTCCGCCGCCGTCACGACCTGCTGCGATGCCGGTGACTGCGGCGGGCAATGCTCCGGCTCCAGCGGCGACCGCCAGCAACTGAAGCGGCAACCCTGCCGTCATTCTCGGGCGAAGCGAGGCGCAGGTCCGAGAAGCTCTTTCAGGATGGGGCGCCTCTTTCGTCCTGAGATGCTCGGGGCAAGCTCGAGCATGACGCGTCACCCTCTCAGGCATCAAAAAGAAAACGCCGCGCTCCGAAGAGCGCGGCGTTGATCTTTCAGACGATCAGGGCTGGGCTCAGTTGAGCTTGGCCTTGACCTCCTGCAACCCGGCGGCGAAGGCGGCTTCGCCCGCCTTGCCGGCCATCTGGCCGCGCAGGATTGTCTCGGCCGCCTTGGTGGCAGCCTCCGCAGCCGCGGCGCGAACCTCGGCCTCGGCCTGGCTCTCGGCTTGGGCGATCTTCTCCTCGGCCGATTTGGTCCGGCGGGCGACGAAGTCCGCGAGCTTGGCCTCGGCTTCCGCCGCGAGGCGCTTGGCCTCGTCATTGGCGGAGGAGATGATCTCGGCGGCGTCGGCCTCTGCGGCCTTGCGCTTGGCATCGTACTCGGCGAGCAGCTTCTCGGCCTCCTGGCGCAGGCGGCGGGCTTCCGCCAACTCCTGAGCGACCTTCTCCCCGCGCGCATCGAGCGCGGAGACGATGGCCTTGGGCACGCCGAACTTGGCGAGCAGGGCGAGGAAGATAACGAGCGCGACGCCGACCCAGAAAGTATCCATCTGATCTCTCCTCAGCCGCGCGACAGGGCCTGGTCGACAGCCGCAGACGCCTCGCTGGCGCTGGGAGCCTGACCGGTCAGCTTCTCGACGATCGCGACGGCGATGTCGCTGCCGAGGCCGCGCACATTGGTCATCGCCTCGGTCTTGGTCTTGGCGATGGTCGCCTCGGCCTGAGCAAGCTTGGCGGCGAGCTCGGCCTCGGTGGCGTGACGCTGGGCGTCGCTCGCCTTGGCGCCGGTCTCGCGAGCCGTCTGGGCGATGCCCTGAGCGTTCTTGCGCGCCTCGGCGAGGGCCTTCTCATAGGCCTGCGCCATCTCCTCGGCCTTGCCCTGCATCTGCGTGGCGTGGTCGAGGTCGCGGCCGATCGTGTCCGCGCGCTCTTCCAGGATGGCGCCGAGACGGGGCAGGGCGACCGTGGACATCAGCCAGTAGAGCACCGCGAAGGTGATCGCGAGCCAGAACAGGTTGCTGGCGAAGTGTGTCGGATCGAAGGGCGGGAAGGAGGCCTTCTCGCCGCTCAAGCCGTGTTGCTGCTCGGCAGCCTGCGCCGCACCCGCCAGCAGAGTGGCGAACGAGGCGACAGCCACCGGCCATCCTTGTCCGACGAACCCTGAAGATCGAACCGGCATGGGGTGCCTTTCAGCGCAGAGAAAAGGAATCGCCGCGCACATGGCCGAAAGATGGCCGGCGCGCGCGACGAGAAAGCGATCGACGAAAAGCGTCAGACCACGAAGAGCAGCACGAGCGCGACGACGAACGCGAAGATGCCCAGACCTTCGGCGAGCGCCGCACCGATGAAGGCGCGCGGGAACTGGCCGTCAGCCGCGGAAGGGTTGCGCAGCGCGCCCGAGAGGAAGTTGCCGAAGATGGTGCCGACGCCGATGGCGGCGAGGCCCATGCCGAGCGAGGCGAGGCCGGCGCCGATGAACTTGGCTGCAACAGGATCCATGATGTTTCTCCAGTGTGGAAGGCTAAACGGTGGGTTGAACTCTCGCGAGCGCTGCTACGGGCTCAGTGGCCGGGGTGCAGCGCGTCGTTGAGATACACGCAGGTCAGGATCGCGAAGACGTAGGCCTGCAGGAAGGCGACGAGGAACTCGAGCGCGGTGAGCGCGACGGCCAGCAGCAGCGGCAGCGGCGCGATGGCATAGTTCAGCACGGCGCCCGAGCCGAGCAGCACGACCACGAAGCCGCCGAAGACCTTGAGCGCGATATGGCCGGCCAACATGTTGCCGAACAGGCGCAAGCTGAGCGAAACCGGGCGCGAGAGGAAGGAGACGACCTCTATCACCACCATGAAGGGCAAGAGCCAGCCCGGCACGCCCGACGGCACGAACAGGCCGAAGAAATGGCTGCCATGCTTCACGATGCCGTAGACCAGCACCACGCTGATGACGAGCACGGCGAAGGCGGCGGTGACGATGATCTGGCTGGTGACGGTGAACGAGCCGGGGATCATGCCCAGCATGTTGCTGGCCAGCACGAACATGAACAGCGAGAACACGAGGGGGAAAAACTTCATGCCCTCACGGCCCATCACGCCCGTGAGGGTGGAGGCGACGAACTCGTAGATCATCTCGGCGAGCGACTGCAGCCGGCCGGGAACGACCGAACGCTGGCTCGAGCCGTAGATCATGATCACCGAGACGACCGCGAGCACGATCACCATCCACAGCGAAGTGTTGGTGAAGGACAGGTTGAGGCCGAACGGCTTCAGCTCCACGATGGGAGTGATGTGGAATTGGTGGATCGGATCGATTCCGCCGCCGGCCGCCATGCTCTCGTTCCCTGTCGTGCGGCCTTCGCAGGCCGCCCTTCGATCAATTCGCCTTCGGACCGCCATTCGACCCGGAGGTCGGACGCGAACCGAGCCGATAGACGGATCTCAGGCCGGCGATGGTTCCGATCACCATGAAGGCGATCAGCAGGAACGGAGACGTTCCCAGCCACCGGTCGCCGAGGTACCCGATCAGGGCGCCTGCGATGATGCCGCCTGCGAGATCCGTCGCGGCGCGAAAGCCTGAGGACATCGCACCCGCAAGGGCCTTGTCCTCTCCAGCCGGACCCGCGCCCGGCTTATCGTTCTCTTCCGCCCGTTTGATCGCGGACTTCAGGGAACCCAGTCTTGCGCGCAACTCCGAGTCTGAGGCGTTTGGGTCGGGTTCGGGCATGGTCTCGGTCCTCCGTCTTGATCGCGTTTACGCCGCGATCCCGCGAAAAACCACTATAACCACGACCAAACCCGCGCATCGAGCCGTCGTCAGCACGGCCTCCTTTATTGACAGCCCCCCGCGCTGTCAAGGCAGGTGGATAACACCTAACACATTGGAATATTTAGAAATTCGGGCTGGGTGCGACATTCTTGCCGCAATGCGGCGCAGATTGTGGCATTTTTTCAGCGCAGGGAACGCCGCCTTCAGACGGCCTCGCGGATGCGTTCGGCCGTGGCGAGGTCGACAGAAACCATCTGGCTGACGCCGCGCTCGGCCATGGTCACGCCGAAGAGCCGTTCCATCCGCGCCATGGTGATCGGATTGTGGGTGATCAGGATGAATCGCGTCTCGGTATTCCGCGCCATGTCCGCGAGCAGGTCGCAGTAGCGCTCGACATTGGCGTCGTCGAGCGGCGCGTCGACCTCGTCGAGCACGCAAATCGGCGAGGGATTGGTCAGGAACACCGCGAAGATCAACGCGGTCGCGGTCAACGCCTGCTCGCCGCCCGATAGCAGGGTCATCACCTGCGGCTTCTTGCCGGGCGGGCGGGCGAAGATTTCGAGCCCGGCATCCAGCGGATCTTCCGAATCGACCAGCTTGAGCTCCGCCTCGCCGCCGCCGAACAGGATGCCGAAGAGGCGCTGGAAATGCGCGTTGACGATCTCGAAGGCAGCCAGAAGCCGCTCGCGGCCCTCGCGATTGAGCGCCCCGATCGCCTGGCGCAATCGCCGGATCGCCTCGGTCAGGTCGTCGCGCTCGCCGGAAAGCCCCTCGCGCTTCGTCTTCACCTCCGCGAGTTCGTCCTCGGCGCGCAGATTGACGGCGCCGAGCCGCTCGCGTTCGCCCTTCAGGTTGGCGAGCCGCCGCTCGACGGCCTCCGGCTCGGGCAGGGCGTCGCCCGGCTTGATCCCGGCGATTTCCTGCAGCCCGTCGAGCCCGGTTTCCAGCCCGTCCTCGATCTGCCGCGTGATGTCGCCGACACGCTGGCGGGCGGCTTCGAGCCGCGCCTCGGCCGAAGCGCGGCGCTCGCGCGCGCCGGACAATCCTTCGAGCCCGATGCGGGCCTGCCGGTCGGCGTCCGCAAGCGCCGTTTCGCCGGCGGCGAGCCTGTCGGCGGCGTCGCGGCGGGCGCCTTCGGCCTGCTCGATCTCCGCCAGGAGTCGGCGCCGCTCTGTCAGGAAGGTGTCGGGTGCTTCCAGCAGCGTCTTCTGCTCGGTGCTTGCGGCTTCGATTCGGCGGCGTGTTTCTTCGGCGGTCTGCAGGCTTGCCGTTGCGCGTTCATTCCAGGCCCTGATGTCGGCGGCGATGGCGGCGCGGCGGCGCATCCGCAATTCGGCCTCGCGCGCCAGCGTCTGGACGCGGGCGCGCGCATCGGAGGCCGCAGCGCGGCTCTCGCCCAGCAGCACGCGCGCCTTGAGCAGAATGTTCTCCAGTTCCGCGGGGGCAGGCAGCGCCGCGAGCCCCGCCTCATGCGTCGCGATCTGCGACACCGCTTCGGAGACGGCCTGGCCGAGACGCTTGATCGCCTCGGCCAGCGTCGAGCGCTTCACCAGCGTTTCGGCAGCCTTGCGCTCGGCGGCGGCCAGTTGCTCGCGGGACTGATCGACGCCACGGCGGGCCTGCCGCGCGGCCTCGATCGCGGCGGTCTCTGCTTGCGCGGCCTTACGCGCCTCGGTGCTGACGGCCTCCAGAGCCCGCCGGGCGGCATCCGCCGCTTCGCGCGCCGCTTGGGCCGCACGCTCCAGATCGGCAAGCCGGTTCTTCTCGGACAGCCGCCGTGCGGCCGGGGAGGGCGCGTCTGCGGCGCTGGTGAAGCCGTCCCAGCGCCAGAGATCGCCCTCGCGCGAGACCAGGATCTGGCCCTGCTTCAGATGATGCCGCATCCCTTCGCCGTCGCCGCGCGCGATCACGCCGATCTGCGCCAGCCGCCGCCCGAGGGCCGCCGGTCCCCCGACATGGTCGAGCAGCGGCGTCGCACCTTCCGGCAGTGCCGGATCGTCGGATCCGGCGCCGGTGTCGTCCCAATGGGCAGGGGCCGCGGCCTCGGTCGAGGCATCGAGATCGTCGCCGAGCGCCGCGCCGAGCGCGACCTCATAGCCCTTCGCGACGCTGAGCGATTCGAGGATCGCCGGCCAGCGATCACCAACTGCCGGGGCGAGCAGCTTGCGTAGCGTGCCGATCTCGGTGTCGAGACGCTGGGCGCGGCGGTCGGCCTCGGCGAGAGGGCCACGCAGCGCGGCCTCGCGCTCGCGCGCCGCCGCGACGGCCGAACGCGCCGCGGCGACTTCGCTTTCCGCGCTCTGCACTGTCTTCTCTGCCGCCGCCAGCGCCTCGCGCAGCCGGTCGAGCATCGTCTTCGCGTCGGAGGAATCGAGGATTTCGAGTTCGCGTCGCAGTTTCTCCCGCTCGCCGGTCGCACGCTCCTGGCGCTCGCGGGCCTCACGCGCCGCACGCTCCAGGGCACCGCGCCGCGCGGCGAGATCGGACAAGGCCGCCTGTGCGGCGCCGTGTTCAGCCTCCGCTGCGGCAAGCGCAGCCTCCGCCTCCTGCTGTTCTCCCGTGGCGGCTTCCGCCCCGGAGCCGGCGCCATCGCCCTCGCGGGCAAGCGCTGCATCCTCCTCGCCGAGCCGGGACAGGCTTTCCGCAGCATCGCGGCCGACGCTTTCCTGACGCGCGAGATCGGCCTGCAATTCCGTGAGACGGCGGCCGAGTTCCTCCGCTCGCAGGCGGGCACGGCGATTCTCGGCTTCGAGCTCGTCGAGCCCGCGCTTCAGCCGGACCAGCGCCGCGGCGGCCGTGGCCTCGCCCTCGCGCAACGCCGGCATCTCATGGGCGGCGATGGCCTGCCGCTTGGCGGTTTCGGCCTGGATGCCGGTCTGGTCGGCGACGCCGCGCACCGCTTCCTCCAGCACGCGCGTGGCCTGCGCCTCCTGGGTGCGCGCATCATGCAGGGCGATCAGCGCCAGGATTGCTTCGGCCCGGCGGATATCGGAGGCGAGGCTGCGATAGCGCCCGGCCTGCCGCGCCTGCCGCTGCAGGGCTTCGATCTGCCCGTCGATCTCGCCGAGCACATCCTCCAGCCGGGTCAGATTGTCCTCGGCGCCGCGCAGCCGGAGTTCCGCCTCGTGGCGGCGGCTGTGCAGCCCGGCGATGCCCGCGGCGTCCTCCAGGATGCGCCGGCGCGATTGCGGCTTGGCCGAGATGATCTCGCTGATCTGCCCTTGCCGTACGAGCGCCGGAGAGCGCGCGCCGGTCGCAGCATCGGCGAAGAGCAGCTGCACGTCCTTCGCCCGCACCTCCTTGCCGTTGATGCGGTAGGTCGAGCCTTCCTCGCGCTCGATCCGGCGCGTGACTTCGAGCACCTCCGCCTCGTTGAAGGCGGCGGGCGCCTTGCGGTCGCTGTTGTCGAGGGTGAGCGAGACTTCGGCCATGTTGCGGGCCGGGCGTTCGCCCGAGCCGCCGAAGATGACGTCGTCCATCCCCGAGCCGCGCATGTTCTTGAACGAGCTTTCGCCCATCACCCAGCGCAGGGCTTCGACGAGATTGGACTTGCCGCAGCCATTCGGCCCGACGATGCCGGTCAGGCCGGGCTCGATCAGGAATTCCGTCGGCTCGACGAAGGTCTTGAAGCCGGCGAGCTTGAGGCGCGTCAGATGCATCGACGCGCCCGCTTTTTCCCTTCTCCCCTCGGGGGAGAAGGTGGCCCGGCGAAGCCGGGTCGGATGAGGGAGCGACGGGCAAGGGAGAGCGAGTCGGCCCTCATCCGTCTGCTACGCAGACACCTTCTCCCCCAAGGGGAGAAGGAAACGCGCGCGAAAACCGCGCCCTCACTGTCCGAGGAGCGGCTCCAGAATCTTGTCGAACTCGGCGATCGAGAGCGCACCGGAACGCTTTTGCCCGTTGATGAAAAAGGTCGGCGTCGAATCCACGCCAGCCTTGGCCCCGCCATCCTTCACGACAGTGACGGCGTCATAGATATCCTGCCTTTTCAAGCAGGCCTCGAACGATTCCTGTGTGAAACCGGCCTGTTTCACCAGCGCGGACAGCGCGTCGACCGGCTTTTCGGTGAAGGCCCAGTTGCGCTGCTGCGCGAACAGTAGGTCCGTCACCGGGAAGAACTTGTCGTTGCCGTTGCAGCGGGCGAGCATGAAGCCGGCCGTCGCCAGCGGATCGAGCGGGAATTCGCGGAGCGTGAAGCGCACCTTGCCGGTGTCGATGTACTTCTTCTTCAGCTCCGGCCACGTCGTCTCATGGAAATGCGCGCAGTGCGAGCAGGTCATCGAGGCGTATTCGACGATGCTGACCTTGGCGTCGGCCGGGCCGAGCCAGACATCGCCCAGCGGGCCGGCGTCGGGCAGCTTGGTCTGGGCCCGCGCGGCGTTCGTGCCGGCGAGCGCGGCAGCGGCGATGCCGGCCGCGCCGGTCAGGAGCTGTCGCCTGTTCGTCATCGTGAGAATTCCCCGGAAGGTCCAAATCGGTTGCGGAGCTATAGAGGCCATCGCGATTGTGGCAAGAGCACATCGCGCCGCGCACCGCCTCGCTCACGAAGCCGTGTCATGGCCTCGCGATTTCGCGTTGAGGGCGACGGCGCGGCCGAGCCGCGCCAATGCCTCGCGCAGCCCCTCGTCGGCGACGCAGGCGACCTGCTCGTCGACGCGTGCGGCAGCTTCCCCGTCGAGCTTCGGCACCGGCTTGGCTGTGACAGGCGGGGCAACCGGCCCCTGCTTGAGCACGAGCTTGCCGACAGCGCGCCAGCCGAGATGGGTGTTCACCCGTTCGACGACCAATGGGCCGAGCTGCTGCATCTCCAGCGCGAAGGCGCCCTCGACGCGCACGACCATCGTCGCCGGCTCGGTCGCCTCGCCCGGGGCGGGGCGGCGGCGCGGCCAGTCGATCTTGAGCGGGCGCGAGCGCGCCGCCAGCCGCTCGCCGACGATCTCCGGCCAGAGCGAGACGATGGCGCGCCCCGCGAAACCCTGCGCGGCGAGCGCGGGCGCGATGCAGTTGTCGATCAGCTCTGCGAGCGGTTTTGCGGCCATGGCCCAGTTTGCGCGAGCGAGCGGTGGCAAGGCAAGCCGAATGCGTCGGGAGGCGAGAATGGGCTTCGGCTTTCGACCCCACCGGAAACTGGACAGGTCCGCGCGCAAGGCGAATCCTTGCGGAGGGACGATCTCCGTGGTTTGATGCGGGTAGAGGGGTTATCGCGACGACCCCGTGAGGCGTCAGCCCAACGATCGCGTCCATTATCCTCGGTTCATCGGGATGGACGCTCATGTCTTCATTCACCCAGATATCGCCACAGCAGCTCTCGCGTCTCGTCGGAACGCTTGACGCGCCAACGATCATCGATGTCCGCATCCCCGACGATGTCGCCATCGATCCCCGAATCCTGCCCGGAGCGGTTCACCGCTCTCATAAGAACGTCGCCGAATGGGCGCGTGAATATCTTGGCCAGCGCATCGCCGTCGTCTGCCAGCGCGGCCAGAAGTTGAGCGAAGGCGTCGCGGCATGGTTGCGCCACGAAGGCGTCGAGGCCGAGAACCTGGCGGGCGGCTTCGAGGCGTGGCGAGATGCCGGTGGCATCCTGGTCGCGACCGGCAAGCTGCCGGCGCGCGATACCGCCGGGCGCACCTTATGGGTCACGCGCTCCCGGCCGAAGGTCGACCGGATCGCCTGCCCATGGCTGATCCGGCGCTTCGTCGACCCCAACGCCGTGTTCCTGTTCGTGACGGCCGCCGAAGTGCCTGATGTTGCCGACCGCTTCGGGGCGACACCGTTCGACATCGATGACGTGTTCTGGAGCCATCGCAGCGAGCGCTGCACCTTCGACGTCATGATCGAGGAGTTCGGCCTGGCCAATCCAGCGCTCGATCAGCTCGCCACGATCGTGCGCGCGGCCGACACCGCGAGGCCGGACCTCTCGCCCCAGGCGCCAGGCCTCCTGGCGGTTTCCCTCGGGCTCTCGCGGATGTATCGGGACGATCTCGAACAACTGGGCGCGGGCATGTTGCTCTACGACGCCTTCTATCGCTGGTGCCGGGATGCAACCGAGGAGACCCACAACTGGCCGTCCGTCCCGAAGAAGTCTTGAGGGAGGGCGCCATGACGATCGCTTCGACCTCGGACGACACCCACATCTCGCCGTCGGCGCCGACATTCGCAGAGGCCACCAGGGTCTGGGCGAAGGTCGGCTGCCTGTCGTTTGGCGGCCCAGCCGGGCAGATCGCCCTCATGCACAAGGAACTCGTCGAGGATCGGCGCTGGATCGGCGAGCAGCGCTTTCTGCACGCTCTGAACTACTGCATGCTCCTGCCGGGTCCGGAGGCGCAACAGCTTGCCGTCTACATCGGCTGGCTGATGCATCGGACCATCGGCGGCCTCGTCGCGGGCTTGCTCTTTATCCTGCCCGGCGCGCTGGTGATGCTCGGGCTGAGCCTGCTCTACGTGCTCTACCGGCAGGTGCCGCTGGTCGATGCCGTCTTCTTCGGCGTCAAGGCGGCTGTCCTTGCGGTTGTGATCGAGGCCTGCCTCCGCATCAGCCGTCGCGCCTTGAAGAACCGCGCGATGGTCATGATCGCGATTGCAGCCTTCGTCGGGATCTACCTCTTCAAGATCCCGTTCCCGATCATCATTCTTGCCGCCGGCATCGTCGGCTGGGCCGGAAACCGCTACGCCCCCGCGACGTTCGCCGGCGGTGGCCACGCGGCCAAAGCCGGCGCGCCCGAATTCAAGGGCGTGGTCGACCTGATGTTCGAGCGCGGCGAGCTTGCGCACGCCACGCCTTCGGGCGCGAGGGCGCTCCAGACGGTCGCGATCTGGCTTCCGCTCTGGCTCGGCCCCGTCGCCCTGCTCTGGTTGCTGACCGGGCAGGCGAGCGTCTGGACACATCTCGGCGGCTTCTTCAGCACGATGGCTGTCGTCACCTTCGGCGGCGCCTATGCGGTGCTGGCCTATGTCGCGCAGGCCGCAGTGGAGAGTTTCGGGTGGCTCGCGCCGGGGGAGATGGTCGATGGGCTCGGACTCGCCGAGACGACGCCGGGTCCGCTGATCCTGGTGCTGCAGTTCGTCGCCTTCCTCGCAGCCTATCGCGCTCCGGGTGTCTTCGATCCGCTGCTGGCCGGTTGCCTCGGGGCGCTGCTGACGCTTTGGGTCACCTTTGCGCCCTGCTTTTTCTGGATTTTCCTCGGGGCGCCCTATGTCGAGGCATTGCGCGGCAACAAGGCTCTCGCGGCGGCCCTGACCGCGATCACAGCCGCGGTGGTCGGCGTGGTGATGAACCTCGCATTATGGTTTGCGCTGCACGTGGTTTTTCGAGAGGTGCGCTCGGTGAGCTTTCTCGGCCTCTCGCCTGATATGCCGGTCTTTGCGTCGGTGGATTGGCAGGCCGCGCTGCTGTCAATCGCGGCGATGATCGCAATGCTGCGGTTCCGGGTGGGCATGATACCAACCTTGGCCATGGCAGCCTTGGCCGGCGTCGTGCTGCGTATGGCTTTCTGAAACAAGGGCTTCGGGGCTGCCCAGGCATGTCCGCTCCTGGCTCCATGGCGCATGGCCGCCTGCCTCTTCGCTGACATCGGGAGCACCCGCCGCCGTTCGGCCCTTCCACAGCTTCGGCTCCTCGCGCTAAACCGGACGCATGGACGCCCCCGTTCCGATGCCCCGCGCCGCCGATCTGCTCGCCTGGTACGACCGCCATCGCCGCGCGCTGCCCTGGCGCGCCGTTGCAGGCGCGCGGCCCGATCCCTATCGGGTCTGGGCCTCCGAGATCATGCTGCAGCAGACCACGGTCACGGCGGTGAAGCCCTATTACGAGCGCTTCATGACCCGCTTCCCGACGGTGAAGGCACTTGCCGACGCGCCATCCGAAGAGGTCATGCAGGCCTGGGCCGGCCTCGGCTATTACTCACGCGCCCGCAATCTCCATGCCTGCGCGAAAGCTGTGATGGAAAGCCATGGCGGCCGCTTCCCCGATACGGAGGACGGCCTGCGCTTGCTGCCCGGCATCGGCGCCTATACGGCGGGCGCCGTGGCCGCGATCGCCTTCGACCGGCCGGCCGCGGCCGTCGACGGCAATGTCGAGCGCGTCATGACGCGGCTTTTCGCGATCGAGGACGAATTGCCGGGCGCGCGTCCGCTGATCCGCGAGAGGGTGCTGGCGCTGCTGCCGCATGGCCGTCCGGGCGATTTCGCGCAGGCCTTGATGGATCTCGGCGCAACCATCTGCACGCCGCGCAATCCGGCCTGCGGCCTTTGCCCGTGGCGCGAGCCCTGCCGGGCGCGGGTGGCGGGCACGCAGGAGAGCTTTCCTCGCAAGGCGCGCAAGAAGGCCGGTGTGACGCGCTATGGCGCCGCCTTCGTGCTGACGCGGGCCGATGGCGCGATCCTGCTGCGCACGCGTCCCGACAAGGGACTGCTCGGCGGCATGGCCGAGGTGCCGACCAGCGAATGGCGCGCCGATTACGAACTCGACGGTGCCGCGCAGGATGCGCCCTTGCCGCTGCGCTGGAACCGGCTGCCCGAGCCGGTGCGCCATGTCTTCACGCATTTCCCGCTGGAACTGACCGTGTTCACCGGCAGCGTGCCGCCGCAAACGCGGGCGCCCGCCGGCATGCGCTTCACGCCGCTGGTCGATATCGCGAGCGAGCCGCTGCCGAGCCTCATGCTCAAGGTGGTCGAGCGTGCCGGGCTTTATCGCTCGAAGACGCGGTAGGTCATCGTCGGCAGGTCGACGGACCATTTGAAATAGCCCTTGGAGTAGATCTTGCCGCGGTTCGGCGGCCAGGGATCGTGGATGCGCAGCGTCGTGCCGGTGCCGTCGGGGTTGCCGTCCCCGCGCATGCCGACCACCACGATCATATGGCCGGGGCTGCCGCGCCCGGCGGTGTATTCGTCGACGCGCCAGAGCATGTCGAACATCAGCGGCCCGCGCGACAGCGCCTGCCGCAGCAACTCGACCGACCAGGACATCGGCGCGTTGCAGCGCAGCCCGTGGATGCGGCCATAGCGCTGGCCGGTCACGATCGCCTGGTCGCTCTCCGACGAGTTCAGCAGCCCGCCATCGGAGGCGATCATGTCCGGCGGCGTCCTGGCGATGATGATCGGCACGGTCGAGTTCTTCATCATCGCCGTCGAGGTCGCCCAGCAGGTCGTGTTCGTCGGCTGGGCGATGAAGGAGACCTTGTGCAGGATCGGCGCGAAGGCCTCGATGTCATAGAGGCAGGATTGCGTGGCCGGGCCGGCTTCGCCGTCCTCGACCAGCCAGTTCTTGCGCTGGAGGGCGAGCACCGCGCTGCGGGTCAGGTTGCCGAACTGGCCATCGGGGACGAGCAGCGGCCGCGGCTTCAGCGTGGCGTTCAGCGCTTCCTGAAGCTTCTTGACCTCAGGCCCGCGGGAACCGTTTTTCAGGATTGTGGCCATGACGTATCCGCCGGAGATGTCCTGCGCCCAGAGTGCGTGCGCCCAAGGGGCGCAGGCATCATCCGAACGAAGGACAGGCGCGTGGATACGGGGCGGCCCGCCGTTCAGGCGGCCGCCATCTGCGCCCTGATCTCGCCGCGCAGCGTGTCGAGCACGGTCAGATTGCCGCCGCGCTCGACATGCCAGAAGGTCCAGCCATTGCAGGCGGGCAGCCCCTGAGCGAGAGCGCCGACCTTGTGGATCGAGCCCACCGCGGGGCCGAGGATCAGCGTGCCGTCGGCCCGGATCACGGCCTTGTGGCGGCGCTTCTCGTCATGGACGGTCTCGCCCGCCTTCACCAACCCGGCCTCGACCAGGCTGAGGAACGGCACGCGCGGCTCGCTGCGCTTCGAAGGAGCGGTCGAGAAGGCCTCCGGCGCGAGTGGCGTCACTGCGGCGATGCGCTCGCGCGCCGCCTTGGCATAGACCGGATCGCGCTCGAGCCCGATGAAATGGCGGCCGAGCGCCTTGGCGACGGCGCCCGTCGTGCCGGTGCCGAAGAAGGGATCGAGCACGACGTCGCCGGGATTGCTGGCCGAAAGCAGTACGCGGGCTAGCAGGGCCTCCGGCTTCTGCGTCGGATGCACTTTGGCTCCGCCAGCGTCCTTCAGGCGCTCCTCGCCGGTGCAGAGCGGCAGATACCAGTCCGAGCGCATCTGCAGGTCGTCGTTGCCGCCCTTCAGCGCCTCGTAATGGAAGGTGTATTTCGAGCTTTCGCCGCGCGCCGCCCAGATCAGCGTCTCATGCGCGTTGGTGAAGCGCCGGCCGCGGAAATTCGGCATCGGATTGGCCTTGCGCCAGACGATGTCGTTCAGCATCCAGAAGCCGAGATCCTGCAGCGTCGCGCCGACACGAAAGATGTTGTGGTAGCTGCCGATCACCCACAGCGCCCCGTCCGGCTTCAGCACGCGTCGCGCCGCGGCAAGCCAGGCGCGGGTGAACGCATCATAGTCGGCGAAGGAGGCGAACTTGTCCCAGTCGTCGTCGACGGCGTCGACGAGGCTGTCGTCGGGCCGGCGCAGATCGCCGCCGAGCTGGAGGTTATAGGGTGGATCGGCGAAGACGAGATCGACGCTCGCCGGTGGCAACGCATTCATCGCCGCGACGCAATCGCCGACGAGAATCTGATCCAGCGGCAGTTCCGATGGAACGCCGATTGTTTCGGGAAGGCTCTTGGCCTTCATCCGAGCCCCCAGCGCAGGCCGTCCGGTACGCGAAACTTGAATCCGGACGGGAGCGCTGGCGGTCCCGGTACGCGAGATACCCATGACGCCAAGACCGTTACGCAACTTCAACAAGCGCGATATTGGCCGGACAGGGTAAAGGGCGGGTTTCCGCTTTGAAAAAAATGCGTCCCGTTTTGGGGCTGCAGAAATTGCCTAGCCCATTGGCATTGAAAGGAAATTTCCTAACGGGAATTAACGCTTCGCCCTGCCGTAACGGCAGTCTCTAGCGCGACCAGACGCCCTTCACCGGGGCGAAGGAGTAGCGGTGCTCGGGGCAGGGGCCGTGCTCGGCGATCGCCTTGCGGTGCTGCGGCGTCGCATAGCCGACATGGCCGGCGAAGCCATAGGCCGGATAGCGCCGCGAGAGCCGCGCCATCATCCTGTCGCGTGTCACCTTGGCGACGATCGAAGCCGCTGCGATGGAGGCCACCGCCCCATCGCCTTGAATGATGGCCTCGCAGCCGCAGCCGAATTGCGGCGGGTCGTTGCCGTCGACCAGCACATGCAGCGGCGCGAGCGGCAGCGCGGCTACGGCCCGGCGCATCGCGAGCAAGGTCGCCTGGCGGATGTTCAGCGCATCGATCTCGATCGCGGTGGCGCTGGCGACCGCGACGGCCAGCGCGCTCTCGACGATCTCGCCGAAGAGTTCCTCGCGGACCGGCGCCGACAGCTTCTTCGAATCGTCGAGCCCATGCGGCACGCGGGCAGGGTCCAGGATCACGGCGGCGGCCACAACAGGCCCGGCCAGCGGCCCGCGCCCGACCTCGTCAATGCCGGCAAGCGGCCAGCGGCCGGTCGCGATGGCGTGGGTCTCTCGGCTGAAATCGGCGGGCATGGCCGGGTTATGCAACATCCGTCCCTGGGGAGCCAGAGCGACATGAGTGCGCTCCACGGTCATCCCGGGTCTACGCTTCGGTTCGCCCGGGACGATGGCGCCTCACTCTCCAAACGCTCCCGCTCAAAACAAACTCAGCTGCGCCTTCTCCTTCTCGGGCTTGACGAACAGGTCGGTGCGCAGGCGCCGCCGCGTCGTGTTGAAGCCGCTGCGCTCAGCCGCGAGCTCGAAGCGCCGGCCGATCATCCAGGCATAGGGGCCTGAGCCGACCATGCGCTGGCCCCATTGCGAATCGTAGTCCTTGCCGCCGCGCGTCGAGCGGATCAGCGACATCACATGCCGGAGCTTGTCCGGGTGATGCGTCAGGAGCCATTCCTGCACGATGTCGCGCACCTCGAGCGGCAGCCTGAGCAGCACATAGCCGGCCTCCTGCGCGCCCGCCGCCTTGGCGGCGTCGAGGATGCGCTCGATCTCATGCTCGTTGATAGCCGGCACGACCGGCGCGACCAGCACCGTCACCGGAATGCCGGCCTCCGACAGCTTGCGGATCGTCTCCAGCCGCTTGGGCGGCGAGGCGGCGCGGGGCTCCATGCCGCGTGCGACCTTGGGGTCGAGCGTCGTCACAGAGAGCGCGACCTTGACCAGCCCCTTCTCCGCCATCGGAGCGAGGATATCGATGTCGCGCTGGACCAGCGCCGACTTCGTCACGATGCCGACCGGATGATTGAACTTCGCCAGCACCTCCAGGATCGAACGCATGATCCGCAGCTTCTTCTCGATCGGCTGATAGGCGTCGGTGTTGGTGCCGATTGCGATGGTGCGCGGCTGGTAGGAAGGGGAGGAGAGTTCCTTCTCCAGCAGCGCCGCGGCATCGGGCTTGGCGGTCAGCTTGCTCTCGAAATCGAGGCCGGGCGACAGGCCGAGATAGGCATGGGTCGGTCGCGCGAAGCAGTAGACGCAACCATGCTCGCAGCCGCGATAGGGATTGATCGAGCGGTCGAAGGAGATGTCGGGCGAGTCGTTGCGCGTGATGATGTTGCGCGCCTTCTCATAGGCGATCTCCGTCGTGAACGGCGGCAGCTCTTCCAGCGAGCCCCAGCCATCGTCCTCCGCGACGCGCTGCTCGGCCTCGTAGCGCCCGCCCGGATTGATCGTGGCGCCGCGCCCGCGCCGTCTCTCCGGATCGATGCGGTGGCCGGCATAGGCCATCGGGTCGGCCGGGGCGACGACAGGCGCGGAGACCGTCGGCTCCCGGTCGTGCCGCTTCAGCGGCTGGGCCGCCGGATAGGGCCTCTCGGTGGGTCTGGCCTGACGCATGGCAGTCGAACCTCGTCCAAAGCCGGGAATCGGCGTCGGTTCTCGCTCACCAATGTGAACATACCAAGAACAAATGGCAAGTGACAGGATTGCGACATGCTGCGCCGCATCATAAGCATTGGGCATGCTCACAGCCGTGATCCGGGCAGACGGTTCTCCACAGGCACTCGCCGCGACGCTCGCCGTGCTGATACCGGCGGTGGCCGAGGGTTTTCTCGGCCATGCGGTAATCGTCGATGCCGCGGGCTCGGCCGATATCGAGCGCATCGCCGACGGGACCGGGGCGCATTATCTGCGCGGCGGGGTCGAGGCCTGGCAGCGTGGAGCGGCCGAAGCGCGCGGAGACTGGATATTGCTGCTCGATGCCGGCGACGTCCCGCAGCCCCATTGGGTGCAAACCGTCGAGCGCCATTTACTGCTCGCCCCGAATCGGCCGGCACTGATCCCGGTGGAGGGGGCGGCAGCCTCGCTGCGTGAGCGTGCGGCAGTGGCCTTCGGTGGGCGCCGGCTGAGAGCGGGCCTCGTCGTTCCGAAAAGCGCGGCGCAGTCCGGGCACCTCGCTCGCGCACCGAAGCGGCTGGCGGTGCGGCGGGAAAGGGCCGGCTAAAGAGCCGCCCTAGGTCTTTTGCGTTCCTGGCATGCAAAGGCCCCGCCGAAGCGGGGCCTCAGGATTGGGAGCCGGTGGCTCGGCCGGAACGCGACGCCTATCCGGTCAGGCTTGCTCCAGCAGCAGGTTTTCGTCCCGATGCTCGCCGCCGAGTCCGGCAGCCCAAGCCGCCGCCGCGGCGCCGACAAGCAAGGCCGCCGCCGTCAGGAAGGCGGAGAGGACGGCGATCTTTCGGGCGCGTTCGGCTGCCTGCTTCGCGGTCTCCTTTGCCTGAGCCAAGCGGGCGTAGGCGTCATCGATGCGCTTCTGGGCATCCTGCTGGGCGATACTGGCCCGCGCCGCGAGCCGGCCGGCGAGGTAGTCCCGATCGGCAGGCTCGATCTTTCCATTGGAGAGCGCATTGACGAAGATTCGCGAGGCTTCGTTACGCTCCTCGGCCGTTACAGGCTGCTGGCCGCTGGCGCGCATGGAATTGTCGAGCGCCATGCTGAGCGGATCGACATTCTGGGAGATCAGCGATGCCGCTCCCGAGCCGGCGGAGGCGACGCCGCTGGCTGCCGTCTTCGCGGCCCCGAACAGCGACGATGTCGCGACGATGGTGATCAGCAGCGCGCCGGTGGCCCAGACGAGCAGACCATGGGTGGCGTCGCGCACTTTCCGCTCGTCCTTGGTGGAATCGAAGGTCGGCTGGCGCATGCGGCCGGCGAGATAGCCGCCTGCCATGCAGCAGGAGACGGTGACCCAGAGCGCCCAGAGAGCGCCGGCGATCGCCAGCGCCGTTGCGCTCGAACTCCTTTCGTAATCGGCGGAGACCATCGACAGGCCGATGGCCGAACCGAATACGGTCATGATCGTCGAGATGGCGGTGGCGATGACGGCGCCGCCGATGATCGGCCCCCATTGCACGTAAGAGTGCGTCTGCTTGTTGACGGTCACCGGGGCGACGACGACGTCTGTTCCTGACATGGACATGGGGATCTCCTATCGAAGCCCGAGGAACGACAGGATGGCCAAGATGACCACGACTAAGCCGACGAGATAGATGATGCTGTCCATGAGCCCCTCCTGCTGGCGAAAATCGCCATCTGCGTGAGAGGCAAACGGTTCTGAGGGCGCAGAGGTTCCTCCGCACCCGTCCAGATTGCAAAACAGCCGAAACCTGTCGTCGCGGCTGCCGGCGTGTCGATGCTCGCTCCGGCGGTGTCGGAGTTCCCCGCTACACCTGATTGCGGAACGTGTCGCAGCTCTGCATCGAGCCCGACTGGAAGCCGGTATTGAACCACTTCGTGCGCTGTGCCGAGGAGCCGTGGGTGAAGGAATCCGGCACCACCGTGCCCTGCGCCGCTTTCTGCAGTTTGTCGTCGCCGATCGCGGAAGCGGTGCGGATCGCCTCCTCGATGTCGCCCTGGTCGAGCCGGCCCATGGCCTGGACGTTGTGCGCCCAGACGCCGGCAAAGCAGTCGGCCTGCAATTCGACGCGCACCGAGATGGCGTTGGCATCGCGCTCGGACGAGCGCTCGCGCAGCTGGTTGGCCTTGGGCAGGATGCCGAGCAGGTTCTGGATGTGGTGGCCGACCTCGTGGCCGATCACATAGGCATAGGCGAAGTCGCCGCCGCCGCCGAGCTTGCGCTGCATCTCCTGGAAGAAGGAGGTGTCGAGATAGACCTTGCGGTCCTGCGGACAATAGAACGGACCCATCGCCGATTGTGCCGTGCCGCAGCCGGAGCGGTCGATACCGGAGAACAGGACGAGCCGCGGCGCCTGATAGCGGGTATTGGCCTGCTGCGGCAGGATCTTCGTCCAGACATCCTCGTTCTGCGCCAGCACGGCCGAGACGAAGCGGCCCATCTGGTCCTGCGGCGGGCCGGACGAGCGTCGGGTCTCCTGCGTCTGCTCACGCCCGCCGATGCCGCCGATCATCTCGGCGCCACCGATCAGCAGGCGCGGATCGATGCCGAGCGCCCAGCCGAGCAGGCCGAGCACCACCATCGTGCCGATGCCGATGCCGCCGCGGCCGCCGGGCATGCCGGCGAACCCGCCGCCGCCACCGCTGCCGCGCCTGTCCTCGAGATTCTCGGACTGGCGGTAATCTTCCCACTGCATGGACCGGTCCCCGAGAAAGCTCCCCGCAATCTCGCCAAGTGAGGCGGGGAACTCAAGCCGTCTTTGCAGGCGGCGGCTGAATATAGGCTGACTGCGGCCTGTCGGCTCAATGATAGCCGCTGTCGGCCCGCACCTTGCCGCGGAAGGTCCAGTACACGAAGGCCGTGTAGAACAGGATCATCGGCAGCAGGAACGCGACGCCGATCAGCACGAAGATATGGGAGGAGGGCGCTGCGGCCGCATCCCAGATCGTCACGTCCGGCGGCACCAGATAGGGGAAGTTCGAGATCGAGAGCCCGAGGAAGCAGAGCAGGAAGATCGCGATCGTCAGCGCGAAGGGCGTGAACTCGTGCGCGCCATGGAGCCGCCGCCAGGCGAGATAACCGCACAGCGCCGTCAGCACGGGGAAGGGCCACAGCCAGACGAGATTGGCTGGCGTGAACCAGCGCTCGGCGATGCGCGGATGCGCATAGGGTGTCCAGAGCGAGACCAGCACCGCGAAGGCCAGCAGCCCCAGCAGCAGGGTCTTCGCCTGACGCCGGGCCCGTTCGGCGACCGGGCCGTCCGTCTTGTAGAGCAGCCAGGTCGCGCCGAGCAGCGCATAGCCGACGACCACACCGGCCCCGCACATCACCGTGAAGGGCGTCAGCCAGTCGAGCGGTCCGCCGGCGAACTGTCCCTTCGCGACGGTGACGCCCTGGATCAGGCCGCCGAGCACAAGGCCTTGCGAGAACGCGGCCACCGTCGAGCCGAGCCAGAAGGCCAGATCCCAGCGCTGGTGATGCGGCTTGGCGACCCAGCGGAACTCGAAGGCGACGCCGCGGAAGATCAGCGCCAGCAGCATCAGCGTGATCGGGATGTAGAAGGCGGGCATGATGATGGCGTAGGCCTGCGGGAAGGCGACCCAGAGGCCGCCGCCGCCCAGCACAAGCCAGGTCTCGTTGCCGTCCCAGAACGGGGCAACAGAGTTCATCATCTGGTCGCGCTCGCCCTCGTCCTTGGTCGTCGGGAACAGGATGGCGATGCCGAGGTCGAAGCCGTCGAGCACGACATAGAGCATCACGGCGGTGCCGATCAGCACGGCCCAGATGATCGGAAGATACCATTCCATTGTCGTGCCCTCAGATCGCCGGCTGGATCTTGTCGTCGCCGGGATGGCCGTCTCCGAAGATCGTGGCGGCCTCGCCCTGCACCGCCTTGAGCGGGCGCTTCGATGGCTGCTCCGGTGGCTCTTCGCCGGTGATCTCGTCCGGTCCCTTGGCGATCAGGCGGTTGATCAGCAGGATGCCGGCCGTGAACACCACCGAATAGACGCAGACGAACAGGAAGAGCGAGATCGCGACCTGCAGGGTCGTGACCGGGGAGACGGCGTCGGCCGAGCGGATGATTCCCGTCGCCAGCCAGGGCTGGCGGCCGACCTCGGTGACGAACCAGCCTGAGAGAATGGCGACGAAGCCCGCCGGCCAGGAATACTGGGCGATCCAGAGCCAGCGTCGCGATTCGAATACTGTGCCCTTGCGCCAGAGCCAGGCGCCGGTCCACCCGAACAGGATCATCAGCACGCCGATCCCCACCATCGCCCGGAAGGCGAAGAACGGGATCAGGACGGGCGGCCGATCCTGCACCGCAAAGTCCTTCAGGCTCGGGAAGAGCGCGTTCATGCTGCCATGGGTCACCAGGCTGGCGACGCCCGGGATCGATATCTCGAATCGGTTGAGCTCGGCCTTCTCGTCGGGCCAGGCGAAGAGCACGAGGGCGCCGGGCTTCGACGAATCCCAGTGCGCCTCGATCGCGGCGAGCTTGGCCGGCTGATAGGTCGCCGTGTCTCGGCCGTGGAAATCGCCGATCACCGCCTGCAGCGGCGCGGTCAATGCGATCATCAGGATCGCCATCCGCACCATCGTCTTGGCCGATTCGGTGCGATGTCCGATGAGCAGATGCCGCGCGCCGGTCGCCAGCACGACGAAGGCGGTCGTCAGATAGGCTGCCGTCATCATATGGGCGAAGCGTAGCGGGAAGGTCGGGTTGAAGACGATCTTCATCCAGTCGACCGGGTAGGCGATACCATCGCGCACCTCATGCCCGGTGGGATACTGCATCCAGCTATTGGCCGAGAGAATCCAGAAGCCGGAGAGCGCCGTGCCGCCCGCGACGATGATCGCCGAGGTGAAATGCAGCCAGGGCGGCACGCGCTTCCAGCCGAACAGCAGCACGCCGAGGAAGGACGCCTCCAGGAAGAAGGCCGAGAGCACCTCGTAGCCGATCAACGGCCCGATGACGTTGCCGACCGCCGTCGAGAACCGGCTCCAGTTGGTGCCGAACTGATAGGACAGCACGATGCCGGAGACCACGCCCATGGCGAAGGAGACGGCGAAGATCTTGGTCCAGAAGCGCGCGACCAGGTGGAATTTAGGATCGCCGGTCTTGAGCCACAGGCCGAGCAGCGTGGCGATATAGGCGGAAAGCCCGATGGTGAACGCTGGAAAGACGATGTGGAAGGAGACGGTGAAGGCGAACTGCAACCTTGAAAGCAAGAAGGCGTCGATGACCATTGCAGAACTCCATCCGGCAGCGCCATGAAGGCGCCGGGTTTCGCCCGCTGGGGCGCTTCTGGATATGATCTAATTCGAGCTTGCCCTGCTTGGCTCCGGTCCGCAACGCCGCTGCGTCAATTCTTCCCATCGAGCGCGGTTTTGAGCGCGCGCAAATCCCGCCAGGCGAGCCGCTTCTGCAATGGCTGACGCAGCAGATAGGCCGGGTGCAGCGTCGCGAGGGCGCGGATGCGCCGCGAGCCGGTATCGTACTCGACCCATTGTCCGCGCGAGCGCAGGATGCCGCTGAAGCCGAGCAGCCCCTGCGCCGAGGGCCCGCCGACGCAGACGAGGATATCGGGGTCGGCAAGCTCGATCTGGCGCTGGATGAAGGGCAGGCAGATCGCGACCTCCTGCGGCGTCGGCGTGCGGTTGCCGGGCGGCCGCCAGGGCAGCATGTTGGCGATGTAGACGTCTTCCTTGCGACTGAGGCCGATCGCAGCCAGCATCCGGTCGAGCAACTGCCCGGACCGTCCGACGAAGGGCAGGCCGAGCCGATCCTCGTCGGCGCCGGGCGCTTCGCCGACCATCATCACCCGTCCCTCCGGATTGCCGTCGGCGAAGACGAGGTTCTTGGCGGTGGCCTTCAGCGCACAGCCCTCGAACTTGGCCAGCGCCTCTTTCAGCTCATCGAGCGTGCGCGCTTCGCGGGCAAGCGCCCGCGCGCTGACCGCGGCATCTTCGGGCGCCGTGGCGGCGGCTGCGATCGGCCGGGGCGCGGCAGCCGGACGGCCCGGCAGCGAACGCAGTTGTCCTGCGGGCCGGTCAGCGGGCGCCGGCTCGGCGAAATGATTGCGCGGCGTTTCGTCGAGCGCTTCCGTCACGCCCATCTCGGCGTACCAGCTCAGAAGCTCGTAAGGGTTTGGCTCGTCGGGGCCGGCTGCATCGGACAGGCTCATGAGCGCATCCTATACCCTGCAAAGCCGCTTCGCGAGCCAACGCAGTTGCAAAATGGAACGGGCACTTGGATAGAGGGGTTCCAGACTGGACGGAAGCCGAACGTTGAACGAGTCGGCGGGATAGTTCATATATAAACAATTGCGCGGCGCGGATGAAGGCGGAGGGCAGGATGGATCTGAAGGAAGCGCAGAGCGAACCGCGCGAGAGCATGGACTATGACGTCGTCATCGTCGGCGCCGGTCCTGCGGGTTTGGCTGCCGCGATCCGTTTGAAGCAGCTCGACGAGAACATCACCGTCGTCGTGGTCGAGAAGGGGGCCGAGGTCGGCGCCCACATTCTCTCCGGCGCGGTGATCGACCCGATCGGCCTGGATCGTCTCGTGCCCGATTGGCGCGATGATCCGGAGCGTCCGCTGACCACGGAGGTCAAGGAGGACATCTTCTATTTCCTCACAGAGCCGAACGGCATCCGCCTGCCGAACTTCGGTATGCCCAAGCTGATGAACAACCACGGCAATTTCGTCGGCTCGCTCGGGCTGGTGGCGAAGTTCCTGGCGGCGCGCGCCGAGGCGCTGGGCGTCGAGATCTATCCCGGCTTCGCCGCTGCGGAACTGCTCTACAACGATGACGGCTCGATCGCCGGCATCGCCACTGGCGATATGGGCATCGCCAAGGACGGCACGGTCTCCGAGCGCTTCACCCGCGGCATGGAGCTGCGCGGCCGCTACACGCTGCTGGGCGAGGGAGCACGCGGCTCGCTCTCCAAGATCGCCATCCGGAAGTTCGCTCTCGACGAGGGGCGCGAGCCGCAGAAATACGGCATCGGCCTGAAGGAACTCTGGCAGGTCAAGCCGGAGAAATTCCACAAGGGCCGCGTCCAGCATTCCTTCGGCTGGCCGCTCGACAACAGCACGGGCGGCGGCTCCTTCCTCTACCATTTCGACGACAATCTCGTCACCGTCGGCTTCGTCGTGCATCTGAACTATCAGAACCCGACGCTCTCGCCCTTCGACGAGTTCCAGCGCTTCAAGACGCATCCGCTGATCCGCGACACTTTCGAAGGCGCCAAGCGCATCTCCTATGGCTCACGCGCCATCACCGAGGGCGGCTATCAATCGGTGCCCAAGCTGACATTCCCGGGCGGCGCGCTGATCGGCTGCGCGGCGGGCTTCGTCAACGTTCCCCGCATCAAGGGCAGCCACAACGCGATTCTGTCCGGCATGCTGGCGGCGGAAAAGCTGGTGCCCGCATTGCAGGCGGGGCGCAGCCATGACGAGGTGGTCGAGATCGAGGATAGCTGGCGCGACAGCGCCATCGGCAAGGACCTCAAGCTGGTCCGCAACGTCAAGCCGCTCTGGTCGAAGTTCGGTACGCTGATCGGCATCGGCCTTGGCGGCATCGACATGTGGCTGAACCAGCTCTTCGGCTGGTCGCCCTTCGGCACGCTCAAGCACGGCAAGCCGGATTTCGCGACGCTGAAGCCGCTCGCCGAGGTCACGCCGATCACCTACCCGAAGCCCGACGGCAAGATTTCCTTCGACAAGCTGTCCTCGGTCTTTCTCTCCTCGACCAACCACGAGGAAGACCAGCCTGCGCATCTGAAGCTGACGGACCCGTCGATCCCGATCGCAAAGAACCTGCCTGTTTATGGCGAGCCGGCCCGGCTCTACTGCCCGGCGGGGGTCTACGAGGTGGTCTATGACGATGCCGAGGCGAAGACCAACCCGCGCTTCGTGATCAACGCGCAGAACTGCGTCCACTGCAAGACCTGCGACATCAAGGACCCCGCCCAGAACATCACCTGGACGGTGCCGGAAGGCGGCGGCGGACCTGGCTACGCGAATATGTGATCGGCTTGCGCCGGCGCGCTTGCAACACGTCATGAAAAAGGGCGCGCCGGCAGGCGCGCCCTTTGTTTTTGCGAGGCTGATCAGCCCTTGCGCACGACGGACGGAGCCGGCTTCGGCTCGTCCTTGGTGCAGCGGTCGGCGAAACCGGCGAGAAGAGCGGCAGCCGCGAAACTCGGAACAATCTTTTCCATTGGAACGATCCCAACAGAGAAGCTGCGTGATCTGGGGACCAACGAAATATGGAGCTGATAACCTTGCCTGATGACTGGCGTTTTCTCACGGCCTCCTCTCCGTCAGCCGGTTTTCGGGCACTGTTGCGCCGCCGCTACGAGACTGCCGCATTCGCTCGGAGCCCGGCTTGCCGGCCCGCCCGGAAACCGCCATCTTGCCAGCCTACGCGAAGCGATCACGGTCCGCTGGAAAAAGCGCCCCGGAACAGTGAGGCGGCGGACCGAGGGAGAATGGCAGTCGTGACATTTATGAAGAAGCTGCGTGCCTCCGGTACGGCTGCTGCCTTGTCGTTTTTGATGGTTCTGCCGGTGGCTGCTGCCGCTCAAGGCGCGACCGCGCCGCGTTCGGCCGATTCGCTCGAGCCGGCCGACAGCCTTGAAGGGAATTACCTCGCCGCCATCGTGGCAGGCGCCTCGCGCGATCTCGGCGCCGCCTCCGTCTATCTGCGTGAGGCCGTGCGGGACGATCCGCAGAACAACGACCTGCTGGAGCGCGCTTTCGTCGCTTTCCTGGCCGACGGCGCCATGCCCGACGCCTTCCGCGCCGCCGACAAGCTGATCCAGCAGGATCCGAGCAACGGCCTGGCGCAACTCGTCATTGGCATCCGTTCGATCAAGCAGAAGAGCTACCAGACCGCGCGCAATCACCTTCAGCGCGGCGGGCGCGGCCGGGCGGCCGACATCACCGCGACGCTGCTTTCCGCCTGGTCCTATCTCGGTTCGGGCAATTCCAGGCGCGCCATCGAGACGCTGGAGCGGTTGAAGGGCGAGCCGTCCTACAATCTTTTCCGCGACTATCACGCCGGGTTGATTCTCGACGCCGCCAACCGCAAGGCCGAGGCCGAGAAGCGGCTGAAATCGGCCTATGACGCCGAAAAGACGACGCTGCGCCTGGTAGATCTCTGGGCGCGCTTCCAGGCCCGCGGCGGCGATTATGCCGGGGCTGCGGCGACCTACGCCGATTTCGGCCGCTTGCTGCCCAACCACCCGATCATCCGCGAGGGCATGTCGCTGGTGGCGAAGAAGGAGGCCCCGCCGCGCCAGATCCAGACGGCGCAGCAGGGTGCCGCCGAGGTGCTCTACGGGCTCGCCAGCGCCGGCAATCGCCAGGGCGACGAAGCCGCTGCGCTGCTCTATCTGCGCATGGCGATCTATCTCGACCCCGGCCAGGACCTCGCCATCCTGACGCTGGGCGACATCCTCGAGCGCGCCCGCCAGCCGGAGGACGCGGTCGCGGTCTACGACAGGATGCCGGCTTCCTCGCCGCTGCGTTCCAATGCCGAGATCCAGGCCGGCCTCGCGCTGGAGAATCTCGGCAAGCCGGAAGAGGCGGTGAAGCATCTGGAGAAGGTCATCGCCGAGCGCCCCGATGATGTCGACGCGCTCTCCGCGCTCGGCAATATCTATCGCTCGCGCAAGCAGTTTGCCGAGGCGGCGGCGGCCTACGACAAGGCCATCAACAAGATCGCCTCGCCGGGCCGCGCCAACTGGGACCTGTATTATTTCCGCGGCATCGCGCGCGAGCGCATCAACCGCTGGCCGGAAGCCGAGGCCGATCTGCGCAAGGCGCTCGAACTCCTGCCCGATCCGCTCGGGCGCGAGCGCGCTCTGGTGCTGAATTATCTCGGATATTCGCTGGTCGACAAGCATCTCAAGCTCGACGAGGCGCTCGACATGCTGCGCCGTGCCGTCGAGCTGCGGCCGCGCGACGGCTACATCATCGATTCGCTGGGCTGGGCCTATTACCGCCTCGGCCGCTACGAGGATGCCTCACGCGAGATCGAGCGCGCCGCCGAGCTGCGCCCCTCCGACCCGGTCATCAACGACCACCTCGGTGACGTCTATTGGCGCACCGGCCGCCAGCTCGAGGCGAAGTTCCAGTGGAACCACGCCCGCGACCTCAAGCCGGAGCCCGAGGATCTGGAGAAGATCCAGCGCAAGATCGAGCGCGGGCTGGAGGATCCCTCGGCCAATGTCACGGACGACGCCAAGAAGGACGGCGGCTGACGCCTCCCGCGTCATAGGCGCCTCTAGAGAGTTTTCGCGTTGCTCCGAAGCGCAGAAATTCTCTAGCCCCTTGATTTATCGCATTTTCTTCACGCGAACCGGTATCCACTTCGCTCGAAAATGCTTCAGCCGGGATCGGCCGTGGCTCTACCGCTGACGACGCGTGCGCGCGCCAAGGTCAATCTTGACCTGCGGGTTCTTGGTCGGCGCGACGACGGCTATCACGAGCTCGAAAGCCTCGTCGCCTTCGCCGGAATCGGCGACGAGCTGACGCTCGATCCCGATGGACCGCTCTCCCTGTTGATTGCCGGTCCCCGCGCTACGGGGCTGGCGGTCGATGACGGCAATCTCGTCCTGCGCGCCGCCCGCGCGCTGGAGGCCGCCCGCCCCGGCCTGCGCTTCGGGCGCCTCCACCTCGTCAAGCGATTGCCTGTCGCCTCCGGGATCGGCGGCGGCTCGGCTGACGCGGCTGCGGCTTTGCGGCTGCTCGCGCGCCTGAACGGCATCGCCATGTCCGATCCGATTCTGCACGATGTCGCCGCGCAGGTCGGTGCCGATGTGCCGGTCTGCCTCGATTCGCGGGCGCGGCTGATGGCCGGTATCGGCGAGCGGCTCGGCCCGGCGCTGCGCTTGCCGCGGCTCTTTGCGCTGCTGGTCAATCCGGGCGTGGCAGTCGAAACGGTTGCGGTCTTCCGGGCGCTTGGACTGGCGCATGGCCAGCGGCTGGGCGGCCCCGATCAAAAGGCCGGCTATGGCACGGTCTCGGCGGCGGAGCTTCTCGCAAATCTCGCCCGTTCCGGAAACGATCTCGCCGTGCCCGCTCAGCGCGTTGCGCCGGGGATCGGCGAGGTCCTGGAGCGGTTGGAGCGCATTCCGGATTGCCGGCTTGCCCGCATGTCCGGCTCTGGCGCGACCTGCTTTGCGCTGTTCGATGATTGCCGCGCCAGCGCCGCTGCGGCGAAGGTACTGCAACGCGATCGGCCGGATTGGTGGGTGAAACCGACGTTGTTGAGCTGATAATCAGCCGTCATTCTCGGGCGAAGTGCAGCGCAGACCCGCGAATCGCTCACAGAATGAGGAGCAGGAGCCTCCGCGTTACGAGATGCTCGGGTCGAGCCCGAGCATGACGCTCCGCCTCAATGCGCCCGCGCCACGCAGAAATCGACGGCGGCGTTGAGCGCCTGCTTCATCGGCGAGGCCGGAAAGAGGCCGAGCGCGTCCTTGGCCATTCGCGCATAGTGCTCGGCACGGGCGATGGTGTCGTCCAGCGCCTTGTGCCGGCGCATGATCGCCTGCGCCTCTTCCAGATCGCCGTCCCTGATCTCGCCGTCCTGCAATGTGCGCTTCCAGAAGGCGCGCTCCGTCTCGTCACCGCGGCGGAAGGAGAGGACGACGGGCAGGGTGATTTTGCCCTCGCGGAAATCGTCGCCGGTGTTCTTGCCGAGCTTGGCCGCCACGCCCCCATAGTCGAGCGCGTCGTCGATGAGCTGGAAGGCGATGCCGAGATTGAGCCCGTAGCTGCGGCAGGCGGCGGCATCGGCCTTGGAAGAGCTGGCGATCACTGGCCCGACCTCGCAGGCCGCGGCAAAGAGCTCTGCCGTCTTGCCGCGGATGACCGACAGATATTCGTCCTCGGTCGTCTCGGTGTTCTTGGCGACGGAGAGCTGGAAGACCTCGCCCTCGGCGATCACGGCGGCGGCGGTGGAGAGAATGTCGAGTGCCCGGAGCGAGCCGACCTCGACCATCATCTTGAAGGCCTGGCCGAGCAGGAAGTCTCCGACCAGCACGCTGGCTTCGTTGCCCCAGAGCATGCGGGCCGCGAGCTTGCCGCGGCGCATGTCGCTCTCGTCGACGACGTCGTCATGCAGCAGCGTCGCCGTGTGCATGAACTCGACGGAAGCCGCGAGCTTGACCTGACCCTCGCCCTGATAGCCGCAGAGATTGGCCATGGCGAGCGTCAGCATCGGCCGCAGCCGCTTGCCGCCGGAGGAGATGAGGTGGTTGGCGACCTCCGGGATCATCGTCACGTCAGAGCCGGTGCGTGACAGGATCATGGCATTGACCCGCTCCATGTCGGCACGCGTCAGCGCGACGAGCGGCTCGATGCTCGCCTGATTCGATTCCCGTTCCTCGAGGGATACGACAACGCCCACTGGAAACACTCCGGATCAGATCCACGCGCCGATACGGCGCGCCTGCAGCCATGCCACAACCGTCGCATGGGACGCCAGCCCCCGCAAACCGGCGGGACGCCGCACCTTGCGCGAAGCGGCCGGCTTGGGCTCCATGGGGCGATGCACGAACTCATGCGCACCAACGACCTCATCCTGCTCGGCGCCGTCGAGGCCCTGCTGGACTCCGCCGGGCTCGACTGCCTGATCGCCGACCAGCACATCAGCGCGCTCGAAGGCATGATCGGTGCCTTCCCCCGGCGCCTCCTCGTGCGCGAGGCGGATAAGCGCCGGGCGCGGGCCCTGCTGGTCGAGGCCGGCTATGGCGGCGAGCTGCGTGATGAATGAGGCGGATGCTGCCTCGGCATTGGGCGAGATCGTCGAGGACCGGCTGCTCGACGGCCGTCTCGTTCTGCGCCAGCCGCGCAAGGGCCATCGCGCCGGCACGGATGCCATTCTCCTGGCGGCAGCGCTGCCCGATCTCGATGGCGGAACGCTGCTTGATATCGGTTCGGGCGTCGGAACGGTCGGCCTGGCCGCAGCGCTCGCAAGGCCCGGATTGAGCGTCACGTTGCTGGAGCGCGATCCCGATCTCGCGGCTCTGGCGAAGCACAATGCCGAGACGAACGGCATGGCCGGCCGCGCCGGCGTCATATCGGCCGACATCACGGCTCCTGCTGTGGAACTGGAGGCGGCGGGGCTGAAGGCAGCTTCCTTCGACGCGGTTGCGATCAATCCGCCCTTCTATCCCGCAGGGGGGACGCGGGCCTCGCCGACGCCCAATCGCAGGGCCGCCCATGTCGCCGAAGGCGATCTTCAGCCCTGGCTCCGTGCGGCCCGGCGCGCGCTGAAACCCGGCGGGCTCCTTGCGATGATCCATCGGGCCGAGGCGTTGCCGGAACTGCTCGCCGGCCTCGGCACCGGCTTCGGCGCCATCGCGATCCGGCCGGTCCACGGCTCGGCCGAGAGGCCGGCGATCCGTGTCATCGTCACGGCGGTCCTGAACAGCAGAAAGCCGGCAGAGGTGCTGCCGGCTTTCGTGATCAATGGCCCCGATGGCCGCTTTACCGATGCGAGCGAGGCCGTCCATCGTGGCCGCGCGCGCCTTGCGGCCTACCAGTAGCGCGGCCCGTAGAACGGCGGCGGCGGGGGCGGCGGACCATAGAAGCGCGGGCCGTAATAGGGGCGCGGCCCGTAATAGCGCGGCGGACCATAATAGCGGCGGGGCCCATAGTAGCCGCGCGGTCCGTAATAGCGGCGCGGCCCGTAATAATACTGGGCTTGCTGCACCATGCCGCCGGTATCAACCAGCGGCGCGGCGGCGACGGGCGCGGCAGCGGCCGGGGTGGCGCTCAGGGCGGCCACGCCCAGCGTGCCGGCCGTCGCGACGGTGAAAAGCATCGTCCGGAACATGATATCCTCCATGAGGTTGGCGCCGGCAGTATCTGCCGTCGAAATGAACGCCGTCCGTGGAAACGAAATTAGGTCTTTGAAGCTGAACGGAACGAAACCGCGCCGTTCAGCTTGCCTTCATTGAGCGGCCGATCATGGCCGGAATGCGTCGGCCTCAGCGGCAGACCCGTACGGGGCGGACGACCCAGCGCCAGCCATTCCACACGCGGCGTTCCGACCAGAAGCAGCGCGGGCGATAATAGGGGCGCGGGCCGTAATGGCGGCGTGGGCCTCGGTAGTAGTACTGGGCCTGTTCGATAAGGCCTTGGCCGGCCTGCGCGGTCTGGCCGGCCGGGGCAGCGACCGGCGCGGCCGAGGCGGGAGCAGCCGTCAGGGCAATACCGCCCAGCGCCGCCGTCACGGCAGCCGCGAGAAGCGTTGTACGGAACATCGTGATCTCCATCGCTGGCCACCGGCTTCGCCGATGGCCGACTTGTCGTCCCTGCAAAGGAACTTAGGCGTTTCACCTGAACGGCGCGAAACCGCGCCGTTCAGCTTGTCTTCATCTGGGGAAGGGCGCCGGCTCAGCGGCAGACGCGGTGCGAGCGCACGATCCAGCGCCGGCCGTTCCAGACGCGGCGGGTCTCGGTCCAGCAGCGGCGGACATGCGGGCGGCCCGGGCCGTAATGCGGGCGGCCACGATGCCAGGCCTGCTGCACGAGGCCGGTTTCAGCGCCGGAAGCCAGCGCCGTGCCGGCCGAGATCGGCGCGGCGGAAGCCGGGGCGCTGCTCATGGCGGCACCGAGCAAGGTTGCTGCGCCGAACGCGGCGGCAATGATGCGGGTTGTCAACATGGGCTTAACTCCTTCGTTATCCAGCCGCCGGCCCGGCATCAAATGCTCGCCCCGAACATCGCGAGCCCAGCGGTTGTCCCGGTGGTTATCAGACCGGGTATGAACGAAACCTGTCCGGTTCCGGCCGGGCGCTTGACCCTGGCGGGCGCGAACCCTAAGCACCCCGCCATCCCTTTGTTATCGGAAGGTTGCCGGCACTTGTCCGCCCCAGCACCGCACTTGCTCCCTGCCAACCCGGTTTCCTCGCCGGCGATGGACCCGACGCGCTCTTTCCAGGCGCTGCTGCTGACGCTGCAGCGCTTCTGGGCCGAGCGAGGTTGCGTCGTGCTGCAGCCTTACGACATGGAGGTCGGCGCCGGCACCTTCCACCCGGCGACGACTTTGCGTGCGCTTGGGCCCAAGCCCTGGAAGGCGGCCTATGTCCAGCCTTCGCGCCGCCCCAAGGACGGCCGCTATGGCGAGAACCCCAACCGCCTCCAGCATTATTACCAGTTCCAGGTCATCCTGAAGCCGTCGCCGCCGGACCTGCAGCAGCTCTATCTCGACTCGCTCAAGGCCATCGGCGTCGATCTCGCGCTGCATGATGTCCGCTTCGTCGAGGACGATTGGGAAAGCCCGACGCTCGGCGCATGGGGGCTCGGCTGGGAGTGCTGGTGCGACGGTATGGAGGTCAGCCAGTTCACCTATTTCCAGCAGGTCGCGGGTGTCGAATGCGCCCCGGTCGCGGGCGAGCTGACCTATGGGCTCGAGCGGCTGGCGATGTATGTCCAGGGCGTCGAGAACGTCTACGACCTCAATTTCAACGGCCTCGACGGCGAGGACCGGATTTCATACGGCGACGTCTTCCTGCAGGCCGAGCAGGAATATTCGCGGCATAATTTCGAGCACGCCAATACCGAGACGCTGTTCCGCCACTTCTCGGACGCCGAAGCCGAATGCAAGGCGTTGCTGGCCGCCGGCGAACCCGTCTCCGGCGCCAACCAGCCTCGCCACCAGCTCGCCCTGCCGGCCTATGACCAGTGCATCAAGGCGAGCCACATCTTCAATCTGCTCGATGCGCGCGGCGTGATCTCGGTCACCGAGCGCCAGAGCTATATCCTGCGCGTGCGTGAGCTCGCCAAGGCCTGCGGTGCAGCCTGGCTGAAGACCGCCGGCGGCGGAGCCATCTGATGCCCGATCTCCTGCTCGAACTCTTCTCCGAGGAAATCCCCGCGCGCATGCAGCGCAAGGCGGGCGAGGATCTGAAGAAGCTCGTCACCGATGCGCTCGTCGAGCGCGGCCTCGTCTATGAGGGCGCCAAGGCCTTCGTCACGCCGCGCCGGCTGGCGCTGCACGTCGCCGGGCTGCCGGTGCGCGGCCGCGATGTCCGCGAGGAGCGCAAGGGCCCGCGCGTCGGCGCGCCCGAGGCTGCCGTGCAGGGCTTCCTCAAGGCTGCCGGGCTAAATTCGCTCGATCAGGCGACCATCGTCAGCGATCCGAAAAAGGGCGATTCCTACGTCGCCATCATCGAGAAGCCAGGCCAGGAAACTGTTGCCGCCATCGCCGAGATCGTGCCGGCGGTGATCCGGTCCTTCCCCTGGCCGAAGTCGATGCGTTGGGGCAAGGCTTCCGCTGCCGGTGCCAGCCTGCGCTGGGTGCGCCCGCTGCATTCGATCCTCTGCACCTTCGGCGCGGAGACCGAGGACACCGAGATCGTGCCCTTCGAGGTCGACGGCATCGTCTCCGGCAACGTCACCTATGGCCACCGCTTCCATGCGCCCGGCCCGATCACGGTGAAGCGCCTCGACGACTATGTGACCTCGCTGGAGAAGGCCAAGGTCGTGCTAGATGCCGACCGGCGCAAGGAGATCATCCTCACCGACGCCCGCAACCTCGCCTTCGCGCAGGGGCTCGATCTCGTCGAGGATGAGGGGCTTCTGGAGGAGGTTGCCGGCCTCGTCGAATGGCCGGTCGTGCTGATGGGCGAATTCGAGGAGCGCTTCCTCGACATCCCCGGCGAGGCGATCCGCGCCACCATCCGCGCCAACCAGAAATGCTTCGTGTTGCGCGATCCCGCGACGGGCGCGCTTGCCAACCGCTTCATCCTGGTCTCGAACCTCCTCGCCAGCGACGGCGGCACGGCGATCACCGCCGGCAACGGCCGCGTCGTGCGCGCCCGCCTCTCCGACGCCGCCTATTTCTGGCAGACCGATCGCGGCTCGCTGCCGGACCTCGATACGCTCACGGCCAGCGCCGAGAAGCTCGGGCTCGATCTCGCCAAGCCGCTCGACCAGCGCATGGCCAAGCTCGAAAAGCTCGGCGTCGTCTTCCACGCGAAGCTCGGCACGCAAGGCGAGCGCGTCCAGCGCATCGCCGCGCTGGCGAGGGAGCTGGCTGATATCGTCGGTGCCGATCCCGAGAAGGCCGAGCGCGCCGCCAAGCTTGCCAAGGCCGATTTGCCGACCGAGATGGTCGGCGAATTCCCCGAGCTGCAGGGCCTGATGGGCCGGAAATACGCCGAGCTGCAGGGCGAGGACGCCTCGGTCGCCGCCGCGGTCGAGGAGCATTATAAGCCGCTCGGTCCCTCGGACCGCGTGCCGAGCGATCCAGTTTCGGTGGCGGTGGCGCTGGCCGACAAGCTCGATACGCTCGTCGGGTTCTGGGCCATCGACGAGAAACCCACGGGGAGCAAGGACCCCTATGCGCTGCGACGGGCGGCGTTGGGCGTGATCCGGCTGGTGGTTGAGAACGGGGCCCGACTGCCATTGTCTGACATTGGTATAGCTGCACTCAAGCCGGTGCTCGGCACGATGTACTACGCCAACAAGATGGCTTCGTTGGAGGCAGTCGAGGCTTTGAGCGACCTTGGAGTACAAGACGATATCGTTGACGACGCATCAACGCGTTTTGGAGGGAGCGTAAAAGCAATCGATATCTTTGATGATATCGTCCCTGGATACGAAAAGTGGGCTGATGAGAAAGTTGCCGGCCTCCTCTCCTTCTTCCACGATCGCCTGAAGGTCATGCTCCGCGACCAAGGCGCGCGGCATGATTTGGTCGATGCGGTTCTCGTCGGCGCCCCTTCTCCCCTTGCGGGAGAAGGTGGCAGCGCATCAGCGCTGACGGATGAGGGGTCTCGCGACGCTTCCGGCAAGGGTGGCGCGACCCCTCACCCCAACCCTCTCCCGCAGGGGGAGAGGGGGCAGGTCGGCGATTCCGACGATCTCCTCCTCATCACCCGCCGCGTCGCGGCGCTCGGCCGCTTCCTCGACACCGAGGACGGCAGGAACCTGCTCGCCGGCTACAAGCGCGCCGCCAACATCCTCAAGGCCGAGGAGAAGAAGGACGGGGAGGGCGCCTTCGCCGATGCTCCGGACCTGCACCTCATCGCCGATGCCGGGCTGATCGAGGAGAAGGCGCTCGCCGTCGCGCTGGCGCAGGCCACTCCGAAGGCCGAGGCCGCCGTCGCCGCCGAGGATTACGAAGGCGCCATGGCCGCGCTGGCGGAGCTGCGCCCGGCGGTCGATGCCTTCTTCAACAAGGTCACGGTCAACGATCCCGATCCGGCCCAGCGCGCCAACCGCCTGAAGCTGCTGAACCAGCTTCGTCAGGCGACGCGCTCGGTCGCGGATTTCGACCGCATCGCGGGCTGACACACCGCCGTCATGCTCGGGCTTGACCCGAGCATCTTGGAAACCAGTGCCTTCTCGTCCTGAGATTCTCGGGTCTGCGCTTCGCTTCGCCCGAGAATGACGCCCTCGACGCCAAGCTCGCCCTTGTGCGGGCATCCACGTCTTGACCGCGACCTTCGACCGCCGAAGACGTGGATGGTCGGGACAAGCCCGACCATGACGATGGAGCTCCCCGCCAAGCACACCCACTTCGCCGGCAAAAGCTCGAACCGGAACCTATTCCCACCCTGCGACGTTCTGTCGGCGGGGCTGACATGCTGCGAATACGTCGCGGCAGGGCTCCGGGGGGCCGGCTATCGGCCGAGATAAAGGGCTTCACGCATGTCCATTCTGATTTCGCTTCTGATCACCGTTCTCGTGATCGGCCTCGTGCTCTATCTCGTGCGCATGCTGCCGCTCGACGGGCAGATCAAGAACGTCGTGCAGATCATCGTCATCGTGATCGGCATCATCTCGCTGCTGCGCTATCTCGCTGTTTTCTAAGGCGATTGACGGCGCGCCTGCGCTGGTTCACACTTCGCAAGGTCCAGAGGGCCCCGGACGTTCCCGTCTGGGGCCCTTTCCTGTTTCAGGGCGAGACCTGCGATGAACGCGCCGAACCGCACCGGCCATATCAGGCTGACCTCCCATCCCGAGCCCGGCAGCGCCGCCGTTCGCTTCCCGATCCGATGGGGCGCCCCGACCGCCGCCGAGCGCGGCCCGATCATCGCCTCGACCACAAACCCGGCCGACCGCAACGTCATCGGCGCCCATGGCGGCTCCTATTCGGTCTATCGCGCGCTCGCGATCTCGGCCCGCGCGATGAACCCCTCGCAGCGTCCCGACCTGACCAACACCTATCCCACCGCCGAGATCGCGCCGCAGCCGCAATGGGCCGATCCGAAGAAGATCGTCTCGCTCGATCCTTACGGCCACACGGTGGCGCAGGATTTCGGCAAGCTGATCGGCGAGGGCATCGATATCCGCCCTTCCATCGCAATCACCAAGGCGAGGCTCAACCTTCCCGAGATACTCGCGGCCATGGGCGCGCATCGCCTTGCCGCCGACGGGCATATCCTGCATTCCACCGGCGACATCTCCGTCACCAAGATCGCGGTCGACCCGGTCTGGTATCTGCCGGGCATCGCCGAGCGCTTCGGCACCACCGAGAACGAACTGCGCCGCACGCTCTTCGAGCAGACCGGCGGCATGTATCCCGAGCTGGTGACGCGGCCTGACCTCAAGGTCTTCCTGCCGCCGATCGGCTCGATCACCGCCTATGTCATGGGCGAGGTCTCCGGCTTGGCCGACCGCAAGACGCGCATCGCCTGCCGCGTCCATGACGAGTGCAACGGCTCGGATGTCTTCGGCTCCGACATCTGCACCTGCCGGCCCTATCTCACCCACGGCATCGAGGAATGCGTGAAGGAGGCCCAGAGCGGTGGCGTCGGCCTCATCGTCTACAACCGCAAGGAGGGCAGGGCGCTTGGCGAGGTCACCAAGTTCCTCGTCTACAACGCCCGCAAGCGCCAGGAGGGTGGCGATTCCGCCGCGACCTACTTCGAGCGCACCGAATGTGTCGCCGGCGTGCAGGATGCGCGCTTCCAGCAGCTCATGCCGGACGTATTGCACTGGCTCGGCGTCACCCGGATCGACCGGCTGATGTCGATGTCGAACATGAAATACGACGCCATGGTCGAGAGCGGCATCGAGATCGGCGAGCGCGTCGCCATCCCGCCCGAGCTGATCCCGCCCGATGCCTCCGTCGAGATCGAGGCGAAGAAGGCGGCGGGCTATTATTCGCCCGAGGGCAAGCCCGGCGACAACGCGCTCAAGGCCACCGTCGGCCGCGAGCTCGACAAGTTCTGATCCCGTCCCGCCCTATCCGAGTTGATGATGCCTGACCGCGATTCCGAGGCGTTCCGCGCCCTGTTGAAACCTGCTGCCGTGCGCGAACGCGCGCGGGAGATGCTGGAGCTGGGATTGTCCGGCGGGCTGCTCCATTTCAGTGTCCATCCCGAGCGGCTGGAGGCTTGCGCCGACTATGTGCTGGAGACCATCCGCGCGAATTATCCGACGCTCGAAATCCCCTTCCACGCACGCTGGCGCCACTTCGTCGTCGCCGGGGACGATCGCTGGCAGAGACTGGATCAGGCCGCGGCCTTCTCCGACACAGGCGCGCGCGGCCGCGCCGCTTACGACCTCGCCATCGTCAGCGTCCTGCTCGATGCCGGTGCGGGACCGGACTGGCGCTATCGCGACGCGGCGACCGGCAGCGAGATCGGCCGCTCCGAGGGGTTGGCGCTCGCTTCGCTCGATATGTTCGCCGCCGGCCTGTTCTCCAGCGACCCGGCCGATCCTCTGCGCGCCGATGCCGACGCGCTGAAGCACCTCGATACGGCAGGGCTTGCGCAGGGATTCCAGGCCGGGCCGGACAATATGCTATTGGCGCTCGAAGGGCGTGCCGCCCTGCTCAACCGCCTCGGAGAGGAGCTGGAGCGGCAGGGTTTGTCGCGCCCCGGCGAGCTTTTCGACCGCTTCGCCGCCGCCGCCGATACGGGGACGCTCCGGGCCGCCCATATGCTCGGTGAGGTCCTCGCGGTCTTCGGCGGCATCTGGCCTTCGCGCCTGACGCTGGCCGGCGTGGCGCTGGGCGACACCTGGCGCCATCCGCTGATCGCACCCGGCGAGCCAACGGAAGGCCTGGTGCCCTTCCACAAGCTCTCGCAATGGCTGACCTATTCGCTGATCGAGCCGCTGCAATGGGCCGGCATCACAATCGTCGATATCGACGATCTCACCGGCCTGCCCGAATATCGCAATGGCGGGCTCTTCCTGGACAGCGGTGTCATCGCGCTCAAGGACGAGGCGGATCGGGAGAAGGCGCATGAGGTCGGCTCGCCGCTGGTGGTCGAATGGCGGGCGCTGACCGTGGCGCTGCTGGACGAGATCGGCGCACTGGTCCGCAGGCGCCTCGGCCGTTCGCGCGAGGAATTGCCGCTCGCCAAGGTGCTGGAGGGCGGCAGCTGGGCCGCTGGGCGCCGGATCGCGCGCGAAAAGCGTGTGGATGGCGGTCCGCCCTTGACCATTGTCAGCGACGGCACGGTATTTTGAGGGTGAGCACAGCTTCGGGAAACAAAGGGGTAACCGGCGTATGACTTCGAGCCAGGACGGTGTCACCGTCGTCGATCACCCGTTGGTCCAGCACAAGCTCACGCTGATGCGCGAGAAGGATCGCTCCACCAAGAGCTTCCGCCAGCTCCTCAACGAGATCGGCATGCTGCTCTGTTACGAGGTGACGCGCGATCTGCCGACCGAGAAGATCGAAATCGAGACGCCGCTGCAGAAGTCGATGCAGCCCGTCATCGCCGGCAAGAAGCTGGTCTTCGCGCCGATCCTGCGCGCCGGTGTCGGCTTCCTCGACGGTATGCTCGAGCTGGTGCCGGCAGCCCGCGTCGCCCATATCGGGCTCTACCGCGATCCCGACACGCTCCAGGCGGTCGAGTATTATTTCAAGGCGCCATCCGACATCGCCGACCGCATGATCGTGGTGATGGACCCGATGCTGGCCACCGCAAACTCGGCTGTCGCCGCCGTCGAGCGCCTGAAGGAGCGCGGCGCCAAGGATCTGCGCTTCGTCTGCCTGCTGGCCGCGCCTGAAGGCATCGCTCACCTGCGCGGCGCCCATCCCGATGTCCGCATCTGGACGGCAGCGATCGACGAGCGCCTCAACGAGCACGGCTACATCGTGCCGGGCCTCGGCGACGCCGGAGACCGCATGTTCGGCACGCGCTGAACGGCAAAAAGGCCCGCGCCGTTTCCCGGCGCAGGCCTTCCTATAACGTTGCGACCGTCAGGCCTGCCGTCAGTCGATCACCTCGATCACGCGGCGGGTGCGCGGCTCGACGATCACGGGCTCGTCGTTCACCACCGTGTAGCGATAGCCATGCGCGCCATACTCGGCCGGCACGACGTGATAGACCACTCCGCGCGACGGCAGCACTGTTCCGACTGCGACCGGCTCCGCATAGCGATACGAGCGCATATGCTGTGCCATCACATAGTTCCGGAAGCCCGGTTCGTCGCTGATCATCGTCCCACCGGCCGGGTCCCGCGTCAGGGTAGGGGCGAACATGTCCGACCCCGCAAGCGCGGGATCATGCGTGAAGCCACCGCTGGCGGGATCGCGAATGATCGGCCCCGCAGTCTGCGCAAAGGCAGTTGCGGGAAGAGCCGCGAGGACGACAGCAAAAAGAATCCGCTTCATTGTAAGTGACCTCCGATAACGCCCCGCTCTGAAAACGCCGCCACCTGGCGGCGGTTCCGGCTGTGGCGATCACCAAAAAGAGAGGCCCGCCCCCGTTTCCAGGGGCGGGCCTCTCGACGACTCCGAGGAGCCGTCAGGCGGTTACTGGATGATCTGAACCACGCGACGGGTCTGCGGCTCGACGATGACCGTGCGGTCGTTCACCACCGTGTAGCTGTAGTTCGAGGCGCTCGCGCCGTATTCGGCCGGCAGGCGGTGATAGGTCACGCCCTGCGCCGGCAGCACCGTGCCGACAGCGATCGGCTCGGCATAGGTATAGGACGGAACGCGCTGCTCGACGACATAGGTGCGGAATCGGGGCTCCGCCGCATCGCCGACGATGGCGCCGACGACTGCACCGCCGACGCCGCCGACGACTGCACCCACGGGGCCGCCGACGACAGCGCCGCCTACAGCACCGGCCGCCGCGCCGCTGGTCGCGCCGCCGACAGCGCCGCCCGAAGGCTGGCTCTGGGCGAAGGCAACAGCCGGGGTGATGGCGAGGGCGGCAACAAGAGCGATCTTCTTGAACATAATGTCTCTCCTTCCGAAGTGAACGTCGGCGAGACAACCGCAGCTTGGCGAAACAGTTCCCGGAAAATCGGTCACGAGATGTTAACGCCACGCAACCCGGCGGAAAAAGAACAGGCAGAACAAAGTCTTGCTTGTTCATGGCAGAACACGGACCCGCGGCTCATTCTCGCCCGCGCAGCCTGAAACGAAAACGGCGGGCCCCGAGGCCCGCCGCAAAATGCGCTCTGTCCGGCTGGATGCTTACTGCTTGGGCGCGGCCGAAAGTGCCGGCGTCAGCTTGTCGGCGTCGCCCTTGATCAGCGCGGCGAAGCCGGCAGGCGTCCGCTCCTCCGCCGTCGGCAGCACGGTGCCGAGGTCGAGCAGGCGCTTCTTGGTGCCCTCGTCGTTGAGCGCCTTGTTCAGGGCGTCGACGAGCTTGTCCACGGCCTCCTTGGCCATGCCCTTCGGCCCGGCGATGCCGTTCCAGGCTTCGATCTGGTACTCGGGCAGGCCGGCTTCCTTGGTGGTCGGGACGTCGGGCAGCGCCGGCGAGCGCTGGGCCGAGGCGATGGCGTAGGCCTTGATCGTGTTGGCGCGGACCTGCTCGGCGACGGAGACGATCTGGTCGCACATGAAGTCGACCTGGCCGGAGACGAGGTCGTTCAGTGCAGGGCCCGTGCCGCGATAGGCGACGGCGTTGATCTTCGGCGTGCCGAGGATGCCCTTCAGCAGGGTGCAGGTCGTCCAGGAGACCGAGCCGAGGCCGGCATGGGCCTCGTTCACCTTGTCCGGGTTCGCCTTCACATAGGTGACGAACTCCTTGAGGTCCTTCGGCTCGAAATTCTTGCGTGCCACGAGCAGGATCGGCGTGCCCCCGGCGAGACCGATGGTCTGCATGCCGTTGATCGGGTCGTATTTCAGGCCGGGATAGGTGGCCGGCGCCGCCGAGAAGGTGCCGAGATGGCCCATGGCGATGGTGTAGCCGTCAGGAGCGGCCGTTACGGCGCGCGCGATGCCGGTGGTGCCGCCGGCGCCGGCGACGTTCTCGATGACGATCTGCTGGCCGAGCGTCTTCGACATGTGGTCAGCGACGATGCGCGCGATGATGTCGGTCGGTCCACCCGCCGCGAAAGGCACGATCATGGTGATAGGCTTCGTCGGATATCCCTGCGCCTGCGCGCCGCCGGTGAACGCCAGCGCGGCAGCCGCAGCTAGGCCTAGAACGAGTTTCTTCATTCGGATTCCTCCCTCGATGTTGCTTGAGATGAAACTGGGGTGCCGCCGCCTGGGCGGCAACCCCGTCATTCGGTGAAGACCTCTTCGCGCTTCTTCGAGATCGAAGGCAGCAGGGCGATGGCCAGCACCAGCACCGCAACGAGCAGCAGGCCCAGCGAGATCGGCCGGTTCTGGTAGTCGATGAAGGTGTAGAACGAGCCGCGCGAGATGATCAGCGCCTGCCGCAGCTTCTCCTCCATCAGCTTGCCCAGCACGAAGCCGAGCAGCATCGGGGCGGGCTCGAAGCCGAGCTTGATCAGCAGGTAGCCGAACAGGCCGAACAACGCGGTGAATGCGACGTCGAGCGGCTGGTTGTTCACCGAGTAGATGCCGATGCAGCAGAAGATCAGGATCGCCGGGAACATCAGCCGGTAGGGCACCTGCAGCAGCTTCACCCAGACGCCGACCAGCGGCAGGTTGATGACCAGCAGCATCAGGTTGCCGACCCACATCGAGGCGATCATGCCCCAGAACAGCTCGGGGTTGCGGGTCATGACCTGCGGGCCGGGGATGATGCCGTGGATCGTCATCGCGCCGACCATCAGCGCCATCACCGCGTTCGGCGGGATGCCGAGGGTAAGCAGCGGGATGAAGGCGGTCTGCGCGCCGGCGTTGTTGGCCGATTCCGGCCCCGCCACGCCCTCGATCGCGCCCTTGCCGAAGCGCGACGGATCCTTGGCGATCTTCTTCTCCACCGTGTAGCTGGCGAAGGGGCCGAGCACTGCGCCGTTGCCGGGCAGGATGCCGAGGATGCCTCCGATCGCGGTGCCGCGCAGCACCGGCGCCGTCGCCTGCTTGATGTCGTCCCAGCCCGGCAGGAGCCGGCCGATCTTGCCCTTGACGACGTCGCGCGCCTCGGGGCTTTCGAGATTGCGCAGCACCTCCGCGAAGCCGAACACGCCCATAGCCAGTACCGAGAAGTCGATGCCGTCCGAGAGCGAGGCGATGCCGAAGGTCAGGCGCTCCTGGCCGGTCTCGAGATCGGTTCCAACGGTCGAGAACAGCAGGCCCAGCATGATCATGCAGAAGGCCTTGAGGATCGAGCCGCGCGCCAGCACGACGGCGAAGCACAGGCCCATCACCATCAGCGAGAAATACTCGGCCGGGCCGAAGAGCAGCGCCATCTTGGTCAGCGGCGCGCCGAGCGCGGCGATGATCAGCGTCGCCACGCAGCCGGCGAAGAAGGAGCCGATGGCCGCCGTGCCGAGCGCGACGCCGGCGCGGCCCTGCCTGGCCATCTGGTGGCCGTCGAGCGTGGTGACGACCGAGGTCGCCTCCCCGGGGATGTTGACCAGGATCGCGGTGGTCGAGCCGCCATACTGCGCGCCGTAATAGATGCCGGCGAGCATGATCAGCGCGCCCGTCGGATCGAGTCCGAAGGTGATCGGCAGCAGGATCGAGATCGTCGCGATCGGGCCGACGCCGGGCAGCACGCCGATCAAAGTGCCGACGAGGCAGCCGACGAAGCAGAGGCCGATGTTCTTCAGTGTCAGAGCGACGCCGAAGCCCAGCGCGAGATTGGAGAACATGTCCATCGGTCAGATCCCCAGCAGCCAGGGCGCGAGCGGGATCGGCAGCGACAGCGCGTATTTGAACAGGAGGATGCAGCCGGCGGACATCGCCACCGCGAAGATCAGCAATTCCTTGAGCTTGCGGTCGTCGGCGGCGAGGCCGGAGAAGAAGATCAGCAGCGGACCGGAGACGAGCAGGCCCAGCGCCGGGAACCGGATCGGACCGATCTCAAAGCCGCGGATGGTCAGTCCGAACAGGCAGGCGCCGCCGAGCGCGAAGAAAACGCCGCGCCAGGACCAGCCCTGCAGCTTCTCGCCGTTATAGCGCAGCGAGGCGAGGGCAAGCATCACCCCCAGCGCGCCGCAGATTACGGCGAAGGTCTTGGGCAGCATTCCCGGCCCGAGCTGGCGCAGCGTGCCCGCCGGCAGGTCCCAGGTGAAGATGAAGGCACCGAGCGCCAGCAGGATCATGAACAGGCCGCCGGCCAGATCCTGCGTAGATCGTACGCGCAGGCCCTGCGCCTGTTCTATCTGATTGAGACTCATCAGGCTCCTCCGACTGGCGACCCGGTTCGGGCTGTCCGTTTCTGCGATTTGGGGGAAGGGGTGAAGGAAAGGGTCTGGCGATCGTCGAGCAGGGTCACGCTTTCCCTCAGGATCGCAAGAAAATCGTCGCGCGCCGGCAGTTTCTGCTGGGGACGCCAGGCGACGCCGACGAGCGCGCCGGGCGGCGGCGGGTCGAGAAGGGCGCCGCGCAGGCGCCGCATCGTCACGCCGGGGAAGGACAGCCGCGACACCCAGTCCGGCGCTAGGGCCATGCCGAGCCCGGCTGCGACCGCCGACATCATCGCCGGCTTCTCGGTCGCCTCGATCGTCACGTTCGGCACTGCGCCGACGCTCTCGAAATAGGCCATGACCAGATCGTAGGCATAGGGGCGGATGCGCTTCGACGGCACGACGAAGGGTTCGCCGACGAGATCGAGCATGGTCAGATGCTCGCGGGCGGCGAGGGGATGGGCCTCGTTCAGCACCACGAGCGGGCGCTCCACCCGCAGGATCTCGAAGGCGCAGTCGGTCGGCTTGCGTGGCGGGCGGGTCAGCGCGAGGTCGAGCTTGCCGGATTCGAGCATCTGGACCAGCGCCGCCGTCATGGCCTCGACGAACTTGATCTCGATGCCGGGGAAGCGTGTCCGGAAGGCGACCAGCGCCTCGGGCACGAAGCTCGAAGACGCCGCGTCGATCGCCCCCACGCGCAGGATCTTGCCCGAGGCGAGCGAAGCCTCGCGCACCGCGCGGGTGGCATGCTCCATCTTGACGAGGATGCCCTTGGCTTCCTCGAGCATGATCAGCCCGGCCCGGGTCATGGCGACCTGTCGGGTCGTGCGGGTCAGCAGGCTGACGCCGAGTTCATCCTCGAGGGCGCTGATCTGGCGGGACAGGGCGGGAGGCGCGACGCCGAGCCGCTCGGCCGCCCGGCCGAAATGCAGCTCTTCCGCGACCGCGATGAAACATCGCAGCTGCCGCACATCCATGGCCGTCCCCTGTTCCCCGGTACCGCTTGCCCGCGATATCTCTCGGTGGGCCGTGCCCAATAGCGACTCCAGCCGACAAGTCGACCCTAGAGCAATTCATAATTTTTTGGCAATAAAGTCTTTGGTCCTAGGCAGGCCTGGCGCGGGCCATCCTGAACAGGCGTCCGTCGATCAGGGCGAGGCCGGCGGCGATGGCCGCCATCCCCCAGAAGTGCCGTGCCAGCAGCGCTTCTCCGAGGAAAACCGAGCCGAGCAGGATGGCACTCACGGGGATGAGGAAGGTCACCAGGGTGACGTTGGTGCCACCGGCCCGGCGCATGATCCGGAAGAAGATGACATAGGCCAGCGCCGTCGAGAGCAGCGCCAGTCCGACCAAGGACAGCGCGACCTTGGTGCTCGGCACCGGCAGCAGCCAGGGCGGGTGGAAGAAAATGACCAACGGTATCGTCATCAATGTCGTCGCGCTGACCTGGCCGGCAGCGCTGACGAGCGGCGGCATCCCGCGGAAGCGGCGTCCGAAAAGCGCGGCGAAGCCGTAGGACAGCGCAGCGGCGAGGCAGGCGAGCTGCGGCAGCAGCGCCCCGCTGACGCCATGGACCGCGTCAGGCCCCATCAGGATCGCGACGCCGACGATGCCCGCGCCGACACCGGCGAGCTTGAGCCCGCCCGCTTTCTCGTCCGGCGCGAACAGATGCGCGACGACGACGCCGAAGAGCGGGGTCGTGGCATTGATGATCGAGGCGAGGCCGCTGGCGATCTGGGTCTGGCCCCAGAAGATCAGGCCGAACGGGATCAGGTTGTTGAGCAGGCCCATGCCGAAGAAGGCGAGCCACATCCGCCCGCCGACACGCATCGATAGGCCTGACAGCCTGACTACGAGGAGCAGCGCGATGGCGGCCATGCCGACGCGGGCGAGCACGACGGCGAGCGGCGGCCATTCGGCGACGGCGATCTTGCCGAAGAAGAACGAGGCACCCCAGAGCAGGGAGAGCAGCAGGAGCAGCAGCCAGTCGCTCAGGTCCATGACGGGTTGCGGAGCGGGGGAGGACGACATGGTGAACCTGCTGAACAATAACGAGCCGGAGCGATAGGCTCGCCCCGGCTCTTCCTCCACCCGTTTCCTGTATCAGGCGGCTTCTGCGTCGCGCGCCTGCCACATCGCCTGGAAGGCCGGCCGTGCCTGGCAGGCATCGAGCCAGGCCTTGACGCGCGGAGCGGCCTCGAAGAGCTGCGTTGCGGGCTTCGCGTAGCGGATGATCTCGGCGACGTTGATGTCGGCGACTGTGAAGCGGCCGCCCATCACGTAGCCGTTGTTCTCGGCCAGCGTCTTGTCGAGCACGGCGAAGGGGCCGGGCAGGGCGGCCAGGGCAGCATCGACCAGCTCGGGCTTGCGCTTCTCCGGCGGATAGGCGGCGAGGTGGAACTGCAGGTTGAGCGCGTGGGTCTCGCACTCGGTCGCCGCCCAGAGCGCCCACATCACCGCGAGCCCCTCTTCCTGCGCGTTCTGCGGCGCGAGCGGGCCACCATGCTTGCGCGCCAGATAGAGGTTGATCGCCAGCGATTCGTGCAGCTTGAAGCCGTTGTCGTCGATGCTGGGGATATGGCCGTTGGGGTTGATCTTCAGGAACTCGGCGCTGCGCGTGTGCAGCGGCACGCCCGGCGCCGCCGGATCGGGGAGGCGATAGGCCTGGATCACCGGCACATGGCTGAACGGCAGGCCGAGCTCGTTGGCGAGCCAGATGACGCGCGTGGCGCGCGAACGATAGCAACCGTAGATCGTCAGGGTCATCGGCGGGATTCCAGTGAGAAATGGCGGACCGTCGGCGGAGGTGGCGCAGGGCACCGATTCCGTCGCCGCGACCTTAGGCGCGCGATGGCGCTGAGCCAATGCGGATGATCGGGGGCAACGCGCCGAAAAAACCGTTTGACGCAGGCGTTTGGCGGGTGCATTGGCCTCCTGCTCCCGGCCTTCGTGGCCGGCTGCTCACAGGAAACTTCAACCCGATGCCAAGCGACAGTCCCAGCCGACAGTCGAAGCCGTCTGCCGCCGCTTCGCGCGCCTGACCGGGTTGCCCGGCTCGCCTGCGATCCGGCCATGACGGCCCGATCGCAAGGAATAGAGCCATGAACGATACCGCCGCCACGACGGACCTCCTTGCCGTGACGCTGGCCCAGACGCTGGCGCAAGAGCATGTCGCCGACATCGTCGAGACGCTGAACGAGCAGGACGAAGCGACCATCGCGCATGTCCTGGCCGAGTTGCCTTTCGATCGCGCCGTCGAGGCGCTCGACCAGCCGGAATTCACCGCCGCCGCCGAGGCGCTGGCCTTGCTGCCTGACGGGCGCGCCGGCGCGCTGCTCTCGGCCATGTCGGCGGACCGCACTGCCGACGTCTTCCAGGAATTCGACGAGGAGACCCGTCAGCGCCTGAGCGGCCGTATCGACCGCCAGACCCGTTCCGACCTCAACAAGCTGCTGGCTTATCCCGAGCATAGCGCCGGCTCGATCATGACGACAGAGTTCGTCAGCGTGCCCAGCAACTGGTCGGTACAGCAGGCGCTCGACCATATCCGCCGCGTCGAGCGCTCGCGCGAAACCGTCTACGCCATCTACGTGCTCGATTCCGTGACCCGCAAGCTGGTTCGCGCCGTCTCTCTCCGGCGCCTGATCAGCGGCGACCCCGAGGCTCCGGTCGAATCGGTCGTGCCGGCGCACAAACCGATCACCGTTGCGCCCGAGGTCGATCGCGAGGACGTGGCGCGCCTGATCACCAAATACGACCTGCTGGCCGTTCCCGTCGTCGATGCCGACGACCACGTCGTCGGCATCGTCACCTTCGACGACGTCATCGACGCGATGATCGCCGAGACGACGGAGGACGTGCAGAAGCTCGGCGGCATGGAGGCCCTCGACCAGCCTTATAACGAGATCGGCTTTCTTTCGATGATCCGGAAGCGTGCCGGCTGGCTCTCGATCCTGCTGGTCGGCGAGATGCTGACCGCCTCGGTCATGCAGTATTTCGAGGGCGAGCTCGAGAAGGCGATCGTGCTGACGCTGTTTATCCCGCTCATCATGAGCTCGGGCGGCAATTCCGGCTCGCAGGCGACCTCGCTGATCATCCGGGCGCTGGCGCTGCGCGAGGTCACGCTGAAGGATTGGTGGCGGATCGCACTGCGCGAACTGCCGACAGGTCTCACGCTCGGCGCCATTCTCGGCGTCATCGGCGTTATCAGAATCATCGTGTGGCAGTGGCTCGGCTTCTACGATTACGGGCCGCACTGGATGCTGGTGGCGGCGACGGTCGGCGGCGCGCTGGTCGGCATCGTCACCTTCGGCTCGCTTGCCGGCTCGATGCTGCCCTTCGCGCTGAAGCGGCTCGGCTTCGACCCCGCCAGCGCTTCCGCGCCCTTCGTGGCGACGCTGGTCGATGTCACCGGGCTGGTGATCTATTTCGGCGTCGCCGCCGCGATCCTGACCGGGACGCTGCTATAGAGGCACGCTCTTCAAGTGCAACCGTGCCGTCATTCCGGGGCATCGCGTCAGCGATGAGCCCGGAACCCAGAGCCGCCGCCGATTCTGGTCAAGGCGCAGGCCCGGCCGTGTTCAAATGAAACAGGGCATCGGTTCTGGGTTCCGGGCTCGGGCCTTCGGCCCGCCCCGGAATGACGGCTCGCGTTTGTGTATCGTCAGCTCGCCAGCACGCGCTGCGGCGGGAAGGTGATCTCGACCAGCGTGCCTTCCTTCTTGACTGATGTGATCGACATCGCGGCGCGGTTTGCCTCGACCAGCGCCTTGGTCAGCGGCAGGCCGAGGCCGGTACCGCCCGCGCGCCGCGTCGTCGGCACCTGCCGGAAGGGCTCGAGCGCAAGCTTCAGCTCGTCATCATCCATGCCGATGCCGGTATCGCGCACCCGCAGGATCGCCTCGCCCTGGTCGCCGAGCGCGGTCGAGATGATCACCTGCCCGCCGGCATCGGTGAACTTCACCGCGTTGGAGAGCAGGTTGATCGCGATCTGCCGGATGGAACGTTCGTCGGCGACGACCGGCGGCAGCTTCGGGGACAGGCCGGAGCGCAGCACGACGCGTCCGCGTTGCGCCTCGGGCTGCAGCAGCGAGACGGTCGACAGCGCGATCTCGTTCAGGTTGACGCTGACGAAATCGAGGTCGAGCTTGCCGGCCTCGATCTTGGCGAGATCGAGCAGGTCGTTGACCAGGCTGATGACGTAGCCGCCGGACTGGTGGATGTCGCGCAGATATTCCTTGTAGCGCTCGTTGGCGATCGGCCCGAAGCGTTCCTCCGCCATCACCTCGGCAAAGCCGATGATGGCGTTGAGCGGGGTGCGGATCTCATGGCTGATCTTGGCGAGCACGTCGGATTTCTGTGCGCTCGCCATTTCCGCAGCCTTGCGCGCGTCGACCAGCTCGCCCTCGGTCTTCTTCCAGGCGGTGATGTCTCGCAGCACCGCGCAGAAGCGCGGCTCGGCCCCATGCGCGATCTGGCCCATGGTCATGAACAGCGGGATCTTGCCGCCCTGGCGCACCCGGCCCTGCACCTCGCGCCCGTCGTTCAGCACCGAGGCGACGCCGCCGCCTTTCAGGCCTTCGAGATAGTCGAGCGCCGGCGCATGGCTCTCGCTGGCGAAAAGCAGCGTGAACAATTCGCCTGTGACCTCGCGCTGGTCGTAGCCGAACAGCGCCTCGGCCGCCTTGTTCAGCGCCAGGATGCGCCCGCGATCATCGACCGTGACGACGCCGTCCGTCGCCGTGTCGAGCATGGCGGTGAGTTCGTCGATGCGGGCATCGCGGGTCTCGGCGTCGAGCCTGAGCGCCTCGACACGCGCCGCCGATTCGGATTCCTCGGCAGCGAACTCGGCCGCAAGCTCGGCTTCCTCCGCCTCTTCCGGCGTCAGCACCTTGACCTCGCCGCCGCCATTGGGATGGCGGAAGGCCATCAGCGTTGCCGGCTCGTCCTGCCAGCTGACGCTGGAAAGGATGGCATCGACGCTGACCAGATGGCCCCGGCGATCGATCAGCGTCATCGCGCCACCTTCGGCGCGCGAGGCTTTCTTGATAAGGCGGCTGACATTGCCGCCGGCCTTCAAATCGGCGAGGTCGGCAAAGTCGAGCAGGTCGAGCAGCGTGCGGTTGGCGTAGACCGCCTCGTCGCCGCGGTTCACCAGGACGGCGACGGGCAGACGGTCGAGCACATCGGCATGGGAGTTGCGCTGCCGTGCGGGCGCGACGGCAGAGTCCGCTTCGGCTCCCGCCTTCTCTGCGGCGGCGGCTGCCTCTTCGCGTTCCTTGACCTGCAGCGGCGCGACGGGCGGCAGCCGTGGGCCGACTGTTTCCTCGTCGCCGGCCAGCCGCGCGCCCAGCGCCTTGGCGATCTCGCGGAAGGCATTGCGCTCGGCGGAACTGAGGTGAGGCTTCGACGGCTCCAGAACCGGCCGCAGCGTGGTCAGCGTGCCGTTACGGAGCGGGACGATGTTGCCGCCCGGTGCCGCAGCTTCAGCCACAGGCTGCTCGTCGCCAAGCCATTCGGCCGGCCGAATCTCGGGCTCATCGTCTTCAGCCGGATTCGCGAGCGGCGTGGCAGCGCCTTCATCGACATGGCCCTCCGCTTCCGGCTGCTCATGCTGATCAGCAGCGTCTTCGGCGAGTGGCTCGGGAATTTCGTCGGCTTGTGCCGGTAGAGCATCCGCTTCGGGCGCGGTTTCCGTCGCGGCTGCAGGCTCTTCCTGCCGGCTCGCCTTATCGTGCTCCGCAACCGGCGCGTCCGCTTCCGGCAGGTCGAGGACGGCTTCCGGCGCGGCGAAAGGCTCGCGCTCGTTCAGGCGGGCGATGCCGAAGCCGCGAAATCCGGTGAGCGCGCGTCCGGCATCGAGAAGCGGCACGCCCGAGAGCTCGACGCGCGCCCCTTCGCCGGGCGTATCCGTCTGCCAGAGCAGGGCGTGGCCGCTCCAGGTCGCCGCCGTGGCGAGCCGCTCCGCCAGCCCGCCGTCGCGGTCGAGAACGGTGGAGCCGAGGAGGTCGTGCCAGCTTTTGCCGGCAAGCCCGGCTGCGGCCTCTGCGCCGGTCAGGGCTGCGATCTGTTCGGAGACGCTGGTCAGCGTCCCCTCGCGGTCGCTCTGCCACAGAAAGCGAATCATTGCCGGCCGCGCAGGCGCGGCGGCTTCGACCTCGGCCGGCGGTGTGGGGGGCGTCGCGATCGTAGCGGCTGCCGTCGGCTCGCTGGACTGGGGAATCGCGATGCCCAGCCGGCGCAACTCGGCTGCCGAAACCACGACCGCCAGGACCGTTTGTCCATCGGGGCAGGACAGGAGTTTGCAGCCGCAGGTGACGGGCAGGGCGGCGAAGCCCGAAGTCAGGCGCAGCCTTTCGAGGCGGATGCCGGCCATGGAGGCCAGGCCGCCGGCGAGGGCATCGAGGCGCTGCCGCGCTTGATTCGGAACGACGATTTCAGCGGTCTTGCCGCCGAGCAGAGCCTGGCCGGCGGAGTTGGCGAAGCCGGGGCGTCCGGCGCCGGCATCCCAGAGAAGCAGGGCGCCGCCCGCGGCAAAGGTCGCAAGGGCGGCGTCCTCAGCCGCCGCCGCTCCCCGTCGCGCCCAGTCCTGTCCGGATTCGCTCATGCCTGCCTGCTCGTTCAATCCGCGCCCGTTATGCCTAACAAACCTTTAATAGCTCCCAAATGGCCGCAAATCCATGGAACCAAAGATCGCTCTCCCGCTTCTCCTCGAAACAGCGTTAACATGGGCGGCGTCGCGATAGGTCACGCGGTTGTCATTGCATTGCAACAATGATATTGCAGTGCACAATATTGTAAGGCTTGGCTGCAAGACGACAGGAGGATCCCATGAACGGCAAATCACCCTACGAAGTGCCAACCGAGATGCGCGAGTTCGCGGAACGCAGCGTCGAGCAGGCCCGCAAGGCTTTCGACGGCTTCATCGGCGCGGCCCAAAAGGCTGTGGATAGCGCCCATGGCTCGGCCGAGAACGCCCGCGCCAACACTCACGACGCCACCCGCAAGGCGATCGCCTATGCGGAAGACAATGTCGCGGCGGCTTTCGACTTCGCCCAGAAGCTGGTGACGTCGAAGGACCTCACCGAGGTCATGCAGCATCAGTCGGATTTCCTGAAGTCCCAGATGGCGTCGTTCCAGACCCAGCTCAAGGATCTCGGGGCTGCCGCCCAGGACGCTGCGACGAAGGCTGCCGAGACCGTCAGCAAGGCCACCAAGGGCGGCCGCTGAGGCGCGTCTGCCGGCGCTACTGCGCGCCGGCACACATTCTGGCCGGGCCAAGGGCCCGGCTTCCGCTGTTTGCCGCTGAAGGAGAGCCGCCATGGTTAAGCCTGCTCCCACCAGGACCACGTCCAAGGTTCCGGTCAGCCTGCCTCCGGTGAGGGCGCTGTCGCCCGCGCCTGCCGAGAAGCAGGTCGACAAGCTGCCGTCGCCGAATCCGGATGCGCGTCCCGCCGCCAGCGACGCGACGCCGCCTCGGCCTGCTCCCGCCAGCCCGGCCGTTTCGAAGCCCGCTTCTCCCGCGGACGCGGCCCCTGCGGCGGCTGCTCCCGTCGTCGTGGCTCCCCCGGCTGTCGCTCCCGCAGTGGCCGCGCCAAGTGCAGCCGCGCCAAGTGCAGCAGCTCCGGTTGCCGCGCAGAACAAGCCTTTGGCCGCAGTCTCACCGCCGGCAGCGCGAACCGAAGCGGTTGCTCCGGCCGAGGTCGCTCCGGTCAAGGAGGCCGTTACTCCGGTTAAGGCGGATCGGCCTGCCGTGACACCGGTCTCCGTCGCTGCCAAGAAGGCGGCGCCGGCCAAGAAAGCAGCTTCGGCCAAGATCCGCATCGAGAAGCCGGTCGCCAAGGTCGTTGCGCCGAAGATTGCTGCCAAGGCCGCTCCCGCTGCGCCGAAGGTGGCCCCGCAAGCTCCCGCGCCTCAGAAGGCCACTCCCAAAACCATCGCCAAGCCCGCCGCGCCGAAGGCGACATCAGCGCCGGCGAACGCCGCTGTGGCTGCACCTCCTGCCAGGACGATCCAGCCGGTCGCTGCACCCGCTCCTGCGCCCGCCAAGCCGGTGCAGCCGGTATCGCTCGATTCGCTGCCTCTGCCGCGGCCGCCCGAGGCTGTCACCGTCGCGTCCGCAACCGTGATGAGCCAGGCGCTGACGATGGCGCGGGCTTTCGGCGCCTTGCAGGCCCGCATGCTCGACCATGCCTGCGCGGAACTGGAAGCGACGTTGCACGACGCCCAGACGGTGGCGCGCAGCAACAGCGCGTCCGAAGCCATCACGCTTCAGGCCAAGGCGGTTCGCCGCAGCTACGAATCCTACGCGGACCATCTCAAGGAGCTTGCGCGCGTCGCCAATGCCGCCTTGCGCAAGGATTGATGGGCCACTGTGATCGGCGCGCGCTCGGGCGCGCCGAAATTCAGCCGGCCGAATGCATTACGCGGTTGCAAAAGCAAAAACTCGGCACTAGGGTCCGCGCCGCTGGTGACCCCGCCGAGGCGGCTGGTTGCAAGGCCCAAGGTACGGGCAGCCATAGCTCAGTTGGTTAGAGCGCTAGATTGTGGATCTAGAGGTCCCCCGTTCAAGCCGGGGTGGCTGTACCATCTTTTCGACGAGAATCCTGAAGCGACCGTCGGCTGGCCAGGGCTCTCCGGTGCCTGTTCGGCTCCTCTTGAAGCAAGGCCCGCGGTTCGCCATATCCTTGCCGAGCGAAAGGGTTCGCCTTTCGCCCGCGGGGTGCTGCCGGCTGCGGGTCCCGATGATAGTGAGGCGCCTTTCGAGGGCCTGGATAGATGACGCGTACGCCTAGCCTGTCCCATCCGTTCCTGCTCGGCTTCGACGACATCGAGCGTGCGCTCGACCGTGTCGCCAAGGGCGCGAGCGAGGGTTATCCGCCCTACAACATCGAGCGGCTGCCCCGGACGGAGGACGAGCCCGATCGCCTGCGCATCACGCTGGCCGTTGCGGGCTTCTCGCGCGAGCAGCTCGAGATCACGCTGGAGGAGAACCAGCTCACGATCCGTGGCCGCCAGAGCGACGACAAGAATCGCCAGTTCCTGCACCGCGGGATCGCGGCCCGTCAGTTCCAGCGCAGCTTCCTGCTGGCCGACGGCATGCAGGTCCTTGGTGCGGATTTGTCGAACGGCCTGCTCGCGATCGATCTGGTCAGGCCGGAACCGGAACGGCTCATCCGGCGTATCGATATCATGAGCCGCGAGTAGAGGACGGAGTCCCGTCCAGCTTTTGAAGGATGCGTCAGCGGTTTTCGCATCTGTTCATAATTGAAGGCGCAGTATCAGAACCGCATTCGCACTGCTCTGAAGGAGGGCGCGATGAAACAGGACAGAATCCTTATCCAGGCCGACCCGCTGACCCCTGCGGAATTCGCCGCGCTCGGCGCCGGCGAAGTGGCCTATGTCAAGCCGATGACCTCGGACGAGCTGATGCGGATCTTCCCGCAGGCGCCGAAGATCGAATCAGGCTTGCAGCTCTTCACCCTGCTCTCGGCCGATGGCGCGCCGATCCTCGTGACGGATACGCGCGAGGCTGCGACGGCCAATGCCTGGGAGCACGACCTGAAGATGGTCAGCGTCCACTGACGCTGACCGCCCTTCCGGCGTTCAGGGCGCGGTCGCCATTCCGGCGACTGCCATTTGCAGCCGCACGATATCTTCCGGCGTGGACAGGCGGTGATCGCCATCTTTGATCAGCGTCAGCACGACCGGATCGCCGCTCAGGTGCTCGACCAGCTTCAAGGCCTGGCGCCAGGGCACGTCGGGATCGCGCATGCCCTGCAGGATATGGACGGGGCATCCAGCCCGGATTTCGCCGCCGAACATCAGGTGCTGCCGCCCGTCCTCGATCAGGGCGCGGGTGATCGGCGTCGGGTCCGGTGAATACTCGGAAGGGCGCAGCCAGACGCCTTCGTCCAGGATCGCCCGGCGGATCGCGTCGGGCATCTGCGCCCACATCAGTTCCTCGGAGAAATCGACCGCCGGCGCGATCAATACCAGGCCGGCCGGCTGCAACGGCGTCCCGAACAGGCGGCGCGCCGCGAGCAGCGCGATCCAGCCGCCCATCGATGATCCCACCAGGATCGGAGGCTGGCGGCACTGACTCTCGATGGCAGCGAGCGCATCGGCCAGCCAGTGCGACAGGGTGAAGCCGGCGAAGTCGCCTTCGCTCTCGCCATGGCCGCCATAGTCGAAGCGCAGATAGGCGCGCCCGGTGTCATAGGCCCAGTCTGACAGGGCCTCGGCCTTGGTCGCGCGCATGTCGGAGCGGAAGCCGCCGAGCCAGACCACGGGCGCCCCGGTGCCCTGCTGAAAGAGATAGGCGAGGCGGCGCCGATCAGGGCCGTTTCCGACGTCGAGCCATTGCGGCGGCTGGCGCTCCAAGGCAAATCTCCTGTGACGAATCGCTTGGCCGCGGCGATTAAAGGCTGCGGTCGCGGCCGCATAGGGGCATATTCGCCCCCGTTCACGAAAGTCCAGACCAAGAGCGCATGTCCTTCAAGCCGGGTGCCCATCTTTCGCTGCCGTCGACCGAAACGCATCCGCTGGCGGGGCGGACGATCCTGCAGATCATCCCCGAGTTGGAGGCCGGCGGAGCCGAGCGCACGGCGGTCGACATCGCCAAGGGGCTGACGGATGCCGGCGCCCGCGCTCTGGTCGCGACCGAGGGCGGGCGCCTCGTCGCTGAGCTTCAGGCCAAGGGGGGTGTCTGGCTGCCCTTCCCGGCGGCCTCGAAGAATCCGGTCGCGATGGCGCTCAACATCCGCAAGCTCGTGCTGCTCTGCCGGCAGGAGGGCGTGGAACTGATCCATGCCCGCTCGCGCGCGCCGGCCTGGGTCGCGCTCGGCGCGGCGAAGCTGCTGAAGCTGCCCTTCGTCACCACCTATCACGGCTCCTACAACAGCCGTTCGGCGGTGAAGACGCTCTATAATTCGGTGATGACGCGCGGCGACGTCGTCATCGCCAACTCCGGCTATACGGCCGAACTGATCCTGTCGAAGCACCCGATGGCGCGCGAGCGGATCAGGGTCGTCAACCGTGGCACCAATTTCTCGGCCTTCGCGCCGGCTGCCGTCGGCGCCGAGCGGGTCCAGGCGCTGCGCAAGGCCTGGGGCGTCGAGCCGCATCAGCGCATCGTCCTGCTGCCCGGCCGGCTGACCGGCTGGAAAGGCCAGCGTGTGCTGATCGAGGCCGCGCGGCTGATGCGCGATGGCGGCGATGGCGAAACGGCCTTCATCCTCGCCGGCGATGCGCAAGGGCGGGACGCCTACGTCAAGGAACTCGACGGGCTCATCGCAAAGGCGGGGCTGGAGGGCCGTGTCAGGCGCGTCGGCCATTGCACGGACATGCCCGCCGCGATGCTGTCGGCTGCGGTCGTCGCCGTGCCGTCGACGGAGCCCGAAGCTTTCGGCCGCGTCGCTGTCGAGGCGCAGGCGATGGGTACGCCCGTCGTGGTCTCCGATCTCGGCGCCGTACCGGAAACGGTGCTCGCCCCGCCGCAGGTCGCGCCGGGAGAGCGCACCGGCTGGCATATCCCGCCGGGCGATCCGGCCGCTTTGGCGGCTGGGTTGAGCGAGGCGTTGGCGCTGCGTCCGTCCGCTCGCGATGCCCTGGCGAGGCGGGCGCGCGAACATGTCGAGAAGCATTTTTCGCTCGAGTCGATGGTGACGGAAACCCTCGATGTCTACTGCGCGTTGCTGGAACGCTGAGGCGCCACGGCCCAGGTGAATGGCTGCCGCAGCGGCGTCATGCATTGACAACGCGCATCTTTGTGCAATGTGTCTCAATCAACGGCGCGATACGCGCCAAATGCAGGAGAATACCCCATTCGTCGCCCTTACCGTGCTGCCCCGACCCCGACCAAGGAAGGTCCCCGTTCGAACCGTGATATTCGCGGAGTTCGCGAGGTTCAGCTCATCGACGACACAGGCGCCAACCGTGGCGTGGTGTCGTTCTTCGAGGCGCTGAAGATCGCCGAGGATGCCGGTCTCGACCTCGTCGAGATCGCCCCGAACTCCGTGCCGCCTGTCTGCAAGATTCTCGATTACGGCCGTTTCCGCTTCCTGGAGCAGAAGAAGGCGGCGGAGGCGCGCAAGAAGCAGCGCACCATCGAGATCAAGGAGATCAAGCTGCGTCCCGGCATCGACAAGCACGATTACGACGTGAAGATGAAGGCGATGCATGGCTTCTTCGAGGAGGGCGACAAGGTGAAGGTCACCCTGCGCTTCCGCGGCCGCGAGATGGCTCACCAGGATCTCGGCGTGAAGGTGCTGGAGCGCGTCAAGGTCGATACGGCCGAGTTCGCCAAGGTCGAAAGCGACTGGCAGCTGGAAGGCCGCCAGATGGTGATGGTCCTGGCGCCGCGCTGAGGCGCCCGTCTGTCCAGCGATCTCGTTCAAGGCAGATCGAGAAGGGGCGCCTCCGGGCGCCCTTTCTCATTTCGGCCGGTGCAACAAGCCGTCGAGCATCGCGTTGAAGGCGTCGGTCGCCGCCTGTAGGGCGGCTTCCGGTTGCGGGGCATGCGCGATCCATTGGGCCGCATGCTGGGTGGCGCCGACGATCAGCCGCGCCACGGCTTCCGGGTCGAGCGGCGCCAGCGCGCCGTCCGCGACGAGTTCGCCGAGGCCCCGGGTCATCATGCGGATACAGTCGTTCTGGATCGGCCAGTTCCAGGGGTCGCCGAGCACGGCAGGCCCGTCGCGCAGGACGATGCGCTGGATCTCTGGCTCCAGCGCCATCGCGAGATAGGCGGCGCATTCGTCGCGGAACCCGGTCCAGCGATCCTCCGCCTTGGCCGCGACGGCGCGCAGCCGCACAGTCATTTCCGCGTCGATCTGGTCCAGAACCGCCGCAAAAAGTCCCTTCTTGTCGCCGAAATGGTGATAGAGCGCGCCGCGGGTCAGCCCGGCCGAAGCGGTCAGGTCGTCCATCGATGCTGCCGCATAGCCGACCGTGCCGAACGCCTCGCGCGCCGCCGAAATCAGGCTGGCGCGGGTTTCCGCGATCATGTCGGCGCGAAGCCTGCGAGCCATCATAACCCTTTCACATACGGTTCGTATGTTAATTGACATACGCAACGTATGCAATTACCCATTCGCATACGCGGCGTATGTCCGCTCTTCCTTCGGGACAAGCCTGTCATGCCGAATCCCTATGGCGAGATTTTCCGCGCGCCCGGCGCGCTCGCCTTTTCGTCCGCCGGCTTCGTCGCGCGCCTGCCTGCCTCGATGGTCGGGCTCGGCATCGTCACCATGCTGTCGGAACGGCGCGGGGAATACGCCATCGCCGGTGCGGTCGCCGCGACCTTCGCGCTCGCCAGCGCGCTGATCACGCCGCAAATCTCGCGCCTCGTCGATCGTTACGGCCAGCGCCGCGTGCTGATGCCGGCCACAGTGGCGGCAGCCTTGGCGCTGAGCGCGTTGATGCTGTCGACATGGGCGGGGGCCCCCAGCTGGCTGCTCTTCGTCTTCGCGCTGCTCTCCGGCCTGATGCCGAGCATCGGCGCGATGGTGAGGGCACGCTGGACCGAGTTCTACCGCGATACGCCGCAATTGCGCACGGCCTTCGCCTTCGAATCGGTGGTCGACGAGATCATCTTCATGGTCGGGCCGATCGTCGCGATCGGGCTGAGCGTCAGCCTGTTTCCCGAAGCCGGGCCGCTGGCCGCGCTGCTGTTCCTGGTCGTCGGCGTGCCGCTGCTCTGTGTCCAGCGGCGCACCGAGCCGCCCGTCCGCGCCGATGCCGCGGATGCCGATGTCTCGGTCATCCGGCTTGGCGGCGTGCAGGTCGTCGTGCTCGCCATGATCGCGGTCGGTGCCATCTTCGGCACTGCCGAGATCACCGCCGTCGCCTTCGCCGAAGCGCAGGGCCAGAAGGCGATGGCGAGCGTCGTGCTTGCCATCTATGCGGCGGGCTCGCTGATCGTCGGCCTCGTCTTCGGCACGCTCAAGCTCAAGGCCACCCTCGCCACGCAGTTCCTCGCCGCGATCACGCTCGCGGCCCTGACGACGCTGCCCTTGCTGGCAGTCGAGGGACTGGTGTCGCTGGCGCTGGTCTTCTTCCTGGCGGGGGCGGCGGTCTCGCCGACGATCATCATCGCCATGGGGCTGATCGAGCGCCTGGTCTCGCCGCGCCAGCTCACCGAGGGCATGACATGGGGCATTACCGGCATCGGCATCGGCATGGCCTTCGGCGCCTCGGCGGCCGGCGCGCTGATCGATGCCTTCGGCGCCCGCAGCGGCTTCTGGATCTCGGTCGCCGCCGGCGTCGCGGCGCTGCTCGTCACGCTCATCGGCTACAGCCGGCTGCTCGGGGAACGCAAGCAGGCCGTGCTCTGCGAAGCGGCCTGAGCGGCTTCGAACGAAAAGGGCCGCCCCTTCGGAAGAGGCGGCCCGTTCTTCTCAATCGCTACCTCGGCGAAGCCGTCAGCCTCAGCGAATTGGTGGGGCGTATTGCAGACCGCCCTGGGTCCAGAGCTTGTTGGCGCCGCGCGGCAGTGGGTTGCGCGTGTTCGGCCCGAAATGCCGATCGAAGCTCTCGCCGTAGTTGCCGACAGCTTTGACGACCCGCACGACCCAGTCGTTGCTGAGGCCGAGCGCCTCGCCGAATTTGCCTTCGCTGCCGAGCATGCGGCGGATTTCGGGATTCTGCGAAGTCTTCGCCATCTCCTCGACATTGGCCTGCGTCACGCCGAACTCCTCGGCATTGATCAGCGCGAAGACCGTCCAGCGCACGATGTCGAACCAGGCCGGATCGTTCTTGCGAACCCAGGGGCCGAGCGGCTCCTTGGAAATGACCTGCTGCAGCAGCACATGCTCCTCCGGGTCCTTCAGCCTGCCGCGCGTACCGGCAAGCGACGAGAGGTCGGTGGTGTAGGCATCGCAGCGGCCCGCCTCATAGGCCTGCACGGTGTCGTCAAGGGTGGCGAAAGCGACGGTCTCGAACTTGATGCCATTCGTCCGGCCATAGTCGGCGAGGTTGAGCTCGGTCGTCGTGCCCTGCGCCACACAGACCGAGGCGCCGTTCAGGTCCTTGACGTCTTTCACATTGAGCTTCTTGCGGACGATGAAGCCCTGGCCATCGTAGTAGTTGACTGCCGTGAAGGTCAGGCCCTGGCCGATGTCGCGGCCGAGCGTCCAGGTCGTGGTGCGGGCGAGCACGTCGATCTCGCCGCTCTGGAGCGCGACGAGCCGGTTCTTGCTCGACAGCGACAGATAGCTCGCCTTTTTCGGGTCGTTGAAGATCGCCGCCGCCAGGGCGCGGCAGACGTCGGTGTCGAAGCCCTGCCAGATGCCGTTGCCATCCTGCAGCGAGAAGCCGGGCACGCCTTCGCTGGTGCCGCAGATGATGTTGCCGCGGGCTTTGATCTTGTCGAGCGTGGATTGGGCAAGCGCAGGGGCCGAGGCGGCAGCCGTCAAGGCCAGGCCGGCGGCGAGGCTAAGCAGAAACTTCTTCACAGAGGGATTCTCCAGATGCGGAACGTGACGGATGACCTTACGTCGTGACAAGTGTTTGAAGGAAGAGCGCAGATACCGGGCGTTTTTCCCGGCGGCCTCTCGCCGCGTTGCCGGCTTCGCACTTGCCAGAGCGGCGCTTTTCTGCGATAGGGCCGGCCTTCGATCGCCCGGCTGATAAGGGCTGCCGTGGCGGTCGTGCTTCGCTTCCTGAAAGCAAGACATTGGCAACGCGTTCAAAAAACGTGCGGCCACGACCATTGAGGAGCTGAAATGCCCAAGATCAAGACGAAGTCGAGCGCTAAAAAGCGCTTCAAGATCACCGGTACCGGCAAGGTGCTCTACGCCCAGGCCGGCAAGCGTCACGGGATGATCAAGCGGACCAACAAGCAGATCCGCAACCACCGCGGCACGACGACCCTCTTCGAGGGCGATGCGGCCAACGTGAAGAAGTACTTCCTCCCCAACGGCTGACGCCACCTGACACACCGGAGATCATGACATGGCTCGCGTGAAACGGGGCGTGACTGCCCACGCCAAGCACAAGAAGACACTCAAGGCCGCCAAGGGCTTCTATGGCCGCCGCAAGAATACGATCCGCGCCGCCAAGGCGGCCGTCGATCGCTCGATGCAGTACGCCTATCGCGACCGCAAGAACAAGAAGCGCTCGTTCCGCGCGCTCTGGATCCAGCGCCTCAACGCTGCGGTGCGCGAGCACGGCCTGACTTATTCGGTCTTCATCGGCGGCCTGATCAAGGCCGGCATCGAGCTCGACCGCAAGACCCTGTCGGCCATGGCGATCGACGACGTGGCATCGTTCACGGCCGTGGTCGAGACCGTCAAGGGCGCGCTCGGCGCCGAAGCCAAGGCCGCCTGAGCGGACTGGTATCGCTGAATTGGAAAAGGCCGGCGGTGACGCCGGCCTTTTTCTTTGGCGATGTGGCATGGGCACGTCATTCTCGGGCGACCGAAGGGGGACCCGAGAATCTTTGGACGAAGGAGGCGCCGTGTCACAGGGGCCTTTCCGGGGAGAGCGGAAGGGTCAGCTCTGCACGCTGCCGTTCGTCGGCGGGTTCCAGCCATCGCCGGCGCCTTCGACGATCCGGTCATAGGCTTGCTCGGGCGTGTCGACATAGCTGAAGAGCTTCAGGTCCTCAGGGCGGATGAAGCCGGCGGCCGCCATCCTGTCGAGGTTGAGCAGGCCCTGCCAGTAGCCGGAATCGTAGAGCACGATCGGCACCGGCCCCATCTTGCCCGTCTGCACCAGCGTGATGATCTCGAACAGCTCGTCGAGCGTGCCGAAGCCGCCGGGGAAGACCACGAGCGCCGCAGCGCGCATGGCGAGATGCATCTTGCGCATTGCGAAATAGTGGAAGCGGAAGGTCAGGTCGGGCGTCGACCAGGCGTTCGGCTCCTGCTCGTGGGGCAGGGTGATGTTGAAGCCGATCGAGATCGCGCCGGCCTCGGTCGCGCCGCGATTGGCCGCTTCCATGATGCCCGGCCCGCCGCCGGTGGCGATGACGTGGTGGCGCCCGGCCTCGCCGTCGCGCAGCGCGCCGCCGCGTTCGGAGGCGATGCGGCCGAACTGCCGGGCGGCTTCGTACCAGGGGTTGCCCTCGCGCACCCGCGCCGAGCCGAAGACCACGATCGTCGAGACGACGCCGCGCGCCCGCAGATGATTCTCCGCCTTCTGGTATTCCAGCAGGAAGCGTACGCCGCGGGTCGAATCGCCGAGGATGAAATCGGGGTCGCGGGCGGCGAGCCGATAGGAGGGCGATTCCTTCTGGGCGGTGTTGTCGGGCAAGGCATCCTCCTGCATCGGCATCGACGAAGCTGAACCTGTTCGGCAAAGCGTCGCTTCGCTCTGGCATAAGCCGGCTGTTCCCGCTAGAACGCGCCCGTTCCCACGCCTTCAACGCTTGCGACCCATTCAATGACCGATATCGCCACCCTGGAACGCGACGTCCTCGCCGCGATCGACACCGCCTCCGACGAAACTGCCGTCGAGGATGTGCGCATCGCCGCGCTCGGCAAGTCCGGCTCGATCTCGGCGTTGCTGAAGACGCTGGGCGCGATGACGCCCGACGAGCGCAAGGAGAAGGGCCCGCTGATCAACGGCCTGCGCGACCGAGTGCAGGGCGCTATCGCGGCCCGTAAGGAAGCGCTCGGCGAGGCGGCGCTGGAGACGAGGCTCGCCTCCGAGCGCGTCGACGTGTCGCTGCCGGTTCAGGATGGCCCGGAAGCGCGGGGCCGCATCCACCCGATCAGCCAGGTCATCGACGAGATCACCGCGATCTTCGGAGACATGGGCTTCGCCATCGCCGAGGGGCCGGATGTCGAGACCGACGACCTCAACTTCACCAAGCTGAACTTCCCGGTCGGCCACCCCGCCCGCGAGATGCACGACACCTTCTTCTTCGCGCCGGATGCCAATGGCGAGCGCAAGCTGCTGAGGACTCACACCTCGCCGGTGCAGGTCCGCACGATGCTGGCGCAGGAGCCGCCGATCCGCGTGATCTGCCCGGGCCGGACCTACCGCAACGATTCCGACCAGACCCACACCCCGATGTTCCATCAGGTCGAGGGTCTCGTCATCGACAAGACTGCCCATCTCGGCCATCTTAAGTGGATCCTGGAGGAGTTCTGCAAGTCCTTCTTCGAGATCGACGATGTGAAGATGCGCTTCCGCCCGTCCTTCTTCCCCTTCACCGAGCCCTCGATGGAGGTCGACATCCAGTGCTCGCGCAAGGGCGGCGAGATCCGCTTCGGCGAGGGCGAGGACTGGCTGGAGATCCTCGGCTGCGGCATGGTCCATCCGAACGTACTGCGCAATTGCGGGCTCGACCCGGAAGTCTATCAGGGCTTCGCCTGGGGCATGGGCATCGACCGCATCGCCATGCTGAAATACGGCATGCCGGACCTGCGCCCCTTCTTCGAAGCTGACGTGCGCTGGCTCGCCCATTACGGCTTCCGCCCGCTCGACCTGCCGACGCTGACGGGCGGCCTTTCTTCATGATGCAGTGGACCGGCCAGGGGAGGGCGCGATGACGCCTGCGGGCTGGGCGGCGCTGTTTGCCGGGCTGCTGAGCGCGACGAACCTGGCGAGCCAGGCCATCGCGCTCCGGCGGCTGCGCCGGCCTTTGCAACGCTCGGTCCTGCTCGACACCTTGCCGCCGGTCACCATTGTCAGGCCTGTGCGCGGCATCGAGGCCTTCAGCCGCGAGACGGCGATCTCCGGGCTTGAGCTCGACTATCCCAGCTACAGCACGATCTTCTGCGTCGCCGATGCGCAGGACCCGATCGTTCCGCTGGTCGAGGAATTGATCGGCATCTACGGCGCCGACAAGGTCAGGCTGATCATCGGCGACGTCGCGGTCAGCGCCAATCCAAAGCTGAACAATTGCGTGCGCGGCTGGGAGGAGGCGACGACCGACTGGGTCATCCTCGCCGATTCCAACGTGCTGATGCCGAAGGATTACATCAAGCGCATGCTCGCCGCCTGGCAGCCTGCCACCGGGCTCGTCTGCTCGACGCCGGCCGGCTCCCGGCCGCAGAGCTTCGGCGCCGAGGTCGAATGCGCCTTCCTCAACGCCTTCCAGGCACGCTGGCAATATGTCGGCGAAGCCTTGGGGCTGGGCTTCGCGCAGGGCAAGTCGATGCTCTGGAACAAGCCCTTCCTCGACGCGCTGGGCGGTATCGCCGCGCTCGGCGCCGAGATCGCCGAGGATGCCGCCGCGACCAAGCTCGTGCGCGGCGCCGGCAAGCATGTCCATCTCGTCGGCCAGCCCTTTGAGCAGCCGCTCGGCCCGCGCCGCCTGGCGGATGCGGTGCAGCGCCAGTTCCGCTGGGCGCGGCTGCGGCGCGTGACGTTCCTGCCGTTCTTCATGCTGGAGCTCATCTCCGCACCGCTCCTGCCGGCCGTGCTGGCGGCCTTCGGCGCCCCGGCGCTGGGTTTGCCGTTCTGGCTGGGGCCGCTTCTGGTGCTGCTGCTCTGGTATGTCGGCGACATCGTGCTGTCCGCCAGCGTCGGCTGGTTTCTGAACTGGCGTACGCCGCTCGCGATGCTGGTGCGAGACATCGCCTTCCCCGGTGTCTGGGCCTATGCCTTCGTCGGCGGGGAAGTGAGTTGGCGTGGCAACGCCATGAAGATCCGCACTGACGGCGCCAACGAGCTGAACGACACGACGCCGACGCTTTCGACGGCGAACTCGAAGATTTCCGACTGATCTGGCAAGCTATTGATCTGACAACGCGATGAAATTCACGATTTCCTGGCTCAAAGAGCACCTCGACACCGACGCCTCCGTCGCCGAGATCGCCGAAACCTTGACCCGCATCGGCCTCGAGGTCGAGGCGATCGAGGATCGCGCCGCCGCGTTCTCCGCCTTCACCATCGCCTATGTCATCGAGGCGAAGCAGCATCCCAACGCCGACCGGCTGCGCGTCTGCCTGGTCGATACCGGCGCGGGCGAGCCCGTGCAGGTGGTCTGCGGCGCGCCCAATGCCCGCACCGGGATGAAGGGCGTGTTCTCGCCGCCGGGCAGCTACATCCCCGGCAAGAAGATCACCCTCGGCAGGGGCGTGATCCGCGGCGTCGAATCGAACGGCATGCTGGTCTCCGAGGCCGAGCTCGAACTCTCCGACGACCATGACGGCATCATCGATCTGCCTGATGATGCGCCGGTCGGCCAGCCCTACGCGACTTATGCCGGGCTCGACGATGCCGTGATCGAGATCGCGGTGACCCCGAACCGGGCCGATGCGCTCGGCGTCGCCGGCATCGCGCGCGACCTCGCCGCTGCCGGCCTCGGCAAGCTCAAGACGCCGTCGGTACCGCCGGTACGCGGCAGCTTCCCATGCCCGGTCAAGGTTACGCTCGACTTCGCCGACGAGGACCGCAAGCTTTGCCCGGCTTTCGCGCTGCGTCTCGTGCGTGGCGTGAAGAACGGTCCGTCGCCGGACTGGCTGCAGGCGCGGCTGCGCGCCGTAGGCCTGCGCCCGATCAACGCGCTGGTCGACATCACCAACTTCATGACGCTCGACAGCAACCGCCCGCTGCACGTCTTCGACGCCGCCAAGGTGCAGGGCAACCTCACCGTGCGCCGCGCGAAGGCAGGCGAGACCATCCTCGCCCTCGACGGCAAGACCTATACGCTCACCGACGAGCAGGTCGTGATCGCCGATGAGCACGGCGTAGAGTCGCTCGCGGGCATCATGGGCGGCGAAGCCTCCGGCAGCAGCGAAACGACCACCGACGTGCTGATCGAGAGCGCGCTCTGGGATCCGCTCAATGTCGCCCGCTCGGGCCGCGCACTCGGCATCAACTCGGATGCGCGCTATCGCTTCGAGCGCGGCGTCGATCCCGATTTCGCCCGGCCCGGCCTCGACCTCGCCACGGCGATGGTCATCGATCTATGCGGCGGCGAGGCCTCCGAGATGGAGTTCGCCGGCGAATTGCCTGACAGCCCCGGCGCGATCGACTTCCCCTGGTCGGAGGTCAAGCGCCTCACCGGGCTCGACCTGCCGCAGGCGGAGATGAAGCTCGCGCTGACCTCGCTCGGCTTCCACGTCTCGGGCGCGGGGGACCGGGTCAAGGTCGCGCCGCCGTCCTGGCGCGCCGATGTCGGCGGCAAGGCGGATCTGGTCGAGGAGATCGTCCGCATAGCCGGCCTGGATCGCGTCGCCTCGACGCCGCTGCCGCGCATCAAGGGCGAGGTGGTCAAGCCGGTGCTGACCGTGCTGCAGAAGCGCACGCGCATCGCCAAGCGCACGCTCGCGGCGCGCGGCCTCGTCGAGGCCGTGACCTGGTCCTTCATCTCGCAGGATCAGGCCAGGCTCTTCGGCGGCGGCTCGCCCAAGCTCGCGCTCGCCAATCCGATCGCCGCCGATCTCTCCGACATGCGCCCCTCGTTGCTGCCGGGCCTGATCCGGGCTGCGCAGGCCAATGCCGATCGCGGCTTCCCCGATGTCGCGCTGTTCGAGGTCGGCCAGATCTTCAAGAGCGACGAGCCGGAAGGCCAGCTCATCGCCGCAACGGGCCTGCGCCGCGGTACGGCCCGCCTCGAAGGCGTCGGTCGCCATTGGGATGGCGGCGCCAAGCCGGTCGATGCCTTCGATGCCAAGGCCGATGTGCTCGGCCTGCTGGCCGGGCTCGGCGTGCCGACCGGTGGCCTGCAGATCGTTGCGGGCGGCCCGGTCTGGGCCCATCCCGGCCGCTCGGCCACGCTGCAGTTCGGCCCCAAAGGCATCGTCGGTGCCTTCGGCGAAATCCACCCGCGCATCCTCAAGGCGCTCGACGTCAAGGGGCCGCTCGTCGCCTTCGAGATCCATCTCGATGCGCTGCCGCTGCCGAAGTCCAAGCCGACCAAGGTCAAGCCGAAGCTAGCCCTCTCCGACTTCCAGCCGGTGACGCGCGACTTCGCCTTCATCGTCGACAAGGCGGTGGCGGCCGGAGATATGGCGAAGACCGCCCAGGGCGCGGACCGTGCCCTGATCGCCAATGTCGGCGTCTTCGATCTCTATGAGGGCGCGGGCGTCGACGCCGGCAAGAAGTCGGTCGCGCTCGCCGTGACGCTGCAGCCGACCGAGAAGACGCTGACCGAAGCCGAGATCGAGGCCGTCGGCACCAGGATCGTCGCCGAGATGGGCAAGCGCTACGGCGCGACTCTGCGCGGGTAACGCCGCCATCCAACGCGCGTCATGCTCGGGCTCGACCCGAGCAGCGCGTGCAGGGCGAGGCTCTCTCGCCCTCTTCGGCAGGAGATTCTCGGGTCACCGCTCCGCGGCGCCCGAGAATGACGTCCGGGCGCCCGCCAAGCTCTCACCATTGATCAGGATTGTGTAATAATCCGTGCGCGAAATCCCTGAGCTTTCAGGGTATCGGCTGGCGTATTCTTGCATTGCCGTGGTCCGATGAGCCTCACCGAACGTCCTGTAACGGATAATCTCTTCCCCGGTTTCCGCCTGCTCGACGTTCAGACGTCGGGAGCGCGCATCCGCGTGCGTACGGGCGGGGAGGGGCCGCCGCTCCTGCTGCTGCACGGCTATCCGCAGACGCACGCGCTCTGGCACAAGGTCGCTTCGCGGCTGAAGGACAGCTTCACCCTCGTCTGCGCCGATCTGCGCGGCTATGGCGACAGCGACAAGCTTGCGACAGACGCGGAGCATTCCCCCTATTCGAAGCGCGCCATGGCGCAGGACATGGCCGAGGTGATGACCGCGCTCGGCCACGAACGCTTCTTCGTCGGCGCGCATGATCGCGGCGCCCGCGTCACCCATCGCCTGGCGCTCGACCATGCCGACCGCGTCATGCGCCTTGCCACGCTCGACATCGCGCCGACGCGCGAGATGTACGCCAACACCACCGACGCCTTCGCCCGCGCCTATTGGCACTGGTTTTTCCTGATCCAGCCGGCGCCCTTTCCGGAGCGCATGATCGGTGCCGATCCGGAGGCCTATTGGCGCAAGAAATGCGGGTCCGGCTCGGCGGGGATGACGCCTTTCGCACCTGAGGCGCTCGCCCATTACCTCCGCTGTTTCGCCGACCCCGCGGCGATCCACGGCAGCTGCGAGGACTATCGCGCCGCTGCGACCATCGACATTCGTCACGATGATGAGGATGGCGGGCGCAAGCTGACCCAGCCGCTGCTTGCGCTTTGGGGCGCGAACGGCATCATCGGAAGATGTTTCGACCCGCTGGCCTTGTGGCGTGAGCGTGCGCAGGATGTGCGCGGCCATGCCCTGCCGGGCGGGCATTATCTTGCGGAGGAGGTCCCTGATCTCGTCGCCGCGGAGTTCAGGACGTTCTTCGGAGAAGCCGCATGACCGGGACCAATCGCGTTTACCGTATCGCCGTCATCCCCGGTGACGGCATCGGCAAGGAAGTCATGCCCGAGGGCCTGCGCGTGCTGGAGGCGGCGTCGAAGAAGTTCGGCTTCGAGCTTCGCCTGGACGAGTTCGACTTCTCCTCCTGCGACTACTACGCCAAGCACGGCAAGATGCTGCCGGATGACTGGAAGGAAAAGATCGGCGGCCACGACGCGATCTATTTCGGCGCCGTCGGCATGCCCCAGCAGGTGCCGGACCACATCTCCCTCTGGGGCTCGCTGCTGCTGTTCCGGCGCGAATTCGACCAATACGTCAACCTGCGCCCCGTCCGCCTGATGCCGGGCGTTCCCGGCCCGCTCGTGGGCCGCAAGCCGGGAGACATCGACTTCTTCGTCGTCCGCGAGAACACCGAGGGCGAGTATTCCTCGGTCGGCGGGCGCATGTATGCCGGCACCGAGCGCGAGATCGTCATCCAGGAGACGGTGATGAGCCGTGTCGGCGTCGACCGCGTGCTCAAATACGCCTTCGAGCTCGCCCAGCGCCGCCCGCGCAAGAAGCTGACCTCCGCCACCAAGTCCAACGGCATCTCGATCACGATGCCCTACTGGGACGAGCGGGTGAAGGAGATGGCGAAGAATTATCCCGGCGTCGCCGTCGACCAGTACCATATCGACATCCTGACCGCGCATTTCGTGCTGAACCCGGACCGCTTCGACGTCGTCGTCGCCTCCAATCTCTTCGGCGACATCCTCTCCGATCTCGGCCCGGCCTGCACCGGTACGATCGGCATCGCTCCCTCAGGCAACATCAACCCGACCGGCGATCACCCCTCGCTGTTCGAGCCGGTCCACGGTTCGGCGCCGGATATCGCCGGGCAGGGCATCGCCAATCCCGTCGGCATGATCTGGTCGGGCGCGATGATGCTCGATCATCTCGGCGAGCACGAAGCCGCGAAGGGCATCGAGGCCGCGATCGAGCGTGCGCTCGGCGACGCTGGCACCCGCACGCGGGATCTCGGCGGCTCGCTCGGCACGCAGGCGGCCGGCAAGGCGGTCGAGCAGGCGCTTTAAGACGGCCCGCCGGTCGTCGCAAAGGATTTGAACGCAGGGATTTGAAGATATGGATTTGTCGTCGATATCGATTGTCGATCCCCTGATCTGGGGCAAGCTGGCCGAGATCATCCTCCTCAACATCGTGCTCTCAGGCGACAACGCCGTCGTCATCGCGCTGGCCTGCCGCGCGCTGGCGCCTGCGCAGCGGACCAAGGGCATCGCGCTCGGCGCCGGTGTCGCAGTGGTGCTGCGGGTGGTCTTCACGGTGCTGATCGCGTCGCTGCTCAACACGCCGTTCCTGCGCATCATAGGTGCGGTTCTGCTCGTCTGGATCGCGGTGAAGCTGATCGTTGAGGACGAGGGCCAGGACGAGGATTCGATCACCGCCAGCAGCAAGCTCTGGAAAGCGGTGCAGACCGTCGCGATAGCCGACATCGTGATGAGCCTCGACAACGTGCTGGCCATCGCCGCCGTGGCGAAGGACTCGATCCCGCTCCTCATCGCCGGCCTCATCATCTCGATCCCGCTGATCGTGCTCGGCGCTTCGCTGATCACCAATCTGCTGACGCGCTTCCCGATCCTGGTCTGGGCCGGTGCGGCGCTGCTGGGCTGGGTCGCCGGCGAGATGTTCGAGAGCGATCCCTGGCTGATCGCCCGCTTCGGCGAGGAACTGCTGCACAAGCTGGAATACCCGGCCGCGATCCTGGGCGCGCTGCTCGTGCTCGGTCTCGGCTATCTCATCAAATCGCGCCGGCCCGACCCGGCTCACTGACAAGAAAGGGGCAGACCTTCGATGGATTTTTCGTCCTCCACCTTCTGGATATCGCTGCTGCAGATCATCTGGATCGATCTGCTGCTCTCCGGCGATAATGCGATCGTCATCGCGCTCGCCTGCCGCTCGCTGCCGGAGAACCGCAAGAAGATCGGCATCTGGCTCGGTGCCGGCGCGGCCGTCGGCCTGCGCATCATCTTCGCGCTGGCGGTCACCTATCTGCTCGCGGTGCCGTATCTGAAGGTGGTCGGTGGCGTCCTGCTGTTCTGGATCGCGATCAAGCTCGCAGTGGGTGAGGAGGAGTCCCACGGCAACATCGAGGCGAGCGAGAGCCTGTGGAAGGCGGTGCGCACCATCGCCATCGCTGACGCGGTGATGAGCCTCGACAACGTCATTGCCATCGCGGCGGCCTCGCGCGGCCATCCCGAGCTCTTCATCTTCGGCCTGCTGCTCTCGATCCCGCTGATCATCATGGGCGCGCAGCTCCTGACCTCGATCATCGAGCGCTTCCCGATCCTGATCTGGCTCGGCGCCGCGCTGCTAGGCTGGATCGCGGCCGAGATGATCCTCGGCGACATCGCGGTGCTGCGCTGGCTGCAGGCCAACTGGCCGAACTGGGTCAGGGCGATCCCGGTCGAGGTCAATCCGCTCGGCATCGGCCCGGCGAAAATACCGCAATATGCGGCGGCGGTGATCGGCGCGCTCTTCGTCTGCGTCCTCGGCTATGTGCTGAAGCGCAAGCCGGCCGACCAGCCGGGCTGATCCCCGGCGTCAATCGAGAACGATCACCGCGGCGGCCAGGATATCCTGGCCGCCGTTTTTCATGGTGCGGAGATACCCCGTCATGTCGGTGGGTCGCAGTGGATCCGCCACGCAAAAGTGCGTGTCTGATACCAGCGAGACCGCAAAGCTCTCCGGAGCCCTTCCGAAGCCGGTGCCGAGCGCCTTCACATAGGCCTCCTTCGCCGCCCAGAGGCAGGCGAAGGCGAGGGCGCGGGCATCAGGCGCGATCGCATCCAGAGCTTCACGCTCGGCAGGGTGCAGCACATCGAGCGGCGGCAGGGCTTGTGTCTCGACCCGTTCGACGTCGACGCCGACCGGCTGCGAGGCCAGGGCCACCGCGACCACGCCCGCCCGTGTCGCGAGCGAAAGATGCAGACCCTTATCCTCGGGCTGGACCAGCAGCGGCTGGCCTGCCGGATCGTGCGCGATCACGACATGCTCATCCATGCAGCCGAGCTGGCGGGCGAGCAGGCGCCGCGCGACGCCGCGCCTCAGCGCCGAGCGCTCGCCGAGATCGCGCGGGCTCGTCCCGGTCGGGATCAGCCAGACGGCCGGTAGGGCAGGGGCCACGCTGTCGCTGGAATCGAGCCAGAGCATGGCGCGGACTCTAGAGATGCTGCCGCATGCTGTCGCGTTCTGCGCGCAATTCATGCAGCTGCGCCGTTGGTGCGCGTTGACGCGCGCGCGGGCTTTCCGCTTCTGGAACGCGATGTCGCCCGATCCGAACACATTGCCGACCACCGAAAAGCGAGCGCCGGTTACGGGCGCCGGCATGCTGCTGGGTGTGCGCAAGGTCTCGGTGCTGATGCCGGGCGTCATCGTCTTCGCGGTCGCCTTCGGCGCTGCGGCCTCGGCAAAAGGGCTGTCCTTTCTCGAAACCATGCTGATGAGCGCCCTCGTCTACGGTGGTGTGTCGCAACTCGTGGCGATGGAAATCTGGCGGCCCGAATGGAGCTGGGGCGCCATCGCCGGCCTCGCCGTCGTCACGGCGACGGTCAATGCGCGCATGGTCCTGCAGGGCGCCGCGCTCCAGCCCTGGCTCGCGCAGTATCCCAAGACGCTCAACGCCTTCCATCTCTTCTTCTTCACCGACGCGAACTGGCTGATCGGTACACGCTACCAGGCCGAAGGCGGACGCGATCTCGGCGTGCTTGTCGGAGCGGGCATAGCGCTTTGGGCGGTCTGGGTCATCGCGACGGGCGGCGGCTACATGCTCGGCGCGCTGGTGTCGGATCCGCGCCGCTATGGCATCGACCTCGTGATGCCGATCTTCTTCGCCGCGATGATCGTGCCGCTCTGGCGTGGCCGGCGCGGCGCGGTGCCCTGGGTTGTCGCCGGGCTCGTCGCGCTGGTGACGGCCAAGCTCGTCGATGGCTATGCCTTCATCATCGTCGGCTCGCTCGCCGGCGCCGTGACGGGAGCGTTCCGCGATGACGCTGCCTGATCCCGGCACCTGGGGCGCGATCCTCGCCATCGGCGCGATGACGCTGGCGACCTATCTCTGCCGCGTCGCCGGCGTGGCGCTGATGAGCGTCATCCCGCTGACGCCGCATGTCCGGCGCGGGCTTGCCGCGCTGCCGGGCTCGATCGTGGTCGCGACCGTCGTGCCGCTGATCGAGCGATTGGGCTGGACTGCGGCGCTGGCCCTGCTGGTCGCCATCGGCACCATGATCCTGCGGCGCAGCGAGCTGCTGGCGCTGCTGACCGGCATGGCCGCGATCTCCGCCCTGCGCGCGCTCTGCTTCTGACCCATCACCTGTTCCGATTGCTTCCATCACATCCCGTCATTGCGATATGCGTTGGCATGTGTTGACGGCGGACGGTGGGGGGAGGACGGTGCGGCACGGTAAAACTGACTAAAATGGAGCGCCGTCATGGCATGGTATTCTCAGACGTGGACGTGGTTCGATGGCGCCTGGCACGAGGGCAACCCTGGCATCGTCGGTCCGCGCAGCCATGTGCTGTGGCAGAGCTCCTCGGTCTTCGACGGCGGCCGCTATTTCGATGGCGTGGCCCCTGACATCGATCTGCACGCTGCCCGCGTGAACCGTTCGGCGCTGGCGCTCGGCCTCGAGCCCACCGTCACCCCGGAGTTCATCGTCGAGAAGATGTATGAGGGCGCCAAGAAATTCGCGCCCGGCACGGCGCTTTACGTCAAGCCGATGTACTGGGCCGAGGCCGACGGCCCGTCGACCATCATGCCCGATCCCGGCTCGACCCAGTTCGCGCTCTGCCTGTTCGAGGCGGCGATGCCAGCCCCGACCGCCGGCTTCTCTGTGACCAAGGGCATCTATCGCCGCCCGAGCTACGAGACCGCCCCGACCGATTCCAAGGCGGGCTGCCTCTACCCGAACAATGCCCGCGTGCTGAAGGCGGCGAAGGCCGCCGGCTTCGACAACGCGCTGGTGCTCGACATGCTCGGCCATGTCGCGGAGACCGCCACCTCGAACATCTTCCTCGCCAAGGACGGCGTCGTGAAGACCCCAGTCCCGAACGGCACCTTCCTGAACGGCATCACCCGCCAGCGCGTCATCCGGCTGATGCGCGAGAGCGGCGTGGTGGTCGAGGAATGCAGCCTGCGCTACGAGGATTTCGAGCAGGCCGACGAGATCTTCATGTCCGGCAACTACTCGAAGTGCATGCCGGTGACGCGCATCGACAACCGCACGCTCCAGCCCGGCCAGCTCTTCCGCCGCGCCCGCGAACTCTACATGGACTTCGCCCACAGCAAGGCGAAGGCTGCCTGAGCCCGGCCTCCTGACATGGCGCGTCTCGCCACGCGGCTGACCGAGCGGCTTGGCATCGCCCACCCGATCCTGTCGGCGCCGATGGCGTTGGCAGGCGGCGGGGTGCTCGCCGCCGCCGTCACCCGGGCGGGCGGCCTCGGCCTGATCGGCGGGGGCTATGGCGACGGCGCCTGGATCGAGCAGCAATTCACCGCTGCCGGCAACACTCAGGTCGGCTGCGGCTTCATCACCTGGTCGATGGCAGGGAAGCCCGAACTTCTGACCCAGGCGCTGGCCCACAAGCCGGCCGCGCTGATGCTCTCCTTCGGCGATCCCACCCCCTTCGCCGCCGAGATCGCGGCCGCCGGCGTGCCGCTGATCTGCCAGTGCCAGTCGATCGCACATGTCCGGCAGGCGCTCGATGCCGGTGCCGCGATCATCGTCGCACAGGGCGCCGAGGCCGGCGGCCATGGCCATCGCCGCGCGACGCTGCCCTTCGTGCCGGAGGCGGCCGACCTTATCGCTCGCGAAAGCCCCGACACGCTGCTGCTCGCAGCCGGTGGCATCGCCGACGGGCGCGGACTCGCCGCGGCCCTGATGCTCGGCGCCGACGGCGTGCTCGTCGGTACGCGCTTCTGGGCAAGCCGCGAGGCGCTGGTGCATGAGCGCCATCATGGCCGTAGCAGCAAGCGGCGACGAGACCATACGTTCCGCATTGCCCGATATCGCCCGTCAGCTCGACTGGCCGAAGCCTTTCGACATCCGCGTCAGCGACAACGCCTTCATCGCGAAATGGGCTGGCCGCGATGCCGAACTGAAAGCGGCCATCGAGACGGAAGCTCCGGCCTATCGCGAGGCCTTCATGGCTGGCGATCCCGAGAAGGCGGCCGTCATCTTCGGCGAGTCGGCGGGGCTGATCTCCGATATCCCCCACCGCCAGCGAGATCGTCGAGCGCATGGTGGCACAGGCTGCGGCGCTGCTCGGTCGCGCCGATCGCTTCCTCGCCTGAGCTTCAGCGCAGCAGCCTGAGCAGCCCTGTCGCCTTCAGCGCGCCGCCTGCGAGTGCTGCGTAAACCACGGTCGCGGCCCCCGACAGAAGCATGACGGCCATCAGCAGCGGCTCGAAGGGCAGGGCGGCGGTTAGCCGCAACGCCAGCGGCGCAGCCCACCAGGCCAGCGCCCCTGCGATGACAGCTGCAATACAAACGATCGCCGCGAAGCCCGGCAAGCGCCGGTCAACCTGTGTCCAGCCGCGCCGCCGCGCCAGCACGAACAGCGTCAGCAGGTTGACCCAGGCTCCGGCTGCGGTCGCAAGCGCGAGACCGGGCGCGCCCCAGTCGCGCCAGAGCAGGAGCTTCAGCGCGAGATTGCAGGCGATGGCGGCGAGCGCGATCAGCATCGGCGTCTTGGTGTCGCCGCGTGACTGGAAAGCCGAAACCTGCGTTCGAATCATCACGATCGCCGGCAAGCCGAGCGCGTAGGCAAAGAGCACTGCGCCGGCCGCGGCGCTCGCCTGCGCGTCGAAGGCGCCGCGCTGGAACAGTCCGGCCACCATCAGCTCGGGCACGGCTACGAAGGCCGCGACGAAGGGCGCGCTGGCGATGAGGGAGATCGCGATGGCACGGTTCTGCGCGCGATTGGCGGCAGCCTCGTCGCCGCGCGCGACAGCGCGGCTCATCGATGTCAGCGCGACGGTGCCGACCGCGATGGCGATCAGCCCTAGCGGGAGCTGGTAGAGCCGTTCGGCGTAGTAGAGCGCCGCATAGCCGCCGCGCGGCAGCAGCGAGGCGATGATCGTATCGGCGAAGATTGCGATCTGCACCCCGGCCGAGCCGATAACGGCCGGGCCGAACGCCTTCAGAAAGCGCCGGACGCCGGCATCCAAATGCGGCTTGACCACCGTGCTGGAGACGCCGGCCCGCTTCGCCGCGACGTAGAGCAGGATCCACTGCGCCACGCCCGAGATCGCGACGCCCCAGGCCGCGGCATGGGCCGCGCTCGGGAACAGGAACGGCACGGCCAGCGCCGCCATGATGACGACGTTGAACAGGATCGGCGCGGCGGCGAATGCGGCATAGCGCTCGACGGCGTTCAGCGTCGCGCCGAGGAACGTGACCATGGTCACGAACAGCAGATAGGGGAAGGTGATCCGCGTCAGCGCGACCGCAAGCTCGAAGACGGCGGGGTCGCGAGTGAAGCCGGGCGCCAGAAGCGTCACCAGCCAGGGCATGAGTGGCAGTATCAGCGCCAGCAGCACGATCTGTACGAGAAGGAGAACGGTGAAGAGGCGGTCGGCGAAGAGACCGGCGGCCTCCTGGCCCTGCCGTTCCAAGACATGGGCATAGGTCGGCACATAGGCCTGGTTGAAGGCGCCTTCGCCGAAGATGGCACGGAAATGATTGGGCAGGCGCAGCGCGACGGAGAAGGCGTCCATCGTCGCGCCGGCGCCGAGCACGGCCGCCAGCATGATGTCGCGCGCGAAGCCGGTGAGACGCGAGATCAGCGTATAGCCGCCGACCGACAGGATGTTTCTCAGCATGAAGGCCTAGCGGATCAGCGGCGGCAGCGCGTCGCCGCGCGGATGGTCGACCGTGCGCGCATCGAAACCGACTCGTTCCCCGATCAGGTAGAGCGGCCGGCGTTTGACCTCGGCGAAGATGCGCCCGACATATTCCCCGATCATCCCGAGCGAAAGCAGCTGGATGCCTGAGAAGAACATGATCGAGACGATCAGCGACGGGAAGCCCGGCAGGTCGGTGCCGACAAGCAGCGTCCGCAGCAGGAAGTAGGCTGCCGTCAACGCCGCAATGACCGCGATGACAGCCCCCGACCACGTCGCCACCTTGAGCGGCACTGTGGAGAAGGAGGAAAGCCCGTCGAAGGCGAAGGAGAACAGCTTGCGGTATTTAAATTTCGACTGCCCGTGCTCGCGCTCGGCGACATGGAAGGGCACGCCCACGGATCGAAAGCCGACCCAGGCATAGAGCCCCTTCGAGAAGCGCGCCCGCTCCGGCAGCGCCCGTAGCGCATCGACGGCCTTGCGGTCGAGCAGGCGGAAATCGCCGGCGCCTTCCGGCAGCGGGGTTTCGCCGAAATAGCCGAAGATGCGGTAGAACATCTTGGCGAAGTTGCGCTTCAGCCGCGTCTCGTCCTCGCGGTCGGTGCGCTGGCCGTAGACGTTGAGATAGCCCTCGCGCCATTTCGCCAGGAAGGCCGGGATGGTCTCCGGCGGATGCTGGAGGTCGGCATCCATGATGATCGCGGCATCGCCCAGGGCGTGGTCGAGCCCTGCGGCGATGGCGATCTCCTTGCCGAAGTTCCGGCTGAAGGAGACCGCGCTGATCCGCGGATCGGCGGCATTCAGGCCGCGGATGACGGCCAGCGTCTCATCACGGCTGCCATCGTCGACGAAGACGAGCTGCCAGGATGAGACCGCCTCGTCGAGGACCGTCCGCAGCCGTTCCACCAGCAAGGGCAGGTTCTCCGCCTCGTTGTGCACGGGCACGACGACGGAGAGCTCCGGCCGGCCTGTGCCGGTAACGGTAGCGGCAGGAGCGGGGCTGGACGCGATGTCCGACACGGACGCCCTTTCAGCGCTAGAGCATTTTCAAGCGAAGTGGATACCGGTTCGCGTAAAGAAAATGCGATAAAACAAACGGCTCGAGCATTTTCGCGATTCAGGGAAACGCGGAAATGCTCCAGCGTCATCGCCGGATGACGCGCGTGGCACAGAACCTTAAAGCTTGCCGGCCGACAAGCCTGCCGCGCTATAGCGCGATGCAGCTGAACGAGGAATAGCGAACGGCATGGCGAAAGGCTTCATCCTCTGCGCCGATGATTTTGCCCTGACCGATGGCGTCAGCCGCGCCATCCTCGACCTGCTCGGGCGCGGCAAGCTCACGGCGACCGGCGCGATGACCAACCGTCCGCATTGGCGCCGGCTCGCGCCGGAGCTGGCGGCGTTTGCCGGCAAGGCCGATCTCGGCCTCCACCTCAACCTCACCTGCGCGGCGCCGATCACGAAGATGCCCAGCCTCGCGCCGGGCGGCACTCTGCCCGGCCTGAAGGATGTCGCCCGCGCCGCTGCTTCCTCCGGGACAGTGCGGGCCGAGATCGCGGCCGAGATCGCGCGCCAGCTCGACGCCTTCGAGGATGCGCTGGGGCGTCCGCCCGACTTCGTCGACGGCCACCAGCATGTCCATGTCCTGCCGGGTGTCCGGCGGGCGCTGCTCGACCTGCTGGCGCGGCGCTATCCGGCCGGCTCGCTCTATGTGCGCGATCCGGCCGACCGTGTGATGGCGATCCGGACCCGCGGCGTCGCGGTCGGCAAGTCGCTTGTGATCGCGGGCCTCGCAACTGGCTTCCGCAGCGCGGCGCTGCGGCGGCAGCTTCGCGTCAATCGAGGCTTCTCCGGCGTGGCGCCTTTCGACCCTCAGCGCGATTTCGGCGCTGATCTCACCCGCTTCCTGATCGATCCCGGCCCGGCCCATCTCGTCATGTGCCATCCCGGCTTCATCGACGACGAATTGGCACGGCTCGATCCCGTCACTGCGACGCGACCCGTCGAGCATGCCGCGCTCGCCGCTTTCCAACCGCCTCCGGGCATGCCGTTGCGCCGCTTTGCAGAGCTGGCGGGCTGATCTGCGTCGCCACTGGCGCGCAAGCGATTTGTTTACCGGGATCGGCGAATGTTGGCCCAGGGTAGTTGGGCACTCTGCTTTGCAGCTGTTGCGCCGGATTTCGGGGATATCAGGCTCGATGACGTGGTTCAGACGCGCCTCCGCTGCGGGCGAGTTGGCGCAGCCGGTCGGGCGAGGCCTGGGCTCGCTCAGCCGGCAGATCGCTGCCGCCGCCGTGGCGATCGTGGCCGTGGCGGTCGTCCTCGTCGTCATGGCGGTCGCTCGCTACAACGATGCCCGCACGCGCGCCGATCTGGATCAGAAGATCACGGCGCTCACCTTGATGGTGGTCAATGCGGCGCCGTCCCTGATCCTCTCGCGCGACACCAACACGCTCGGCTACATCCTGACGTCGCTTCGGCGCGATCCCGATTTCGATGCGGGCCTGGTCGGCGATGATCTCTCCGCTCTGGCTTCGGCCGGACGCAATGAGGACGCCCGTCTCTCTTTGACGCCTCGATGGCTGGCCAAGCTCATCGGCGAGGAGCCGTGGAAGGTCCTGCAGGGTCGTGAAGAGATCACGATCGAGGATGATGTCTTCGTCTCAAAGATTCATGCGGTGCGTGTCGGCAACCAGCAGAAGCTGATCGGCTACGTCGCGCTGCGTTTCGACAAGACCCGGCTTGTGGCTCGCGCGGCCTGGGAGCAACTCGTCACCATCGGGCTTGGCCTCCTCATCCTGGTCGTGCTCGGGCCGCTGCTGTGGTTCTCGCTGTCACGGACGATGCGGCCGCTGCGCAGCATGACGAAATCGATCGTCAGCATTTCCGACGGCAAGCTGGACACGCCCATCGATGCGCTGGAGCGGCGCGACGAGATCGGCGCGATTGCGCGAGCGCTCGGCGTGCTCAAGGTTCGGTTGGCGGAGCGTGCGACGCTTCAGCAAAGGCAAAGCGTGTCGGAGGCCGAGCAGCGCGACCGCCAGCAGGGCGTCGACATGGCGATCACGTCGTTTCGTAGCGAGGTCGGGCTCGCGCTGGAAGCGTTCAAGAACAATGCCGAGCGGATGCGCGAAGCCTCGGACGGGCTCGCGCGCGTCGCCGCCGAATCGTCCCAGCGCGCCGCTCGCGCCGCCGACAACGCCCATGGCGCCTCCGGCAACGTCGAGAATGCCGCGCAGGCGGCCGAGGAGATGGGCGCGGCGATTCGGGAGGTCGAGTTCCAGGTGCGGCGCGTCCGCACCGAGATCGTCGAGGCGGCTTCCGCCTCGCGCGACACGGCCGGCTCCGTGCGCGAACTCGACGAGACGGCGCGCGCCATCGGCGAGGTGGTCAACCTGATCCGCGACATCGCCGCGCAGACCAACCTGCTGGCGCTCAATGCCACGATCGAGGCCGCGAGGGCGGGCGAGGCGGGGCGTGGTTTCGCCGTCGTCGCCTCCGAGGTGAAGTCGCTGGCGGCGCAGACCGCGGACGCGACAGACCGTATCGTCGCTCAGGTCGCCGCGATCCAGGACGCCACCGGACAGGTCGTCGGCGCGATCCAGAACATCGCCGAGCGCATGAATGCCATCGAGAAGTTCGCCAACTCGGTCGCGACCTCGATCGAGCAGCAGGCGATCGCTACCGGCGAGATCGCCAGCGGCGTGGCGATGGCGAGTTCCTCCTCGCTCTCGGTGTCGAGCGATCTCAGCGTGCTCGCCGACAGTGTCGAGGAGACCGGCCGCTCGGCCGAGCAGGTGCGAGGCGCCGCCAGCGAGGTTGCCACCCAGGCGCAGCGTCTCGATTCGACGGTCGACCAGTTCCTGCGCAACGTCGCCGCCTGAGCGAAGTCGCATCACCGCAACGAAAAACGGGGCCGCAAGGCCCCGTCTGTATTTCCAGCCTGCGGTAAGGCTCAGGCCTTGGCGGCGTCGTAGAGCTCCGCGACGTAGTCCCAGTTCACCAGGCTCTCCAGGAAGGCCTTGAGATAATCGGGACGACGGTTGCGGTAGTCGATGTAGTAGGAGTGCTCCCAGACGTCGACGCCGAGGATCGGCGTGCCGCCATGGACGAGGGGGTTCTCGCCGTTCGGGGTCTTGCTGACGGCGAGCTTGCCGCCCTTGACCTCGAGCCAGGCCCAGCCGGAGCCGAACTGGCCGACGCCGGCCGCGGCGAAGTCTTCCTTGAATTTCTCGACCGAGCCGAAGGCATCGACGATCGCCTTCTCGAGCGCGCCCGGGATCTTGCCGCCGCCATTCGGCTTCATCCACTTCCAGAAATGGAGGTGGTTGTAGTGCTGGCCGGCATTGTTGAAGACGGGGGCGTTCTTGCCGTAGGAGCCCTTGACGATCTCCTCCAGCGACTTGCCTTCGAATTCCGTGCCCTTGATCGCGTTGTTGCCGTTGTTGACGTAAGCGAGGTGGTGCTTGTCGTGGTGGTACTCGAGCGTCTCCTTCGACATGAAGGGCTGGAGAGCATCATGGGCGTAGGGAAGATCAGGAAGAGTAAAAGTCATGAGGTCTCTCCTCGGGCTATGAAAATCGCTTGAATGAGAATGGCTTGCCATCACTGGACGGGGGCAGGGAAGCCCTGCCATTCCATGCGATAGTTAAGCCCCCCGGCGCCGGTCGACAACCGCTGCCACTGCGAAATGCGCATGTCTTCTCGACAGGCGGCCACAATCGCGCCAGATTCCTCCTTCTTAGCCGTCCGGATTGGAAACTCTCCCTTATTCAATACGTTAGATAGTCATGCGCCTTCGCTGCGTCCCAGCGCTGGTGCGGCTCATGCCAAGGATGCGAAATTGATCGCGATTTTTACCGTTCTGGGCCTCTTTCTCTTCGGTGGCGGCGCCTATGCCATCTATGACGGCTGGCCCTATCTGGTCCTCGAGCGCGGTTTCACCCAGGTCATCATCGGTTCGATCGCAAGCAGCGCCGGGTTGATCCTTATCTCGCTCGCCTGGGTCCTGCGTGAGATCCGCACGCTCAAGCGTTCGCTGGCCGAAGCCGCGCAGATGCGGCCCGATTTGCAGGCGCCGGCTACAGTCGATGTCGTGCGCGTGCCGTGGGAGGCCGCGCGTCCGGACAGCGCCTCGGGAAGTTCGGTGCTCGCGCCCGCTGCCATCGGCGCGGCAGCCGGCGCCGTCGCTGCCGGCGCGGTGGCGGATACGCTTGGGATGCCGGCCGTGGAGACGGCGCCGCCTGCGACCGAGGGCGCTTCCACCCCAGAGCGCGATCTGTTCGGAACGCTGGTGGCACGGCGCCTCGAGGAAGCGGAAGCGAAGCAGGACGATGTGCAGGAAGAAGCGGCGTTGATCGAGCCCGCCGAACCGCTGCCCGACATGTTCGAGGATGCGCCGTTCGAACAGGCCGAAGAGGCCGAGGAAGCGCCGATCGCGATCGCGACGGAGAGCCATGAGCCGGCGGAGATCGTCGCTGCGAAGATTCAGCCTGTAGCGGAGGATGAAGCTCTCGCGCATGCGGCCGAGCCGATCGTTGTCGCCCCCCCGCCTTCTGAGGAACATGCTGACGATCTTCCTGCCGCACAGGATGAAAACAAGCCTGTCACCGGGAGCGCGTCCGGCTTCGACGAGTTCAGCCTGCTGCGCGAGAGCCTGGCCGGCCATCTGAACGAACCCATCGGGGCCGACACGCGGGTGGAGCCCTCGCTCGCGCCGGAGGCCGATCCGTTCGCGCAGGCCGAGGCCTGGATGGACAAGGCCTCGCCACGCAAGGAGCCATGGTTCGAGACCCACGCTCCCACAGATGAGGATGCCCCCGAGGCAGCTTCGCTGCCCTGGCCCCCACGGACCGAAGCCCCGGATTTTACGGCTGCCTCAGAGCAGGTCGTGGCGGAGCCTGACGAAGAACCGGAGGCGGTGACAGCTTCGGACGATGTTCTGCCGGAGCATGAGGTCGTGCCGGAGCAGGATGAGCAGGAGACCCCCCCGACGACTGTAGCGGCCGGCGAGGATGCGGCAGAGGACGATCCGGCCCCGTCGTCGGAGCGCGCGGCTTCCGATGAGGGCATTGTCGGCGCGTATCAGGTCGGCGACGCCCATTTCACCATCTATGCCGACGGCTCGATCCAGGCCCGGACGCCCGACGGCGAGTACAGCTTCGCCTCGATGGACGAGCTCAAGGTCTATCTCGCCAGCGAGAAGAGCCGGCTGGGCGTCTGATCAGACGCCCTTCGTCGACGGCCAGCCATCCCCGGCCGTCTGGATCGCGAAGGCATAGGCCAGAGCCGTTTCCTTGAGCGAGTCGAACCGCCCCGCAGCACCGCCATGGCCCGCTTCCATGTTGGTGTGGAGCATGATCGGGCCGCCGCCCGTCATCGTGGCGCGCAGCCTCGCCACCCATTTCGCCGGTTCCCAATAGGTCACGCGCGGATCGGTCAGCCCGCCCATCGCCAGGATCGGCGGGTAGTCCTGCGCCGCGACGTTGTCATAGGGCGAATAGCTGCGGATCGTCTCGAACGCCTTCACGTCGCGGATCGGATCGCCCCATTCCGGCCATTCCGGCGGCGTCAGCGGCAGCGTGTCGTCGAGGATCGTGTTGAGCACGTCGACGAAGGGCACTTCCGCGACGATGCCGGCGAAGAGTTCAGGTGCCATGTTGGCGACCGCGCCCATCAGCATGCCGCCGGCGCTGCCACCTTCCGCGACGATCCGGCCATGGCTGGTGAAGCCGGCATCCGCCAGCGCTTCGGCAGCGGCGATGAAATCGGTGAAGGTGTTGCGCTTGTTCTCTCGCTTGCCGTCGAGATACCAGCGCCAACCCTTGTCCGTGCCGCCGCGCACATGGGCGATGGCATAGACGAAGCCGCGATCGACCAGGCTGAGCGGCCGCGTCCGGAACGAGGCGGACATCGCCGAGCCATAGGAGCCGTAGCCGTAGAGCAGGCAGGGAGCCGAGCCGTCGAGCGGCGTATCGGCGCGATGCAGGATCGAGATCGGCACGCGCGCACCGTCCTTGGCCGTCGCGAAGATGCGGCGCACCTTGTAGGCGGCAGGATCATGGCCGGAAGGGATCTCCTGGCGTTTCAGCAAGCTTCGCTCGCCTGTCGCGAGGTTGTAGTCGTAGGTCTCGGCCGGGCGCGCCATCGAAGCATAGATGAAGCGCAGCGTATCGGTGTCGAATTCGTAGCCGGCATCCATGCCGAGGCCATAGGCTTCTTCGTCGAAGGCAATGCTGCTTTCCGCTCCGCTGGCGAGGTCGCGGACGATGATCCGCGGCAAGCCATCCTCGCGTTCCAAGCGGATCAGGCGCCCCTTCAGGCAGACATGGCTGATGACCAGCCGTCCCGGCTTGTGCGGCACCAGATCGCGCCAATGCTCGGGCGCGGGTCCGGCCACCGGCACGCTGACGATCTTGAAGTCTTCGGCTTCGTCGGCATTGGTCAGGATCAGGAAGTCGCCGCCATGATGCTCTAGCCCGTATTGCCGGCCGATCTGGCGCGCAGCTATCAGGGTCGGCCTGGCGGTGGCGTCGTCGAGATCGACCACCCGCGTCTCGGATGTCTCGTGGTCGCCGATGGTGATCAGCAGGAAGCGGCCGGATTGCGTGCGGTCGATGTCGACGAACATGCCCGCATCCGCCTCGTCATGCAGCAGCTCGTCCGCGCTGCTCGGCGTGCCCAGTTGATGGCGCAGCACCCGCGACGGGCGATGGTCGGCATCGAGAGCGACATAGAAGAACGCGCGCGAATCATTGGCCCAGACGATGTCGCCGGTCGTATCGCGGACCTCGTCCGGCAGGTCCGTGCCGCTTTCCAGGTCGCGAACGCGGATGGTGTGCAGTTCCGAGCCGGCTTCGTCGGCGCTCCACGCCAGCAGCTTTTGGTCCGGGCTATGCGCGGTGTCGCCGAGATCGAAGAAGTCCTTCCCTTCGGAGAGGGCGTCGGCATCGAGCATGATCTGCTCGCGCGCCTTCTTCGGGCCGACGGCTTCATCGCGGGGGCGACGGCAGATCAGAGGACGCTCGGCGCCCTTGCGGTAGCGTGAATAGTAGAGAAACGGGCCATCCGGCTGCGGCACGCTGGAATCGTCTTCCTTGATCCGTCCGCGCATTTCCTTGACGAGGTCGCGCTGTAGCGCTCGCGTCGTGGCCATCAGGTTCTTGCAATACGCGTTTTCGGCTTCGAGATAGTCGCGGATGTCGTCTGGCAGTGCATCGGGATCGCGGAGGACGTCCTTCCAGTTCGATGCCCGCAGCCAGTCATAGTCGTCGCGCAGCACGACGCCGTGGACGACGGTTTCCTTCGTCCTGATTTCCGCTCTCGGCACCCTCGACCCTGATGGCGGCGCGCCGCGAACCTGACGATGCTGACCCGAGTGCATGGGAATTCTCCGATAGTGGTGGCGACAGGTAGAGAGCAGGGTGCATACTCTGGCAAGATGCATGCGAAATCGTACGTTTGATTTTACGGTGCAGTGAAAATTGCTCTCGCTGCGGTTGAATTATAGAGGTTCCAGAATTTCAATTGTTGGGAATTGTTCTCTTGCATGAATAGTCGGCATGGACTAAACGCATATCCCGATCAGTCCGCGTTGTCCGACTCTGAACGTGGTAGTGCTTGATCCGCTATCGCAAAGTTTGGTCACAAATCAGGCAGAGCAAAACGGGCGATCCTCAGAAAACCGCTTCCAAAAATGATAAGGAGTGACATCGCCATGGCCGATAACGAGGGGTCGGACTTCATCGAGCTGACAGCGGATATCGTCTCCGCTTATGTTTCGAACAATTCCGTGCCTGCATCCGAACTGCCTGCTCTGATCAGCGAAGTTCATTCGGCATTGAGCCGGGTCATTGGCGGCGCTGCCCCGATCGTTCAGATCGAGGCGCCGAAGCCCGCTATTCCGGTGAAGAAGTCGATCACGGCCGACTACCTGATCTGCTTGGAAGACGGCAAGAAGTTCAAGTCGCTGAAGCGGCACCTGCGCACGCAGTACAACATGTCGCCCGAGCAGTACCGCGAGAAGTGGGGCCTGCCGCCTGACTATCCGATGGTCGCGCCGAACTATGCCGAGGCGCGCTCCCAGCTTGCGAAGAAGATGGGTCTCGGCCAGCAGCGCCGCAAGCGTCGCTGAACCGACCCGCCGGTCTCCGGATCTGGCAATGAGGAAGCCGCCGATCGCTCGGCGGCTTTTTCATGCCTGTCACCTCGTGGCAGGAGCCGGGGATAAGGCCGAGTCCGAGCTTGCCAGCCAGAATTTAAGAATATAATCCTATTATCGAAATCGCCATCGAGGAAACCGGCGGGTCGATAATAGGAACATATCATGAACTCAAGCAATATCCAGAGCTGCGTTTCCTTGCATGCCGCGGCGGGTGCGCGTTTGGCCGAGGCCGCGGTCGCCGCAACGGCGCGGGTTCATCTCGCCGGCATGCGGGGCGCTACCCGCGGCCCGCAGCGGGAGGCTCTGGCGCGGCAAATGGCGATGTATCTCGCCCATGTCGCTTTCGGTCTCAGCCTGACACGCGTGGGCATCTGCTTCGGCCGTGACCGCACGACGGTCCGGCATGCCTGCGCCCTGATCGAGGATCGGCGCGACGATCTGCGCCTCGAATGCGGGCTCAACGCGCTTGAGGCGGCGCTTCTCGCCTTGAAGAGCAGCTTGGAACGTCACGCCGGGAGGGCATGCTGATGACGACCGAACAGGATCGCAACCAGCAGACGCGCCTGCTGCGGCATCTGGCGGCGCCGGGATGCTATGCCGTCGCCTCGCCGCTGGGCTGCGGCCGCATCGCCCTCTATCGGGAAGCGGGCGGCACCAGCCTGGGCGCAGGCTATGTTTCGGCGGAGACGGCGGCCGCACTGGTCGCGGATGGAGCTGTCGCCTGGACTGGAGCGGGGAGGGCGGCGAGACTCGGGCTGTGTGAGCATGTCCAGGGCAACCAGCAGGTTGAGGAAGCGCGCTCGGACACATCCGATCAAGCCAGGCCCGCGCTGGACGAGCGGGAGAGCCCGTTGCTCTGGCTTTATCGCCGCCCGGGGAAGGACGGAAAACCGCAGATCGGTGACGAGGAATTCGCGGCCGGCGAACGTTTTCGGGCCGATATCACCCTGGCACAGATGCTGCCGCGCACGACGATGAATTGGGACGCTGCGCTCACACCGGAGCAGCGCAGCCCGGGGCCTCGCGACGTGGGGGGAGCGTCCGATACCTCCCTCGCGGCGCGCCAGCGCGTCAGGATGGCCTGCGAGACGTTGGGGCCGGAACTGTCTGGGCTCGCCATCGATGTCTGCGGCTTCCTCAAGGGGCTCGATCTCGTCGAGAAGGAACGCCGCTGGCCGGCGCGCTCGGCCAAGGTGGTGCTCCGCATCGCTCTGGCGAGGCTGGCGACACATTATGGGCTGGACCGCCGGGCGCGACCCGCAGGACTTCGAAGCTGGCAGTCGCAGGATGCCAAGCCCGCCCTCCTTCCCGTGGCGGCCGAGTGAAGCCGCTCAGCCTGCCGCCGCCGCGCGGGCGTCGTTCTTGATCCGGTCGATCATCGCGCGCACGCCGTTCGAGCGCTGTGGCGTGAGATGGGCGGCGAGGCCGAGCTTCTCATAGATCGCGAAGGCATCGGTCGCGAGGATCTCGGAAGCCGGCCGGCCCGAGAAGATGGCGAGCGCCAGCGCAACCAGCCCGCGCACGATATGGGCGTCGCTGTCTCCCAGGAAATGCAGGCGTGTCTGCGGGCCGGGGCCACCCTCGCGATGGACATCGAGCCAGACCTGGCTCGCGCAGCCGCGCACCTTGTTGACGTCGTTGTGGGCAGCTTCGGACAACGGCTCGAGACCCTTGCCGAGCTCGATCAGGTAGCGATAGCGATCGTCCCACTCGTCGAGCAGTTCGAAATTGGCGACGATGTCGTCGAGAGATGTTGTCATGTCCTGCCTGGCCGCGGTCGCACATCCCTAAAGATGGGCGGCGCGACCTCTTCCCGCGAGGGGCGCGCGACGTCAAGCGCGCTAACGTGACGAGGGCTTCGCCGTCGCAGTCGTCATCGCCGTATTCAGGATGCGCTCGCGCATCACGGGGTCGAGCCCTGCCAGAATCTCGGCCGCCTCCCGCGCGGCCGTCAGGCTGCTGGCGGCGTTGCGTGCGCCCGCCTGGGCGCTCTCGACAGCCTGGCGGACGGCCTGCGGCAGCGTCGTATCGGCGGGCTTGCCGCTGTGAACCGGCGAGTTCACCGCGATAAACCCGATGATCGCGACCTTGCGCAGGAAGTGAGCCATCTCAATCTCCATCGCCGGCGCGTCTCGTTCGGCGCCGGATGACAGACACTACGCGCCGATCCGGAAAAATCGCGTCATTCCGAAGGCTCAAATGCGAGTCGAATGCAACGAGCGATCTTCAGTTTCCGTTCACCCTGCCGCGAACATCGCGATGCCTTCGAAAATTGCGCGGTCGCAGATTAAATGCATGAAAAACATCAGATAATTTTACTTGAATGGCCTGAATGAGAGTTTCGGCGCAATGGGCCTTAAGCCCCGCTTAAACCGCTCGTGGCGAGATGCAGGGCGCGGACGGTTGGTCCGCAGAGTTTGGGCGTTGCGTTCCGTATGGCGATCACGGCACTGAGGACACAGGCGGCGGCACTGGTGCACGCATCGGTGCGGTCGAACCCGGCCGAGCGGTTGCGTCACGAGCGCTTCGTCCTGTCGCGCCTGCTCGTCGGTGGCGGCGCGCTCAGTCTCGCTCCGGCCTATCTTGCGTGGCGCGGTGCGCTTGGCGCTTTCGAGGCCGCCATGGTCGTTGCGGCAGCCCTTCTGGTTCTGGCCGTCGTGCTGCTCTCCCGCACCGGCCGGCTGGAAATCGCGTATCTGATCTCGTCGGCGGCGCTGTCGCTCTTCATCGTCGCGCTCGCCGGAGCCACCGGCGGGCTGTCCTCCCCGCTGCTTCTCTGGCTCTTCGTCGTCCCGGTCGAGGCCGCCTTCTTCGGCTCCCGGGATTTCGTGCTGCGGGCTGGCTGGACGGCTGTCGCCGCTCTGCTTGCGGCCATCGGCCTGCAGCATCTCGGCCTGCTGGCCGGTCCTGCGACCTGGACCAGCGAAGCGATGTCGATGCTGGCCGTGGTCGCGCTGGCGCAGGCGCTGATCGCCGCCGCAGTCCTGCTGCGCCGGCGCGACGCCGAAGAGCGGACGCAGCGCGCGGCGGATGCACGCGCGCAACTGCTGCTCGATCATGTCGGTGATCTCGTCACCTGGCACGATGCCGGGGGCGCCGTCGTCTTCGCCAATGCGGCTGCGCGGACGCTGGCCGGCGCCGAGCCGCGTGACCTGATCGGGCGCGGGCTGCTCGACCGTGTCCATGTCGCCGACCGGCCTCTCTTCCTCAAGGCGCTGAGCGATGCCGCCCATGGCAATGGCGCTGCCACGATCTGCTTCCGCACTCTCTTCGTTCCACACGAGGGCGAGAACCGCCTGCCGGTATCGCTCTGGCTGGAGATGCAGGCCTATCGCACCGCCGAAGCCGGCTCCAGGGACGGCGCCGCGGTGGTCTGCGTGATGCGCGACGTCACCGCGCGCCGTGCTGCCGAGGAGGAGCGCGATCGCGGCCATGCCGAGGCGCTGCGGGCCAATGACGTCAAGGCGCACTTCCTGGCCACGGTCAGCCATGAGCTGCGGACGCCGCTGAACGCCATCATCGGCTTCTCGGAAATGCTGGGCGCCGAGGAAAACGGCTGGATCGATGCCGCCAAGCGGCTCGAATACACCCGGATCATCCATGCCTCCGGCCATCATCTGCTCGAGGTCGTCAACACCTTGCTCGACATCTCGAAGATCGAGAGCGGCGCGATGGAGATCGAGCGCGAGCCGCTGGATCTCGCCGCGCTGGCCCGCGATTGCTGCACGCTGATGGCGCTGCGCGCCGAGAGCGGCAACGTCGCGGTGGATCGCGTCGCCGGCCCGGCCCTGCCGATGGTGGAAGGCGATCGGCGCGCGCTGAAGCAGGTCGTGCTCAATCTCCTCTCCAACGCCATCAAGTTCACGCCGGCCGGCGGGCGCGTCGTCCTCGCCATCGTCCGCGACGGCGACACGATCGACCTTTCGGTTTCCGATACCGGCATCGGCATCGCTGCCGCCGATCTGCCGCGGCTCGGCGACCCCTTCTTCCAGGTCAAGGGCGCCTATGACCGCAACCACGAAGGGACCGGCCTCGGCCTGTCGGTGGTCCGGGGCCTCGTCGGCCTGCATGGCGGCCGCATGACGGTCGAGAGCGCGCCGGGCATCGGGACGCGCGTCTCGATCCGGTTGCCGGTCGGCGGCGCCGATGGCGTCGAGCAGCCTGCCAAGATCGTCACTTTCGCCCGGGCCCCGCGCAAGGGGCTCGAGACCAAAGAACCATTCCGCCTGACCGCCTGAAGACCGAGCTGAGCAATGTCCGTGACCATGGCCGCCCGCGCCCATTCCAGCGCTTCTCTCTCCGCACCGGTCCGGCGCGCCCAGCCGGCGCGTCGCAAGTCATCATGGCTCGGCCGGGTCGGCCGCATGGTCGGCCGGCGGCCGGGGAGGACACTCCTGTTCCTCGCCTTCGGCATCGCGACCTGCGCGATCCTCGCCAATGCCCTGATGTTCCAGAAGGCGCGTCATCCGGCACCGATGCTCTCGGCCGCGCCGGCACCCGCGCCTCGCGCCGCAGCCGAGCGCCGTGCCGAGCCGGTGCCCGTGCAGGAAGCCGCCACGACACCGTCTTCGGGCCCGGCGGCGGTGCCGTCTCGGCCGCCCGCACGGCCCGCAGACCTTTCGACGGCGCAGCCGGTGCGCGAGGCCGCGCCGCGTCCGCCGGCACCGATCGCCAGCCAGCCGCGCACGGCGCAGCCGGCCACGACATCGGTGCCTAAGGCGGCGCAGGCTCCGGCCCGCGACCCGATCGCCGATCTCCTCAATGGCGGCGACCTCCGTCCGCCGGCCGACGTCAAGGGCGCGGCCTCGCGCTCTGCCGCCGCGCCGCGCCGCTCGGCCGTGAACTGAGCCGGGCCGTCGGGCGATGGCGCGCCTGACCAGCGATTTCTGGGTATCGGCCTATCTGCGCCAGGCCGGGCATGACGGGCTCTTCGCGATGCTGCGTCGTCGCGGTGCGCGCGAGGCCGGCGCGATCTTCATCAAGCTCGATCGTCTCGACGGCACGGCGGCTCTTTATGGCCCGGCCCCGCAGTCGCTGGCCGAGGATGACGGCGAGCGCCGCTTCCAGCTGCTGATCGATGCCGATCCGCTGGCGGTCGAGGACCGGGTCGATCGCGAGCTGCGCTTCGACAGCGACCTCTGGCTGGTCGAGATCGAGAACCGGGCCGGCGATCCGCGCCTCGCTCTCGTCGACGCCTGAGCGTCTCGGCTCAGCCGCGATCGCGCCGGGCGCCGATCCGTCCCAAGACCTCGGATAGGCCCGGCTGAGCCTCCGGGCGGGCCGCGCCGGAGCGCGCCGGGGTCCCGCTCGGGTCCATTGCCGGCTGATGCTGGCCTTTCCGCTGCGACGCGGAGACGGGGTGGGCGCCCGCGATCAGCATCGCCAGCCTGAACGCGATCGACGGCCTGATCGTCCGCATCAGCGCAACCAGGGCGAAGATCCGCTCGACCGAATGCGCCGTGTCGTCGCCGAGGCGGATCAGAAAGCGTGTGGCTTCCTCGACGCTCGCCCCGCTGGCGACGAGGCTGAGCGCCGCGAGGTCGCGCGATCTGTCATTCGCGATCGCGGCGGCAAGGGGCGCGCCGCCGCCGAGATGTTCGGCGATGGCGCCGAACGCACTCGCGCGATCGTCGCCGGCCAGGCTGAGCCAGCCGGCAAAGGCATCGTTGGAGATGGCAGGCCGCCTCTCACCGGGATGCAAGGCCTCGCGCGCCATCAGCGATTCCACAATGGCGAGCCGGCGCTCCGGCCCCGCCCGAAGGAAAAGCGGTGCCAGTTCGAGATTGGACAGGTCTTCCCGCGCCAGCAATCCGGGCTGGTAGGCTGCGTCGCTGCGCGAGCGCGCGATCAGGATCTCGACGGCGGCGCGGGGCAGGGGCGCATCGACATTGCCGATCAGCGCCAGGTCGATGGCGCGATCGGCTTCGGAAACCAGCAGCAGCACTGCGGTATTGCTGAGGTCCGCGCGCACTGCCAGTCCGGCGCGGATCGCCTCGTCGCCGGTTTCGGCGAGGTGTTCAAGCTCGGCGACAGAGAGCGGCATGCCATGGCGCAACAATTCGACCAGCACGGAGCCGCCGCGTGCCGCCAGCGCGGCCAGCACGGCCCCGGGCGTATGGCGCCAGCCGGCAAGCTTGCGCGCCAGGATGAGGGCGGTGGGCTCGTCGATCGTCGGAATCAACGTGCTCGCCATCTCGCTGAAGGCGGCGATGTCCTCCTGCGGCGGCTGGGCCGCCGACATGAGCAGGTCCGCCTTCACCCGGAGCGAGACCTGGCTGAGGTCCAGGTCACCGTCGCGTGCGAGGCGGGCGAGGTCGGCGAGTTCCTGGGAAATACGGGCAGGCATGGCTGGCTCGGGTAAGGATCCGATGGATTCGCGAAGCTTATCCCCGAGGCATTAAGGCCACGTTAACCATGTCGGAGCCTGATGGGTCTTGAGGGCCTGCGACTCGGTGCGGCCTCGGGCACCAGGACGGCTCTCGCGATTGCAACTCAGCGCTGGATAGGAGGCGCTTCATGGCCGTCGTCATCCCTTTCGCGCTATACCGGCGCCGGCAGGATCGGTCCTGCCCGTTCCCGCAACGCTCGGCGGACATCCTGTTCTTTACCGGTGTCCGCTATGAGCGCCCCAGAGAGGCGCGGCCGCTGGAGGCCAAGGCCGCCGTCGTGCGGCGCCCGCGCAAGGTGTCCGCTCGCAAGACGGCTCGCAGGCAGCCTGCGTGAGACAGCCTCGGGTCGAAGAGCAGCGGCGCTCCTGGCGTCCGTCCGGAGCGGCTATCGCTCTTTCGCTGTCGTCAGCGTTGAGCCTGACTGCCTGTACTGCGACCGACGGGGATCTGGGGCGCCCGCGGCTGACGGTATGGTCGCAGATCATGGCGCCCGAGGCCGGCTTCTGGTCGGCGACCGCGCGCGGCGAGCAGGCTTCCTATTTCCGCCTCACCGACGATGAGGAGCAGATGCGCGACCGCGCCTGGCGCTTCATCATGCCAGCCAGCCCGCACAGCGTTTTCCAGGGGGAGGTTTCGAACCTCGCCCATTCGCGCATCGTGCCGGTCGCAAACCAGTCAACCGATGTCTCCGACTATTTCCGCGGGTTGACCTCGGTCTCCTTCGCCTCGCAGGCCTCGCGCTACAACCGCCTTGCCCAGGACAGCAACGCGGACCGCCTGCTGATCGGCCCCTTCCGCGCCAATGCGCTGCGGGTCGTGAGCATGGATCGCGTCCGGATGCGCACCGCCGAATCCTCTCCCGATATCGCTCCGGGCAAGCAGGAGCCGGCGATGGCGCGCGTGATCGAGAATGAAGGACTGATCTTCTGGGTCTGCGAGCGGCTCGATTTCCGGATCAGGAGCTATCGTTACGCCCTCGCCAACCTCGTCGTCGAGATGCCCTCCCGCGAGGCGGTTCGCGCCGAGCGCGCGATCATGGCGCTGGAGGCCGAGGCGGCCCCGCTCTGCCAGATGCCCCTGAATGGCGCCTTCGGCGAGGGTGGCAAGCGGCCGGTCGTCTACAAGGGCTGAGCCGCACCCTCGGAGCGTGCCTCGTTTTCATGGAAATGCGGGTCATCCCGGCCGAAGCGAAGCGGAGAGCCGGGATCCATGCCTGAACCTTGATCGGCGGCGCTCCGGCATGAATCCCGGGTCAAGCCCGGGATGACGGCGTGGTTTCGTGCAAAAACAGCACCCTCGGAGTTTCTCAGTTCGCGGGCCCGCATGCGACGCCCGTCGCGAGCGCTTCGGCATCGGCCTTGTCCGAAGGCAGGCGCACGAGGACCCGCGCCACGATCAGCCCCTGGCCGGCGTCGGAGACGATACGCAGCTCCCGGCTGCTCTCCCCTTCCTCGTCGGCGGCGATGCGCTCGTCGAGCTGGGCTTCGGTCATCACCAGGAATTCGAGCACGCCGCGGATCGCGGCGCGGTCGGTGATCGCGTAGATCACCCCGCCGCCTTGCCGGTGCAGCGTCAGGCCGAGCGGCAGCACGCCGGTCTTCGCGACGACGCGCATCGGCCCCGCAGAGAGGTCGTAGCTGCAGATCGCCGTGACGACGTCGGGGTCGGCCTCGCGCAGGGCGGGAATCCTGCGCCCCTGGCCCGGCGCCGGAACGAGCTCGGCATGGCCTTCGATGCCGATATCCCGATAGGCATGCGCGGCATCGTTCCGCGACAGCACGGGCACGGCGAGGATCGTGACGATATGCACGATCCCGGCCAGCATCAGCCCGGCCAGTGTCGTCATGACGATGCGCGCAAGGCCGCTGCGCAGATGGGCGCCCCAGTTCACCGAAGGCGGGACAGGGGTCTGCGCCACGTCGTGATCGATCGCACTCATCGGCAGTCGAGGCGCGTGATGCGGGGCAGGTTGGCGGCCCGCGTCTCGCCGGTCTGGCTGGAGATCGGGGTGTCGTAGAGCCGCAACCGCAGCTGGAAGCGGCCGCTCGCCGGCAGGGGCAGCCAGTTGCCCGCTTCGGGCGTCGCGGCGGCGGCGATCGCCAATTGGCCATCCTCCGGCCGGACGATCTCGGAATCGGTGAAGCTGCTGCGCTCAAGCGGCAGGCGGAAGGGCAGGCCGTCACCATCGCTGACGCTGAGCGTCCAGCCGCGCGTCGTCGGCGTCGCGCCGGAGAGGCTGTAGCGGCAACGGCCATCGAGCGGCCACCCCTCGTCGTCGCGCTCCGCGATCAGCTCGAGGCCCTCGCCGGAGCCCAGCGGCAGGTGTACCCCCCGGGCCAGATAGGCGCGCATATAGGGGTCGATGTCACGGCCGCCGCTGCGCGGCCAGGCCATCCAGGCGCCGACCTCGACCTTGCCGAGGGCAGGGCGCCCGGCCACGGCCCAATGCGCCGAGCCGAGGCCAAGGCCTGCTCCGAGTGCCAGGATATAGGTGAGATCGAGAATCCGCACGCTTGCCTTCCGGTTGCGTGATGCAGCTTGCCTGAGTTGAGCGGGGCCGTCCGCGATCGTCAACAACAAGGCGTTAGGCGAAGTGAATAGTTTCCAGAGACGAGTTTGTCGGAACCTCCGCCGTCATTCCGGGGCAGGCCGCAGGCCTGAACCCGGAACCCAGAACCGATGCTGCCTCCGCGAAAGGCGCGGTTGGGCGACCGATCAAACGGGGCACGGCATCGGTTCGGGTTCCTGGCTCTTCGCTGGCGCGAAGCCCCGGAATGACGGCGGCGACACGACTACGCCGAGGAGATCAACTGTTCACCGAGCCTAGCGCAGCCGCGTCTCGCCCGCCGAGACCTCGCGGATGCCGACCTGCACCGGCCGGCCGGCGACACGCGAGCGTTCGATCGTCTTGAACATCGAGCCGACGGCGGAGAGAACCTCGAAGGACTGCCTCGGCATGTGCCCGGCCCCCGGCCCCGGCGGATGACCCGCATCGGGCGCAGGCGCCCCGGCCTTGGCGACGGCGATGCCCTTCGGATCGGCGGCCGGCACGCCCGGAATGGGCTTCAGCTCCAGCCCCTGATGGGCGAACTGCATGATCTCCTTCCAGGTCATGGCCGGCAGGGAGCCGCCGGTCATGTTGGCGGTTTCCGCCGAATTGTCGTTGCCGAACCAGACCGCGCCGACAAGGTTGCCGGAATAGCCGACATACCAGGCGTCCTTGTAGCCGTTGGTGGTGCCGGTCTTGCCGGCCGTGACGACGCCGTCCAGGGCGGCGCGGCGCCCGGTGCCCTCGGTAGGCACCTTCGAGAGCATGAAGTTCATGTCCTGCGCCACCTGCGTGCTCAGCACCTGCTTCGGCTCGGGCTCGTCGCGGTCATGGCGATAGATGACGTCGCCCTGCGAGTTGCTGATCTCGAAGGCGGCGTAGGGTTTCGCCCGCTTGCCGCCATTGGCGAAGACGGCATAGCCCGCCGCCTGGTCAATGACCGTGACCTCGGCCGCGCCGATCGGCAGCGAGACGGTGTCGGTCAGCGGCGTCGTCAGGCCCATGGCGTGGCCGGTCGCGATGATCCTCTTGCGGCCGATCAGGGCGGCGCGCGCCTCATGCGTCTCGCCGGTGGCGCGCCCGATGGCGATCGACATCTGCACCGGGATCGTATTGATCGACTTCGCCAGCGCGACCGTGAGCGGCATCGAGCCGGCATAGGAGCGGCCGTAATTGTTCGGGCACCAGTTGCCGATGCAGACCGGGCGGTCGGTCACGATGGTGCTCGGCTTGTACAGGCCGGCCGAAAGCGCCGCGGCATAGACATAGGGCTTGAAGGACGAGCCTGGCTGACGCTGGCTCGCGGTCGCCCGGTTGAACTGGCTCGCGCCGTAGTCGCGGCCGCCGACGATGGCGCGCACCGCCCCGTCCGGGTCCATGATGACCGTTGCGGCCTGCTTGACCCGGTAGGCCGGCCCATGCTGGCGCAGGATCGCCTCGATCGCCTCGTCGGCCCGGGTCTGGATGGCGGAATCATGCGGCGTCTTGACCGTCAGCACGCGGTCGGGCCCGAGCTTGCCTTCGTTCGCGAGCTCCTTCACCGCGTCGAACGCCCAGTCGAGATAATAATCGGGGCTGGAATCGCGCTTGCGATCGACCGGCGTCGCCGGGTTGCGCTTGGCGCTGTCGACCTGGCCGGCGGTCATGAAGCCGGCATCGACCATGGCGTTGAGCACGTCGTTGGCACGGGCGCGTGCCGCCGGCAGGTTAACGTGCGGGGCATATTTCGTCGGCGCCTTGAACAGGCCGGCGAGCATGGCGGCCTCGGCCAGCGAGACGTCCCTCACCGACTTGCCAAAATAGTAATCGGCCGCCGCCGCGACGCCGAAGGTGCCGCCGCCCATATAGGCGCGGTCGAGATAGAGCTTGAGGATCTCGTTCTTGCTCAGCCTCGTTTCCAGCCACAGCGCCAGGAAGGCTTCCTTGATCTTGCGGTCGAGCGAGCGCTCGTTGTTGAGGAACAGGTTCTTGGCGAGCTGCTGCGTCAGCGAGGAGCCGCCCTGGACCACGCCCGACGCCCGTGTGTTGACCAGGAGGGCCCGGGAGGTGCCGATCAGGTCGATGCCGAAATGGTCGTAGAAGCGGCGGTCCTCGGTCGCGAGCACGGCCTTCAGCAGATGGTCCGGCATCTCCTCGAGCTTCAGTGAATCGTCGTGCCGGGCGCCGCGATGGCCGATCGTCGTGCCGTAGCGATCGAGGAAGGTGACGGCGAGAACCTGGTTCTTCAGCGCCTCCTCATTGCCGATGCGGAAGGCGGGCAAGGCGAGCATCAGGACGATGAGGGCGCCGACGATGCCGATGTTCAGCCCCTCGCTGGCGAATTCGGCGGCGAGACGCTTGCCGCCGGTCACGGTCAGGCGGTCGGCTAGGCTGCGGATGCGCTCATACGCCTCACCCGCGCGGCGGCCCGCACCCCACAGGCCGGCATCGAGCCATGAGTCCGCAGCGAGCGCGTAGCGCTTCAGCCGCGTCCTCCAGCCTGCCTTCCTGAACTCCATGGCCGTTCCAGGCTTTCCGAATGGCCCCCGACACTTTCCTGCCGCGCCATGGTCGTCTTGGCAACAGCATCGGGCCAGAGAATAGACACATAGTCACGCCCCGCTTCGAGTTAAGGGATGGGGCGCGAATATTCCGTTTGCGGCAGCAGAAACTGCGCCAACCCGGCTGTTTCGCTCTGGCACAAAAGCTGGCGTTGACGCTGCGCTCTTCCATCTTGGCGCCCGGCGGCGCATAAGCCGGTCATGACGCTGAAGCAGCCGAAAGACGAGCCGTTCTGGCGCACGACGCCGCTCGAGGCGATGTCGGTGGAGCAATGGGAATCGCTCTGCGACGGCTGCGGGCGCTGCTGCCTCGTGAAGCTCGAGGACGAGGATACCGGGCGCATCTTCGCGACCGATGTCGGCTGCCGGCTGTTCGACGCCGGAACCTGTCGCTGCAAGGATTATCCGAACCGCTCCGTCAAGGTGCCCGATTGCGTGACGCTGACGCCGCATGACGTGCGCACGCTGCCCTGGCTGCCGCCGACCTGCGCCTACCGCCTCGTCGCGGAGGGCAGGGATCTGCCGTGGTGGCATCCGCTCGTTTCCGGCGATCCGGAGACAGTGGTTGCGGCCGGCATCTCCGTCCGTGGACGTGTCTACGCGTCGGAAGACGATATCCCCGAAGACGAGGTCACAGAGCGCGTCGTCAACTGGCCGCTGCGCTGGCCGCGCGCCGCGCGCGCCAAGGCCAAGTGAAATACCCGCAAGTGAAACACCGGCAAGCGAAACACCGGCGAAATGAGCGTCGGCATTTGTGCGCTGCCGGGTATTTTGTTGCACCTGCTCATTGATTGTTCAGGTGGTTTTGGGCATGACCGCCCCATCCCGCTGCCGGTGTCCAAAGGGCATCGACGGCTCGCACACGAAACTTTCGCATCGCCGCGACGTTGCTGCGTCCGGCTGCCAACGAAGAGGTTGAAGTGATGGCTGGTGGGAAGTGGGTCTACACCTTCGGCGACGGCAAGGCCGAGGGTGAGGCGGGAATGAAGAACCTGCTCGGCGGCAAGGGTGCGAACCTGGCCGAGATGAGCAATCTCGGCCTGCCCGTCCCGCCCGGCTTCACCATCACCACCGAGGTCTGCACGGCGTATTACGACAACGGCAAGAGCTTCCCCGCCGATCTCGACGCCCAGGCCAGGGCCGCGCTCGCCGGCATGGCCAAGCTGACCGGCAAGACCTTCGGCGACCCCGCCAATCCGCTGCTCGTTTCCGTCCGCTCCGGCGCGCGCGCCTCCATGCCCGGCATGATGGACACCGTCCTCAATCTCGGCCTCAACGACGAGACGGTGGAAGCCGTCGCGAAGGCGTCCGGCGATGCCCGTTTCGCATGGGACAGCTATCGCCGCTTCATCACCATGTATTCCAACGTCGTGCTCGATATCGACCACGGCCTCTTCGAGGAGGCGCTGGAGGATTACAAGGAGCGCAAGGGCCTGCACCTCGACACCGATCTCAAGGCCGACGACTGGAAGGTGCTGGTCGGCAAGTACAAGGAGATCGTGAAGAAGGCGCTCGGCTCCGACTTCCCGCAGGATCCCGAGAAGCAGCTCTGGGGCGCCGTCGGCGCCGTCTTCTCCTCCTGGATGAACGCCCGCGCCATCAAGTACCGCGAGCTCAACAACATCCCGGCCTCCTGGGGCACGGCGGTCAACGTCCAGTCGATGGTGTTCGGCAATATGGGCGACACCTCCGCGACCGGCGTCGCCTTCACCCGCAATCCCTCGACCGGCGAGAACGCGCTCTATGGCGAGTTCCTGATCAACGCCCAGGGCGAGGATGTCGTCGCCGGCATCCGCACCCCGCAGGACATCACCGAGACGGCCCGCAAGGAAGCCGGCTCCGACAAGCCTTCGATGGAGCAGGAGATGCCGGAGGCCTATGCGGAGCTCTGCCGCATCTACGGCATCCTGGAGAAGCACTACCGCGACATGCAGGACATGGAGTTCACCATCCAGGAGGGCAAGCTCTGGATGCTGCAGACCCGCTCCGGCAAGCGCACGGCCAAGGCCGCGCTCCGGATCGCCGTCGAACTCGCCCAGGAAGGCCTGATCACGCAGGAGGAGGCGGTCGGCCGCGTCGAGCCCGGCGCGCTCGACCAGCTCCTGCATCCGATGATCGATCCCAAGGCGGAGCGCCGTGTGCTGACCACCGGCCTGCCGGCCTCGCCCGGCGCCGCCGCCGGCGCGATCGTCTTCAACTCCGATGACGCCGAGGCGGCGAAGAAGGCCGGCCGCAAGGTCATCCTGGTCCGTGTCGAGACATCGCCGGAAGACATCCACGGCATGCACGCCGCCGAGGGCATCCTCACCACGCGCGGTGGCATGACCTCGCATGCCGCGGTCGTCGCGCGCGGCATGGGCAAGCCCTGCGTCTCCGGCGCCGGCCAGATCCGAGTCGACTACGCCAAGGGTACGCTGGCGATTGGCCCCACGACGCTCAAGGCCGGCGATGTCCTCACCATCGACGGCGGCAACGGCCAGGTGCTGCTCGGCGAGGTCAAGATGCAGCAGCCGGAACTCTCCGGCGAATTCGCCACGCTGATGGGTTGGGCCGACAAGGTCCGCCGCCTCAAGGTCCGCGCCAATGCCGAGACGCCGGAGGATGCGAAGACCGCGCGCGAATTCGGCGCCGAGGGCATTGGCCTATGCCGCACCGAGCACATGTTCTTCGACGAGAGTCGCATCCAGTCGATGCGCGAGATGATCCTCGCCCCTGACGACAACGGCCGTCGCGCCGCGCTTGCAAAGCTCCTGCCTATGCAGCGCCAGGACTTCGTTCAGCTCTTCACCATCATGAGCGGGCTGCCGGTGACGATCCGCCTGCTCGATCCGCCGCTGCACGAGTTCCTGCCGCATGGCGACAAGGAGATCGCCGAGGTCGCCGCGGCGCTGGGCGTGACGCCCGATGCACTGAAGCACCGCGCCGCTGAACTGCACGAATTCAACCCGATGCTCGGCTTCCGCGGCTGCCGTTTGGCCGTAGCCTTCCCCGAGATCGCCGAGATGCAGGCCCGCGCTATCTTCGAGGCGGCGGTGATCGCGGCGAAGGAAACCGGCAAGCCGGTGATCCCGGAAGTGATGGTGCCGCTCGTGATGGGCAAGCCCGAGCTCGACCTCGTCAAGGCCCGCATCGACGCCATGGCGAAGGCCGTGATCGAGGAGAGCGGCACGAAGATCGACTATCAGGTCGGCACGATGATCGAGCTGCCGCGTGCGGCCTTGCGCGCCGCCGAGATCGCCGAGAGCGCCGAGTTCTTCTCTTTCGGCACCAACGACCTGACGCAGACGACGCTGGGCATCAGCCGCGACGACGCCTCGTCCTTCCTCGGTTCCTACACCGCCAAGGGCCTGCTCGACGCCGATCCCTTCGTCACCATCGACCAGGAGGGCGTCGGCGAATTGGTGAAGCTTGCGGCCGAGCGCGGCCGCAAGACCCGCCCCGACATCAAGCTCGGCATCTGCGGCGAGCATGGCGGCGATCCGGCCTCGATCGGCTTCTGCGAGAGCGTCGGGCTGGATTATGTCTCCTGCTCGCCCTTCCGCGTGCCGATCGCGCGGCTTGCGGCGGCGCAGGCGGCGCTGGGCGCGGTGAAGCAGAAGGAAGGCTGATCGCCTTCCGGAGTGTTCGCTTCTAAACGGGCAGGATCGAGCCGGGATAGCGGGCGACGACCTCATCGGCGGTGACGAGCGTGATGCTTTCGACCAGGGCCTGCGCCAGCAGGAGCCGGTCGAAAGGGTCCTTGTGCAGCGTCGGCAGATGCATCGTCGCCACGGCGTGTGCGCCGGAGATCGGCAACTCGATATAGCCGTTGTCGATCAGGCCGCGCCGCAGCTGTGCCGGATCGACCGTGAAGTCCCGCCTGTCGAGGCCGCGCTTGATAGCGATCTCCCACAGGCTCGCGGCGCTGAACAATAGCGTATTGGAGGGATCGTCGAGCAGGGCTCGTGCCTTCGCCGACAGCTTCTCTGGTTCGCCGGCAGCCCAGAGCAGCAGATGCGCGTCGAGCAGAAGCTTCACGGGGGGGAGCCAAACAGGCTCGCGATCTCGTCCTCGCCCATGCGGTCGAAGTCGTCCGGGACCTCGAACTGTCCGCTCATGAAGCCGACGCGACGACTTTGGGCTCGGGCGGGTGCGTCCAACGGAACGACCTTCGCCATCGCCTTACCGGCTTTGGCGATGATAAAGCTCTCACCCTTGGCGGCGCGCTCGACAAGGCGGGAGAGGTGGGTCTTCGCTTCGTGGATGTTGATGACGTCCATGGCTGGCCTCGCTGGACTTAGTTTAACAGACTTAGTTCAATAAGGAAGTGATGCCAAGAGGCTTTTATTACCGCTCTGTCGTCGAGCCTGGTTTTGAGGAGAGCCGGTACCGATGCCGCATTTGACCACCATCGGCTTCGACGCCGACGACACGCTCTGGCAGAACGAGCAGTTCTTCCACATGACGGAGGAGCGCTTCGTCGCGCTGCTCGGCGAGCACGGTGAGGCGGCCGAGATTTCCGGGCGCCTACTGGAGGCCGAGAAGCGCAACCTCGGCTTCTACGGCTTCGGCATCAAGGGCTTCGTGCTCTCGATGATCGAAACTGCGATAGAGATCACGCGCGGCCAGGTTCCGGCCTCGGTGATCGGCGAAATCCTCGCCGCCGGCCGGGAGATGGCGGCTCATCCGGTCGAGACCCTGCCGCATGTGCGGGAGACGCTGGCAACCCTGTCGGGCGATTATCGGCTGGTGCTGATCACCAAGGGCGATCTTTTCGACCAGGAGCGCAAGCTGGCCCAGTCCGGCCTCGGCGATTTCTTCCACGCGGTCGAGATCGTCAGCGACAAGAAGGCCGCTACCTATGACCGCATCTTCGCCCGGCATGGCGACGGGGCAGGGCGGGCGATGATGGTCGGCAACTCGCTGAAATCCGATATCCTGCCGGCGTTGGACGCGGGTTCATGGGCGGTGCATGTGCCGCATGAACTGACCTGGGTGCTCGAGCAGGCCGAGGAGCCCGTGGGGCACGGGCGCTTTCATGCGATACCGCATCTCGGCCTTTTACTTGGCCTTGTCGCGCGGCTCGCGCGATAACCTGTCCGCAGCCGGTCTTCAATCGACCCAAAGGCCGCGTTTGCGATGCCATTCCTCGATCGATTCCTCCGGGTAATCGTCGAAGCTCTGGTCGTTCGCTGCGATATCCGGCTCGACCCAGCTGGCCTTGAAGCGCAGCATGAGATGGGTCTTCTCGGGAGCGCGCGGCAGATGGCTGTCGATCGCCGAGGCAAATGGGTGCAGTAAATCCGGCCAGCGCGGGTCGAACAGCCATAGCGCCGTCCCGCAGATCTTGCAGAAGCGGCGCTGTGCTTGCGAGCGCTCGCAACTGCCGTCATCGCCGCGAATCTCGGCGCTGAAGGTGCCGGTGGCGTCTTCGCCCTCGACCTTCAACGTCGCGGCTTCGGCCGACAGGTTGATCGCGAAGCCGCCACCGCCGGCCGTCTTGCGGCAAATCGAACAGTAGCAAAGCTGGTAAGGGACGGGCGCATGGCTTTCGACCGAGAAGTGAACCGCTCCGCAGCGGCATGAGCCCTTCAGCATGATCGGCATGATCGACCTCCTTTTGCTGTCAAACATCCGCTTTCGCGGCCGGTTCCGCGATGTCTGCGGGTGCCTTGCTGGACCTGCCTTGCATTTCGTGCTAGGTCCCCCGATGTAAGACGAGATGCGGCCGGGTTCTGGCCACCCCTCCGCTCGGCGGCTTGTCCGGTCGGCGGTTACGAATCAGATCCACCACACATCGCTACAAGGCCATGGCGAGGCGTTCCGCGCGTCCCGCCGTGTCATCACGATAGACGCGGATCTGAAACGTAAGGACTAACCCATGAACAAGGGCACCGTGAAGTGGTTCAACGCCACCAAGGGCTACGGCTTCATCACCCCTGAGAACGGCGGCCAGGACGTTTTCGTCCACATCAGCGCCGTCGAGCGCGCCGGCCTGCGCGAGCTTCGCGAAGGCCAGGTCGTCTCCTTCGAGATGGTCGCCGATCGCAAGACCGGCAAGACCTCGGCCGGCAACCTCGCCGTCGCCTGATAACCTATTGACCGGGTGGGCTTTTGCCCGCTCGGTCCACGACAAGCCTGCCGGCGCTGTGGCTAGCGGTTCGCCGGCAGGATCGATTATCTGATATCAAGGCCGGATACGGGCCGGCGGCGCAGCCGAAACCACATGCGCCCCCCGTCATCACGGCGCCCAGAAAGCTACTTCTTGACCAAGTTCACTGATCTCGGCCTCGCCGAGCCGCTGCTCAAGGCGCTCGCGACCGAGGGTTATGAGACGCCCACGCCGATCCAGGCCCAGGCGATCCCCCACATTCTGAAGGGCCGCGACCTGCTCGGCGCCGCCCAGACCGGCACCGGCAAGACCGCTGCCTTCTCGCTTCCGATGCTGCACCGGCTGCTCGGCAAGCCGCGCCAGATGCCGCAGCGTGCGGTGCGCGTGCTGATCCTGTCGCCGACGCGTGAGCTCGCCGCCCAGATCGAGACCTCGATCCGCACCTACGCGCAGTTCACCACGGTTCGTTCGACGGTGATCTTCGGCGGCGTTCCGGTCGGCAAGCAGATCCGAGCCCTCGGCGACAAGATCGACATCCTCGTCGCCACGCCCGGCCGCCTGCTCGACCTCGTCGACCAGCGCGCCGTCTCGCTGCGCGAGATCGAGTTCCTCGTCCTCGACGAGGCCGACCAGATGCTCGACCTCGGCTTCATCCACGCGCTGCGCCGCATCTCCACGCTGATCCCGAAGGAGCGCCAGACGCTGCTCTTCTCGGCGACCATGCCGAAGCCGATCCGCGAGATCGCCTCCGCCTATCTGACCGATCCGGTCGAGGTCGCCGTGACCCCGGTTGCGACCACCGCGGAGAAGATCGACCAGCGCGTCATCTTCACCGAGCCGAACGACAAGCCGGCGCTGCTGGCGAAGACGCTGAGCGTGCCGGAGATGGAGCGGGCGATCGTCTTCACCCGCACCAAGCACGGTGCAGACAAGGTCGTGCGCCAGCTCGATCAGGCCGGCATCGAGGCGGCGGCGATCCACGGCAACAAGAGCCAGGGCCAGCGCGAGCGTGCGCTCGGCGCCTTCCGCGACGGTAGCTTGCGCATTCTCGTCGCGACCGACATCGCCGCCCGCGGCATCGATGTCGACGGCATCAGCCATGTCGTGAACTACGACCTGCCGAACGTGCCGGAGACCTATGTTCACCGCATCGGCCGTACCGCGCGCGCCGGAGCGGCCGGCGTTGCCATCGCCTTCTGCACGCCGGAAGAGCGCGGCGACTTCGCCGCCATCGAGAAGCTGACGGGCATCAAGCCGACGCCGGTCGGCGATGTGCCTTACTGGGATGGCCGCACGCCCAAGAAGCCGCAGCAGAATCGTGGCGGGCGCGGTCAGCAGCAGTCTCGCCCGCAGGGGCAGGGCCGTCCGCAGGGTCAGCCGGGCAAGCGTTCCGAACAGGGCGGCCACCACCATGCCGGTGGCGGCGCACGCCAGGAGCGCCATGAACGGCCGCGCAATCCCGAGCGCGCCCCGCGTCCCGAGCAGGCGGCACAGCGAAAAGACGGTGCTTCGGCAAAAGAAGGGCTTGGCGGCGTCGCGTTCTTGCAGCAAAGAACACAGCAACCACGCACCAACGGCGCCCGGCGGCGCGCGCGCTGACGCGCGATCGGCCAGAACAGGGCGGGCCTCACACCGGTTTTCTGACCGGGCGATGGCCCGCTTCCGCGCCAAAGGGCTCACGAAGGACGACAGATGGCGAAAGAAGAACTGCTTGAATTCGACGGCACCGTGGTTGAGGTGCTCCCGGACGGCAATTACCGGGTCAAGCTCGACAACGATCACGTGATCCTGGCCTATGCGGCCGGCAAGATGAAGAAGAACCGCATCCGCACCATCGCGGGCGACCGCGTAATCGTGGAAATGTCGCCTTACGATCTCGATCGCGGCCGCATCAACTTCCGCCAGAAGACGGCCGGTCCGGCCCCCGGCGGTCCTCCGCGTCAGAACTTCCGCCGTCGCTGAGCGATCTGCCGATGCGCCTGTCGCGAAATGAGCTTCTCTTCATCGCGCTGGGCGCCATTCTCGGTGCCGTGGTCGCTTACGCCGCGAAAGCCGGCTTCGTCGTTCAGGACGGAGCCTTTCCGCCTTTCGTCATCGTGCTGCTCGGCCTGGGGCTGACCGAGCTGCTGCTCGGTTATGTGGCCGGCCGTTCGCCGGGCACGTTGGTCGGCATGCCCGCCCGCTTCCTCGCCTTCGTCGTCGGGGTCGGCGTCTTCCTGCTCGGCGGCAAGTTCGTCTGAGCTGCTGCGGCGCGAAACACAGCTTTCGTGATGCTCGGGCTCGTCCCCAGCATCTCGCAAACCCGTGTTCTTCCTCCAGGACAATCTCGGTTCTAGGCTCGCTCCACCCGGAAAAGAGGACGCTTTCCCCGCGAGAAAAATGACCAAGAAAAAACCCCGGCGCGAGGCCGGGGTGAAAGTGGTCGTTTCCGTGGTAAAAAAGGGTCTGCGTAAAACTCTGCCCGACCGGCTCAGTAGCCGGCGCGGGACCAATACTGCGAGCCTTGGCTGACCAGGACCTGGCGCTGCCGCGTCTCGTAGACGGCGGGGATTTCTTCCCGCACGACTTCGGTAGGACGCACCATCACCTTGCGCTGACGCTGCGTGTAGACGGCCGGAACCATCTCGTATTCGACGGTCGCCGGCGAAACCTCGACCCGGCGGCTCTGCACGCCATATTGCGCGGGCACCACGACCCAGCAGCCGACCATGTTGCCCCAGGCGTCGCGGCTCACATCCCAGCGGCGGGTGGCCGGCGCGATCAAAACTGTCTCGGTCACCGTGTCGTAGACCGCAGCGCGGCGGTGCCCGATGCGCCGCTCCGGCGCGATCATTACATTGTCGGTCACGGTCTCGTATTCGGCGGGGACGACACGGTGCTGCGTCTGCGCCGGACGAACCTGGTAGGTCTCGTTGACCGTTCCGTAGACCGGCGGCGCGGTGACGAGGTTGTAGCAGGCGGAGCCGCGGCAACCGCCGGCCTGTGCGGCCGAGGCGCCGATGAGAAGAGCCGTCGTGAATGCAGAGGCTGCAATGATCCGGGATGACGAGAGCGAGCGCAGCATGTTGGGCCTGACCTGTCGGTTCCGGCGTCAGCGCGCCGTTCGTTGAGGTCAGGAAGCCCGCTTGAAGTGATGAACGCAAGGTAAACGCTAAAACAAGGTAAAATTAACCAAGTCCGGCCTTGTGCCAATTTCACTCACATTGCCTTCAAGTGAATGGAAACGCTCGATTTTTAGCGATCAGGTCTGGCCCGGCCGAAGCTGGTAGAACACGTGCTGGCCGATCGTGTCCATCTTCTTCAGCTTCTTTGCCCAGTACGGCCGGACATAGTTCGCGTGGTAGTGCGTGGAGGCGCCGACCTCCGGCAGGTAGGTCGTCCCGTCATAGACCTCGCGCGCGATCCTGACCGCGTCGCGCCAGGGACCGGGCTCGGTGATCCGCAGCGACTTGCCCTCGCAGGTGAAGGTGAACTGGCAGGCGAGGTAGCGGTTGCTGTTCTGGTAGACGACGCCGCAGACGCTGCTCGGATAGAGGCCGCTCTTGGCCCGGTTGAGCACCACCTGCGCCACCGCGGCCTGTCCCAGAAGCGATTCCGAACGCGCCTCGAAATAGACCGCTTCCGCCAGGCAGCGCTGTTCCTTCGCCATGTTTTCCGGCGCGATCAACGCGGTGTAGTCCTGCTTTACGCCGGGCTCGGCCAGGCGCAGGTCGCGGTTGGTCGGGGCGAGCGCGATGCGCCCGCGCTGCTGCGGCGCGCCGTGGGAGGGCAGGGCCGGCGGCGTGAGCGTGCCGATGACCGAGCCGACCAGCGGCGTCGACGAGGATTGCCGGCTCGCCTCCTGCACGGAAGGCGAGGAGCCGTCGATGCTTTCCAGATGGAGCTCGGCCTGTCGCGCCGAGGTGATCTTCGGCTTGAGCGAGACCGGCGAGGAATCCGACAGCGCCGGATCGGTCAGCCCTTCCTCGTTGGCATAGGGCTCGAAACCTGTTTGAGGGCCGTCGACGGCTTCCGCAGCGCGCATGGCGTCGATCGAGAAGCCGCCCGAGATCAGCTTCGGCTGGGTGTCGCCGAAGACGACGCGTTCCAGTTCGACTGAAGGATGTTCGGTGAGGCCGGGCCGCAGGTTCGGCAGCAGGTCGCCCTTGGCGCTGCGGTCGACCTCGGGGAAAGTTGCCACTGTGCGCTTGAGGTCCTCGCGCGGCGCGCGGGGATCGACGACGACGCGCCGCTCCGGATCCTCGAAGGAGAGCTTGGCCTGGGTGACAGCGGAGGTCAGCGCAAGGCCGGGCAGGCGGAAGGCGCTGGCTGCGACCAGCATCGACGGTCCTTCGGCGAGTTCCGAGGCCGGGCCGGGCGCGGCCCGCACGATGGCGCTGGAGGGCAGGCCGGTCGGCCCGAAATTCTGGCCGGCAGACGCGGTGAAGGAGACGAGCAGCCCGACCGACAGCGCCCAGGGCGCGACCGTGTTCGCGGCCCATTTGATGCCGAGGGGGCGCGCACCTCGCCCATGCCTGTGCTGACGCCAATGACTCAAAGCGACACACCCGTCCCGATCGCACGGAACGAAGACGCAGCCGACAACCCGCGCGCCTTCGTTGGAATCCGTTATCGCCTCGGTAAGGTTGAGCGGCGGTTAACGCCGCCGCCATGCGCGCCATTCCATGCCGCTCCGTGATGCCAAACGTCACGAAATCGCGCTGGTTGGCGCCTGGACAGGGCGATAACGTGTAGCCACACATTTGACTCGTCGCGACTCCCCGGAGATATCCATGACGCCTGCTCCAGCGCGCAGCTACGCACCGGAGGTCATCGTTGCCGCCGGCTGCCTGATCGCCCTGATCACCTTCGGGCCGCGAGCCAGCGCCGGCCTCTTCCAAATTCCGATGACGCTGGAGTTCCACTGGGGCCGCGACACCTTCAGTCTGGCACTCGCGATCCAGAACCTGCTCTGGGGCCTCGGCGCGCCCTTTGCCGGTGCGATCGCCGATCGTTACGGCACGGTGCGCGTGCTCTGCGTCGGCGCGCTTCTTTATGCAGCGGGCCTCGTGACGATGGCCTATGCCACCACCCCGCTCCAGCTCCATTTCGGCGCGGGCGTGCTGATCGGCTTCGGCCTCTCTGCCTGCTCGTTCAACCTCGTGCTCGCCGCCTTCGGCAAGCTCCTGCCCGAGCAATGGCGGCCGATGGCCTTCGGCGCCGGCACGGCGGCTGGCTCCTTCGGCCAGTTCCTCTTCCCGCCGATCGGCAACATCCTGATCGACACGTTGGGCTGGCAGCAGGCGCTGGTGGTCTTCGCGTTCACGCTGCTGCCGATCCTGCCGATCTCGATCGTCATGGCGACGCGCAAGACGGGCGCTGCGGCAGGCACCGCCGCGGCCAATCTGCCGAACCAGACGATCGTGCAGGCGCTGACCGAGGCCTTCAAGCATCGCAGCTACGTGCTGCTGGTGCTCGGCTTCTTCACCTGCGGCTTCCAACTCGCCTTCATCACCGTGCACATGCCGGCCTATCTCAAGGATGCCGGCCTGCCGGCCTGGGTCGGCGGCTGGACGCTGGCGGTGATCGGCCTCGCCAACGCGGTCGGCTCGCTCTCCTCCGGCTGGCTCTCGACGCGGATGCCGAAGCGCCATCTGCTGGCCTGGATCTATCTCGGGCGCGCCGTGGCGATCGCCGCCTTCATCATGCTGCCGCCGAGCCCGACGACCGCGATCACCTTCGGCGTCGTCATCGGCCTGTTCTGGCTCTCGACCGTGCCGCCGACATCCTCGCTGGTCATGCTGATGTTCGGCACGAAATACATGGCAATGCTCTATGGCTTCGCCTTCTTCTCGCATCAGGTCGGCGGGTTCCTCGGGGTCTGGCTCGGCGGCGTGCTCTACGAATCGATGGGCAACTACCAGTTCGTCTGGTGGCTCTCGGTCGCGCTCGGCGTCGCCTCGGCGTTGATCAACCTGCCCATCGTCGAGCGGCCGGTACAAAGGCCGGAGGCGCAACCGGCCTGATCCGGAACACGCTTGGGCGCACGATTTGCGGGGTTGCGGCGGCGGGCCGCCGCTGCAACCTTGTCGGTCGTTGCGCTTTCAGCGGTTCGGGAGACGGTGATGACGACGTTCAAGGCCCTCGTGGCGACCAAGGGCGAGGCCGGGCCGAATCTCGCCTTCACCGATTTCGCCGAGAGCGACCTGATGGAGGGCGACGTCACCGTCCGCGTCACCCATTCCACGGTGAACTACAAGGACGGGCTCGCGCTCACCGGCAAGGCGCCGGTGGTGCGCCGCTGGCCGATGATTCCCGGGATCGACTTCGCCGGCCGGGTCGAGGCCTCCGACAACCCTGATTTCAAGCCCGGCGATCTCGTCGTCCTCAATGGCTGGGGCACCGGCGAGACGCATCTCGGCGCCTACGCCCAGAAAGCCCGCGTCAAGGGCGACTGGCTGGTGCCGCTGCCGGAAGGGCTGACGCCCGCCGAGGCGATGGCGGTCGGCACCGCCGGCTACACCGCGATGCTCTGCGTGCTGGCGCTCGAAAGGCATGGGCTCAAGCCTGCCGATGGGCCGGTCGTGGTCACCGGCGCGGCGGGCGGTGTCGGCTCGGTCGCGATCACGCTGCTGGCCAAGGCCGGATGGCACGTCATCGCCTCGACCGGCCGTGCCGAGGAGGCCGACTATCTGAAGAGCCTCGGCGCGGCCGAGATCATCGATCGCAACGAGCTCGCCGCGCCCGGCCGGCCGCTCGGCAAGGAGCGCTGGATCGCGGGTGTCGATGCTGTCGGCTCGCATACCCTGGCGAACCTGCTCTCGATGACGAAATATGGCGGCGCCATCGCCGCCTGCGGCCTGGCGCAGGGCATGGACCTGCCGGCTTCCGTCGCGCCCTTCATCCTGCGCGGCGTCGCGCTGCTCGGCGTCGATTCGGTGATGTGCCCGAAGCCGCGCCGGCTCGAAGCCTGGCAGCGCCTCGCGGCCGATCTCGACCGCGACAAGCTCGCCCTGATCACCACGACGATCCCGCTGGAGGCGGTGATCGAGACGGGCAGGGCCATCGTCGAGGGCAAGGTGAAGGGCCGCGTCGTCGTCGAGATCGGCTGATATTCCGGCTGAGACTTTGACAATGAGATGGACCGCTACCAAGCGCGCTGACGCACGAACAGCGATCTAGCCAAGCCGCGCTCCGGCGCGGCGTGTCACGGCTTCGCGCGCTTCCTGGAAGGCAGCGGTGTCGGCGCGGACGGACGCGATCAACTCGGCCGGTGCCGTCGCGGGAGAGCCTCCACTGAAGGGCGGCTGCGGATCATATTCCATCTGTAGCTGCACTTTTCGCGCGCGCTCTTCCCCGAAGACGCTAGCTGCGAGGGAAAGCGCGAAGTCGATTCCGGAGGTGACGCCAGCGCCGGTGATGCGATTGCGGTCGTAGACGACGCGCTCGGCGACCGGCTCTGCTCCGAGCAGGCTCAACTGCGGCAGCGAGAGCCAGTGACAGGTGGCGCGGTAGCCTCTCAGGAGTCCCGCGGCGCCGAGCACCAGCGAGCCGGTGCAGACGGAGGTGATGTAGCGCGCGCTGCTGGCCTGTTCGCGGAGGAAAGCGAGGACGTCCTCGTCCTCCATCAGCGCGCCCTGACCCGGGCCGCCGGGAACGAACAGGATATCGGCCTGCGGGCAGGTCCGGAAATCGGCTGTCGGCAGGATTGTCAGCCCGTTGGCGTCCCGGACAGGCTCGATCGTTTTCCAGACCAGATCGATCTTGCACTCGCGGAAGCGCGCCAGAACTTCGAACGGGCCCGTCAGATCGAGTTGGGTCAGGCGCGGATAAAGAAGCATCGCAATCTGCATGAGCTTGTCACCGTCGAGAGGATGAGGCCCAGGCGCGCGGCTCGTGCGTTCGCGTTTCCCGATGGTGACCCATCTTGCTGCGCCAGTCGCGCGAACAGGATGAGTGTAGAGCGCTCGATTCGAACGAGCAACGCGGCTTTCGCCTACCCCTCGAAAAGCGCCCGCTGCCGGGCAAGCTCGCCGCTGCAGAAATCCATGAAGGCGCGCACGCGCGGGACGTGGCGGATGTCGGGATGGGTCAGCACCCACAGGCCCGTCGCGAAATCGGCGTTCGGCGGTGAAAGTCGCGTAAGTTTCGGCCGCTGGTCGGCGATGAAGCAGGGGACCGGGCCGATGCCGAGGCCATGCTCGACCGCTTCCGCAATGCCGAGCACGGCCGAGCTCTTCAGCGCGATCCGCTCCGGCGCGACATGTTCGCGCACGAAGCGGGCGGCCTTTACATGCGAGAGCTGGTCGCCGAGAGCGACCCAGTCGCGCTGGTAGAGCAGGGTCGGGTCGGCTTTTTCCTCGGCCGTCACGCCATCCTCGCTGCGGCCATAGATCGCCCAGGCGATGGTGGCGATGCGCCGGCCGACCAGCGTCTCGCCCGGGGTGTCGCTCGCTCGGATGGCGATGTCCGCGTCGCGCTTCGACAGGTTGAGCGCCTGGTTGCCGACGACGACATCGAGCCGGATCAGCGGATGCGCCCGGCGAAAGGCGGCGAAGATCGGCAGCAGCACGTTCTGATAGAGCGTGTCGGTGGTGGTGATGCGCAGTTCGCCCGAAGGGGCGACGTCCCGCCCGGCGAGGCGGCGGGCGAAGGCGGTGACGTCCTCGTCCATGCGGATCGCCAGCGCCGCCATCTCGGCGCCGGCGACGGTCGCGACATAGCCGGTCTTGCGCCGCTCGAAGAGCGGCATGCCGACGATCTCCTCGATCTGTCCGAGGCGCCGGAACACCGTGGAATGGTTGACCGACAGCGCTCCGGCCGCCCCGGTCAGCCCGTCATGATCGGCGATCGCCTTGACCAGCCGGAAATCGTCCCAGGCGAGCTTGGCATTCATTGTTGTTGCTTCCTCCAGCGCCCACGCAAGCCGAAATCTTGCATCGATGCAAGCTGGAGGAATTCAAATCCGAGAGAGCGGAGTGCTAGCGCGGTGCCGCCGCGCGCCGCAGCCGGTCGTTGATGGCCTCGCCAAGTCCGTGCTCGGGGATGCGCGCGACGGCGATCGTCCGGGGGCCCATCTCGTCGAGCCGGCGCATATAGCCGAAGAGATTGCTGGCGGCCTCGCGCAGGTCGCCGGCCGGGCTGAGGTTGAGCGAGGCCGGGACATCCGGCCCCGGCCCGAAGCCGAGCCAGGCCTCGCCGTCTTCAGGTGCATCGGCATCGAGCCGGACCCGCGCCGCCGGCGCATAATGGGAGCTGAGCATTCCCGCCGCGATCGGCGCATTCCCGGCTTCACCCGCCAGCACCAGCGGGCGCCCGATCAGATGCTCGATGGCCGCGCGCGGCACGCCGCCCGGCCTCAGCAGCCGCGGCGCACCGTCAAGGCAAGCGACGATGGTCGATTCCACGCCGACCTCGGTCGCGCCGGCATCGATGATGGCGTCGATCCGTCCGTCGAGATCGGCGAGGACATGCTGGGCGCTGGTGGCGCTGATCCGGCCGGAGCGATTGGCTGAGGGTGCGGCGATCGGCCGGCCGGCCGCTTCGAGAACGGCATGCGCCACGGGATGGGCCGGCACGCGCAGCGCGACGGAGGGCAGGCCCGCCCGCGCCAGTTCGCTCACCGTGCAACCGGATGATGCGGGCACGACCAGCGTCAGCGGCCCAGGCCAGAAGGCTTGCGCCAGCGCCAACGCATTGGCGTCGAACAGTCCCTGCCGGCGCGCGCTGGCGAGATCGGGCAGATGCGAGATCAGCGGGTTGAAGCTCGGCCGCTCCTTGGCGGCATAGATGCCGGCGACGGCCGTGCCGGAGGTCGCATCGGCCGCGAGCCCGTATACGGTCTCGGTCGGCATCGCGACGAGCCCACCATCGCGCAACAGCGCCGCCGCCTCCGCGATGCCGGCGGCGTCGGCTGAGAGGAGCTTGGTCGGGCGGGGGGCGGGCAGGGCTTGGCTCAAGGCGAGATTGACCGGGTATCGTTTACATATAAACTAACTGGCGGGCACGACACGGAACGAAGGTCGCGCTTGGCCAGCGTGGCATAGGCGATAGTTCCTCGCTACCATCGCGGCAACGGCAAAAGCGGGCTGCGGCGTCCTTCAGTGTCAGCGCCGGCCTCAGGGAGACGACCTATGAGCTATCGCGCCCCGGTTTCCGACATGCTCGCCACCATGCGCCATGTCGCAGGCCTCGACCGGCTGATCGGCGACGGGCTGACCCCGGAGCTGGAGGGCGGCGTCACCGAGGCCGTGCTGGATGAAGCCGCGAAATTCGCCGCCGACGTCATCGCGCCGCTGAACCGGGTCGGGGACGCCTATGGCTCGAAGCTTAAGGACGGCGCGGTCACCACCCCGCCAGGCTGGAAGGAAGCCTACAAGGCCTGGGCCGACGCCGGCTGGAACGCGCTGCCGGGGCCGGAGGCCTATGGCGGGCAGGGCCTGCCGACCCTGCTGCAATCGGCCTGCATCGAGATGTGGAACTCGGCCGCCTTCGCCTTCGCGCTCGGCCCGCTGCTGACAGTTGGCGCCATCGAGGCGATTTATGCCCATGGCTCGGATCATCTCAAGGAGACCTATCTCGCCAAGCTCGTCTCGGGCGAGTGGATGGGCACGATGAACCTGACCGAGCCGCAGGCGGGCTCGGACCTCAATGCGCTCCGCAGCAAGGCCGAGCGCCAACCGGACGGCACCTACCGCATCACCGGCCAGAAGATCTTCATCACCTATGGCGAGCACAACCTGACGGACAACATCGTCCATCTCGTCCTGGCGCGCCTGCCTGATGCCCCTCCCGGCACGCGCGGCATCTCGCTCTTCCTCGTGCCCAAATATCTGGTCAATGCCGATGGCTCGCTGGGCGCGCATAACGACCTGCGCTGCTCCGGCATCGAGCATAAGCTCGGCATCCACGCCTCGCCGACCTGCTCCATGGCTTTCGGCGACAAGGACGGCGCGATCGGCTGGCTGATCGGCGAGGAAAATCGCGGCCTCGCCTGCATGTTCACGATGATGAACAACGCCCGGCTCAATGTCGCGCTGCAGGGGGTTGCCATCGCCGAGCGCGCCTATCAGCAGGCGCTTGCCTTCGCCCATGATCGCAAGCAGGGTGCGGCGCTCGACGCGCCGAAGGGCGCGCCGATGAGCTCGATCATCGTCCATCCCGACGTTCGCCGCATGCTGATGGACATGCGCGCCAAGACGCAGGGCGCGCGGGCGATCTCCTATCTGGTGGCGGAGGCGCTCGACCGCTCGCATCGCGAGACGGACGAAGCCGGGCGCAAGGTGGCCGCCGAGCGCGCCGCGATCCTCACCCCCGTCGCCAAGGCCTATGCCACCGATATCGGCATCGACGTCGCCTCGACCGGCGTGCAGGTCCATGGCGGCATGGGCTTCGTCGAGGAGACCGGCGCTGCCCAGCATCTGCGCGACGCCCGCATCGCCGCGATCTATGAGGGCACCAACGGCATCCAGGCGATCGACCTCGTCACCCGCAAGCTGCAGCTTTCGGGCGGGGACGCGGTCCACGCGCTGATCACCGAGATGCGCTCTGTCGTCAGTGAGGTCGAGCGCGCCAACACGCCGGGCTTCGGCCATACGGCCGCCCGCCTCGGCGCAGCCGTCGATGCCCTGGAGAGCGCCACCGAATGGATGCTGGGCGCGATCGGCACGAAGCCGGCGGACGCGCTGGCCGGCGCGACGCCCTACCTCAAGCTCTTCGCGCTGGCGCAGGGCGGCACGGGACTGGCGAAGAAGGCGCTCGCGACCCGCTCCGAGGCGGACGGCACCGGCGATCTCGCCACGGCCCGCTTCTATGCCGAATGCATCGCGACCGAGGCGCCGGCGCTCGAACTCGCGGTGACGGAAGGCGCGGGCGCCATCGCCGACGCGGCTGCGGTCTTCGCGGCGTGAGCGCTGCGGCGTCCGGTTCAGGCGGCCGCGCCCTTGCGGGCGCGGATATGCAGGAAAAGCGGCGCGATCAGCGTATCGGCCAGATAGGGCCTGGCTTCCGCGGTCCGCGCATCGACGCTCGGCTCGGCCATGTGCTCGATCGTGAGGCCGGCGGCGACGATCATCGCGACCCATTCGCTCAGCGTGCGGTGGAAGCGAGGGACGCGGAAGGGCTCGACGCCCGCCTTCTCGTGCTCGGGCGCCGCGCCGAAGCGCCAGACCTCGATCGCTCCGGCGGGATCGCTGAAATACTCGGTGATGAGCAGCCCGGTCACGTTGCCCTGCGCATCGCGCAGGACCTTGCGGTTCGGCGGCGCGAAGCAGGGATGCAGGATCGAGAACTGCAGAAAACCGCCGGGCCTCAGCACGCGCGCGGCCTCGGCGATGCCGAGATCCTGCCGATGCATGTCCATCAGCGACATGAAGGCGGTGGCGAAGTCGAAGCTGTCGTTGGCGAAGGGCAGGGCGGTGCCGTCGCTCTCCAGATAGGTGATGCCCAGCGGCGCCTGCGTTTCGGCCTCGCGGGCATGGCGGATGAAGGTCGGCGCGATGTCGATCGCCGTCATCCGCGCCCCGCGCTCGGCGAGCTTGCGCGTATTGCCACCTTCGCCGCAGCCGATGTCGAGGCCGTTCAACCCGGCGATATCAGGCAGGTTCGCCAGGAAGACCGGGGTGTTCTGCAGATCGCGATAAAGGTCGTAGCCGGCGCGGGCATGCCGCGTCCAGGTTTCGGCATTGGCCTCCCAGCACGCCGCTACATGCGTTCTGTCCATGATGCTGCTCCGCTGCGAGGGGAGCGGGGCTATAGAGCAGAGGGCGGAGCGTGGCTAGCTCGTTTTTGTTCAATCCGCGCAGTCATTCCGGGGCGCCGCGAAGCGGTGAGCCCGGAACCCAGAACCGACGCCTTGTATAAGGAAGCGTGCGGAGACGGATCGTTTCCTTGTCCAAGCACATCGGTTCTGGGTTCCGGGCTCTTCGCTTGCGCGAAGCCCCGGAATGACGATAGCGCCTATAAAATCGCGCAGTCCGGATCGGCAGCCTGGCGGAGCCTGGAGCCATGACCGCCGTTTCTCCCCCGCTCGCCGGCCGCATCTGCCTCGTTGCGGGCGCATCGCGTGGACTTGGGCGGGGCATCGCGCGGGCGCTGGGCGAAGCGGGCGCGACGGTCATCGTGACCGGGCGCTCCAGCGAGGCCGGTCCGCATACCGACCAGCGGCCGGAGACCTTCGAGGACGCCGCGCGCGAGGTCGAGGCGGCCGGCGGCAAGGGCCATCCCTATCGCTGCGACCACACCAGCGAGCGGGAGGTCGACGGGCTCGTCGCCTGGGCGCTGCGCCGTTTCGGCAGGCTCGACTGCGTCGTCGATGCGGTCTGGGGCGGTAACGAGGGCTATGACGGCGAGCGTTATCCCGATGGCTCGGCCTTCGGCACGCCCTTCTGGCGCCGCCCCGCCGCACGGCTGGGCGAGAGCTTCGAGAGCGGCGTCTATGCGCAGCTCCTGCTGGCACGGGCTGTGGCGCCGGCCATGGCGCAGATGCGCTCCGGTCTCATCGTCACCGTGAGCTTCGATACCGAGACCGGCTATCTCGGCGACGTCTTCTACGATCTCGCCAAGGCGGCGATGAATCGGTTGAGCTTCGCGATGGCGCAGGAACTCAGGCCGTTCGGAGTGACCGCGCTCGGGCTCTCGCCCGGCCATGTCCTGACCGAGCGCGTCCGCGACGCGGGTCTCGCAGCCGAGACGACCGAGACGCCGCTCTATGCCGGCCGTGCCGTCGCGGCGCTGGTGGCAGATCCCGAATTGGCGCGCCATGCGGGCCGAGTCCCCCATGTCGCCGATCTCGCGCGCGAATACGGCTTCACCGACCGGGATGGCTCGCAGCCGGGCCGCTACGTCATTACGAACGAACAGGGAGGCGGCGATGTCGCTCAAGGGTAAGACGCTCTTCATCACCGGTGGATCGCGCGGCATCGGGCTCGCCATCGCCATCAAGGCGGCGCGCGACGGGGCGAACGTCACGATCGCCGCCAAGACCGCCGAGCCGCATCCGAAACTGCAGGGCACGATCTATACCGCTGCCGCCGAGATCGAGGCGGCCGGCGGCAAGTGCCTGCCGCTGATGGTCGACGTCCGCGACGAGCAGAGCGTCGCGGAGGCGATCGCCAGGACCGCCGAGACCTTCGGCGGCATCGACATTGTCGTGAACAACGCCAGCGCGATCTCGCTGACCAACACGCAGATGACCGACATGAAGCGCTTCGATCTGATGCAGCAGATCAATACGCGCGGCACCTTCATGGTCTCGAAATACGCCATTCCCCAGCTGGAGAAGGCCGAGAATCCGCATATCCTGATGCTCTCGCCGCCGCTCGACATGAAGACGCACTGGTTCGCGCCGCACCTGGCCTATTCCATCGCCAAATACGGCATGAGCCTGTGCGTGCTCGGCCTCGCCGGCGAGCTCGCCTCGAAGGGCATCGCCGTCAACGCGCTCTGGCCGCGCACGACGATTGCCACCGCCGCCGTCCAGAACCTGCTCGGCGGCGACAAGATGGTGCAGGCGAGCCGGACGCCTGAGATCCTCGCCGACGCCGCACACATGATCTTCTCGAAGCCTTCGCGGGAGTTTTCCGGCAACTTCCTGATCGATGACAGCTTCATGGCCGGCGAGGGCGTCACCGACTTCACGCCCTATCGCGTCGATCCCTCGGTGCCGCTCATGCCGGACTTCTTCGTGCCGGCCGACAGCAAGCCGCCGCAGGGCGTCAAGGGCGGGGTCTGAGGCGTCGCCGGTTTGACATCGCCCTCGGATCAGCGTTCCTGCCGGTCTCCATCCTGACCGTGCAGCGAGATTCGTGCCCATGCTGATGATCCACGGCATCTGCCCCGATTCGCGCAACAAGCTTCGCCATGCCGAGCTCGGGCTCGATGAGGCCTTTCCGGCCGAGGCGGTCTGGATCGACCTGCTCAACCCGACGCCCGAGGAGGACCGGCGGGTCGAGCAGCATCTCGGCATCTCCATACCGACACGCGAGGAGATGCACGATCTCGAGCCTTCCGAGATCATCTATACCGAGAACGGCGCGCGCTACATGACGGCGCGCGTCATCTGCCAGTCCGAGACGATCGTCCCCAAACTGGCTGATGTCACCTTCATCCTGACCGAGAAGGCGCTGGTGACGGTGCGCTATGACGAACCCGGCGCCTTCAACATCTTCCTCAACCGCGCCACCAAGCCCGGCGGCTGCGGCCCGCAGCCGGAAGCGGTGCTCGACGGGCTGATCGAGGCGATCGTCGACCGCGCCGCAGAAGTGCTGCGCGGGGTCGGCGACAAGGTCGACATGGCGTCGCGGCGAATCTTCGCCGGCCGCGGCCAGGATGTCGAACGGGGCGGCGTCTATCAGGTGGTGATCCAGCATATCGGCCAGCACGAGCACATCATCTCGAATGTCCGGGAGAGCATGATGTCGGTCGAGCGCGTGCTGCTGTTCCTGTCCGCCAACTACACCCGGCCGAAGAAGGCGCAGACCGGCTTCTCGGCCGAATGGCGCTCGGCCGTGCGCGACGTGCAGGCCATCGAGGAGCACGCCACCTTCCTCTCCAACAAACTGCAGTTCATGCTGGACGCCACGCTCGGCCTCGTCTCGATCGAGCAGAACAAGATCATCAAGCTGTTCTCGGTCGTCTCCGTGGCGCTGATGCCGCCGACCCTGATCGCCTCGATCTACGGCATGAACTTCAAGACGATGCCGGAGTTGGAGTGGCAATGGGGATACCCCCTGGCGATCGGGCTGATGATCCTGTTCGCCGTGCTGCCCTATCTGCTCTTTCGCTGGAAGAAATGGCTCTGAAGCCAGGCTTGCGGCGGCTGCCCTGACGACCGGATGACCCAGCCTCAGATTCTCTCCGTTCTCCTCGTCGCCGGCATGATGGCGGCCTTCCTGTGGGGCCGCCTGCGCTACGACATCGTCGCGATGCTGGCGCTGCTGCTCGGCGTCGCGCTCGGATTGGTCCCGACCGCGGACGCCTTCAAGGGCTTTTCGGACGACATCGTCATCATCGTCGGCAGCGCGCTGGTGCTGAGCGCCGCCGTGGCGCGCTCCCGCATCATTGAGCGGCTGTTCGCCAGGCTCGGCTCGCGCCTGAGCTCGACACAGCTGCAGGTGCCGCTGCTCGTCTTCATGGTCGCCATCATGTCGGCGATCATCAAGAACATCGGCGCGCTCGCGATGATGCTGCCGATCGCTTATCAGCTCGCACGCAAGGACGGGAAATCGCCTTCGGTCTTCCTGATGCCGATGGCCTTCGGCTCGCTGCTCGGCGGCATCGTCACGCTGGTCGGCACCTCGCCGAACGTCATCGTCGCGCGTGTGCGGCAGGAGCTTGGCGGCGAGCCCTTCCGGATGTTCGATTTCGCTCCCGTCGGCATCGTCGTGGCGCTGGCGGGCTGCATCTTCCTCAGTGTCGGCTACCGTTTGCTGCCGCGCGACCGGCGCGGCGCGGTCTCGCTCGATCAGGCGATCGACATCAAGGATTATCTCACCGAGGCGAAGCTCCGCCGGCAGGACGGTCGCCGACCTCAAGGCCATCGCCGGCAGTGGCGCCGAGATCGTCTCGATCCTGCGCAACGAGCGGCGCGTGCAGGCGCCGCTGCCGGATGCGGGCCTGCGGGCCGGCGACATCCTGCTGCTGCGCGGCGACGCCGCCGTGCTGGAGCGCGTCGTCGCGGAAGGCGGGCTCGATCTCATCGGCAAGGACCGCCCGACGCAGAAGGGCGACGCGCTGGACCCCGACCGCATCGCCGAGGCGATCGTCGGGCCGGATTCGGTGCTCATTGGTCAGTCGGCCGGCGACATGGCGCTGCACAGCCGTTTCGGCGTCAACATGCTGGCGATCAGCCGTTCCGGCGAGCGCTTCAGCCAGCGGCTGCGCGACATCAGGCTGCGAGCCGGCGACATCGTCGTCATCCAGGGCGACGAGAAGCTCCTGCCGGAGAAGCTCTCGGAACTGGCGCTACTGCCGCTTGCCGACCGGCTCGTGCCGCTGGGCTCGACACGCCGCGTGGTGCTGACCGTGACGATCGTGCTGGCGGCCATCATAGCTCTCGCCGCCGGCTTGGCACCGGTGCCGCTCGTCTTCTTCGCGGCGGCTGTCCTGCTGATCGCCTGCCGATGCGTGCCGCTGCGCGAGGCTTATCAGAGCATCGACGCGCCGATCCTGCTCATGCTGGCGGCGCTGATCCCGGTCAGCGACACCTTGCGCAGCACGGGCACCACCGATCTCTTCGCCTCCTGGCTCGCCACGATCGGCGGCGGGTTGCCCGGCTGGGCCTCGGTCGCGCTGATCCTGGTGGCGGCGATGGCGGTGACGCCCTTCCTCAACAACGCCGCGACGGTGCTGGTCATGGCGCCGATCGGCGCCGGCTTCGCCAAAAATCTCGGCTACAATCCCGATGCCTTCCTGATGGCGGTGGCCATCGGCGCCGCCTGCGACTTCCTCACGCCGATCGGCCACCAGTGCAACACGCTGGTGATGGGGCCGGGCGGCTATCGCTTCGGCGACTATGCCCGTCTCGGCGCCCCGCTTTCGCTCATCGTCATCCTGCTGGCCGTGCCGATGATCCTGCTGGTCTGGCCCCTGCGCTGACGGGTAACGCCCTCGGAAATCGCCGCTCGCTACAGCCAGCCATTGCGCTTGAAGCGCCAGTACAGGATGGCGCAGGACGTGACGATGACCGAGAGCACGGCGTAGTAGCCGTAATGGAGTTCGAGTTCCGGCATGTTCTTGAAATTCATGCCGTAAACGCCAGCGACGGCCGTCGGGACCGCCAGGATGGCGGCCCATGACGCCAGCCTCTTGGTGATCGCATTCTCCTGGCCCTGGCCGACGAGCAGGCTCGCTTCGAAAGCGAAGGCCAGCACCTCGCGCAAACTGTCGATCTTCTCCTGCACGGTGCGGACATGGTCGGTGACGTCCCGAAACATCGGCGCGAGCGTCGGCCGCACCTGCGGCACGCTGCCATTGGTCAGCCGCTGGCAGACATCGACCAGTGGCGCGATGGCGTTGCGCAGGCGCAGCAGGTCGCGCCTGAGCATGTAGAGCCGCTCGATATCGGCGCGAGCCATCGGCCTGGCGAGAACCATGTCCTCGATCTCCTCGACCTCTTCATGGATCGCCTCGAGCACCGGCATGTAGTTGTCGACGATGAAATCGAGGATCGCATAGAGGATGAAGTCCTCGCCCTTCGCCAGCGAGGTCGGGCAGGTTTCCCAGTGCTGCCGGACCGATGTGTACGAGGTCGAGGCACCGTGGCGCACGCTGACGATGTAGCCGCGGCCGACGAAGATATGCGTCTCGCCGAAGGCGATACGGCCCTCGATCAACTGCGCGGTGCGCGCCACCACGAACAGGGCGTCGCCATATTGCTCCAGCTTGGGGCGCTGATGGGCGTTCGTCGCGTCCTCGACCGCCAGGGGATGCAGGTTGAACTGCTGCTGCACGCATTTGAGCAGGGCGGCTTCGGGTTCCAGCAGCCCGATCCAGACGACATGGCCGTCTTTCTGCGCCCAGTCCCCGGCTTCCTCCACCGGAATATCGGCGATGCGGACGCCATGGGCATAGACGCTCGATGCGACGACGCCGGCCGCATGGACGTGGCCCGGTTCGGCGGCAGCGTCACGGGGCCGTTGTTCCGGAGCCACCGAAGCGGCGAACCTGACATTCGAGACTGCCATGCGACCACCTCGTCGATCGCGGGATAACCAAAGGGCAGGCTAGAACTGTTGCAGCCCGGTGGAAATCACTTTTCTGGCAAAATGACCCGGGTGCCGGCGGGTCCGCCGACTCTTACGCCAGCACCTTCGACATGACCTGCTTCAGGCTGGAATCGTCCCGCTCCAGCCAGCCCGGCACCGGCAGGTCTTTCGAGCGCAGGAATTCCGGGTTGAACAGCTTCGACTGGTAGCGCGTGCCGTAATCGCAGAGCACGGTCACGATCGTGTGGCCGGGGCCCATCTGCTTCGCCAGTCGAATCGCGCCGGCGACGTTGATGCCGGACGAGCCGCCGAGACAGAGTCCCTCGTGCTCCAGGAGATCGAAGACGATCTGCACCGCCTCCGCATCCGGGATCTGGAAGCCGGCATCGACAGCCAGACCTTCGAGGTTGGCGGTGATCCGCCCCTGGCCGATGCCCTCGGTGATCGACGAGCCTTCCGATTTGAGCACGCCGCTCGTGTAATAGGAGTAGAGCGCCGCGCCCATCGGGTCGGCGAGCCCGATCATCACCTTCGGATTGCGCGCCTTGAGGGCGATGCCGACGCCAGCGAGCGTGCCGCCCGAGCCGACGGCGCAGATGAAGCCGTCGACCTTGCCAGCCGTCTGATCCCAGATCTCCGGGCCGGTCGTGTCGATATGGCCCTGACGATTGGCGGTATTGTCGAACTGGTTGGCCCAGACGGCGCCGTTCGGCTCGGTCTTCGCCAGCTCTTCGGCGAGCCGGCCGGAAACCTTCACATAGTTGTTCGGGTTGGCGTAGGGCGCGGCCGGCACCTCGACCAGCGTCGCGCCGGCGAGCCGCAGCATGTCCTTCTTTTCCTGGCTCTGCGTATCGGGGATCACGATCACCGAGCGATAGCCCAGCGCGTTGCCGACGAGCGCGATGCCGATGCCGGTATTGCCCGCCGTGCCCTCGACGATGACGCCGCCCGGCTTGAGCTGCCCCTTTGCCTCGGCGTCGCGGATGATGGCGAGCGCGGCGCGATCCTTCACCGACTGACCGGGATTCATGAACTCGGCCTTGCCGAGGATGGCGCAGCCGGTCTCCGCCGAAGCGCGCGCGAGCTTGATGAGCGGGGTGTTGCCGATGGCTTCGATGACGCCGTCGCGGATGGTCATGGCGAAATTTCCCAATTCGTCCTCGACCTGATAGGCGAAAGCCTTGTTCCCGTCATCAGCAGGCCGGCGCCGTGCCGGAAATTGTCATCATGCCCGCCGTCCGTACGAATCCGCCGCAGGGTTCCGCACCGAAACTTGACATGAACGAGACGCTGGTCATCGATCGCCTCGGACAGCGCGGCGACGGCGTCGTGCAGGCGCCTTCCGGCCAGGTGTTCGTGCCCTATGCGTTGCCGGGCGAGACGGTGCGTGCCGTGGTCGATGGCGAGCGCGGCCAGCTCGTCGAGATCATCGCGTCCGCTTCCCGCATCGCCGCGATCTGCCCGCTCTTTACCCGGTGCGGCGGCTGCGCCGCGCAGCACATGGCGCCCGGCCTCTATCGCGAATGGAAGCGCCAGCAGGTCGTGACGGCACTGAGCCGCGCCGGCGTCGAGGCGCCTGTCGCCGATCTGATCGATGCCCATGGCGAGGGCCGTCGCCGCGTCACCTTCCATGCCCGCCGGCAGGGCGAGACCATGTTGGTCGGCTTCATGGCGGCGCGCAGCCATGAACTGATCGCCGTCGAAGCCTGCCCGGTTCTGGCGCCGGGGCTGGCGCGGGCGCCGGCCGTCGCGCAGATGCTGGCGAACCGCATGGGCGGAGCGAACAAGCCGCTGGATATCCAGATCACCGCCTCCGAAGCCGGGCTCGATGTCGATATGCGCGGCCATGGCCCGCTCGGCGACAAGCTCAGGCTCGCCTTGACCCAACTCGCGGAACGGCTGGATCTCGCACGGCTCTCCAACCATGGCGAGATCGTCGTCGAGCGTCGCCCGCCCTTGCAGCATATGGGCAAGGCCCTGGTCGCGCCGGCCGCAGGCGGTTTCCTGCAGGCGACGGCAGCTGGCGAGGAGATTCTGGCCGGGCTTGTCATGGCGGCGCTGCCGAAGGGCAAACGCGTCGCCGATCTCTTCGCCGGCTGCGGCCCGTTCAGCTTCCGCCTCGCCGAGCGCATGCAGGTCCTCGCCATCGAGAGCGACAAGGCGGCGACGCTGGCGCTGAGCCGGGGAGCAGGGGCGACGCAAGGCCTCAAGCCCGTCACGACCGAGACGCGCGATCTCTTCCGCCGTCCGCTGCTGGAGCATGAGCTCAACGGCTTCGACGCCATCGTGCTCGATCCGCCGCGCGCCGGTGCGGAGGCGCAGGTCAAGCGATTGGCGGCCTCGAAGGTCAGGGACGTGATCTACGTCTCCTGCGACGCCGGCAGCTTCGCGCGCGACGCTGCGACGCTGGCTGCGGGCGGATATGCGCTGGAAGGCGTGACACCGGTCGACCAGTTCCGCTATTCCGCCCATGTCGAACTTGTCGGCGTCTTCCGGCGCGGCAAGAAGGGCTGAGGGCAGGGCTTCAGGATGAGTGCAATTCTCGATCGCATGGCCGGTATCGTCGGTGCGAAGAACATCATCACCGATGCCGACGCGATGGTGCCCTATCTCAAGGAGTGGCGCGATCTCTTCCGTGGCAAGGCTCAAGGCATCGTTCGCCCCGGCTCCACAGCTGAGGTTGCCGAGCTGGTGAAGCTCGCGGCCGAGACCGGCACGACGCTGGTGCCGCAAGGCGGCAATACCGGCCTCGTCGGCGGCCAGATCCCGACCGCGGATGGCAGGGAGGTCATCCTCTCGCTGCAGCGCCTCGACAAGGTCCGCACCGTCGACACCGAAGGCGATACGATGATCGTCGAGGCCGGCGTCACCCTGAAGCGGGCGCAGGATGCGGCCGAGGCTGCCGGGCGCCTGTTCCCGCTCTCGCTCGCTTCCGAGGGCTCCTGCACGATCGGCGGCAACCTCGCCACCAATGCCGGCGGCACCGCCGTGCTCGCCTATGGCAATGCCCGCGAACTCTGCATGGGCCTGGAAGTTGTGCTGCCGGACGGCCGCATCTGGAACGGGCTGCGCCAGCTCCGCAAGGACAACACCGGCTACGATCTGAAGAACCTCTTCATCGGCGCCGAAGGCACGCTCGGCATCATCACGGCCGCGGTGCTCAAGCTCTTCCCGCTGCCGGCGGCGCGCGCCACGGCCTTCCTCGCCGTGCCCAGCCCGGAAGCGGCGCTGGAGCTGCTGAACGATGCCAAGGCCGGCGCAGGCGGCACGCTCACCACCTTCGAGTTGATGCCGCGCGTCGGGCTCGAATTCGTCCTGCGCCACGCCTCCGGCGCGCGCGACCCGCTCTCGGAGCCGTCGCCCTGGTATGTACTGATGGAGGTTTCGGCTCAAGTTGCCGCCGGGCTCGACGAGCATGTCGAGGCCTTCCTCGGCGACGCCCTGGAGAAGGGCATCGTCACCGACGCTGCACTCGCCGGCTCGCTGACCCAGCGCGCCGATTTCTGGAAGCTGCGCGAGATGATGTCGGAGGTGCAGACCTATGAGGGCGGCTCGATCAAGCACGACGTTTCCGTGCCGATCCATGCCACGCCGGAGTTTCTGAAGCGCGCCATCGCGGTGGTGGAGGCGATGGTGCCGGGCTGCCGGCCGGTGCCTTTCGGCCATCTCGGCGACGGCAACATCCATTTCAACATCAGCCAGCCCGTGGGCGCGGACAAGGCCGCCTATCTTGCCCGCTGGAGCGAGATGAACGAGGCGGTGCATGCCATCGTCACCGAGCTGCATGGCTCGATCTCGGCCGAGCACGGCATCGGCCGCCTCAAGCGCGACCTGTTGCCGGGCGTGAAGGATCCGGTCGAGCTCGATCTGATGCGCACGCTGAAGAAGACGCTCGATCCGAAAGGGATTCTGAACCCGGGCTCGGTGCTGGCGCAGGGCTGAGCCCGCTGGGCGCACGTCATGCTCGGGCTTGGCCCGAGCATCTGGCGCAGGAGGTTCCAGCGCCTCGTTCAGCCGGAGGTCCCCGGGTCTGCGCTTCGCTCCGCCCGAGAATGACGGCAGCTTAATGAGCAGCCTGCCGCGCGCAAATACTCCTCCGAGCTTCTCTGCCTAAAAAAATGGCAGGACCAGTCTTCCGCCTGATTGACCGCTTTTCGCCGCGTCTCTAGCCTTCGGCCCATAAAGAAAACATGAGGGGTTGGCTGGAATGATCGGCGTGGCGCGGATGCTGTCGAATTGCGCATGGGCGAAGGGCTTTGGGCCGACGCGGCGCAGCCTTGTCGGCGCGGCTTTGGTCGGAGCGGCTGCGTTGGCCGGCGCGATGCCCGCGGCCGCCCAGACCCCTATCAAGTTCACGCTCGACTGGGTCTTCCAGGGGCCGACCTCGCCCTTCCTCGTCGCGCTCGACAAGGGTTACTACAAGGCCGAGGGGCTCGACGTCACGATGGATCCCGGCCAGGGCTCGGCCGGCGCCGTCCAGCGCGTCGCCACAGGCGCTTACGACATCGGCTTCGCCGACGTGAACTCGCTGATCGAGTACAACGCCAAGAACGCCGGCAAGGAGATCCTCTGCGTCTTCATGGCCTATGATTTCCCGCCCTTCGGCGTCCATGCGCTGAAGAAGAGCGGCATCGCCAAGCCGGGCGATCTCGCCGGCAAGAAGCTCGGCGCCCCCGTCTTCGACGCCTCCTTCCGGCTGTTCCCGGCCTTCGCCAAGAAGGTGGGGCTCGACGCCGCGAGTGTCCAGCACGTCAACCTGACGCCGCAATTGCGCGAGCAATCGCTGGTCCAGGGCACGGTCGATTTCATCTCCGGCCACTATTTCTCGTCGATCCTCGACCTGAAGGCGCGCGGCGTGAAGGCGGAGGACGTCGTCTCGTTCAACTATTCCGACTTCAAGATGGACGTGTACGGCAACGGCATCATCGTCTCGCCGGCGCTGGCGGCGAAGCCCGAGGTCGTGACCGGCTTCCTGCGCGCCACCGCCAAGGCCTGGAAGGAGGTCGCCGCCAATCCGGCGCTCGGCATCGCCGCCGCCAAGAAGCGCGACCCGCTGATCGATGAGAAGCTGGAAACCGAGCGCCTCGACATGTCGCTGAGGCTGAACGTGCTGACGCCCTTCGTGAAGGAGAACGGCATGGGCGACGTCGAGCCGGCCCGCTTCGCCCGCTCGGTCAAGGACGTCGCCGAAGCCTTCGGCCTGCCTGCGGCTCCCGAGCCGGACAAGGTCTTCACCGGCAAGTTCCTGCCGCCGAAGGCCGAGCGGATGGTCGCGCCCTGACCGCTGCCGTCATGGCCGGGCCTGACCCGGCCATCTCCTTGGAGCCCTTCCTTCCCGAGATTCTCGGGGCAAGCCCGAGAATGACGCCCGGATGGCCGTGACAACAGAACCGCCTCTCGTCGAGCTGCGTCAGGTCAGCCTCGCCTATGGCAGCGGCCCTTCGCGCATGCAGGCGCTGGAGGATGCGACGCTCTCCATCGCCAAGGGCGAATTCATCGCCGTGGTCGGGCCTTCCGGCTGCGGCAAGTCGACCCTGATGAAGCTCGTCACCGGGCTGCTGCCGCCCACCGGCGGCGAGGTACGGGTCCACGGGCAGGTGGTCAAGGGTCCGATCCGCGGCGTCGGCATGGCCTTCCAGGCGCCGACGCTGATGCCCTGGCGCACGACGCTCGACAACATCCTGCTGCCGCTCGAGGTGGTCGAGCCGCACAAGCGGCGCTTCCGCGCCAACAAGGCCGAATATGTCGCGCGCGTCGAGGCGTTGCTGGCCTCGGTCGGTCTCGGCGGCTTCGGCGAGAAATACCCGTGGCAGCTCTCGGGCGGCATGCAGCAGCGCTCCAGCCTGTGCCGGGCGCTCATCCACGACCCCGACATCCTGATGCTAGACGAGCCCTTCGGCGCGCTCGACGCCTTCACGCGCGAGGAGCTCTGGGGCGTGATGCAGAAGCTCTGGATGGAGCGCCGCTTCACCGCCGTGCTCGTGACGCACGACCTGCGCGAGGCGGTCTATCTCGCCGACACCGTCTATGTGATGAGCCGCCGCCCAGGGAAGATCGTCAAGATCCGCAGGATCGAGCTGCCCCGCCCGCGCACGCTGGAGACGACCTTCACGGTCGAGTTCGTCGACATCGTCCACGAACTGCGCGAGCGCATCCATCTGGAGCATGCGTGACCATGACCTGTGATCATGGACGCTCGCCGTCATTCCGGGGCCCCGCGTCAGCGGCGAGTCCGGAACCCATGAACACGCCGCTGCTTGATGAAGCGCGACGGCGACTTGCGCCTGCTCCGGCTCCCACGGTCTTCATGGGTTCCGTGCTCATGCCTGCGGCATGCCCCGGAATGACGGAGTAGTCCGATGACCGAGACGCAAAGGCGCCTGCTGCTGGTCGCCATGCCCTGGCTCGCCATGATCGGCCTGCTGCTGATCTGGGAGCTGGCCTGCATCGTTTTCGATGTGCCGGAGATTCTGGCGCCGCGCCCGACGCGGATCATCGAGACGATGATCCTGCGCTGGGACATCCTGCTGCGCTTCTGCCTGGAGACGCTCTGGACCACCCTGATCGGCTTCGCGCTGGCGATCGGTTTCGGCCTGCTGCTCGGCCTCGCCATCGGCGCCTCGCCCTTCGTCTATTCGGGTCTCTACCCGCTGCTGATCGCCTTCAACGCGATCCCGAAGGTGGCCATCGTGCCGATCCTGATGATCTGGGTCGGCGTCGGCGCCTTGCCGGCGGTGATCACCGCCTTCGTCATCTCCTTCTTTCCCATCGTCGTGAATGTTGCCACGGGGCTCGCCACCATCGAGCCTGAGATGCGCGACGTGATGCGCTCGCTCGGCGCGAGCCAATGGCAGATCCTGACCAAGGTCGGTGTTCCCCGCGCCATGCCCTATCTCTTCGCCAGCCTGAAGGTCGCGGTGACGCTCGCCTTCGTCGGCTCGGTGCTGTCCGAGACGGTTGGCGGCAATCGCGGCATCGGCTTCCTGATGCTCTCGGCCGGCGCGCGCAACGACGCGCCGACGACCTTCGCCGGCCTGTTCTCCATCGCCATCATGGGCATGGCGCTCTATGCGCTCTGCGCCCTGGTCGAGCGACGGATGACCCGCTGGGCCTTCCGCGGCGAGATCGTCGCCTGAGATTTCCCGGCTGGGCTGCCCTCGGAGCCGCCCCGTCATTCCGGGGCATGGCGAAGCCATGAGCCCGCAACCCAGAACCGATCCGCCCCATCGTAACGCGGGCTGGTCGTCTACATCTTCTCGATGAACGGCATCGGTTCTTGGTTCCGGGCTCGATCCTTCGGATCGGCCCGGAATGACGGGGAGATTCCTCGCAAAATGTTCTACGGCGTCGCGACGTAGCCGTCGCGGCGCGGATCGGCGGCCCCGGTGAAGATGCCGGTCGCCGGATCGACCGCAACCCCCTGCATGCCGCCGCAGCGCATCGTCCAGCCGACATCGAAAGCCCTGGCGTCGTGCCCGCGCCGTATGAGCTCGGCGATGGTCTCGGGCACGATCCGGTTCTCGATCTCGACGAGGCGCCCATCCCAGAGCCGGGCGCGGGGTGCCTCGATCGCGTCCTGCAACGGCAGGCCGAAGTCGAGATGCTGCACTATGGCCTGCGCCTGCGTCTGCATGATGCCGTAGCTGCCGGGCGTGCCGAGCGCGAGCACCGGCTTGCCGTCCTGGGTCGAGATGGACGGAGACATGCACATCGGCAGCGCATCGCCGGGCTTGGAGCGGTTCGGGCTCTCCGGCTGCACATCCGCCCAGTAGAGGAAGTTGTTGAGGCACAGGCCAGTGCCCGGCACGACCACGCCGCTGCCGAACGGGCTGCCGAGGCTCTGCGTGATGCAGATCAGGTTGCCCTCGCTGTCGGCGATCGAGAACGAGGTCGTGTGCGCCTGATCCTCGTTCTCCTGCGGCGTCCACTGCTCAGTCGGCCCGGTCACCCGCTTGCCGTCTGTGAGACGCTTGCGCAGCCGTTCGATCGCAGCGTCGGACAGCATCTCGGCAAGCTTCTCCGGGCTCGGATTGTTGTGGGCGATGCGCTCGCCGGCGGCGAGGCGGATCGCGCGGTAGACGAGGTCGAGATGATCCGGCCCATCCTTCGGCAGGGCGGCGAGATCGAGCCCATCGAGGAGGCGCAACGTCAGCAGGAGCTGGAAGCCCTCGCAGGACGGCGGCGGCACATGCACGGAAAGCCCGCGATAGGAAGCCGCCAGCGGCTCGCGCCAGACGGTCTTCACCGCGGCGAGGTCGGCCATGGTCAGCGAGCCGCCGAGTGCCTGCAGATGCGTGACGACGCGCTCGCCCAGCGCGCCGCGGTAGAAATGATCGGGTCCCTTCTCGGCGATCTCGCTCAACGTCCTGGCAAGGTCGGACTGGACCAGCAGCGAGCCGAGATGCAGCGTCTCGCCACCGGGCTGATAGTTCGCGGACCAGGCCGGATAGAGAGCGGGATAGGTCTTCAGCAGCGGGTCGTTCTCCTCGAACTCCGCGGCGCCGAACTCGGCCAGCGCGAAACCATCCCGGGCCAGAGCGATCGCCGGCGCGAAGACATCAGGCAGCGGCTTGCGGCCATAGCTCTTCACGAGTTCGCACCAGCCGGCGAGATTGCCGGGGGAGGCGACGGCGAGCGCGCCCCGCTCGAGGTCGGTGCGCTTGCTGAAGCGCTCTGCCGGGAAGCTGGCGGGCACCGGCGGCACGAAATCGAGCACGCGCACGCGCTGCTCGGCCGCGACCCACATCGTCGCGAAGCCCATCCCGGCGAGGCCCGACATGAAGGGTTCGACGACGTTGAGCGCGGCGGCGGTCGCGGCGGCGGCATCGAAGGCGTTGCCGCCCTGCGCCAGGACGCGCGCGCCGGCCTGTGCCGCCAGTGGATGGGCCGCGGCGACCATGCCGTGGCGGGAGGTCATGGTGGGGCGGCGGCCGTGCATGCTTCGTCTCCTCGTCGTCTTCTGCAACGATCAGAGCATGATTCCGGCCCTAGAACAGGCTGCCTTGCCCATCATCGGCGGGAGGCCGGGCCGCTTTGCGCGCATGACGCTTCGGCTCTTCGCTCGGTTCGGAGCGAGGCAGGTCGGCGAGAGGCAGCTGCACCTCCGGCGCGTCGTTGGCGACCTTGTTGACGGCGCTGCCGATGGCGACGGCCTCCAGAAGATCGTCCGGCGGCGGCTTCAGCAGCCGGGCCGTCTGCTGCGGGGTGCTCTGAGGATCGAGCCAGGCGTCATGGTCATCAGGGTCCAGGATGATCGGGCTGCGGTGATGGATCGGTGCCATCAGTCCATTGGCGGGTCCGGTCATCATCGCCACCGTGTCGATCTCGGAACCATCCGGCGAATTCCAGGTCTCCCACAGCGCGGCGAAGGCGAAGAAGCCGCGATCCGGCCGGCGGAACAGGAAGGCTTCGTTCTGCGCCTGGCGGCCGGAGCCGCTGCGCCGCCATTCATAGAAGGCATCGGCCGGCAGCAGGCAACGCCGGCGCGTCAGCGCGTTGCGGAAGGAGGGCTTCTCGGCCGCGCTCTCGCTGCGCACATTGATGACGAGCGGGAAATCCTTGGCGTCCCGGACCCAGCCGGGGATGAAGCCCCAGCGCATCAGCAGGAAGCGCCGCGCCCCGTCATGCGGCAGCACGACAGGAATCGGCTGCGTCGGTGCGATATTGTAGCGCGGCGGGAAATTCGGCTGCTCGCGATAGCCGAAGGTCTCGCGCATGGCTTCAGGGGGCAGGGTGATCGCATAGCGTCCGCACATGCCGGCTGTTTACGTCGAGACGAGGCGGTCAGATCAACACTTTCTTTCCGGTTGGCCAAACATAGTCGCCCCGATTCGGGGCAGAAGATGAGCGCCATCGCGACGAATGTGCCGGTCGATGCGCCGGCAAACCGGGCCGGAAGCGTCGACGCACCCCGTATGTCGACCGATTTCCTCAACCGCTACAGCGAAGCCCTGATGCTCATCGAGATGGCGGCGCTGGATGACACCGTCCTCGCCGATCTCCAGGCCTGGCACAGCATCAGCTATCGCGAGCATTTCCGCTCCTCTCAGCTGCGCTGTGCGGCCTCGGCGCTCGCGGCCTATGACCGGGTCGATCTCGTCCGGGCAAGGGCTTTCGAGGATATCTGCCTGTCGATGACCCGGCTGGTGCGGACAGTGTGCGCGCTTCTGACCGAAAAGCCGCAGCCGCCTGAGTTGCCGATGATCATCGAGGTGGCCGGTGAGGCCCTGCGCCGGCAGATCGGCCGCGCGACGCAGTTCATCAACGCCAACGGCATGATCGATATCGCCATCTTCGAGGACGCCGCCCTGCAGGAGGAGATCGACGCGCTGCTCGCGCGTTGATCAGGGCTTGCGCCGCGCTCCGACGAGAAACTCGCGATTGCCGTCGCCGCCTTCGATCGGGGAGGGGATCGGTCCTTCGACGGTGAAGCCCAGCGTGCCGAACAGCGCGACGATGTCGTCGCAGACTTGCTGCTGGATCGCCTCGTCCCGGACGATGCCCTTCTTGAGCGCCGCCCGTCCGGCCTCGAATTGCGGCTTGATCAGCGCCGCGATCCCGGCTTGCGGCACGAGCAAGGCCGCAACCGCCGGCAGGACGAGCTTGAGCGAGATGAAGCTGACATCGATGGCGGCGAGGGCTGGCATTTCCGGCATAGCCTCCGGCGCCAGCGTGCGAATGTCCTGACCCTCGAAACTCGTCACCCGCGGATTTGCGCGCAGCGAAGCGTGGAGCTGGTCGCGGCCGACATCGACGGCGACGACATGGCGCGCGCCGCGCTTCAGTAGAAGATCGGTGAAGCCGCCGGTCGACGACCCGACATCCAGGCAGACCTGCCCGGCCGGATCGAAGCCGAAGGCATCGAGCGCGCCTGCCAATTTCAGGCCGCCGCGTGAGACGTAAGGATGCGGCGCCTCGGCCGTCAGCGCAGCATCCCGCGCCACCATCTCCGAGGCCTTCCGCACCGGCTGACCATTGGCGCTGACCAGCCCGGCAGCTATCGCAGCCTGCGCCCGCGCCCGGCTTTCGAAGAAGCCGCGTTCGACGAGCAACTGGTCCGCGCGGCTCTTCATCGCGATCCGCCCGCGCCGGCGCGGCTTTCTCTCCAGCCCTCATCCTGAGGAGCCATTTCGCCAGAAATGGCGTCTCGAAGGATGCTCCAGATGGTTCCGGAGTTTCCTGGAGCATCCTTCGAGACGCGATCCTCCGGATCGCTCCTCAGGATGAGGGCTGAAGGGGGCGAGACCACTGCCATGGCTGTCGGCCTGAATCAGGCGCGCTTGACGACGCTTGGCGCTCCGAGCGCGCCATCGACGGCAGCGACGATGCCGCCGGCGTCGAGCCCAGCGGCGGCATACATCGCGTCCGGCTTGTCATGATCCTGGAAGACGTCCGGCAGTGTCAGCGTCCGCACCTTCAAGCCGGTATCGAGCGCGCCGTTGCGGGCGAGCAGATGCAGCACATGGCTGCCGAAGCCGCCGACCGAGCCTTCCTCGATCGTGATCAGGATCTCGTGCTCGCGGGCGAGCTTAAGGATCAGCGACTCGTCGAGCGGCTTGGCGAAGCGCGCATCCGCGACCGTGGTCGAAAGCCCGCGCTGCGCCAGCAGATCGGCCGCCTTCAACGCTTCGGCGAGGCGCGTGCCGAGCGAGAGCAACGCGATCCGCGTTCCCTCCCGCACGATGCGGCCCTTGCCGATCTCCAGGGGCATGCCGACGTCGGGAATTTCGACGCCGACGCCCTCGCCGCGCGGATAGCGGAAGGCGATCGGCCCTTCGTCATAGGCTGCGGCGGTCGCGACCATATGGGTCAGCTCCGCTTCGTCGGCCGCGGCCATCACCACCATGTCCGGCAGGCAGGCGAGATAGGCGACGTCGAAGGAGCCGGCATGGGTCGCGCCATCGGCGCCGACGAGCCCGGCCCGGTCGAGCGCGAAGCGCACCGGCAGCTTCTGGATCGCCACGTCATGGACGATCTGGTCGTAGGCGCGCTGCATGAAGGTCGAGTAGATCGCGACGAAGGGCTTGTAGCCTTCGGTGGCGAGCCCGGCCGCGAAGGTCACCGCGTGCTGCTCGGCGATCCCGACATCGAAGGTGCGGCCGGGGAATTCCTTCCCGAAGGCATCGAGCCCGGTGCCGGATGGCATGGCGGCGGTGACGGCGACGATCTTGTCGTCCTCCCGCGCCTCCTTCATCAGGGCATTGGCGAAGACGCCGGTATAGCTCGGCGCATTCGCCGGGGCCTTGGCCTGCAGGCCGGTGATGGGGTCGAACTTGACGACGCCGTGATATTTGTCGGCGCTGGCCTCGGCCGGGGCATAGCCCTTGCCCTTCTGCGTCACGACATGGACGAGGATCGGCCCGTTGCCGGCGTCGCGGACATTGCGCAGCACCGGCAGCAGATGGTCGAGATTATGCCCGTCGATCGGCCCGACATAGTAGAAGCCGAGCTCCTCGAACATCGTCCCGCCCGTCCAGAAACCGCGGGCGTATTCTTCGGTGCGCTTGGCCTTGTCGTGGAAGAAGCGCGGCAGCCTCTCGGCGAGCTGCTTGGCGACCTCGCGCAGCGAGCGATAGGTCCGGCCCGAGACGAGCCGCGCGAGATAAGCCGACATCGCGCCGACCGGGGGGGCGATCGACATGTCGTTGTCGTTGAGGATGACGATCAGGCGCGAGCCGAGCGCGCCGGCATTGTTCATCGCCTCATAGGCCATGCCGGCCGACATCGCGCCGTCGCCGATCACGGCGATGACATTGTTGCCCTCGCCCTTGAGATCGCGCCCGACGGCCATGCCGAGCCCGGCCGAGATCGAGGTCGAGGAATGGGCGGCGCCGAACGGGTCGTAGGCGCTCTCGGAGCGCTTGGTGAAGCCGGAGAGCCCGCCCGGCTGGCGCAGCGTGCGGATGCGCTCGCGCCGCCCGGTCAGGATCTTGTGCGGATAGGCCTGGTGGCCGACATCCCAGATCAGCCGGTCGCGCGGCGTGTCGAAGACATGGTGCAGCGCGACGGTCAGTTCGACCACGCCGAGCCCCGCGCCGAGATGCCCGCCCGTCACGGAAACGGCGTCGATCGTCTCCAGCCGCAGCTCGTCGGCGACCTGTCGAAGCTGTGCATCGTCGAGCGCCCGCAGATCGGCGGAGTCGTGGATCGTGTCGAGGAGCGGCGTGGCGGGGCGGGGCACGAGGGTGTCTGATCCTTCGCTGAGACGATCTGGAAATAGAGCCTGCGCGGCGCGCTGGCAAACGGGGGGCGGGATTCCATTTTGATTCCCGAAGGGTGTCCTCCTCTTCCCACGAAACGGGTGGTTCCGGTGCCGGCAAGGCGTTTCAGTGTCCGCAGACCGTTTTCGAGGACACCGTTCGATGCAACAGACCGATACCACACCGCTGCCGGCGGCATTCAGACGCATCGGCTGGTCCAATCTCTTCGCACAGTTCTCGGAGCAGATTGCGCTGGCCGCGGCACCTCTGGCCGCGGTTCTCCTGCTCGCGGCCGGGCCGGCCGAGACAGGCTGGCTGCAGACGGCGCAGACCTTGCCCTTTCTCCTGCTGTCCATTCCCGCCGGGCTGATGGTCGATCGCGCCTCGCGGCGCCGGCTCATGGTCGGCACGGAAGCGTTGCGCGCGGTGTCCTTGCTGGCGATCCCGCTGCTGCTTGCCGCGGGCAGCCTCAACCTGACCTGGCTCGCCGTGCTCGGCGCGCTCGGCGCCATCGGCACGGTCTGCTACAGCGTGGCGGCGCCGGCCTTCGTTCCCTCCGTGGTGCCCCGCGCGCGGCTTGCCGACGCCAATCGCTGGCTGGAGCTGGCGCGCAGCGCCGCCTATGCCGGCGGCCCTGCGCTCGGCGGGGCGCTCGTCGGATGGATCGGCGTATCGACGGCCTATGGCCTCGCCGCCGGGCTCTCGATCCTCGCCGCGCTCCTGCTGGCCGGTCTACCAAAGGATGAAGCGCCGTCCGGCCCGCGGCGCGACCTGCTCGATGATCTGAAGGAGGGCGCGCGTTTCGTCGCCGGCCACGACCTGCTCAGGCCGATCCTGATGACGGCGGTCTTCTTCAATATCTCCTGGTTCATCTTCCAGGCGGTCTACGTCGCCTATGCCATTCAGAATCTCGGCCTCAGCGCGACCCAGGTTGGCGTGACCCTCGGCATCTACGGCGCGGGCATGATCGTCGGCGCCGTCCTCGCGCCCGCCATCGCACGGCAGGTTTCCTTCGGGACGCTGATCCTGCTCGGACCATTCGCCGGCCTCTGCGCGGCCGGCGTGATGCTCGCGACGCTCTGGGTTCCGTCGGTTTATCTGGTCGGCGCGAGCTTCTTCCTGTTCGGCGTCGGGCCGATCATCTGGACGATCTCGACGATGACATTGCGGCAGGCGGTGACCCCCAACGCGATGCTCGGCCGCGTGTCGGCCCTGATCATGACGGCGACCTTTGGCGCGCGGCCGGTGGGCGCCGCGATTGGCGCCTCCGTGGCGGCGCATCTCGGCATCTCGGCCTGTCTTGCCCTGGCGACCGCAGGTTTCCTGATCCAATTGCTCGTGATCGGCTTTTCGCGGGTCCCGCGCCTACGGGACATTTCCGAGGCGGCCTGAGCCTGTGGCGCATCCTCTGCCGTCATTCCGGGGCAGGCCGCAGGCCTGAGCCTGGAACCCAGAACCGATGCGGCTATGAGTTCGAGCGATGGCCCCACCGCGTCCTTCTTGGAAGGGGCGTCGGTTCTGGGTTCCGGGCTCGATCCTTCTGATCGCCCCGGAATGACGGCGCATAAGCCATCGGTTGGTGTAAAAGGCCGACTGTTTCAGCCCTCGGGCAGCGGGATGAACTCGCTCTCGTCGCCGGGGACGGTATCGAAGCGGCCGGTTTTCCACTCATCCTTGGCTTGTTCGATGCGTTCCTTCGATGAGGAGACGAAGTTCCACCAGATATGGCGCGGCCCGTCCATCGGCTCGCCGCCGACGATCATCACCCGGCTCTGGTCGATGGCGAGGATCGAGATGCGGTCGCCCGGCTTGAAGACGAGGAGCTGGCCGGCGCCGAATTCCTCGCCGGCGATGTCGACCTTGCCCGAGACGATGTAGATCGCGCGCTCGCCATAGTCGGGGTCGAGCGGCAGGATCGCGCCCGGCGACAGCACGGCCTCGGCATAGAGCGCGTCCCAGGGAAACTTCACCGGCGAGGTCTGGCCATAGGCCGAGCCCATGATCAGGCTGATCCGCTTTCCGCCTTCGACGATCCTCGGCAGTTCGGGCGCGCCGTGATGCACGAATTCCGGCGCGACCTCCTCATGCGTCTTCGGCAAGGCGAGCCAAGCCTGGATGCCGTAGAGCTTCGGGCCGGTGGCTCGGGCTTCCATTCCGGTACGCTCGGAATGGACGATGCCGCGCCCGGCCGTCATCAGGTTGACCGCGCCGGGCTTGATGGCGAGCGCCGTGCCGAGCGAGTCGCGATGCATGATCTCGCCGTCGAAGAGATAGGTGACGGTCGAGAGCCCGATATGCGGGTGCGGACGAACGTCGAGCCCCTCGCCGAGATGGAATTCGGCCGGCCCCATCTGGTCGAAGAAGATGAACGGGCCGACCATGCGCTGGCCGATCGCCGGCAAGGCGCGCCGGACCTGGAAGCCGCCGAGATCATGCGTGCGTGGCACGATCACCTTTTCGATCGCCTCGCAGGAGCGGGCATCGCCCAGGATCGGATCATCGGCGGGCAGTTGCGACATGGCGGCCTCCTTGGTCAGGCCGAAGCCTGATCCCGTTCGGGCCGCCGGGCAAGCCGGCAGGTTGCAACCGGCCGTTGGCGGGCGCGCAATGTCGAGGCGCCCGCGTGGAAGCCGCGCCTCGGGCCGCGTTTAGTTGTCGACGTCGAGCGGCGTGGTACCCGTCGGCTTGCCGTCGGCGCCGAGCGTGATGCGCTCGATACGGGCTTCGGCCTGCTTCAGAAGTGCGTCGCAACGCACCTTCAGCGCCTCGCCGCGCGTGTAGATCGCGATCGATTCCTCGAGCGGCACGTCGCCGCGCTCCAGCCGCGCAACGATGCCTTCGAGCTCCTTCATCGCAGCCTCGAAGGGCAGGGCCGCGACATCGGCATTGGAGTTGTCTTGCGTTTTGTCTTGGCTCACGGACCCGATTCCTCTTTGCGGCAAGCTTATCGGCCGGAGCGCGCTCCGCCGCAACCCGGGAATGGATCGAGCGACCGTCGGTTTGACACGGAACTAGGCCGTCATTCCGGGGTGGGCCGCAGGCCCGAGCCCGGAAGCCATGAACACGACGGCAGATCAGATGGTGCTGTCGATCGGCGAGCTTACCCGTCCAACCGGTGTTCATGGGTTCCGGGCTCTTCGCTGACGCGAAGCCTCGGAATGACCGGGTGGTTCTTGGAAACGCGAATTTACAATAGCCGCCGGATTCAGACCGGCAGCGCGGACGTCTTCTTGATCGTGCGCAGCGTCAGCGTCGACTGCACGCGGGTGACGCCCGGCAGCTGCGTGATGATGTCGGTGTGGATGCGCTCGAAATCGGCGCTGTCGCGATAGATCACCCGCATCAGATAGTCGTGCGCGCCGGCGAGCAGGTGGCATTCCAGGATTTCCGGCAGGCTCTGCACGGCCTGCTCGAAGCTCTCCAGCGAGGCGCGGCCCTGCTGGTCCAGCGTGACGAAGACGAAGGCCGTGCCGGGGAAGCCCGCGATCTTGTCGTCGAGCATCATCGCATAGCCGCGGATCAGGCCGCTTTCCTCGAGCTGTCGCACGCGCCGCAGGCAGGCCGAGGGCGAGAGATGCACCTTCTCGGCGAGGTCGGAATTGGTGATGCGGCCATCCTGCTGGAGAATCCGCAGGATGGAGCGGTCGCGTGAATCGAGCTCGATCGTCATGGTCACGGTAGAAACCTCCCGCGTGATGCATCGTCGCAAAATTCACGCGATGCAAGCAATCTTCTGCGCCGATATCGAGCCGACGCGCTTCTATCCGCAGCAAGCGTGGCGTGGCGTTGCAGGAATATGCGCAGGCCGAACGGCCCGTTCAGGTCAGCGGCATCGCGAAAGGCGTGCCCTCGAACGCATCGGCGCCGCGTCCGATTCGCTCGATCGCGCGGATCATCCGGCCATCGCGGCCAAGCGTTGCATCGGCGAGAGCGACAAGCCTGACATTAGGCGTCGCCGAAGGGGCGGCGGTCCGCAATGCGTCGGCAACCTCCTCCTCGTCGCGCTCGGGGCTGATGGCGCAGGCCGCGATATAGGCGGCGGCGGTGGAGCGGCTGATGCCTGCCCAACAATGGATCACCATCGGCGCCTCACGGTCCCAATTCCGCACGAAGGCGAGGAAGCGCCCGATATGGTCCTGGCCGGCGAGGACATGGCCGTCCAGGGGCTGGTTGATGTCGGACATGCCGAGAAAGAGATGGCGGCTCTCCGCGATGCCGGCAGGGCGCTCGACGACGGAGCCGACATTGATCAGGGTCACGAGATGGCGGGCGCGGACGGCGGCGACGGTCTCGCTGAGCCTGGATAGCGGGGAAACATGAAGGCTGGGCAAGAGGCCGGCTCCGGGTTCCGCGGCTGGAAACGATGGGACAGACGATAGCATGATCGACAGCGCCGACGTCTCCATGACATGGAAGCCGCAACCCATCGACCTGTCCTGGCGGCGCTCCCCATGAATCTCTGGTTCCGGCTGATCTGGCTCCTGCTGACGACGCGCTTCCGGCCAAAGCTCGCGCTGCCGCGGCAAGCCTCCATCCTGCCCTTCCGGGTCTGGTTCCACGATCTCGACACCAGCCTGCACATGAACAATGGCCGCTACTGGTCGCTGATGGATCTCGGCCGGCTTGATCTGATGCTGCGCAGCGGGCTGTGGCGGGCGGTGCTGCGCCATGGCTGGCTGCCCGTCGTCAATGCCGGCACCATCCGCTTCCGGCGCGAGATGCGCCTGTTCCGGCCGTTCCGGCTGGAAACCAGGATCCTGTGCTGGAGCGAGAACTGGCTCGTGATGCAGCATCGTATGCTGATGCATGGGAGCGACGGCAGGGAGATCGTCGCGGCGGTCGCGCTGGTCCGGGCGGCGCTCTACGACAACCGTGCCCGCGCTTATGTCCCGGTGGCCCGAATCCTGGGCGAGATCGGCGTCGCCGCGACAAGCCCCGAGCCGAGCCCGGAAGTGGTGGCTTTCATTGCCTCCGAAGAAGCGATGCGCAGCGCCGCCTCGACGGCAGTCTGAACCCGGTTATTCGGCCGCCAGCCTTGTCGCGCGCCATTGCGCCAGCAGGGCGCGCAGCGCCGCAGGCTTCAGCGGCTTGTTGAGCAGATAGACATCGAGCGCGCTCGCGGCTTCGCGGACATGCGGCGTCCGGTCGGCGGTGAGCAGGATCGCCGGCATCGGCGTCCGGGCCCGTGCGCGCAGGGCGGTGATGGCTGTCAGCCCGTTGCCGTGGTCGAGATGATAGTCGGCGATCAGCACGTCGGCCTCGCCCTTGCTCCCGACATGCGGCAGCGCCTCGTCCAGCCCCGGCGCGATCGTGACCTGGCAGCCCCAGCCTTCGAGCAGGCGCTTCATGCCGTCGAGAATGGCGGGCTCGTTGTCGATGACGAGCAGCCGCATCCCGGCGAGCTGCCCGGCCGGGGCATTGCGCGGCGCGGCGCCGGTCGCCATCGCGGGCAGCGGCGCGGCGCGCGGCACCAGCACCGAGAAGCGCGAGCCGCGCCCCGGCGCCGAATCGAGCGTCAGCCCATGGTCGAGCGCACGCGCGATGCGCTGGACGATGGAAAGCCCGAGTCCGAGCCCGCGCGCCACCTTGGCGCCCTGGTCGAGCCGCTGGAATTCACGGAACACCGTCTTCTGCTTGCTCTGGGGAATGCCGAGACCGGTATCGATGACCTCGACGGCGACCTGATTGCCCCGTCGCCGGCAGCCGATCAGCACCTTGCCGTTCGGCGTGTACTTGATCGCGTTCGAGATCAGGTTCTGCAGCAGCCGGCGCAGCAGGCGCCGGTCCGAGCGCAGCGTCAGGCTGGTCGGCATGAATACGAGCTTGAGCCCCTTCTCCTGGGCGCTGGGCTCGAACTCGCGCTGGAGCTGGCGCATCAGCTCGTCGAGCCGGAAGGAGGACAGTTCCGGCTTGAGTGCTCCGCCGTCGAGGCGCGAGATCTCGAGCAGCGCGGTCAGGATTTCCTCGACGGCGTCGAGCGAGGCGTCGATGTTCTCGGCGAGGTCCGGGTGGCCTGCCGTGCGGTCTCGCTCGACCAGCGAGGTCGCGTAGAGCCGTGCCGCGTTGAGCGGTTGCAGGATGTCGTGACTCGCGGCAGCGAGGAAGCGCGTCTTCGAGGCGTTGGCGGCTTCCGCCTCGGCCTTGGCGCGCTGCAGCTCGGCATTGACATGCAGCAGCTCCTCGGTGCGCTCGGCGACGCGCTTCTCGAGGCTCTCATTGGCGCGTTCGAGTTCCTCCTCGCCGGCGACGGTCTCGGTGATGTCGGTATAGGTCGTGACGAAGCCGCCATCCGGCAGGGCGTTGGTTCGGACCTCGATCACCTTCTTCGAGGGAAAGAGCTTGAGGCGGACCGGCTCGCGGTCGTTGACGAAGCTCTCCAGCCGCGCCGCCATCAGATCGTCCTGCGCGCCGTCGCCATAGGCGCCGCGCGCCGCGTTGAAGCGCACGATCTCGTCGAGCCCCGTGCCGAAACGCACCAGCGAGGGCGGCAGGTCGTAGAGCTGGATGAAGGCCTGGTTCCAGGCGAGCAGCCTCAGATCGCGGTCGAGCACCGTGATGCCCTGGCCGGCATGGTCGAGGCCGTGCTGCAGGATGTCGCGATTGTACTGGAGCGCGGCCGAGGCGTCGTCGAGCAGCTTGAAGGCGGCCTCGGTCGAGAGGTTGCGGCGCTTCAGCAGCAGCGAGAGCACGAGGCGCGAGGAGGCCGCGCCGATCGCCGAGGAGAGCAGATGCTCGCCGAAGCGCAACAGGTGGATATCGGCGTCGCGGCCGGGTTCGGTGGTTTCGCCGCGGCCGGTATTGAAGCCGTCGAAGGCGCGCTCGGTGCGCTCCTGGCCGAGATAGCGCGCAATGGTCGACTGCAGCTCGCCCTCGGTGACGCTGGTCCGCCAGAGCGAGAAGGACTGCGCCATCGTCGCCGGCTGGGATTCGACGAAGGCGTTCGCCTGCAGGCGCTCCATCGCATTGGCGGGCCTCAGCAATGAGAAGCCGATATAGGCGAGGATGTTGAGCCCGAGGCTCCAGAACACGCCATGCGGCAGCGCCGGCCAATCCAGGCCGAACAGCGCTTCGGGCCTCAGGCTTTCGGCGCCGAACGGGCCGTTCGCGATGATCTCGCTCCACCAGCCGCCGGGCAAAGCGAGGCTCGGCATCAGCAGCGTATAGGCCCAGACCAGCGTGCCGATCGTCAGCCCCGCCACGGCGCCGAGCGCAGTCCCCCGTCGCCAGAGCAGCCCGCCGAAGAAGGCCGGCGCGATCTGCGCCGTCGCCGCGAAGGACAGCAGGCCGATGGAGACCAGCGCCGCCTCGCCCGAGGCACGGTAATAGACATAGCCGAGCAGGATCACGAGGAAGATGCCGAGGCGGCGGATGATTACGACCTGGGAGCCGAGATCGCCGCCGGTGCTGCCGTTTCCATCGCTGCTGCGGTTGAACCGCCGGCCCGCGCGGCTGGGATCGCTCAGCGTGCGCCGCCCGCGGAGCAGCAGGGGCATGACGATATGGTTCGAGATCATGATCGCGAGCGCGACGGAGGCGACGATCACCATCGCCGTCGCCGCCGAGAGCCCACCGACGAAGACGAGGAGCGCGATCACCCCGGCTTCGCGCTGCAGCGGCAGCAGCAGGACGGTCATGTCGCGGTCGATGCCGCTGCCGGGGATGAGGATCTCGCCGGCCGCCGCCAGCGGCAGCACGAACAGGTTGATCAGCACGAGATAGAGCGGGAACATCCAGGCCGCCCGCCGCACGTCGCGGACGTCGCGGTTCTCGACGATCGTCATGTGGAACTGGCGCGCCAGCAGCAGCGCCGCACAGCTCGACAGCAGGGTCAGCGTCAGGAAGTTCGGCCAGCTCGATGTCCGCTCCCAGATCGGCGGCATGCCGGACGGCGGCTTGGCGGCCTGGGAGAGCAGGTCGCCCGGCCCGCCGAACAGCCCGTAGACGATGAAGAAGCCGAGAACGAGGAAGGCGACGAGCTTGATCAGCGACTCGACCGCGATCGCGAGCACGAGCCCGTCCTGATGCTCGGTGGCGTCGATATGGCGCGTGCCGAAGGCGCAGGCGAAACCGGCGAGCACGATCGCCACCAGAAACGGCAGGTCGCTCAGCAGGGGCACGCCCGGCATCAGCATGTGCCCGCCGGTCGCGGTAAGGAAGACCGACAGCGAATTGGCGACGGCCTTCAACTGCAATGCGATGTAGGGCAGCGCGCCGATCACGGCGACGATGCAGACCAGCGCCGCCACGCGCTCGCTCTTGCCGTAGCGCGCGCCGACGAAATCGGCGATCGAGGTGATGTTCTGCGACTTGGCGATGCTGACGATGCGCCCGACGAAGCGATGGCCGAGGCCGATGACGAGGATCGGCCCGACATAGATGCCGAGGAAGTCGAAGCCGGCGCGATTGGCGAAGCCGACCGAGCCGTAGAAGGTCCAGGACGTGCAATAGACGCCGAGCGCCAGCGCATAGATCGTGGTGCGCGCCCGGCCGGTCATCAGCTTGCGGCCGGAGGTGTCGGCGATATGGGCGACGGCGAACAGCCCGCACAGATAGGCCAGCGCGACCAGGATGACGGACCACGTGGGGATCATGGTGCGATCCGTGGCGCTGGGATGCGCGAGAGGGGCCGGAGTTCGGGCGCCATGAACCTTCGCTTCGAAATAAGCTTCCGCTTCGAGCTTTGTGACATTTTATCGGACGCCTCCGGCCCCCGCCATAAGACATTGGCGCAAGTCATCCCCAGCTCTTTGTCGCAAAAGCCGCAATCGACGCTGTTTTCGCGGGTATTCAGGCTTTCCCTGGTCCAGCGGGTTGGTCTAGCGTCCGATATCGGCTGATGGGGAAGCTCGTCGACTAGCTTAGGGGTACAGCATGCTGAAGGAATTCAAGGAATTCGCACTGAAGGGCAATGTCATGGATCTCGCCATCGGCGTGGTCATCGGCGCATCCTTCGGCAGGATCGTAGACTCCCTCGTCCAGGATATCATCATGCCGTTCATCGGCGCTCTCGGCGGCGTCGATTTCTCGAACTACTTCTTCGGCCTCAACCGTGCCGTCACGGCCCCTGTGCTCGACGAAGCGAAGAAGCAGGGCGCCGTGCTGGCCTACGGCAACTTCGTCACGGTCGCGATCAACTTCGTGATCATCGCCTTCGTCCTCTTCCTCGTGGTCAAGGGCATCAACCAGCTCAAGCGCAAGGCGGAAGCGGCGCCGGCGACGCCCGCGGCAACCCCCGCCGATGTCGCACTCCTGACCGAGATTCGCGATCTCCTGAAGCAGAAGGCCGTCTGAGGCGGGTGGTTGGGAGGCGCTGATTCATCACCGGCGCCGATTGACCTGATCTCGCGATTTCATGCCAGCCGGCGCCGCGATCGGCTAAAGGAGGGCATCGAATTTCGCGAGGTCGAAGCCCCATGAACACCACCGTCCTGCCCGGCAGCACCCTGGTCGCCGAGCTTCGGCCCGAAGCGCGCAACGCGCCGGAAAGCGGGATCGTCGAGGTCATGAACTACGGCCGGCTGCGGCCGGGCCTGATCCCGCTCTGGGTCGGGGAGGGCGATCTGCCCACTCCGTCCTTCATCAGCGAGACGGCGGCGCGCTCGCTGGCGGCGGGCGAGACCTTCTACACCTGGCAGCGCGGCATTCCCGAGCTGCGCGAGGCGCTGGCGCGCTATCATGAGCGCCTCTACGGCCAAAGCTTCTCGCCGGAGCGCTTCTTCGTCACCGGCTCGGGCATGCAGTCGGTCCAGATCGCGGTCCGCATGATCGCCGGCCCCGGCGACGAGCTCATCATTCCGACGCCGGCCTGGCCCAATTTCGGCGCAGCGGTCTCCGTCGCCGGCGCGCGCGCCGTCTGCGTGCCGATGGACTACGCCCAGGGCCGCTTCACGCTCGATCTCGACAAGCTCGCCGCCGCGATCACGCCGAAGACGCGCGGCATCCTGATCAACTCGCCCTCCAACCCGACCGGCTGGACCGCGACACGGGCCGAGCAGGAGGCGCTGCTCGCGCTCTCGCGCAAGCACGGCCTGTGGATCGTCGCCGACGAAATCTATGGCCGCTTCGTCTATGACGGTTCGGAGCGTGCATCGTCCTTCCACGACATCATGGATGCCGAGGACCGTGTCGTCTTCGTCCAGACCTTCTCCAAGAACTGGGCGATGACCGGCTGGCGCATCGGCTGGATCGAGGCGCCGGAAGCTTTCGGCCAGGTCATCGAGAACCTGATCCAGTACTCGACCTCCGGCTCGCCGGTTTTCGTGCAGCGCGGCGCCGTGGCTGCGCTCGACGAGGGCGAGGGCTTCGTCGCCGAGCAGATCGCGCGCGCCGCGGAAGGCCGCCGTATCATCTTCGAGGGCCTGAAGGCCACGAACCGGGTCACCCTCACTGCGCCCGTCGGCGCCTTCTACCAGTTCTTCTCGGTCGATGGTCGCGAGGATTCCCGCAAGCTCGCGCTCGATCTGGTCGACACCGCCAATGTCGGCCTTGCGCCCGGCACGGCCTTTGGCCCCGGTGGTGAGACCGGCCTGCGCCTGTGCTTCGCGCGCAAGTCGTCCGATCTGGTCGAGGCTGTCGCACGCCTGCAGAAGGCGCTGACGGCAGCCTGACACGACCCCTGCCGCAGGCACAGGGCGGCTCTGTTCCAGAGACGCTCCTGACCGGTTGACCACTTGGGAGCCCGCCGCCATGAACGGCGGGCGCCGCCTTCCTCCGGCGCGCCCGGAGCATGATGAAACCGTTCGGCTACCCATCGACCCGGCTGACGATCCTCTGGCGGGAGATCCTGGTCATAGCGCTGGCCGCGGCGGGAGGAGGCGCTTTCGCACTGCTGGGCATGCCCGCGGCGTGGCTCTCGGGCTCGATGTTGCTGAGCGCGATCGTGGCGCTGCTGCGCCCGCTGCCGACGCTGCGGCGTCCCTGGTTCGATGCGACCATGGTGCTCTCCGGCACGATCCTCGGCTCCGCTGCCACCCCGGATGCCCTGGCCGCTGCGGCGCGCTATCCGGCCTCGCTGGCTATCCTTCTGCTCGGTGTCGCCGCTATCATGTTCGCGACCGGCGCTTATCTGCGCCATGTCGCGCGCTGGCCCTGGATCGATGCGCTGCTGGCCGCCGCGCCCGGTGCGCTCTCCACCGTGCTTGCAGTGGCGCAGGCCAAAGGCGCGAATATCGGCCGCATCTCGGTCGTCCAGCTCTTCCGGCTGCTCGTGCTGGTGGCGCTGCTGCCCAGCGTGATGCAACTCACTGGCGCATCGGCTGGGATGCCCGTTCCCGATGTCCTGTCGGTCGGCGCCTCGACCATGCTCGGCGTGACGATGGCTGGGCTCGTGCTCGGCCTCGTTTTCGAGCGCCTCGGCATGGCGGCACCGCTGATGTTCGGCGCGACCTTCGCCAGCTCCTTCCTGCATGGCAGCGGGATGGTCGAGGGCTCGCTGCCCATGCCGATCCAGATCGCCGTGCAGATCCTGCTCGGCTCGACCATGGGCGGGCGCATCGCCCATATCCCGCGCAACGAGCTCAGGGGCCTGTTTCCGCTCGCCATCGGCGGCTTTGCGGTCTCGATCGGCGTCGCCTTCCTCTTCGCCTGGCCGGCCGCCTGGCTCGCGGGCGTCTCCTATGCCAGCGGCATGGCGGCCTTCGCGCCGGGCGGGCTGGAGGCGATGGCGATGCTCGCCTTCGCCATGAGCCTCGACACGCTCTATGTCGGCGCCCACCATCTCGTTCGCTTCGTCATCATCGGGCTGGCGATGCCGCTCGTCCTGACCCGCATCAAGAGCGCGCCACCGCGCTGACGGTCCACGCGGGGTAAGCTTAACAATCCATTATACTTCATCTCCTTCATTGCGAGTTCGGTGCAAATCCGAATTCACTCGCTCCTGTTAAGTCATGGCCGTCGACTTGCTTCGACGGATACGGAGCGATCTCCATGAACATCGCCGTCCAGTCGCCCAGCGTGTGGCGCCGCTTTGCCAAGCCCGTCGCGATCATCGGTGCCGGCATCGCCGGCCTGACGGCCGCCTTCGACATCGAGCGCCGGGGCCTGCGCGCCACCGTCTTCGAAAGCGGCAAGGCGGTCGGCGGCATGGCATCCTCCTTCAAGGACGCCGATGGCTACACCTATGATTTCGGCGCGCATTTCGTCAGCAACCGGCTGGCCGATGCGATGGGCGCCAGCTCCGTCTCGCGAACGGTCCATCACTACGGCGAGGCGGTCGCGCTCGGCCAGAAAAGCTACAGCTACCCCTTCGGCCTGGCGCTTTCGCCGCGATACGCCGTCAGCGCCGTGTCGGCACGTCTCAATCCCCAGCCCGTCCAGAACGCCGCCGACTGGTTCCGCAACGCCTATGGCGAAGCGCTGGCCGAGGATGTCGCGATCCCGCTCGCCGAGGCCTGGTCGGGCGCGCCGGCGAGCGAGCTTTCGCCTGCCGTCGGCAACAAGCTCGCCGCCGGGGTGATGAAGACCTTCTATCTGAAGGCGGCCTCGCGCCTCTCGGGCAGGGCGGTCTGCAACGGCTATTCGCATGAGATGCCGGAGAGCCCGCGCGTCTACCACGTCTATCCGGAAGGCGGCGTCGCCAAGCTGCTGGAGCCGACCGTGGCCCACCTCAGTGACAGCATCGCGCTGGAATCGAAGGTCGAGCGCGTCTTCGTCGAGAACGGCAAGGTCGCCGCTGTGAAGGTCAACGGCCGCGAGATCGGCGTCTCCGCCGTCATCAGCACGGCGCCGGTCCATATCCTGCCCAATCTCGTCGAGGGCACCGACGCGCTCGACGAGCTGCGCAGCTTCCGCTACCGCCCGATGATCTTCGTCAACCTGCGCTTCGAGGGCCGCAACCTGCTGCCCGACACGATGCTGTGGGTGCCGGATCGCACGCAGCCCTTCTTCCGCGTGACGGAAGCGCCTTTCTCGATGCCCTGGCTCGCGCCGGAGGGGCGCACGCAACTGACCTTCGACATCGGCTGCGAGGTCGGCGACGCCTGGTGGACGATGTCCGACGAGAAGCTGGCCGAGGCCTGTCTCGAAGGACTCTGCCGCATCTATCCGCATCTGCGCAGCCGCTATGTCGGCCCCGGCGGCATGCTGAAGACGCCCTTCGCCTATCCGGTCTATCTCGGCGCCTATGAGCAGCGCCGCCAGGATTTCGCACGCAGCACCGGCGTCGCCGGCCTCTACAGCATCGGCCGCAACGGCGAGTTCGCCCATCTCCTGATGGAGGACATCTACTGGCGCACGCTCAAGCGTATGAACGACGTTGCCGACTATGTCGGGCGGGACGTATAGCGCCGCGACCCGCTGGCCTGACGCCGGTCAGAGTATCCTCGTTTTTCACCGAAACGCGTGGTCATCCCGGGCTTGACCCGGGATCCATGCCAGAGCGCTTCCGGTCAAGGTTCAGGCATGGATCCCGGCTCTCCGCTTCGCTGCGGCCGGGATGACCCGCGTTTCCATGACAACGCAGTGCGCCCTAGGGCCTCATCGCTCCGTTCGTGTGCGTCATCACCGCATAGAGCGAGGTCGTGCCGCAGATGAACAGGCGGTTGAGCTTCGGCCCGCCCCAGCAGACATTGGCGACGATCTCGGGGATCGCGACCTTGCCGATCAGCGTGCCGTCCGGGTGGTAGATGTGGACGCCATCGGTCGCGCTCGTCCAGATCCGGCCCTCGATGTCCAAGCGGAAGCCGTCGAACAGCCCCGCCGTGCAGGTCGCGAAGACTTTTGAGGCGCCGAGCGTCTCGCCATCAGCCTCGACAGTGACGGCGCGGATGTGGCGCGGCCCGTTCTCGGGATCATGGCTCGCGCCGGTATCGGCGATGTAGAGGATGCTCTCGTCCGGCGAGAAGGCGAGGCCGTTGGGCTTGACGAAATCGTCGGCGACGATCGCGATCTCGCCGGTCCGCCCGTCGATGCGGTAGACGTTGCAGGTGCCGATCTCGCTCGGCGACTTGTCGCCCTCGTAGTCGCTGAGGATGCCGTAATCGGGATCGGTGAACCAGATCGAACCGTCCGATTTCACCACCACATCGTTTGGCGAGTTCAGGCGCTTGCCGCCGAAATGGCTGGCCAGCACCGTGATCGAGCCGTCATGCTCGGTGCGCGTCACCTGCCGCCCGCCATGCTCGCAGGTGACGAGCCGGCCCTGCGTGTCGACGGTGTTGCCGTTTGAGTTGCGCGCCGGTTGGCGGAAGACCGCCGTCTGGCCCGAAAAGGCGTCGTAGCGCAGCATCCGGTCGTTCGGAATGTCGGACCAGACAAGCGAGTTGTGCGCCGGAAACCAGGCCGGCCCCTCCGACCAGCGTGCGCCTGTCCAGAGCCGCTCGACCCGGGCCGAGCCGGGAATGACGCGGTGGAAACGCGGATCGAGGACCGAAACCCCCGTGCCTTCGAGCACGCCGAACATGTCATTCCTCCCTTGCTGCCGGGTCGTCATTCTCGGGCGAAGCGAAGCGTAGACCCGCGAATCTCAGGCAGAAAGAGCAGATCTCTTGTCTTGAGATGCCCGGGTCAAGCCCGAGCATGACGGTACGGCTCGATCTCGATCCGGCAAGCGTCTAAAGCGCAAGCCCCGCATCCCAATAGGGCGTGGCGCCGTAGAGCTCGCCGAGATAGTCGACGAAGGCGCGCACCTTCTGCTCGAGATGTCGGCGGCTCGGATAGACCGCATAGACCGCGACACGCGAGCCCACCGCATAGGCCGGCAGCACGCGCTGCAAAGCCCCCGATTTCAGCTCCGGCCCGACATCCCAGGTCGAGCGCAGCGCGATGCCGACGCCCGCCAGCAGTGCCTCGCGCACGACCTCGCTCGAATTGGTGCGCAAAGGGCCGTTGACCCGGACCGAGACCGGCCCCTCCGGCCCGTCGAGCCGCCAGTGGTCGGCATTGTGGGCGATCAGGGTGTGGCGGCCGAGATCGCCGATCTCGCTTGGCGTGCCATGGGCGGCGAGATAGCCCGGCGTGGCGCAGAGGACGCGATGGTTCGGCGCGAGCCGCTTCGCGACGAGGCTCGAATCCTGCAGGTCGGCGATCCGGATCGCGAGGTCGAAACCCTCCCCGACGACATCGACGAAGGCGTCGCTGAGCACGAGGTCGACCGTCACCAGCGGGTTGGCGTCGAGGAAGCGTTTCAGATGCGGCGCGACATGCATCCGGCCGAACGAGGTCGGGGCCGAAACCCGTAGCGTGCCCCGCACTTGCCCCGCGCCGCTCGCCACCCAGGCCTCGGCCTCCTCGATCGAGGACAGGATCGAGACGACGCGCTCGTAGAAGCCCTGTCCGGCTTCCGTCAGTGCGAGCTGGCGGGTCGTACGCTGGAGCAAGCGCACGTCGAGCCGCTCCTCCAGCCGGCGGATGCGCTTGGAGATCACGGCCGGCGACAGGTTGAGCTGGCGCCCGGCCGCCGACATGCTCTTGGTCGTGACGACATGCGCGAACACGTCGAGATCGCCGAACCGGTCCATCAGCGCCCCACCTTTTCCATTTCGGAAATAATGGCTGGCTTTATGCGCACGCTGCAAGAGGCATTGAATTGGTCTAATCTGCCGCGCACAGAGAGTGTCGATGTGCGGCGCGTCCGCGCCGCGGAGATGGGAGGGAGAGATGAGCGCGATAGCTTTTCCGGTGCCGGATGCCGGCATCCTCGCCCGCCGCGAATCGATCATCGCAGGCCTCGCCGGGCTCGTCGCGCCGCAGGCGCTGATCACCAGCGATGACGAGCGCAGGCCGTACGAGACCGACGCGCTCACCGCCTATCGCCGCATGCCGCTGGCCGTCGTGCTGCCCTCGACCACGCAGGAGGTTGCGGCCGTGCTGCGCTATTGCTCCGAACAGGGCGTGCCGGTGGTGCCGCGTGGTGCCGGCACCTCGCTCGCCGGCGGCGCGATCCCGCAGGAAGATGCCATCGTCATCGGCGTCTCGAAGATGAACCGCATCCTCGAGATCGATTACGCCAACCGCTTCGCGAAGGTGCAGGCCGGCGTCACCAATCTCGCCGTCACCGGCGCGGTCTCGGCCGATGGCTTCTTCTACGCGCCCGATCCGTCCTCGCAGCTCGCCTGTTCGATCGGCGGCAATATCGGCATGAACTCCGGCGGCGCCCACTGCCTGAAATACGGCGTGACGACCAACAACGTGCTCGGCGTCACCCTCGTCATGCTCGACGGCAGCATCGTCGAGATCGGCGGCAGCCACCTCGATTCGCCGGGCTACGACCTGCTCGGCCTGATCAACGGCTCGGAAGGCCAGCTCGGCATCATCACCGAAGCGACGGTGCGCATCCTGCGCACGGCGGAAGGCGCACGGCCCGTCCTCTTCGGCTTCCCGACCAGCGAGCAGGCGGGCGCGGCCGTCGCCGCGATCATCGGCGCCGGCATCATTCCGGTCGCGATGGAGTTCATGGACAAGCCGGCGATCGAGATCTGCGAGGCCTTCGCCAAGGCCGGCTACCCGATGGATGTCGAGGCGCTGCTGATCATCGAGGTCGAGGGCTCGGATGACGAGATGGACGCCCAGCTCGCCCGCATCGTCGCCATCGCCCGCGAGCACGGGGTCGCCACCGTCAAGGAATCGAAATCGGCGATGGAGACCGCGGCGATCTGGAAGGGCCGCAAATCAGCCTTCGGCGCGACCGGCCGCATCGCGGACTACATCTGCATGGACGGCACCATCCCGACCGGGCAATTGCCCTATGTGCTCAAGCGCATGGCGGAGATCGTGAAGAGCTACGGCCTGCGCGTCGCCAACGTCTTCCACGCCGGCGACGGCAACCTTCACCCGCTCATCCTGTACAACTGCAATGACCCGGTCGAGGCGCAGAAGGCGGAGGATGCCGGCATGGACATCCTCAAGCTCTGCGTCGAGGTCGGCGGCTGCCTCACCGGCGAGCACGGCGTCGGCATCGAGAAGCGCGACCTGATGACCTTCCAGTTCAATCCGGAGGACCTGGCGCAGCAGATGCGGGTGAGGGCAGTCTTCGACGAGCGCTGGCTGCTCAACCCCGCGAAGGTGTTCCCGCTGGAAGGCAGGGTGGCGGCGTGACGAACCTCTCCGTCATTCCGGGGCTTCGCGCAGCGAAGAGCCCGGAACCCAGAGCCGATGCGGGGTATCGTTGTCTTGGTCAGGTCGATCCGCTTCATTGTCGGGCGGCATCGGTTCTGGGTTCCGGGCTCGCCGCTTCACGGCGCCCCGGAATGACGAGGGAGGATGTTGTTGCCCTTTCACGTCTACCTGCTTGCGAGCGGCCAGCATGGAACCCTCTATCTCGGCGTGACCCGCGATCTCGCTCGGCGTGTTCACGAGCACAAGACCAAGGCTTACCGTGGCTTCTCCCGCAAATACGGCGTCGACAGGCTGGTTTGGTACGAGGAGCATGCGACGGCCGCCGATGCGATCGACCGCGAAAAGGACATCAAGAAGTGGCGTCGCGACTGGAAAGTCAGGTTGATCGAAGAACAGAATCCGCTTTGGAGCGATCTCTACCCGCTTCTGGCGCAATAAGCCTCCACGGTCATTCCGGGGCAGCGCGAAGCGCTGAGCCCGGAACCCAGAACCGATGTCTGCAATCGTTACCCTGGCGAAATCGTGCTGTTTCACTCCCGAATGGCATCGGTTCTGGGTTCCGGGCTCACGCCTTCGGCGTGCCCCGGAATGACGGCGGAGCTTGGTCGTGACCATCCACACTCCCACCACCGAGGCGCAGGCCTGCGCCGTCGTGAAATCCGTGATCGATTCCCGCGTGCCTCTCACCTTGCGCGGCGGCGGCACGCGCGCAGGCCTTGGGCGGCCGGCCCAGGCGGAAAGCACCTTGTCCAGTGCTGGCCTCACCGGCATCACGCTCTATGAGCCGGCCGAGATGGTCATCGCCGCCCGGGCCGGCACGCCGCTCGCGTTGGTGCAGGAGACGCTCGCCGAGCGCGGCCAGATGCTGCCCTTCGAGCCGATGGATCATCGCGCGCTCTTCGGCACCGAGGGCGAGCCGACGATCGGCGCCGTCGCGGCCTGCAATATATCCGGGCCGCGCCGGATCAATGCAGGCGCCGCGCGGGATTCCCTGATCGGCATCCGCCTGATCAACGGCCGCGGCGAGATGATCAAATCCGGCGGGCGGGTGATGAAGAACGTCACCGGCCTCGACCTGGTGAAGCTCGTTTCCGGCAGCCACGGCACGCTCGGCTTCCTCACCGAGGTCACCTTCCGCGTGCTGCCGAAGCCGGAGCGCATCGTCACGCTGCGATGGTCCGGCCTCTCGGACGAGCAGGGCATCGCGCTGCTTGCGAAGGCGCTGGGCTCGCCTTTCGAGCCGATGGCGGCTGCCCATCTGCCGGCAAGTCTCGCAGGCGAGGCCGCGCAAACGCTGCTGAGGCTGGAGAACTTCTCGGACTCGATCGAATACCGCGCCGGCGAGCTCGCGCTGTTGATGCTCGGCGAATACGGCCTGCCGGATCGTCTGGAGGGAGCGGAGCCGACCGAGCTTTGGAGCGATATCCGCGACGCCGGCGTCTTCGCTGGAACGACGGAGGCCGTGTGGCGACTCTCGCTCGCGCCGACGAACGGGCCGAAGGCGGTGGCTGCGATCGCCCGCACGATGCCGGACGCGCGCTGGTTCTACGATTGGGGCGGCGGGCTGGTCTGGCTCGCCACCTCTGCGGACGGCGATGCCGGCGCGGCAGCGATCCGCGACGCGCTGAAGCCGTTCGGCGGCCATGCCACGCTGGTGCGCGCGCCCGATGCGGTGCGTGCCGTTGTCGACGTGTTCCAGCCGCTGGCCGCGCCGCTGATGCGGGTCACGGCCGGCATCAAGAAGAGCTTCGACCCGGCCGGCATCTTCGAGCCCGGCCGGATGTATGCGGGGATCTGATGGCGCTTGCTGAATCGCTTTCTTCCGGGGCACCGTCCGCGCGCAGGAGCTGGGCGCCCAATCGCCTCGGGCCCGTAGCGCTCGTCCTGCTGGCTGCGCTGCTGATCGCCGTGGCGGCGGGCATCCTGCTCTGGATGGGGCGCGAGCCGATCTGCAAATGCGGGAATATCAAGCTCTGGCAGGGCACGGTGATGTCCTCCGAGAACTCCCAGCACATCACGGACTGGTACACCTTCTCGCACATCATCCACGGCTTCCTGTTCTACGGCCTGTTCTGGCTGATCCGCCGTCTCACCGGCCTGCCGATCTCGTTTGGCCTCGCGCTGCTGCTGTCCATCATCGTCGAGAGCGCCTGGGAGATCACCGAGAACACCGATGCGGTGATCAACCACTACCGCTCGGCGACGATCTCGCTCGACTATTACGGCGACAGCGTGCTGAACTCGGTCAGCGACATCCTCTCGATGGTGCTTGGTTTCATCATCGCCCGGCTGGCGCCGGTCTGGCTGACGGTGACGAGCGCGCTGGCGATGGAGCTGATCGTCGGCTGGCTGATCCGCGACAACCTCACCCTCAACGTCATCATGCTGCTCTGGCCGATGGACTGGATCAAAGCCTGGCAAGGCGGAGCTTGAGCGATGCAGACCAATTTCAGCCCAGAGCGTCTCGCCTCCGATCCGCGCATGCCGGCCTCGGAGAAGATCCTGCGGACCTGCGTTCATTGCGGCTTCTGCACCGCGACCTGCCCGACCTATCTCCTGCTCGGCGACGAACTCGATTCCCCGCGCGGGCGCATCTACCTGATCAAGGACATGCTGGAGAACGGCAAGCCGGCCACCGCCGAGGTGGTGAAGCACATCGACCGTTGCCTCTCCTGCCTCTCCTGCATGACGACCTGCCCCTCGGGCGTGCACTACATGCACCTTGTCGACCATGCCCGCGCCCATATCGAGGAGACCTATCGGCGCTCCTGGCATGACCGGCTGCTGCGCAAGGTGCTGGCGGCGATCCTGCCCTATCCCGACCGTTTCCGTGCGGCGATGCTGGCGGCGCTCGCGGCCAAGCCCTTTGCCCCGCTGCTCGGCCTCGTGCCGGGCGTCGGCCAGAAGCTGAAGGCGATGCTGGCGCTGGCGCCCGCGCGTTTGCCGACACGCTCCATGATGGAAGGCCCGCAGAGCTTTCCGCCGCCCGCGGCGCGGATGAGACGCGTGGCGCTGCTTTCCGGCTGCGCCCAGCCGGTGCTCGACCCGGCGATCAACGAGGCGACGATCCGCCTGCTCAACCGCCATGGCGTGGAGGTCGTGCTGCCGAAGGGGGAGGGCTGCTGCGGCGCGCTCGTCCACCATATGGGGCAGGAGCATGATGCGCTCGGCTTCGCACGCAAGAACATCGACGCCTGGATGTCGGAGGTCGATGGCGAGGGGCTGGACGCCATCCTGATCACGGCGAGCGGCTGCGGCACGACGATCAAGGATTACGGCTTCATGTTCCGCAACGAGCCGGCTTATGCCGAGAAGGCGGCGAAGGTCTCCGCGCTGGCGAAGGACGTCACCGAGTTCCTGGAGACGCTGGAACTTGTCCCGGTCCGCGATGTCGCCATGCCGATCGCCTATCACTCCGCCTGCTCGATGCAGCACGGCCAGCAGTTGAAGGACGGCCCGAAACGCCTGCTGTCCGGCGCCGGGTTCAAGGTCAAGGAGGTGCCGGAGGGCCATATCTGCTGCGGCTCGGCCGGCGTCTACAACATCCTCCAGCCCGAGATCGCGGGCAGGCTGCGCGAGCGCAAGATCGGCAATATCGAGCGCACCAAGCCGATGCTGGTCGCGACCGGCAATATCGGCTGCATGACCCAGCTCGCCAAGGGCTTCGCCGACAAGGGTGCAACCACCCCTGTCGTGCATACCGCCGAGCTGCTCGATTGGGCGACTGGCGGTCCGCTGCCGGAGAAGCTGGCGCGGGCTGGGATCGAGGATCGGCCGCTAAGGGAACCGGCGCTGGTCGCGGCGGAGTAGCCTTGCGCGTCATGCTCGGGCTTGACCCGAGCATCTCGGGACGCAGAACGCTCCCGCGCTTTCTCGTCATGAGATTCTCGGGTCTGCGCTTCGCTTCGCCCGAGAATGACGACGCGTGACTTGCCCGTCGGGCCGGTACGGTCTAACCCGCCAGCTTATCCATTTCCGGGTACGCTTACCCGTTTCCGAGTTGCGAACGCCCATGTCCTCCGCCGACAAATCCGCTCCTGCCAAGCTGAAGGCCCGCCAGCCGCGCGGCTTCGTCGATCGTGGCCCGGCCGATGTCGCCGCCACCGAGCGCATGCTCTCCGTCATCCGCGAGAGCTTCTCGGTCTATGGCTTCGATCCGGTCGAGACGCCTTTCGTCGAGTACACTGACGCGCTCGGCAAGTTCCTGCCGGACCAGGACCGGCCGAACGAGGGCGTCTTCTCCTTCCAGGACGATGACGAGCAGTGGCTCTCGCTGCGCTACGACCTGACGGCGCCGCTCGCCCGCTATGTCGCCGAGAATTTCGACGCGCTGCCGAAGCCCTATCGCAGCTATCGCGTCGGTTACGTCTTCCGCAACGAGAAGCCGGGTCCGGGTCGTTTCCGCCAGTTCATGCAGTTCGACGCCGATATCGTGGGCAGCGGCACCGTCGCAGGCGATGCGGAGATCTGCATGCTCGCCGCCGACACGATGGAAAAGCTCGGCATCAAGCGCGGCGACTATGTCGTGAAGGTCAACAACCGCAAGGTGCTCGACGGCGTGATGGAGGCCATCGGGCTGGGCGGCGAGGAGAATGCCGGGCGCCGGCTGACCGTGCTGCGGGCGCTGGATAAGCACGATAAATTTGGGGACGAAGGGGTTCGCCTCCTACTTGGCGAAGGTAGACGCGACGAAAGCGGTGACTTCACTAAGGGGGCGGGACTTAGCGACCAAGCTACCGACGCACTCTTGAAACTTTTCAGCACATCAGCATTGGACGAGTTGCTAAGCGCGGTTCTTAATAGATTGAACCACCAATTTGGCTCGTTCACCGGTGAGCAAATTGAGAGCATCGTTGGACAGTCTCTCGGCCTTCAGAACCTGGCATCTTCGCAGTTCATGCTGAACTCAACGTTCGCTGAGGGCTTTGAAGAGCTGATGGCTATCGCGAGAATGGTGACGAGTGCAGGTTATGATCACGACCGCATCCGCATCGACCCCTCCGTCGTCCGCGGCCTCGAATACTATACCGGCCCGGTCTACGAGGTGGAGCTGACCTTCCCTGTCACCAACGATGACGGCCAGGTCGTGCGCTTCGGCTCGGTCGCGGGTGGCGGGCGCTATGACGGCCTCGTCGGCCGCTTCCGGCCCGAGCCCGTGCCGGCGACCGGCTTCTCGATCGGCGTCTCTCGGCTTTACTCCGCGCTGAAGGCGGTGAAGTCGCCCATCGTCGACAGCCGCAACGAACTGCCGCTCGTCGTCGTCACCGCGATGGACAACAAGTCGCCCGAGTTCATGCCGGGCTATCAGGCGATGGTCTCGGCGCTCAGGCAGGCGAAGGACGAGGCCGGCAAGCCGCTGCTGCGCGCCGACCTCTATCTCGGCTCTTCCGGCTTCAACGCCCAGATGAAGTATGCCGACCGGCGCGGTGCCGTCTGCGCCGTCATTCAGGGCTCGTCGGAGCGCGAGGCCGGCACCGTCGTCATCAAGGACCTGATCCTCGGCGCCGAGCTCGCCGCCGCCAGCCGCGACGTCAAGGATTCCGCCGAGCACAAGGCCAAGCAGGCCGAGGCGCAGTTCGCCGTGCCGGTGGCCGAACTGGTGGACGGGGTGAAGCGGGTCCTGGCGCGACATTCGTGAGCGCCCTTCTCCCCTTGCGTGATCGGGAAAACTTGCAGGCGCCATAAATTGTCTCATGTTATCAATCAGATACATTGTTATCTGCGATAATCCAAGTTGAAGGGTAGATTATAGGCAGCATCGAACCTCCCAAGCCAAGCGGCGTGCCGGAGTGTGGGCGGGCGAGCTTGGCCGCGCCTGCCAGGACCCCGGCCTAGTCGAGCCAGCGGTGTTGACGGGCCGGTCGTCGCAGCCGGCCTAGTCTTCGGACTGCAGCATGCCAGCGAAGCCTCGCAGATACTACTCTGGATGATCGCCCGAGCGATCACGGGATACGCGGAGCGCACTGGCAGTCTTCGGACGCGGGTCTGCCAAGCCCATCGGTGGGATGGCCATCCTCACGCTTCAGCGCGATCGAGACT